>NZ_LT629771.1:6885265-7485957 GCF_900105175.1 Jiangella sp. DSM 45060 | reverse complement strand
CCCGCACCCGCGACGGGCAGGACGAGACGGCTGAGACGGCCAGGACGGCGCCGCTTGTGGCGAGCGTGGGGCACGAGCGGCGGTCCTCCGGAAGATCACGAGACGGTAACAGCCAGACGACTCTAACCCGATACGTCCGATTCGCCGAAGGTGCCCCCCTCGATCTGGTCCAGCCGGCGCAGAATGACGCCCTCGCGCAACGCCCACGGGCAGACGTCGACCTCGTCGATCTCGAACAGGTCGAGCGCGGCGTCGGCGACGATGGCGCCGGCCAGCAGCTGCCCCGCCCGCCCGGACGAGACACCGGGCAGCTTGGCCCGCTCGGCGGCCGTCATGGAGGCCAGCTTCTTCGCCAGATCCTGCACGTCAGAGCGGCTGAGTGTGCGCCGGACGTACGGGCCCTCGCCGGACGGCGCGGCGCCGGCGGCCCGGGCCAGCGACCGGAACGTCTTGCTCGACGCGACCGCGCGGTCGCGCTCGCCGTACCGGTTGACGTCACCGATGATCGACGCGACCTCGGCCCGCACGTGCCCGCGCAGCGCCCGCACCTCGTCCTTGTCGGGCGGGTCGCCGGTGAACCAGTCGCGGGTGAGCCGGCGGCGCCCAGCGGCAGCGACACGGCGACGTCGGATCCTCGTCGCCGCCGGCGGCCAGTTCCAGCGAGCCGCCGCCGGATGTCGAGGCTCAGCAGCCGCCCCGCCGACCAGCCGTACCAGCGCCGCACCGCCAGGAACGTCAGCCGCGCCTCGTCCTCGCCGGACAGGATCTGCAGGTCGACACCGGCTTCGTCGCGCACGCGGTCGAGGACGGCGGTCCCGTTGACGGCCTCGCGCAGCGCCGACGTCGCGAACGCCAGCATGGACGTGGCGCCCTTGTCCTCGGCCGCCTCGACCGCCTCGCGGCAGCTCTGCACCAGCTGTTTGGCGCCTTCCTTGCCGATGGACCCGGAGTCGTCGAGCAGTTCGACCAGCCGCAGGTCGGTCTTCTGCTTGTACGCCGGCAGCGGACGCGCACCCCTGTGCGCGTCGACCAACAGCAGATGGACGGTGTTGGAACCGACGTCGAGCACACCCATGCGCACGAAAACGACGATACTCGTGGGGTGGAGCTGCGGACACACGGAGCGCGAGCCTGGGTGGAATTCACCGATCCGGCCGACGACGGCCAGGTGCTGCGCTGCGACCTCACCTGGCTGACGTCCCGGTGGACGTGCATCTTCGGGCAGGGCTGCCCCGGTATCTACGCCGACCGTCCCGACGACGGCTGCTGCACGCACGGCGCCCACTTCTCCGACGAGGACGACGAGAAGCGCGTGCGCGGGTACGCCAACCGGCTGGGTCCCGAGACGTGGCAGCTGCGCGACGAGGGCCTGCGCGGCGGCATCGTCGAGACCGACGACGAGGGCGAGCGCAAGACCCGCGTCGTCGACGGCGCGTGCGTGTTCCTGAACCGGCCCGGGTTCGCCGGCGGCACGGGTTGCGCGCTGCACGCGTACGCGCTGGCGAACGGGCAGCACCCGCTCGAGACCAAGCCCGACGTGTGCTGGCAGCTGCCGATCCGGCGCTCCTACCGCGAGGCCGAACGGCCCGACGGCACGTCGTACCTCGAGATCTCCATCGGTGAGTACGACCGCGCCGGATGGGGCGCCGGCGGCCACGACATGACGTGGTACTGCACGATGGCCACCGAGGCGCACGTCGGGCGCGAGCCGGTGTACCGGTCGAACGAGCCGGAGCTGCGGGCGCTCATCGGTGACAAGGCGTACGAGCAACTGGCCGAGCACTGCGAGGCGTTCCTCGCCGCCCAGCTACCGCTGCTGACCCACCCTGCGACAGCGGCGCGCGCGACACCCTGACAGGGACCGCGCTGGTGCTGCACCCGGCCATCGCGGCGCGCTGACGCCGTACAGCAAGAGGCCGCCGAGCCCGGACGTCGTCATCCGGGCCGGCGGCCTCTGCAGGGGAGTTGCCGCTACTGCTGGACCTGGCGGCGGTTCACCGCGAACGCGGCGGCCGCACCGGCGAGCAGCAGGCCGGCGCCGACGACCAGCAGCTGGCTCGACGCGCCGGTGTCCGGCAGCGCCTCGCCGTCGCCGGAGCCGTCGGCGGCACCGTCAGCGGCACCGTCCTCCGAGCCGTCGGTCTCGGTGCCGTCGGTCTCGGTGCCGTCGACCTCAGTGCCGTCGACCTCAGTGCCGTCGACCTCAGTGCCGTCGACCTCAGTGCCGTCGACCTCGGTCCCGTCGACCTCGGTCCCGTCGACCTCGGTCCCGTCGACCTCAGTGCCGTCGACCTCAGTGCCGTCGACCTCAGTGCCGTCGACCTCGGTCCCGTCGACCTCAGTGCCGTCGACCTCAGTGCCGTCGACCTCAGTGCCGTCGACCTCAGTGCCGTCGACCTCAGTGCCGTCGACCTCAGTGCCGTCGACCTCGGTCCCGTCGACCTCGGTCCCGTCGACCTCGGTCCCGTCGACCTCAGTGCCGTCGACCTCGGTCTCCGCCTCTGCGCGGTAGTCGCAGGCCTGGTAGTAGGCCTCCTGGCTGCCGATCAGCGCGTTCAGCGGGCCCTGCCACAGCCACGGCGCGCCGCACGCGTCGTTGAGGATGTCGATGCTGCCACCGTCACCCTCGCCCGAGACGAGGCTGCTGAGGAGGTCCGTCGACGGCGCGTCGGCGCCGCTGCAGGCGGTGTAGTGGGCCGACTGCGAGCCCAGCACCGCGTTGATCGGACCCTGCCACAGCCACGGCGCGGCGCAGGCGTTGTTCAGCAGGTTGACACCGTCGCCGGTCAGCGTGCCGTCGTTGTTGCAGGCGGCGTAGTGCGCGGACTGGCCGTCGCTGAACCCGTTGACCGGGCCCTGCCACAGCCACGGCAGCGCACAGACGTTGTTGCCGACGTTGAGGCCGTCACCGTAGGTGGTGCCGTCGCTGTTGCACGCGACGTAGGTGGCCTCCTGGCCCTCGACGAACACGTTCGCCGGGCCCTGCCACAGCCACGGCAGCGCGCACGCGCCGTTGAGCACGTTGATGCCGTCGCCGTACGTGGTCTCCTCGGTGTTGCAGACCACGTAGTAGGCGGCCTGGTCCTCCGTCGCGCCGTTCGCCGGACCCTGCCAGAGCCAGGGCGCCGCGCAGGCGTTATTGAGGACGTTGATGCCATCGCCGTACGAGTCGGCGCCGTGGTTCAGGACGTTGATCCCGTCACCGATGGCGATGCCGGTGTTGCCGTTGCAGGCCTCGTAGTAGGCCTCCTGGCCGCCCACGAAGATGTTGAACGGGCCCTGCCAGAGCCAGGGCAGCGCGCAGATGCTGTTGCCCACCTCGATGTCACCGAGGCCGAGGTTGTCGAGCAGGCCGTCGGCCTCTTCGACACTGGTGATCTCGTTGGGGAGCTCAACCCCCTTGCCCTCCTCGGCCGTGGCCGCCGGCACGCTCAGGGCGAAACAGGCGGCGAGCGCAGCGCCGGCCACAACGGCGCCACGCAGCACTGTCTTCAACACAATTCTCCTCAAATCATTCGAAAGGTGTTTCCCAGGCAACCTGTTTTCTGGGTGCCCGCCAGGGAGTACATTTGACGCCCTGGCCAGGGGTGTCAAGGTACTCTACAAAAGGTCAATCTTCTAGGTGACATACCGGTGACAGTGCTTTCTTAAATCCCTTTCTGTCCGAATTCGACCTGAGCGTCTGCAATGATTGATCTGTGCGCCGCGACGTGATCCCGAGTCCGAACATCTGGCACCATCCCGACGTCTACGAGATCGAGAACCGCGGCGTCGATCCCGGCGGTGTCATCGAGGCCGCCATGCTGCGCCTGCACGACTGGGCCGGGCTGGAACTGCTCGACGTCGGCTGCGGTGCCGGGTACCACCTCCCGCGCTTCGCCGCGTCCGCCCGCCGCGTCGTCGGCGTCGAGCCGCACCCGCCGCTGGTGCGCCGGGCCCAGCAGCGCGTCGCGGCGCTGCCGGCAGCGGTGCGCTCCCGCATCACCGTCCGGCGCGGCACGGCCCAGCAGCTGCCGCTCCCGACCGCCTCCGTCGACGTCGTGCACGCCCGCTGGGCCTACTTCTTCGGCCCGGGCTGCGAGCCGGGCCTGGCCGAGCTGGCCCGGGTCGTGCGGCGCGGCGGCACCGCGTTCGTCATCGACAACGACGCGACGCGCTCGACGTTCGGCCGCTGGTTCCGCACCGCGCTGCCGAAGTACGACGCACAGGCGGTCGAGCGGTTCTGGGCCCGGCAGGGCTGGCACCGCGAGCCGCTGACGATGCGCTGGGAGCTGCCCGACCGCGCGGCGTTCGAGGCCGTCGTGCGGATCGAGTTCGACCCGGCGAACGCCGACGCCATCCTCGCCGAGCACGACGGCGCCTCCGTCGACTACGCCGTCAACCTCTTCTGGCGCCGCTTCTGACAGCGGCGGAGGCGGAGCCGGCGCAGCACCCCGCCCCTCCTCACGCCCCCAGCTCCACAGCGTTGTCGGTGGCGCCGTCTACGGTTCATCACATGGCGAAGGCGAAAGCGACGGCCCCGGCGTTCCGGTGCTCCGAGTGCGGCTGGACCACCGCGAAGTGGGTCGGCCGGTGCGGTGAGTGCCAGGCGTGGGGCACGGTCGAGCAGGCGGGCGCGGCGAAGGCCGGGGTCACGGCGGCCGGCCCGGTCACCGAGGCGGCCCGGCCCATCGGCTCCGTCGCCATCGAGGCGGCCCGGTCCCGGCCCACCGGCGTCGGCGAGTTCGACCGCGCGCTGGGCGGCGGGCTGGTCCAGGGCGCCGTCATCCTGCTGGCCGGCGAGCCGGGTGTCGGCAAGTCGACGCTGCTGCTCGACGTCACGGCGCGGTGGGCGCACGAGGCGGGCCAGGCGCTCTACGTCACCGGCGAGGAGTCCGCGGCGCAGGTGCGGCTGCGGGCCGAGCGCATCGGCGCGGTCGCCGACCACCTGTACCTGGCCGCCGAGACCGACCTGTCAGCCGTGCTCGGGCACATCGACGAGGTGCAGCCGACGCTGCTGGTGCTCGACTCGGTGCAGACGGTGTCCAGCCCGGCCGTCGACGGTGCGGCGGGCGGCGTCACGCAGGTCCGCGAGGTGGCGGCGTCGCTGATCCGGGTGGCGAAGGACCGCGGCATCGCGACGATCCTGGTCGGCCATGTCACCAAGGACGGCAGCATCGCGGGGCCGCGGGTGCTGGAGCACCTGGTCGACGTCGTGCTGCAGTTCGAGGGCGACCGGCACTCGCGGCTGCGGCTGGTGCGCACGGTGAAGAACCGGTTCGGCCCGGCCGACGAGGTCGGCTGCTTCGACCTCACCGACACCGGCATCTCGTCGCTGGCCGACCCCACCGGGCTGTTCCTGAGCCGGCACGCCACGCCCGTCCCCGGCACCTGCATCACGGTGACGCTGGAGGGCCGGCGGCCGCTGCTGGGCGAGGTGCAGGCACTGGTGGCCACGTCGGCGCTGGCCTCGCCCCGGCGGGCGAACAGCGGGCTCGACTCCTCCCGGGTGGCCATGGTGCTGGCCGTCCTGGAGCGCCGTGGCCAGGTGAAGCTCAGCAACAGCGACGTCTACACGTCCACCGTCGGCGGCGCGAAGCTGTCCGAGCCGTCCACCGACCTCGCGCTGCTGCTCGCCGTCGCCAGCGCCGCCATCGGCACGCCGTTGCCGGCCGGGCTCACGGCGCTCGGCGAGGTCGGGCTGGCCGGCGAGATCCGCCGTGTGTCCGGCCTGAACCGCCGGCTGGCCGAGGCCGAGCGCATGGGATTCACCACAGCCCTGGTGCCCGCCGACCCCGGCCCGGTGCCCGGCGGCATCCGCGTCGTCGAGGTCACCGACGTCGGGCAGGCGCTGGCGGCGACGGGCCGCGATGCCCGGTTGGCTGCGGATTCGCCCCAGCGCACCTGAATCGTTGCGTGGTATTGACGTGAACGTCGCCGCGCACCGGCACATCACGCCCTAGACTGTTCTATCCAGCGTCGTTGCCGCACCCTCCCCGGGCCGGCGCCGCGCGACCGTACACTGTTCATCACGACAAGCCGTCCGGGTCACGACAGGGGTCACGTGCAAGGCATCGATCGAGCCGGCGCCGACGCGAAACTGCGCCTGGCTCTCGCAGCCGTCGCGCCCGGCACCAACCTGCGCGAGGGCCTCGAGCGCATCCTGCGCGGCCGCACCGGCGCCCTGGTCGTGCTCGGCTACGACAAGACCATCGAGGCCATGTCCACCGGCGGTTTCAGCCTCGACGTCGAGTTCAGCGCCACCCGGCTGCGCGAGCTGGCGAAGATGGACGGCGCCATCGTCGTCGACCGCGACTGCACGAAGATCCTCAAGTGCGCCACCCAGCTGGTGCCCGACCCGTCCATCCCGACGACGGAGTCCGGCACCCGGCACCGCACCGCGGAGCGGGTGGCCAAGCAGACCGGCTTCCCGGTCATCTCGGTCAGCCAGTCCATGCGCATCGTCGCCATCTACGTCGACGACATCCGTTACGTGCTCGAGGACGCCGGGCAGATCCTGTCGCGCGCCAACCAGGCGCCGGCCACGCTCGAGCGGTACAAGCTGCGCCTCGACGAAGTGTCCGGCACGCTGTCGGCGCTGGAGATCGAGGACCTCGTCACCGTCCGCGACGTCGTCTCGGTGGCGCAGCGACTCGAGATGGTGCGGCGCATCTCGGTCGAGATCGACGGCTACGTCGTCGAGTTGGGCACCGACGGCCGGCTGCTCAGCCTGCAGCTCGACGAACTGGTCGCCGGCGTCGACTCCGACCGCGAGCTGGTCATCCGCGACTACCTGCCGGCACCGTCCGGACGCCGCAAGCGCAGCCTCGGCGAGGCCATCAGCGCGCTCGACACCCTGTCCGGCACCGAGCTGCTCGACCTCGGCGCGGTGGCCCGGGCGCTCGGCTTCCCCGGCGGTGGCGAGCAGCTCGACGCCGCGGTGAGCCCACGCGGGTTCCGGCTGCTGGCGCGCGTGCCGCGGCTCCCCGACAGCGTCATCGACCGCCTGGTCGAGCACTTCGGCGGCCTGCAGAAACTGCTCGCCGCCAGCGTCGACGACCTCCAAGCCGTCGAGGGCGTGGGCGAGTCCCGCGCCCGCAGCGTCCGCGAGGGACTGTCCCGGCTGGCCGAGTCCAGCATCCTCGAACGCTACGTCTGACGCGCGGTCGCGTCGGGTCGCCGCCCGCCGCTCCCGGCGCCTGCCGAACGGCGACTGTCAGTGCCCGCCCGTAGGGTGGGAAGCCCTCCCAGCCGGGCGGGGACCGAACACCGCGCGAACAGCGGGCCGTGCCGTCACCGCCCGCCACCTCGCGCCGCCGGCCGTCCAGGCGCCACGCGAACCGCGACTGTCAGCGCCCGCCCATAGGGTGGGAAGCCCTCCCAGCCGGGCGGGAACCGCACTCCGCGCGAACAGCGGGCCGCGCCGTCACCGCCCGCCACCTCGCGCCGCCGGCCGTCCAGGCGCCACGCGAACCGCGACTGTCAGCGCCCGCCCATAGGGTGGGAAGCCCTCCCAGCCGGGCGGGAACCGAACACCGCGCGAACAGCGGGCCGCGCCGTCACCGCCCGCCACCTCGCGCCGCCGGCCGTCCAGGCGCCACGCGAACCGCGACTGTCAGCGCCCGCCCATAGGGTGGGAAGCCCTCCCAGCCGGGCGGGGACCGAACACCGCGCGAACAGCGGGCCGCGCCGTCACCGCCCGCCACCTCGCGCCGCCGGCCGTCCGGGCGCCACGCGAACCGCGACTGTCAGTGCCCGCCCATAGGGTGGGAAGCCCTCCCAGCCGGGCGGGGACCGCACTCAGCGCGAACCGCCGCCAGCACTTCAGCGCACGCCGTCGTTCGGGTGGCCCACGCGCCACCACCCGTCGCCGCCCCTCGCCTCGCGCCTCCGGCCGCCCTGGCGCTGGTCGAACGGGTGGCGTCCCGTGGAGTGGTGGAGTTCGTGGCCCGCTTGAGCGTCGTCGTGTCGACGGTGGTGTTGGGCGGCCATCGTGCGACGGTCAGTGAGACCTAGCGATGGAACTCACGGAAGGACACGACGCACGATGGCCTTGGACCATGCTGCCCTACTTGAGGTGCTCGAGGTGATGCGGGCCGCTGATGTGGATGATCGGGTCCGTACCGCGGCGCAGGGGATGTATCAGGCGTTGATCGATGCCGAGGCGACGGCGGTGATCGGTGCTGGCCCGTGGGAGCGCAGCGCGGAGCGGACCGCGCAGCGCAACGGCTCGCGACCCAGGGTCCTGACCACGACCGCGGGGGATCTGGAGTTGCGGATCCCGAAGCTGCGCACGGGGTCGTTCTTCCCGTCGCTGTTGGAGCGGCGCCGGCGGGTGGACCAGGCCCTGTTCGCGGTGATCATGGAGGCGTATCTGCATGGGGTGTCGACCCGCAAGGTCGATGACCTGGTCAAGGCGCTGGGCGCGGACAGCGGGATCTCCAAGTCGGAGGTGTCGCGGATCTGCGCCGATCTCGACGAAGAAGTGGGTGCGTTCCGGGACCGGTCGCTGGGCGAGACGACCTATCCGTACGTGTTCCTCGACGCGACCTACTGCAAGGCCCGGGTGAACCGCCGCGTGGTGTCCCAGGCGGTGGTCATCGCTACCGGCGTCACCGCCGACGGGCGGCGCGAGGTGCTCGGGTTCGACGTCGGCGACAGCGAGGACGGCGCGTTCTGGACCGCGTTCCTGCGCTCGTTGAAGGCCCGCGGGCTGGGCGGTGTCCAGCTGGTCATCTCCGACGCCCACACCGGCCTCAAGCACGCCATCGCCTCGGTGCTGATCGGCGCGGCCTGGCAGCGCTGCCGGGTGCACTTCCTACGCAACGTGCTCGCCCAGGTCCCCAAGGGCAACGCCGAGATGGTGGCCGCGGCGATCCGCACGATCTTCGCCCAGCCCGACGCCGAGCACGTGCACGAGCAGTTCGACGTCATCGCCACCATGCTCGGCCGGCAACTACCCAAGGTCGAACAGATGCTGCGCGACGCCAAGGACGATCTCCTCGCGTTCACCACGTTCCCGATCAGCCACTGGAAGAAGATCTGGTCCACCAACCCGCTGGAACGGCTGAACAAGGAGGTCAAACGCCGCACCGACGTCGTCGGAGTGTTCCCCAACCCCGCCGCCCTGCTCCGCCTGGCCGGATCGGTCCTCGTGGAGGCCCACGACGAATGGCAAGTCACCGCCGAACGCCGCTACCTCTCCGAAACCTCCATGGCCCTGCTCAACGCGCCGGCAACCAACAAGGAGGTGGCCAAACCCGAACTCATGACGGCATGATCAGCACACTGACCCCGCACAGTGGTCGAAGAACTCCACCACCCAGCGGGACGTCACCGTCGAACGGCGACTGTCAGTGCCCGCCCGTAGGGTGGGAAGCCCTCCCAGCCGGGCGGGGACCGCACTCCGCGCGAACAACCGCCACCACGTCAGCCCACCCCGGCGCCAGGCGCGTCAGCGGGCGAACGCCGCCATCGCGTCGGCGCACCGGCCGAGGTCGGCGGCGAAGTCCGGGCGGGGCGGCTCGGTGCACCCGGGCAGCACGGTCGCGCCCGGAACCAGTCCTGCCAGCGCGTCCACCGTCCGCCGCTGGTGGAACGGGTTCTCCGGCTCGGCCGGCAGCAACCCGAGCGGCGCCGTCAGCCCGGCGAGCGCGGCGTCGGTCACGCCGCGCAGCGTGTCGCCGGCCAGCAGCCCCGCGACGACCTCCGGCGCGGCGCCCGACGCCGTGAGGGCGGCCGCCGTCCGGGCGTCGACGGCGGGATCGCCCGCCGTCGCGGGCCAGGCGAGCAGCAGCCGGGCGACCGCGTCCGGACGGGCCAGCGCCAGCCGCACCGCCGCTGAGCAGCCGTTCGACCCGGCGACGACGGTGCATGGGCCCGTCGGCAGCGCCCGGGCCAGGTGCTCCGCCTCGTCCGCCCAGGACGCCGCGTGCACCGGCCGGTCCGGCGCGAGGACGTCGAACCCGCGGTCCTCCAGCGCATCGACGACGCCGGGGCGCCGCCAGAACGCGTCGGCGTCCATGCCCGCTTCCCAGAGCCCGCCGTGGACCAGCAGCAGCGTCGTCATCCGCCGCATTCTGCCGCAGACGGACTCGTGGGCCCGGCCGCCCTCTCACGAAGGGACCGGACCCACGAGGTCATTCTCATTCTCCAGTCACGGCGACGGGTGGAGCCGCCGTGCCAGGTCTCACAGCGAGCGCGCGGCCTCCGCGGCGGCGCCGCCGGTGATGCCGCCCTGCGGCACCTCGACGCTCAGCTCGGGGAAGCTCAGCAGGCCGACCTCGGCGCTGGCCACCTCGACGTCGCCGACGACCGGCACCGGGACGCTGACCGTCACGCGCACCGACAGGCCGCCGCCCGACGCGGACGCGACCGTGCCGTCCTCGGCGAGGACGGTGTCGGAGTCGCGGTAGTCGGCGAAGTTCAGGTTCACCGACAGGCCGCCCAGGTCGAACGTCTCGTCGAAGCCCGGCTCGACGTGGACGACGTCGTTGTCGCCGACGTGCAGCTCGAGGGCCGGCAGCTCGTAGTCGAACGCCGCGCCGCCCGGCTCGCCGGTCGCCTCCAGCCGGCCCCACGCGTTCGGCGTCTCGCCGTCGTCGGAGCCCGCGAAGCCGAGCGAGATGCCGCCGTTGGCCGCACCACCCAGCACGCTCAGGTCGGCGAACCGGCCGCTGACCTCGGCGTACGCACCCAGGGAACCGTCCTCCTTCGGGAAGGTGCCGGTCTCCTGCAGCAGCTGGCCGGCGCCGACCGTGACGACCGGGCTGCCGGCCGGCAGCTCGATCGGCAGCAGCTCCGTCACCGCGCCCAGGTCCGCGACGTCGATCAGGTCGACCTCGCCGACGCCGGAGTACAGCGACGTCAGCACGCCGCCCTCGCCGCCCTCGGTGACGAGGTCGTCGTTCCAGTTGGCCTTGACCTCGCCGGAGATCGCGTCGAGGTTGCCGAGGATCGGGACCTCGAGCTCGTGCAGGCCGTACGTCGCCGACTCGGCCTCCTCCGGCAGCGCGACCTGCTCGACCAGGTACGGGACGTCGAACTCGGCGCCCGCGCCGCCGATGCTGGCGATGGTGCCGAACGCCCGGGAGAAGACGCCCTCGTCCTCGCCCTCGACGCCGGCCGAGTTGGCCTCGGACTCGATCTGCCCGACGGTCACGTGCGCGTCGAGCTCCGGCACCTGCACCGGGATCGGCGCCTGCGCGCCGGTCCGCACCTGAGCGGTGGCGTAGTAGCCGTCCGCCGCGATCCTGAACTCGCCGGAGCGCTGGTCCGGCCCGGAGGCCTGGCCGGACTCGGCGGCCTGTGCCTGCAGTCCGGCGGCCGAGCAGGCCAGCGCAGCGCCGGCCACACCCGCTGCCACCTTGACCGCACCACGACGCACACGCCGCCGGTCAGTCGCTTCCAGAGTCATGCTTGCTCCTTCTCCACTTACCCAATTCCGGCCTCGATGAGAACAGAGTCCGGATTTATCCGTGCGCAATGAGATGATCACGCGCGAGAGACGCTAACTACGAGAGTGATCATGAGTCAACGACCAATGACGGAACGTCATCGGATGATTTTTCGAATGTCCTTTTCGACCCTTTACGACCGGCCGGCCGGAGGCGTTTAGACTCGGCGCTGATGCACGCCGCCGTCCTCTCCTGGTACTCCGCGCACGCCCGCGACCTTCCGTGGCGCGCGCCGGACCGGACGCCGTGGGGCGTGCTCGTGAGCGAGATCATGCTCCAGCAGACGCCGGTCGTCCGGGTCGAGCCGGTGTGGCAGGCCTGGATGCGACGGTGGCCCCGGCCGGCCGACCTCGCCGCCGAGGAGCCGGGCGAGGCGATCCGCGCCTGGGGGCGGCTCGGGTATCCGCGGCGGGCGCTGCGGTTGCACGCGGCCTCCGCCGCGATCGTCGACCGGCACGGTGGCGCGGTGCCGTCCAGCTACGACGAGCTCATCGCCCTGCCCGGCATCGGCGACTACACGGCCGCCGCCGTCGCATCGTTCGCGTTCGGCGCCCGGCACGCCGTCCTCGACACCAACGTCCGGCGCGTGTTCGCCCGCGCCGTCGCCGGGACCCAGTACCCGCCGGCCGCGCCCACGGCGGCCGAGCGGCGCATGGCGCTGGACCTCGTCCCGGACGCCGAGACCGCGCCGCGCTGGGCCGTCGCCGTCATGGAGCTCGGGGCGCTGGTCTGCACGGCGCGCTCGCCGCGATGCTCCTCGTGCCCCCTGGCCGCCTCCTGCGCATGGCGCCTCGCCGGCTCTCCTCCGGACGACGGCCCCCCGCGCCGCGGCCAGGCATGGCACGGCACCGACCGCCAGGTCCGCGGCCGGCTGATGGCGATCCTGCGCGACTCGGACGGCCCGGTGCCCAAGCGCCTGCTGGACGCGGCGTGGGCCGAGCCGGTGCAGCGCGAACGCGCCCTCGACGCCCTGGTCTCCGACGGCCTCGTCGAGCCCTTGGCGGGCAACCGCTACCGCCTCCCCGCCTCCAGCCCGACGGACTGAGCGGGCGCGAGGGAAGGGACGCGGAGCCGGCGCCACGAGCGCGCCATGAGAAGGCGGCGGCGGGTGCGGAGCCGGTGTCAGGAGCGCGCGCGTCATGCTTCACCGCCGCGAAGCGGAGCCGGCGCAGCACCCGCCGCACGACGAACGGGACGACGTCGGGGCGTGACCACTCTTGACCGGCGGTAATCATTTCGCTACGTTCCGCCACAAGCCGGCTCGCTGAAAACGGCAACCGCCCATCCCACTCGGGAGGCCCGCATGCCCCGGATGCACCGTCGCAGCCTGTTACGTGTCGCCGCGGCCACGACCGCCGCCGCGCTGATCGCCGCCCCGACGCTGGCCGCGCCGGCGGCCGCGGACGACGAGGGAGAGGAGTGGGTGGCCGCCCAGTTGGACGGCATGACGCTGGAGGAGAAGGTCGGCCAGCTGTTCGTGGTGCAGGTGTACGGGGCCGACGCGCACACCGTCACCGACGCGCAGCGGACCAGTAACCAGGCCGCCTACGGCGTCGACACCCCCGCTGACGTGGTGGAGAAGTACCACCTCGGCGGCGTCATCTACTTCGCCTGGTCAGGCAACGTCGCCAACCCGCGGCAGGTCGCGCAGCTCTCCAACGGCCTCCAGCAGACGGCGACGGAGGACGGCGGGCCGCCACTGATCATCAGCACCGACCAGGAGACCGGCATCGTCGCCCGCATGCCGGCCCCGGCGACGCAGTTCCCCGGCGCCCAGGCGCTCGCCGCCGCCGGAAGCACGAACGCCGCCCGCGAGGCCGCGAAGATCACCGCGAGGGAACTGCGCGCCGTCGGCATCAACCAGAACTTCGCGCCGGTCGCCGACGTCAACGTGAACGCGGAGAACCCGGTCATCGGCGTCCGCAGCTTCAGTTCGGACCCGGCGATGGCGTCCGAGTACGTCGCCGCACAGGTGGCCGGCTACCAGAACGGCCAGGGCGTCGCGGCCGCCGCGAAGCACTTCCCGGGCCACGGCGACACCAGCACGGACAGCCACTACGGCGTCCCGGAGATCGACCACACACGCGCGGAGTGGGAGGCCATCGACGCGCCGCCGTTCGAGGCGGCGGTCGAGGCCGGGATCGACGTGATCATGACGGCACACATCGTCGTCGACAGCCTGGACCCGACCGGCGTCCCGGCGACGCTGTCCGAGCCGATCATCACCGGGCTGCTGCGCGGCGAGCTCGGCTACGACGGCGTCGTCATCACGGACGCGCTGAACATGGAGGGCGTGCGCCAGGGCTTCGGCCCGGACCGCGTCCCGGTGCTCGCGCTGCGGGCCGGCGTCGACCAGCTGCTGGTGCCGAAGGACGGCGACATGGACGTCATGTACCAGGCGGTGCTGACGGCGGTCCGCGACGGCGAGCTCAGCGAGGACCGGCTGGACGAGAGCGTCGAGCGGATCCTGGAGCTGAAGTGGAAGCGCGGCATCACCGGCGACGAGCAGGTCGACCTCGACCGCGTCGACCGGACCGTCGGCGTCCGCGCGCACCAGGCCGCCGCCCAGCGCATCACCGACCCGACGGTCACCGCGCTGCGCAACACCGGCGCCGACGGCGCGGCCCTCCTGCCCGTGGCACCCACCAGCAGCGTCAACGTCGTCACGACGAACACGGCGGCCGGCAACGACCTCGCGGCCGCCCTGACGGCGCAAGGCGCGACGGCGACGACCCAGGCGGTCGGCACCCGGCCCAGCGACGCCGCGATCGCCGCCGCCGTCCAGGCCGCGCCCGCCCACGACCTCACCGTCGTCGTCACGTCGAACGCCTGGGACACGATGACGACGGACCCGCAGGGCCGGCAGCGCCGCCTGGTCGCCGAGCTGGCCGCCACCGGGCACCCGGTCGTCGCGGTCGCCGTCCGCAACACCTACGACGTCGCCTACCTGCCCGAGTCCGCCGGGTTCCTCGCCGCCTACTCGTCGACGACGGTGTCGATGCGCAGCGTCGCGAAGGTCCTGACCGGCGCCATCTCCCCCGCGGGACGACTGCCCGTCGTCGTCCCGGCGGCCGACGGCAGCGTGCTCTACCCGATCGGCCACGGCCTCACCTGGTGACCCCCGCCCGCACACACCGAGGAGCCCCCATGGACCGCCGTACGTTCATCGCATCGGCCGGTGCCGCAGGCGCCGCCGTCGTCGCCGCCCCGTCAGTCGCCTTCGCCGCCGGCAACGACCCGGCGAGGGCGGTGCTGACGGGCGCGCAGCGGCTGGCCGACGACGGCTGGACGGCGTTGTCCGGCCACCGCGTCGGCGTCATCTCGAACCCGACCGGGATCCTGCCCGACGCCTCGCACATCGTCGACAGCATGGTCGCCTCCGGCGCCGTGAACATCGTCGGCGTGTTCGGCCCCGAGCACGGCTTCCGCGGCTCGGCGCAGGCCGGCGAGGCGGAGGAGACGACGATCGACCCGCGCACCGGCGTGACGGTGTACGACGCGTACGGCGCGCAGGAGGCCGGCTTCATGCGGATGTTCGCCGAGGCCGGCGTCGAGGTCGTCGTCTTCGACATCCAGGACGTCGGTGCCCGGTTCTACACCTACATCTGGACCATGTGGTCGGCGATGCGCGCGGCCGCCCGCATGGGGCTGAAGTTCGTCGTGCTGGACCGGCCCAACCCCGTCGGCGGCTCGGCCCGCGGACCGATGCTGTTCCCCGGGTTCGAGTCGGGCATCGGGCAGCGCTACATCGTCCAGCAGCACGGCATGACGGTCGGCGAGCTGGCCCGGTTCTTCAACACCGAGTTCCTGCCCGACGACGCCGGCGCCTCCGTCGAGGATCTCGAGGTCGTGACGATGCGCCGCTGGCGGCCGGATTCCCGCTACGCGGACACCGGTCTGCCGTGGGTGCTGCCCAGCCCGAACATGCCGACCCCCGAGACCGCGCAGGTCTACGTGGGCACCTGCGTGTTCGAGGGGACGACGGCGTCGGAGGGCCGCGGCACGACGCGGCCGTTCGAGCTGATCGGCGCGCCCTACGGCACCTACCACTGGGCCGACGACCTCAACGCGGCCGGGCTGCCCGGCGTCGACTTCCGCGAGGCGTACTTCGTGCCGTGGATCAGCAAGAACGTCGGCGTGGTGAACGGCGGCGTCCAGCTGCACGTCACCGACCCGGCCGCGTTCGACCCGGTCCGCACCGGCGTCGCGATGCTGGTCGCGGCGAAGGGCCGGTATCCGGACGCGTTCGCATGGCGCGGCGGCGGCACCAGCGACGGCTTCATCCACAAGCTGCACGGGTCGGAACGGCTGCGGGTGATGGTCGACGCGGGGGCGTCGGCGGACGATATCGTCGCCTCGTGGCAGGACGAGCTGGCCGAGTTCGACCGGCGCCGCCAGCCCTACCTGCTCTACCGGGGCCGGCGATGACGGCGCGCCGCGTCGTCCTGGTGACGGCGCTCGCGACAGCCCTGCTGGGCGCGGGCATCCCCGCGGGCGCGGGCAGCGACGACGCCCGGTTCGACCGTCCGCACGACGGCTTCATGTCGCCGCGCACCACGCTGCGCGCGGCGGCGCCGTCCGACGTCGGCCTCGACGAGGACCGCGTCGACGCGCTGGTCGAGGCCGCCGCGTCGTACACGCAGACGCCGCCCGGCACGGCCCACCCGCTGTACTCAGGCATGACGGTGCTGGCCGCGCACGACGGCCGCGTCGTGGCCGAGGACGCCGCCGGCTGGGCGCTGCGGTTCACCGACAACGCCGGCGGCGAGCTGCCGCAGGACGAGTGGGTCGCGGCCGGCGAGGACACCATCTACGACCTCGCCTCGGTGTCGAAGCTGTTCACGACGATCGTCGTGCTGCAGCAGGTGGAGGCCGGCCGGGTGGACCTCGACGCGCCGGTCGCCCGGTACCTGCCCGCGTTCGCCGCCAACGGCAAGGAGGCCATCACCGTCCGGCAGTTGTTGACGCACACCAGCGGGCTGGTCGCGTGGCTGCCGCTGTGGCGGGACTGGCCGACGCCGGAGGCGCGCATCGCCGCCGTCCTGAACACCACCCCGGCGAACCCGCCCGGCACGACGTACCTCTACTCCGACCTCAACATGATCACCGCCGGGCTGATCGCCGAGGCCGTCACCGGTGAGCCGCTGGACGAGCTGGTCGCCGGCGGCATCACCGAGCCGCTCGGCATGACCGACACCGGCTACAACCCGCCCGCGTCCGAACTGCACCGCATCGCCGCGACGGAGTTCCAGGCGGCGCCGCCGCGCGGCATGGTCCGCGGCGAGGTGCACGACGAGAACGCGTGGTCATTGAACGGCGTCGCGGGGCACGCCGGCGTGTTCGGCACGGCGCAGGATCTCGCCCGGCTGGCGCAGGCCATCCTCAACGGGGGTGCTTACGGCGGCGAGCGGATCCTGCGCCCGGACACCGTCGAGGCGATGCTCACCGACGAGAACGCCGCTTTCCCCGGCGACGCGCACGGCCTCGGCTTCGAGCTGGACCAGCGCTGGTACATGGACGCGCTGGCGTCGCCGTCGTCGGCCGGGCACACCGGCTTCACCGGAACGAGCATGGTCGTCGATCCGCAGTCGCGCTCGTTCGTGATCCTGCTGACCAACCGCGTGCACCCCTCGCGCAACTGGGGCAGCATCAACCCGGCCCGGCGGGCGGTCGCGCACGAACTGGCCTACGCGCTGGCCGTCGAGCCGCGGGCCGGCGACGACGCCTGGCGGGCACACGAGGGCGACGCGACGACGTCGACGCTCAGCCTGCCGGTCGACGTGTCCGGCAGCTCGACGCTGCTGTTCGACCTGTTCGTCGACACCGAGTCGACCGACACCCTCACACTGGAGCGCTCAACCGACGACGGCGCCACCTGGACGCCGGTGCCGTTCTCGGCTCGGGCCGGAGGCGACACGATCGACGCCGCCGACGGCGTCGTCAGCGGCTACCAGGGCCGGCAGTGGTGGACGGTGCGGGCCGGGCTGCCCGGCGACGGCGCCACGATCCTGCGCTGGCGCTACGTCACCGACGCGCTCTACCAGGGCCGCGGCGTCTACGTCGACGACGTCAAGGTGCGCACCCGTGGCAAGCCGGTGTTCGACGGCGAGCGGCACCCGGACCGGTTCGTGGCCGACGGCTGGGTCAGATCAGGTCGATGAGGTCGGCCACCGAGTTGACCACGTGGTTCGGCTGGAACGGGAACCGGCCGATGTCGGCGCGGGCGGTGGAGCCGGTCAGCACCAGGTAGGTGCGCAGGCCGGCTTCCATGCCCGCGACGACGTCGGTGTCCATGCGGTCGCCGACCATGGCCGTCATCTCGGAGTGCGCCTCGATGGCGTTCATCGCGCTGCGGAACATCATCGGGTTCGGCTTGCCCACGTAGTACGGGTCGCGCCCGGTGGCCCGGGTGATCATGGCGGCGACGGCGCCGGTGGCCGGCAGCGGCCCGTCCTGCGACGGACCGGTGGAGTCGGGGTTGGTGGCGATGAACCGGGCGCCCTCGCCGATCAGCCGGATCGCCTTGGTGATCGCCTCGAACGAGTACGTGCGGGTCTCGCCCAGCACGACATAGTCGGGCTTGGTGTCGGTGAGCACGTAGCCGATCTCGTGCAGCGCCGTCGTCAGCCCGGCCTCGCCGATGACGTAGGCCGTGCCACCGGGGTGCTGGTCGTCGAGGAACTGCGCCGTCGCCAGCGCCGACGTCCAGATGGACTGCTCGGGGAGGTCGAGGCCGCTGCGCACCAGCCGGGCGGCGAGGTCGCGCGGCGTGTAGATGGAGTTGTTGGTGAGCACCAGGAAGCGGCGCTCGCGGTCGACGAGGCGGCGCAGGAAGTCCGCCGCCCCCGGAATGGCGCGGTCCTCGTGCACGAGGACGCCGTCCATGTCGGTCAGCCAGCACTCGATCTCGCGGTCGCTCACGCGCACCACTCTAGGACGTGGCGCGTTCGTTCCCTCACTGTCAGATGGATCGGGTAGGGTCGCCGGGGTTTGACCAATCACGCACCCCCTTGCATAGGAGTTCCACGATGTCCCGATCCACCCGGTCCGCTTCGCTGCTCGGCGCCGCGGCCGCTCTCGTCCTCGGCCTCACCGCGTGTAGCAGCGACGACGGCGGGGAGTACTGCGACCTGCTGAGCGCCGCCGAGGACGACTCGTCGCTGGCCGACGCCGACCCCACCGACCCGGAGGCGATGGAGGAGTTCTCCAACCGCATCCAGGAGATCGTCGACGCCGCTCCCGACGACATCAAGGGCGACTGGGAGACGTTCGCCTCCTCGCTCGAGGCCGCCTCCGACCCCGAGTCGGTCGACGAGGACGCCATGACCGAGACCATGACGGCGCTCGAGAACATCACCCAGAACGTCCAGGACGAGTGCGACATCGACATGAGCTGAGCACTCCCCCAGCAACGCGAAACGGCCCCGGAGCGGATGCTCCGGGGCCGTTGTCGTGTGACGCCGTTACGACGTCTTCTCGCGCTTCGTCGCCGCGGCCGTGCCGCTGGCGGCGCCGGCGCCGACCGGCGTCGCGACGTCGGCCAGCTCGGACTTCGGGCTGCCGGCGAACGTGAACGCCGCCTCGGCGCCCTCGCCCTCGACGTCGACCAGAACCAGCTCGCCGGCCTTGAGCTCGCCGAACAGGATCTTCTCGGACAGGGTGTCCTCGATCTCGCGCTGGATGGTCCGGCGCAGCGGCCGGGCGCCCAGCACGGGGTCGAAGCCGTGCTTGGCCAGCAGCTCCTTCGCCGGCTGCGTGAGCTCGAGCCCCATGTCCTTGTCGCGCAACCGCTCGTCGAGCTCGGCGATGCGGAGGTCGACGATGCGCAGCACCTCGTCGCGGGTCAGCTGGTGGAACACGACGATGTCGTCGACACGGTTGAGGAACTCGGGCCGGAAGTGCTGCTTGAGGTCGTCGGTGACCTTGGCCTTCATGCGCTCGTAGCTGCCGGTGGTGTCGTCGCCGGCCGAGAAGCCGAGGTTGACGCCCTTGGCGATGTCGCGGGTCCCCAGGTTCGTCGTCATGATGATGACGGTGTTCTTGAAGTCCACGACGCGGCCCTGCGCGTCGGTGAGCCGGCCGTCCTCGAGCACCTGCAACAGCGAGTTGAAGATGTCGGGGTGGGCCTTCTCGACCTCGTCGAAGAGCACGACGGAGAACGGACGCCGGCGCACCTTCTCGGTCAGCTGGCCGCCCTCTTCGTACCCGACGTAGCCGGGCGGCGAGCCGAACAGCCGCGAGACGGTGTGCTTCTCGGAGAACTCGCTCATGTCGAGCTGGATGAGCGCGGACTCGTCGCCGAACAGGAACTCGGCCAGCGTCTTGGACAGCTCGGTCTTACCGACACCGGACGGGCCGGCGAAGATGAACGAGCCACCGGGACGCTTGGGGTCCTTCAGGCCGGCGCGGGTACGGCGGATCGACTTGGACAGCGCCGAGATGGCGTCCTCCTGGCCGATGATCCGCTTGTGCAGCTCGTCCTCCATGTGCAGCAGCCGCGAGGTCTCCTCCTCGGTGAGCTTGAACACCGGGATGCCGGTGGAGAACGCCAGCACCTCCGCGATCAGCTCGTCGTCGACCTCGGCCACGACGTCGAGGTCGCCGGCCTTCCACTGCTTCTCGCGCTCGATCTTCTGCGCGATGAGCTGCTTCTCCTTGTCGCGCAGCGACGCCGCCTTCTCGAAGTCCTGCGAGTCGATGGCCGACTCCTTCTCGCGACGGACGTCGGCGATGCGCTCGTCGAACTCGCGCAGGTCCGGCGGAGCCGTCATGCGACGGATACGCAGCCGCGCCCCGGCCTCGTCGATGAGGTCGATGGCCTTGTCGGGCAGGTACCGGTCGGAGATGTAGCGGTCGGCCAGCTGCGCCGCCGCGACCAGCGCGCCGTCGGTGATGGACACCCGGTGGTGCGCCTCGTAGCGGTCGCGCAGACCCTTGAGGATCTCGATGGTGTGGGCGAGGGTCGGCTCCTGCACCTGGATGGGCTGGAACCGGCGCTCGAGAGCGGCGTCCTTCTCGACGTACTTGCGGTACTCGTCGAGCGTGGTGGCGCCGATGGTCTGCAGCTCACCCCGGGCCAGCATGGGCTTCAGGATGGACGCGGCGTCGATGGCGCCCTCGGCGGCGCCCGCCCCGACGAGGGTGTGGATCTCGTCGATGAACAGGATGATGTCGCCGCGGGTGCGGATCTCCTTCAGGACCTTCTTCAGCCGCTCCTCGAAGTCACCGCGGTAGCGGGAGCCCGCCACCAGGGCACCGAGGTCGAGCGTGTAGACGTGCCGGTCCTTCAGCGTCTCGGGCACCTCGCCCTTGACGATGGCCTGCGACAGACCCTCGACGACGGCGGTCTTGCCGACGCCGGGCTCGCCGATGAGGACGGGGTTGTTCTTGGTGCGGCGGGACAGCACCTGCATGACCCGCTCGATCTCTTTCTCGCGGCCGATGACCGGGTCGAGCTTGCCCTCGCGGGCGGCCTGGGTCAGGTTGCGGCCGAACTGGTCGAGAACGAGCGAGCTGGACGGCGCCTCGCCCTGCGGGCCGGCACCGGCGGTAGCTGCCTCCTTGCCGCCCTGGTAACCCGACAGCAGCTGGATGACCTGCTGGCGGACGCGGTTGAGGTCGGCGCCGAGCTTCACCAGCACCTGGGCGGCGACGCCCTCGCCCTCACGGATGAGGCCGAGCAGGATGTGCTCGGTGCCGATGTAGTTGTGGCCGAGCTGCAGCGCCTCGCGCAGGCTCAGTTCCAGCACCTTCTTGGCCCGCGGCGTGAACGGGATGTGCCCGCTCGGCGCCTGCTGGCCCTGGCCGATGATCTCCTCGACCTGTTGGCGCACGGCCTCGAGCGAGATGCCGAGACTCTCGAGCGCCTTCGCCGCCACACCCTCGCCCTCGTGGATGAGGCCCAGGAGGATGTGCTCGGTGCCGATGTAGTTGTGGTTGAGCATCCGGGCCTCTTCTTGGGCCAGGACGACAACACGCCTCGCGCGGTCGGTAAACCTCTCGAACATCAGTGGCGCTCCTTGCCGAGCGGTCGGCTGTGGAGACGGGGGACTCCACATCTGACCATTCGATGCTATATCCGCCGGCCGCCGCTCTCTCCGCGGTGGTCCCGGAACGAGACGGCGGCGACGGATCCTTCGTACTTACTGTGCCTGCAAGAACACCACGCCGGGTACCCGATGTTCCACTCGATGAGCCTGTTGACCCCGGAGTTCGCTGCGGGCGAAGTTCCGTAGAGTAGCCCGATGCGCCGCGCCGCCGTCACTCTCGCGGCGTTCGTGGCTCTGTGCGCGGGCTGCGCGGCCGGCGACGAGCCGGCGCTGACGCCCGTCACCCCGTCCCCCGCCGCCGCGACCTCCTGGGACGACCTGAGCGGCCGGCTGGAGGCCCTCGACGCCGACGTCGGCATGGTGGCGGCCCGCGTCGACGAGTCGGGGCGCTGTGAGCCGGTGGCGGAACTCGACCCTGCCACGCCTCGGCCGATGGCCTCGATCTTCAAGCTGTATGTGCTGGGCGCCGTCGCGGCCGCCGTCGACGCCGGCTCACTGTCCTGGGCCGACCAGCTCACCGTCAACGGCGGGCTGCGCAGCCTGCCGTCAGGCGAGCTGCAGGATCTGCCCGACGGCACCGCGGTCTCCGTGGAACGGGCGGCCGCGGCGATGATCGCGGTCAGCGACAACACCGGCGCCGAGCTGCTGATGGACCGCGTGGGCCGGTCCGCCGTCGAGGACGCGATGACGGCGATGGGACACGCGCGGCCGCGGCTGAACCGTCCGTTCCTCACCACGCGCGAGTTCTTCACCATCGGCTGGGGGCCGCTGGACCTGCGTGACGACTGGGCCGAGGCCGGGGCGGCGGCGCGGACGCGGATGCTGGCGGCGCTGCCCGGCGGCCCGCTGCGGGTCTCCGGGCCGGACGTCACCGGCCCGGTCTGGAACTCCGGCGTCGACTGGTTCGGCTCCGCCCTGGACGTGTGCGCGGCCCACGCGGCGCTGCACGCGTCGCCGGACCCCGTCCTGCGCGAGGTGCTGGGGCAGAACCGCGGGGTGACGATCGACGAGGGCCACTGGCCCTACGTCAGCTACAAGGGCGGCAGCGCACCCGGCGTACTGACGGCGTCGTGGTACGGCGAGCGCGCCGACGGGCAGCGGTACGTGTTCGTCATGCAGGCCGCGGCGACGTCCGCGAGCGCGCTGGCCGACCCCGACGCGTTCTTCGCGCTGGGCGCGGACGCGTTCGCGCTACTGGCCGGTCACCAGGGGCCGTAGGGGCCGTCGTGGGTGTTGCCGCCGCGCCGGCCGCCGCCGTACTGCCGCACCGCCGGCCGGACGTCGACCAGGTACACGGCCGCGCCGACCACGCCGAGCAGGTTCACGAAGAACAGCGGCGACGGGAACAGCGCGATCTCGATGAGGGTGGCGACGCCCAGGATGGACAGCCAGATGGTCTTGCTCCATTTGCCGGCGGCGGGGAACGCCTGCTGCGGCACGCGGAGCGCGTCGACGAACGCGTACCCCTTCAGCCCCAGCGCGCCGACACCCAGCAGCACCAGGATCCAGGACTGGAAGTCACCGAAAGCGTTGGGGCCCATGGCGCAACTCTACGTGATCTAGCGGTGTGCGCCGAGGTCAGCGCTTGGTCTTCAGGTCGTCGGCCGCCTTCTCGGTGATCTCGGCCACCTCGTCGGCGGCGTCGGCCACCCGGTCGCGCACGTTCGCGACGGCGTGCTCGACGGCCGGCCCGTACTCGGCGCGCAGCTTCGTGACGACGCCCTCGCCGCGGGTGGCGAACTGCTCGTAGGCCTTGCCGGCCTCGCGACCGGCGTCGGCCAGCAGCTCGCGCACCTTCTGCGGCAGGTCGGCGGCCTTCGCCTGCGCCGACAGCAGGAGGTCGGGCAGGCCCTCGCGGAACGCCTTCACGTCGGCCGGCAGCTCGGCGAACCGCGTGCGGAACTCGTCGCGCAGCTTCTCGTCGTTGACGGCCTCGGCGACCTTCGCCGGCAGCTCTCGCAGCGCCTGGACGGCGGCCTCGGCGGCTCCGGCGGCGGCGTAGAGCGGCTTGCGGTCGGTGTTCTCGGTGGTGGCAGGCATGGGTCTCATCCTTCTTTCTCTGTGCTCGTGCGGGCGGCGTTGGCCGCGCGGAACGACGCGTAGACGTCGAGCAGCGCCCGCTTCTGCTGCTCGTCGAGGCCCGGGTCGGCCAGGACGGCGTCCTCGACGCTGTGGTCGCCGCTGGGTTCGTCCAGCAGCCCGGCCCGGACGTAGAGCGCCTCGGAGGAGATGCGCAGCGCCTTCGCGATCTGCTGCAACACCTCGGCCGACGGTTTGCGCAGGCCGCGCTCGATCTGGCTGAGGTACGGGTTGCTGACGCCGGCGAGGTCGGACAGCTGCCGGAGCGACAGCTGCGCGGTGCGCCGCTGGTCGCGGAGGAACTCGCCGATGCCGACCTTCGTCATGCTTCGACTGTAGCTAACTTTTGCAAGCATCTGCAAACGGTGGCTAGCGCGGAGGTGAACGGGCCTGGGCTGGAGGGGCCGGCCGGGCAACGGGACGGCGGGCCGGCGGGACGGCTGGCCGGCGGGACGGCTGGCCGGCGGGCCGGCGGGACGGCGGGCCGGCGGGACGGCTGGCCGGCGGGACGGCTGGCCGGCGGGCCGGCGGGACGGCTGGCCGGCGGGACGGCGGGACGGCTGGCCGGCGGGACGGCGGGACGGCGAGTCGGCTGTGCGGCGAGTGGCGGGTCGGCAGCGAGGCAGCGGGCGGCGGCCACCTGAGCGGTTCAGCCGGAGCACGGTCCCCGCCCGGCTGGGAGGGCACCCACCCTACGGGCGGGCACCGACAACGTTCGCGCGGCGACCGGCAGGTCCGCGGCGACCGAACGGCTGGCCGGTAGAGCAGCCTCAGTCGGCGGCGGGCACGACCGGAAGCCCGTCTTCCAGCTCCGCCAGCGTGAGCAGCACCAGCGACGACGTCCAGGCGAGGGGCGCGACGGAGGCGGGCGTCGCCTCGGAGTCGACCTTCTCGGGCAGGGAGCCGAGCGGCGTGCGGTAGTCGTCGAGGAAGGTGAGCAGGCGGTCGGCGTCGTCGCGATCGCCGTTGCCGGCCAGGGCGAGCGCCAGCAGCGCCGTCTCGGGCGTCCACGCGACGTCGACGTCCTTGCGCCAGGCCTCGCCGGGGCGGTGGCCGCCGTTGGGGACGCGCAGCGCCACCTCGGTGTCGCGCACGGCCGCGCTGACGTCGGGCGTCGACGGCGCGAAGGGCGGGGCGAGGAACGTCACGGCGGCGTCGGCGCCACCGTCGGGCAGGGTCCGCGGGTACCCGTGCGGCCCGAACTCGCGCGCGATCGCCTCGTCGAGACGCCGGGCCGCGTTGCTCCAGACGAACGGGTCGTCGACGCCGAGCTGCGGGGCCAGCGCGAGCGCCGAGCGCAGCCCGAGCGACAGCGGCGCCGCCACCCCGAGCGTCAGCTCCGACTCCTCCTTCTCCCAGTAGTCCGACGACGGCTCGGGCAGGCCGTCGTCCTCGAGGGAGCCGACGATGGCGTTCGCCGACGCGATGACGGCCGGGCGCATCTCTTCGAGCACCTCGGACGCGACCACGGGCTCGACCGTCCGCGACACCAGCCACACCGCCCACAGCACCCAGCCGGCGCTGTCGAGCTGCTTGGGCCGGTCGTCGGGCGGGCCGGAGCCGTCGGCGAGGTAGCGCGCCTCCCACTCGCCGTCGGCCGGGGCCACCCGGGCGAGGAAGCCGAGCACGTCGGCCGCTTCGTCGTCGTGTCCGGTGACGGCGTAGGCGGCGGCCGCGAACGACGCGTCGCGTGGCCAGACGTGCCGCCAGGCGGTGACGGGGGCGGCGATCAGCGCGCCGGTCGGCGACGTCAGCGCGCGGAGGTCGAGCAGCGCCCGCTCGGACATCGCGTGGTACCGCGTGCCGTGGCCGGGGATGTCGCCGTCGGACAGCCAGCGGCGGTCGTCGTCGATCTGGGCGGAGACGGCGGGATCGGACCGGTTCGCGGAGCTGAGCACGCTGCTGCCCGGCACGAACGCCGCGTCGGATCCGGCCGGCACCGTGGCCACCGCGCCACCGGGCTCGACCATGACGCCGTCGGCCCGCAGCGGGAGGACCGTGCCGCGCGACGGGGCCATGCTGAGTGCGGCGATGACGAGGATCACCGCCGGCAGCCCGATGCGCCACCCGAGGCGGCGGGACGATCGCACCTCACCAGCGTACGTGGTCCAGACCATTGCGACGTTCTCCGCCCGGTCACGGTTCGGCCGCCGTCCGTTCTCCGGGAGTTGGTTCGAGGGTCCAGGATGGTGCCGTGACCCCACCCCCAGAGTCCCGGCTGGTCAGACGGCTCGGCACCGGCGACGCGGTCGCGGTCGGGCTGGCCGCGATGATCGGCACCGGCGTGTTCGTCGCCTGGCAGCCGGCGGCGGACGCGGCCGGCGCGTGGCTGCTGGCCGGGCTGGCGGTCGCGGCGTTCGTCGCCTTCTGCAACGCGACGTCGACCGCCCAGCTGGCCGCCGTCCATCCGGAGGCCGGCGGCGCCTACCACTACGGGCGGCTGCGGCTGGGCGACGCGTGGGGCGCGCTGGCGGGGTACGCGTTCGTGCTGGGCAAGTCGGCGTCGTGCGCGACGGCGGCGCTGGCGGTCGGCGCGTACCTGTGGCCGTCGCAGGACGTCTTGGTGGCGCTGGCCGCCGTCGTGGCCGTGACGGCGGTGAACCTGGCCGGGGTGACGCGGACGGCGCGGGTCGGCGCGGTGCTCGTGGCGGTGGTGGTCGCGGTGCTGGCGGCCGTCGTCGTGACGGGGCTGGGCGGCGCCGGGGTGGCGCCGGACTGGTCGTCCGGGCCTTCGGGCGGCGTCCTGGGGGTGCTCGGCTCGGCCGCCGTTCTGTTCTACGCGTTCGCCGGGTACGCGCGCATCACGACCCTGGGCGAGGAGGTCCGCGATCCGGCGGCGATCCCCCGCGCCGTCGTCGTCTCGCTGACGGCGACGCTCGTGCTCTACGCGGCGGTCGGGCTGACGGTGCTGCTGGTGCTCGGCGCGCACGGGACGGCGGAGTCGGCGCGGCCGCTGCGGGCGGTCGCGGCCGCCGCCGGGGCGTCCTGGCTCGAGCCGGTCGTGGCGGCGGGCGCGGCGGTGGCGGCGCTGGGCGCGCTGCTGTCGCTGCAGGCCGGAGTCGGACGGACGGCGTTCGCGATGGCGTCGGCCGGCGACCTCCCGGCCCGGCTCGCGGCCGTCCACGCCCGCCGTCGCGTCCCGCACGTCGCCGAGCTGGCCTCCGCCGTCGTGACGGTCCTGTTCGTGCTGGTCGGCGACCTCGCGACGACGCTCGCGGCGAGCGCGTTCGCCGTGCTGGTGTACTACGCGGTCGCCAACACGGCGGCGTGGCGGCTGGGCCCGGACGAGCGCCGGTGGCCGCGCTGGCTGTCCGCCGCCGGCCTGGCGTCGTGCGTGCTGCTCGCGGTGTCGCTGCCGTGGCGGACGGTCGTGGCGGGCGCCGCCGGGCTCGCCGTCGTCATGGCCGTCCGCGCGCTCCTGCGGCGACGTGCCCGGCCGTGACCGGCCGCGGCTGCCGCAACGTCAGGACGGCCGGGACGAGGAGCGCCCAGAACCCCGAGGCCGGCATGAGCGCGACGCCCCACACGGTCACCGCCAGCAGCCCCCAGCCCAGCCCGCGCGGCGGCGCGTCGCCCCGTCGCTCCATGGACCGCACGACGCCGCCGAGCAGGCCGACGCCGAGACCGGCCGTGACGTACCAGAAACCGACGCCGCGCTCGGCGATCAGGGCGGGGTCGGCCTCGACCGCCAGCACGACGCCGGCCTCCCACGTCGAGCGCAGTGAGTCGGGGTAGATCATCGGGGCGCTCAGGACGTGCAGGCCGGCGATGATCAGCAGGGACCAGCCGACGAGTGGACGGCGCGCGGTGTGCGTCATGATGCCATGATGGCACAATGTGCCACCTACGGCCAGATCGCGGCCAGCCGGTCGAGGATCAGCTCGACGGCCTCGGCGACGGTGCCGCCGCCCTCGGCCGCCCACCGCAGCATCGCCGCGTCCAGCGCACCCAGATAGGCGCCCGCGATCACCACGGCGGTCGCGTGGTCGAGCGGCGCCCCGCGGGCCGGGTCCTCCAGCACCGTCACGACGCGCGCCGTCCAGGCCGGGTTCGCGAGGAACGCCGCCTGCAGGGCGGGGACGGCGTCGCTGATGCGCCAGGCGGTGCGGATGCGCGCGCCCTCGTCGTCCAGCCGCGCCCCGATGGCACGCGCGGCCTGCTCGACCACCTCGCGCGGCGGGAGGTCGGCCGGGACGCCCGCGACCACCTCGTCCCACATCGCCATCCACTCGACCGGGAGGTCGAGCAGGATCCGGTCCTTCGTCGGGAAGTGCCGATACAGCGTCCGCCGCGACACCCCGGCGGCGGCCGCGATCTGCTCCATCGTCACCGCGTCGTAGCCGCGCTCGTCGAACAGCCGCAGCCCCGCCTCGACGATCTCACCGCGGGTCGTGCGGCGCCGGCGGGCGCGGAGGTCGCTCACCGCTCCGGCCAGTCCACGGCGGGGCGGAGGGTGCCGACGGGGTGACCGCCGCCCAGGACGGGGGTGTCGGAGAGGGCGTCGAGCACCGGCGCCTCGACCCCCAGCCGGCGAAGTGCTGCGACCAGGACCGGCATGCGCGCCCGCGCTCCCCCGTCGTCGATCTTGACAGCGACCGCGCGGCCGTCGTCGAGGGCGGCGGCGAGGACGGCTTCGGCGCCGGCCTTGGCGAACAGACCGGGCACGCCGCGGATCAGCCGTGCCTCGTCGCGCGTCGTGCCGCTGGTGTGCTCAGGGTGCGCCTGGATGGCGTCGACCACCCGCCGCTCCGGCGTCCCGGGCGGCGCCAGCGCGAGCGACCGGAACAGCCGCGCCAGCCCGGTCAGCGGCAACGCGAACAGCGGCGCGCCGCAGCCGTCGACGCCGGTGTGCGCGACCGGCGCACCCGCCAGCGAGCCGACGGTGTCGTGGATCGCCGCCTGCAGCGGATGCGCCGGGTCCAGATAGTCCTCGACCGGCCAGGAGTTGACGACGCAGGTCAGCAGCATCGCGGCATGCTTGCCGGAGCAGTCGGCCGCCAGTGACGACGGCTCACCGCCCTTGCGGACGTAGTCGACCATCGTGTCGTGGTCGATCGGGAAGCCCGGCGTGTTGCGCAGCGCCGACTCGTCCAGGTCGCCGAGCGCGAGGATGCGCCGCACGCCGTCGAGGTGGATCGGCTCGCCGGAGTGGCTGGCCGCCGCGAGCGCCAGCAGCTCCGGCGCGTCGTCCAGCGGCAGCCCCAGCCGCAGCATCGCCGCGGCCTGCGCCGGCTTGTTCGACGACCGCGGGTACATCGGCTCGTCGGCGCGGCCGGCGGTGAACGCCACCGATCCGTCTGCGGCCAGCGCGGCCACCGAGCCATGGTGCCGTGACTCGACCAGCCCCGACCGGACCACCTCAGCCACCAGGACGGCGTCGCCCGCGTGCATGTCGCTCCTCGGATCGTCGGCGCAAACAGGTGCGACGATCCTGTCACGAGCGCGCTCAGATGGTGAAACCGCCGTCCACCAGCACCGACGTCCCGGTGATGTAGCGGCCGTCGTCGCCGGCGAGGTGCGCGACGGTGGCGGCGATCTCGTCCGTGCCGGCGTACCGGCCGAGCGCGGTGTGCGACCGGATGGTGTCGGAGTACGGCCCGTCGGCCGGGTTGAGGTCGGTGTCCGTCGGCCCGGGATGTACCAGCGTCGCCCGGATGCCCCGTCCGCCGAGGTCGCGCGCGAGCCCCTTCGTCAGCCCGACCAGCGCGGTCTTGCTCATCGAGTACAGCCCGTAGCCGGGGAAGACCGTCCGCTCGGCGACCAGGCTTCCGATGGTGACGATGCTGCCGCCGCCGGTCATGTGCCGCGCGGCCGCCGTCGCCGCGACGAACGGGGCACGGACGTTGACGGCGACGGTGCGGTCGAACTCCTCGACGGTGAGCTCGTCGATCGGGCCGACGGGGTAGAGGGCGGCGTTGTTGACCAGGACGTCCAGCCGGCCGAACCGGTCCGCGACGATGTCGACGGCGGCGGACAGCGCGGCGGCGTCGGCGCTGTCGACGGGCAGCGCGAGCGCGCGCCGTCCGGTCCGCTCGACCTCGGCGACCAGCTCGTCGGCGGCCGCGGCCGCGGTGACGTACGTGAAGCCGACGTCGGCGCCGTCGCGGGCCAGCCGGCGGACCACCGCCGCGCCGATGCCGCGGCTGCCGCCGATCACCATGGCCGCACGGCCGTCCAGAGGAGGTTTCGTGTTCATGCCTCGATCCTGCGTGCGGCCGGTGGGCGGTGCTGGCGGCAAACGGCCGCCGCGTTCGTGCGACGATGCGCTGCATGCGAGCGGTCGTGCAGCGGGTGACGTCGGCGTCGGTCTCGGTGGACGGCGAGATCGTCGGCGCGATCGAACCGGACGGGCAGGGGCTGCTGGTGCTGGTCGGGGTGACCCACGACGACAGCGCCGACGACGCCGCCAAGCTGGCCCGCAAGGTCTGGGGCCTGCGCATCCTCGCCGACGAGCGGTCCGCGTCCGACGTCGGCGCGCCGGTCCTCGTCGTCAGCCAGTTCACGCTCTACGCCGACACCGCGAAGGGCCGCCGCCCGTCGTGGGGCGCGGCGGCGCCGGGGCCGGTGTCCGAGCCGCTCGTCGCCGAGTTCGTCACCGCGCTGCGCGGGCTCGGCGCGGCCGTCGAGACCGGCGTGTTCGGCGCGGACATGCGGGTCAGCCTGGTCAACGACGGCCCGGTGACACTCCTCCTCGAGACCTGAAGGGCAGCCCATGATCATCGTGACCGGTGGCAGCGGCCAGGCCGGCCGGGCCTGCGTCGCGGACCTGACGGCGCACGGCTACGACGTCGTCTCGGTGGACCTCGCGCCGCCGGCCGACCCGTCCGTCCGGCACAGCCGCGTCGACCTCACCGACTACGGGCAGACGGTGGCGGCGTTCGCCGGCATCGACGACCGCGTCAGCGGGGTCACCGGCATCGTGCACCTGGCGGCCATCCGGGCGCCGGGGCTGGCGCCGAACCCCGTCACGTTCTCCGTCAACACCCTGAGCACCTACAACGTGTTCGAGGCGGCCCGTCGGCTGGACATCAAGAACGTCGTGTGGGCGTCCAGCGAGACCGTGCTCGGGCTGCCGTTCGACACGCCGCCGCCGTACGTCCCCGTCGACGAGGAGTACCCGGGCCGGCCGGAGACCGCGTACTCGCTGTCCAAGCTGGTCGGCGAGACGATGGCCGAGCAGTTCTGCCGATGGGACCCGGAGCGCAAGATCATCGGGCTGCGGCTGTCGAACGTCATGGACCCCGATGACTACGCGCGGTTCGCGTCGTTCCAGGACGACGCGCTGCTGCGCAAGTGGAACCTGTGGGGCTACATCGACGCCCGCGACGCCGCGCAAGCCGTCCGGCTGGCCCTCGAGGCGCCGCTGACCGGCGCCGACGTGTTCGTCATCGCCAACGCCGACACCGTCATGGAGCGTCCCAACGGCGAGTTGCTGGACGAGGTCTTCCCGGGTGTGCAGCGGCGCGACGTCGGCGAGCACGACACGCTGCTGTCGATCGAGAAGGCCCGCCGGGTGCTCGGCTACGAGCCGCGGTACGGGTGGCGTCAGCGCAGCTGAGGCCGCACGTGCAGGCCGGCCTCGGGGTCGACGACGACCTCCTGGGCGGCGGCCACGCCACCGGCCAGCAGCTCGGCGTCGACGGGAGTGTTCCGCTTGACGACGGCGAGCGCGACGGGGCCCAGCTCGTGGTGGCGGGCGGCCGAGCCGACGGTGCCGACGGCGCGGCCGTCGAGCTCGACGGGGGCGCCGTGCTCGGGCAGGGTGTCGACGGAGCCGTCGAGGTGCAGCAGGACGAGGCGGCGCGGCGGCCGGCCCAGCGTGTGCACCCGGGCGACGGTCTCCTGGCCGCGGTAGCAGCCCTTGTCGAGGTGGACGGCGGTGCCGATCCAGCCGACCTCGTGCGGGATGGTGCGGTCGTCGGTGTCGAGGCCTTGACGCGGCTCGCGCGCCTCGATGCGCAGCGCCTCGTACGCCCACACGCCGGCCGGCTCGGTTCCGCCCACGTACGCCGCCAGTTCGGCCCGCGGGACGAACACGTCGCGGCCGCGCTCGGTGACCCGGCTCAGGTGCCGCTCGGCCGGTTCGGGCCGGGGCTCCCAGACGACGGCGAACTCGTCGGTCACGTCGGCGACCTCGACCTGGGACCAGAACTTCATCTTCTCCAGGTAGTCGCGCAGCGGCTCGGCCGACGTCGGCTCGGTGTGGAACCAGAACGCCTCGCCGTCGTCGACGCCGTAGAGCGCGTGTTCGACCCGGCCGTGCGCGTCGAGGACCAGCGCGGACGTGGCGCGGTGCGGCTCGAGGTGCTCGACGTGCTGGGTGAGGAGCTGGTGCAGCCACGTCAGGCGGTCGGGGCCGCTGACCCGCAGGACGCCGCGGTGGGAGAGGTCGACCGCGCCCTCGCCGTCGACGAGGCGGCGCTGCTCGCGGAACGGGTCGCCGTAGTGCGCGGCGACGCCGTCGTCGGGCGCGGTGGCCGCGACGGCCCCCGGGGTGGCGAGCAGCGGGCTGCGGTAGGCGTCCATATCTCTTCCCAACGCCGGGAGGGCCGGAATCAGTCCCGGGCTTCGGTGGCCCCGGTGACCCGCTTGAGCTCGGCCGACAGGTGCGGCTGCAGCTCGTGGCCCATGGCCGACATCTCGTACACGTACATCAGCGCGCCCTCGACCAGCCCGTACAGCCGGTGGCCGGTGCGGTAGTCCTTGGCGGTCTCGGTCTTCAGGACGCCGCGCGTGGCCAGCTCGACCCGGGCCGGCTCGGTCTGCCCGAGGTAGATCTCGACGAACCCGGTCGGGTGCGTGAGCAGCACCTCGATCTCGTCGTTCTCCTGCGGCCGCCAGTAGCCGGTCTCGCGGGCCGCGGGCCGCACGAGGTTGCCGTCGTCGTCGAGGATCCAGCTGCGGCTGCGGTAGGACAGGAACGGCTTGTCCGGGACGTAGCCGAACTCGACCTCCTGGCCGAACCGGAACGCCTCGATGGTCGGGTAGTCGCCGAGTCCCGCGCCCTCCCAGCGGCCGAGCAGCCAGGCGATCGGCAGGCAGGCCGGGTGGAGGTCTTCGGGGATCTCGATCAAGCCTGGCCCTTGAACAGCTTGTAGACCACGAGCACGCCCATCATCCCGGCGGCGATGGTGACCAGGACGAGGATGCTGGTGAAGACGAGTTCGAGCACGCCCGCAGTCTAGCCGCCCGGCACGAGGTCCATCGCCGCGGTCCCCTGCGGGAACTCGACCGGCAGCGACACGTGCTCGTGCGCGATCGTCCAGCCGCCGGGGCCGCGCCGCAGCCCGTCGGTGGCGCGGACCCAGTAGCCGACCTCGCGGCCGGTCACCAGCGTGCCGCTGGTCCGGATCAGCATCCGCACGATCGCGACGTCGCCGCCGGCCTCGACGTGCACGTCATCGGTTTCCTGGCCGATCGGGCCGGACCAGCGGGCGAACCAGTCGGCGAACCGGTCGCGCATGGCGTCCGCGCCTGCGTAGAACAGCGGCGGGACGACGTCGAAGTACACGATGTCGTCGGCGTAGAACGACATCAGCCGGTCGAGGTCCTTCGCGTGGATGGCGGCGGACCGGGCGTCCAGCAGGGTCGTGATCTCGGTGGTGTCCATGCCCCTACGACGAGGCAGCGCGGCGGTGTGTGAGGCTTGCGGTCATGGAGCGCACCCTCGTCGTCAAGGTCACCGCCGGGTCCGACGCGCCGGAGCGGTGCTCGCAGGCCTTCACCGTCGCGACGACGGCGCTCGCGGCGGGCGCGTCGGTGTCGCTGTGGCTGACCGGTGAGTCGTCGTGGTTCGCGCTGCCCGGCCGGGCCGCCGAGTTCGACCTGCCGCACGCCGCGCCGCTGCCCGACCTGCTCGACGCGCTGCTGGCCGGCGGCACGGTGACGCTGTGCACCCAGTGCGCCGCCCGCCGCGGCATCGGCCCCGACGACGTCCTCGACGGCGTCCGCATCGCCGGCGCACCGACCTTCGTCGAAGAGATCATGGCCGACGGCGTCCAGGCCCTCGTCTACTGAGGCCGGACGGCAGAAACCCCGGGGCAGCGGAACGGGGCCGGTGAGAACCGGCCCCGTTCGTGCGTCCGTGCGTCAGCCGACGTGGACGTCGACGTCGGTGACGCCGATGTCGGCGACGACCGAGCGGTCGACGGTGTCGGCGCCGGGGGCCAGCGTGCGCAGCGTCCAGGTGCCGGGCGCGGCGAAGAACCGGAACTGGCCGGTCGCGCTGGTCGGGACCTCGGCGGTGAACTCGCCGGTCGCGTCGAGCAGCCGCACGTACGCGCCGGACAGGGGCGCGTCGTCACGGTGGACGACACCCTGGATGACGGTCTCCTTGGTCACGTCGACTCCTTCCAGCGACACGCCGCCGGTCGTGGCTCCGCACATGTCAGGCCGTCCCGGGCTCGTCGCCGAGGGCCACGGGGACGCCGACCAGCGAGCCGTACTCGGTCCACGAGCCGTCGTAGTTCTTGACGTTCTCGACGCCGAGGATCTCGCGCAGCACGAACCACGTGTGCGACGAGCGCTCGCCGATGCGGCAGTAGGCGATGGTGTCCTTGCCGAAGTCGACGCCGGCGTCGCCGTAGAGGGCGCGCAGCTCGTCGTCGGAGCGGAAGGTGCCGTCGTCGTTGGCCGCCTTGCTCCACGGAACGTTCGCCGCAGTCGGGATGTGGCCCGGGACCTGCGACACCTCCTGCGGCAGGTGGGCCGGGGCCAGCAGCCGGCCGGCGTACTCGTCGGGCGAGCGGACGTCGACCAGGTTCTGCGCGCCGATGGCGGCGACGACCTCGTCGCGGAAGGCGCGGATCGAGTTGTCCGGGTCCTGCGCGGTGTAGCTGGTGGCCTCGCGCGACGGGACGGTGTCGACCAGCTCGCGGCTCTCCAGCTCCCAGATCTTCCGGCCGCCGTCGAGCAGCCGCACGTCGCCGTGCCCGTAGACCTTGAAGTACCAGTACGCGTAGGCGGCGAACCAGTTGTTGTTGCCGCCGTACAGCACGACGGTGTCGTCGTTGCCGATGCCGAGACCGCCGAGCAGCGCCTCGAACTGCTCCTTGTTCACGAAGTCACGACGCAGCGGGTCGCGCAGGTCGGTGGACCAGTTGACCTTCACGGCGCCGCGGATGTGGTTCTTGTCGTAGGCGGCGGTGTCCTCGTCGACCTCGACGAGCACCACCTTCGGGTTGTCGAGGTTCTGCTCGACCCAGTCGGCCGAGACGAGGCTGGACTCGCGGCTCATGACGCGACCTCCGTGGTGTTGGGTTGGGATGGGAACAGACGCCGGAAGGCGAGGTAGAACTCGCAGCCCAGGCAGAAGCCGAAGGCCGCGTTGAGGAACGCCGCCGCCAGTGCGGCCGCGACGGCGACGTACGCGACCGTGGTCAGCCCGGCCGCGAAGGCGATGACGCCGGCGACGGCGAACACCAGCCCGACGGCCTGGGCGAACCGCGGCGGCGCGGCGTCCTCGAGCTCGCCGGGCGGACCGAGCCGGGGCCGGACGAGCTTCGCGTACAGCTGCCCGTACGGCGCCCGCGGCAGCCCGAACAGCGCTCCGGCCGCGAACACCAGACCCTGGACGGCCAGCAGCCAGGCGCTGCCCGTGACCAGGACGACCGCGAGGACGACGGTGGTGAGCGTGGCCGCGAACCGGGGACCGCGTGGGTCGATGCGAGTCGGCATGGTCCTCCTGACGTGGACGGAACGGGAGACGATCGTCAGGAACGGCAGAGGCCGTGGACGCGAATGCGTGGCCGCGTGGCGGGGCCGTTCCCCGTCAGGGCAGACAGAGCATGGACGCGGCGCGACCGAAGTCGATGGCGCGGCGCTTCCAGAGCTCGGTGCGGAACATGGGACGAGCGTACGGCGACGGCACGCCGTCGTCACCGTCCGTATCAAATAACGAGATTTGTCGTCTCGGAATCCGGCCAAACTAGGCAGGGAGCGCGGCTCTCACCTCCGCCAGCCGCGGCGCGCCGGTCGCCCGGCGGACGATGCGGCCACTGCCATCGAGCACCAGCGTGGTGGGCGTACGCAGGATGTTCAGCCGCCGGACGAGGTCGAGATGGTGCTCGGCGTCGATCTCGACGTGCACGACGCCCTCGGTGTCGGCGGCGACGTGCGACAGCGTGGCGCGGGCGGCCCGGCACGGCTGGCAGAACGCCGTCGAGAACTGCACCAGCGTGGCCCGCTCGCCCAGCGGCGCGCCCAGCTCGTCGGGGCCCAGTAGCTGCTCGTCCACCCTCGCCTCCACCACCCGGCCGTCGCGGGCACGCCGCCACAGCCCGAACGCCGTGGCGGCCGCGAGCACGGCGACGACGACCACCAGTCCTGTCACACCGGGCACAACACACCCGCCGCGGCTGACGATTCCCGGCCGCTACCCGACGAAGATGCGGCCCAGCACGTAGGCGACCGGTGCCGCCGCGATGAACGGCAGGCTGACCCGCAGCGGCAGGAAAGCGCCGGCGCCCCGCGGCACGGCCGCCACCTCGGCGCCGTCGCCGGTGCCCGTCTCGGCCGGCGCGGCGGCGCCCACCTGCACCGCGACCGGCTGCGGCTGCGGCGTGAACTCGTCGGCCAGGCGGTCGACGGCGGCGAACGCGACGGCGGCCAGCAGGCCGGCGAACGTGGCGACGACGACGGCGCTGACGGCGGGCACGGCGTCGCCCACCCAGTCGGTGGTGAGCACCAGCGCCCCGGCGCCGAGCGCAGCCAGTAGCACGCCGATGAGCCGGCGCACCGCACGCGACACCGGCAGCGACTCGGCCAGCCCGACGGCGCCGACGCCCAGCAGCGCCAGCCCGACCGGGTACTCGCCGTCGCCGGACTCGCGCAGCGCCAGCCAGGCCACCGGCAGCACCGCCAGCACGCACGCGGTGACGGACAGGGCCAGCGACGTGGTGAGCCCGGCCCGGCCGTCGCGCCGCAGGAGTTGGACCACGATCGACGCCACGAGCGTCGGGCCCAGGACCGCCGCCATGGGGGTGAGGTCGGAGCCGCCCTCGGTCCACGTCCACCCGAGCGCGCCGAGCCCCGCGGCCAGCGCGATGCCGGCCGACCAGCGCGCCGCGCCGGCCCGGGCCGCGGCCACGCCGCCGAGCGTGAAGATCAGGATGACCAGGGCGAGGCCGCCGGCCAGCAGCGAGCTCCCGGATGCCGACGCGAGGGCCAGGACGCCGGCGAGGGCGGCGACGGCCAGCGAGGCATGAACGGAGGGCACCTTTGAATGCTTGCAGACGCGGACCGCCCACCCGCGCCGAAATGACAACAACTCCACAACAGTCCGGCTGCCCCCGAGGCACGGCGTGATCTCGGTCTCGCCCACTGGACGCGACCCGGTCCTCTACGGTATTTGGCACATCGTTTTACGTCACCGGGCACACCGCGCAGCTCGTTCGAGAGGATCCACTGGACATGAGGAACATTCGCGGCCGGGTCACAGCGCTCCTGGCCGTCGCCGCGGTCGCCCTGACGGCGTGCGGCGACGACTCGGAGCCGTCGGCCGAGGAGACCAGCACCGAGGCGCCGAGCGAGGAGCCGTCGGACGAACCGTCCACGCCGGAGGAGACCACACCCGAGTTCAGCTGCCCGCCGGAGATCGGCGCTGAACTGCCCGAGGGCCTGGACCCGGACAACTGCTGGTCGCACGAGGGCCTGGAGCGCCCGACGTTGATCGACGGCACCGTGTTCGCCCTCGAGCCCGACGCGTCGGACCCGACGACGGACCGCCACATCCTCGCGCTGGACGCCGAGACGGGCGAGCGGCTATGGAAGTCGGAGGTGCTGCCGGGCCAGGTGTCGGCGCTGCGGGCGACCGAGGTCGACGGCGGCCCCGGCGTCGCCGTCATCGTCACCGAGGACAACGCCGGCGACGCGGTCACCGAGGCGTCGACGGCGTGGGGCTACCTCGCCTGGCCGGCCGACGCCGGTGGTGACGAGGGTGGCGACGCCGGCAGCGCCGACCCGTCCTTCCCGGCCGAGGTGCACATCACCGTCCCGCAGGGCGAGAACCCGCACACCGAGGTGTTCTGGACCGATCAGGGCGTGCTGGCCGGCGACTTCCTCCTGAAGCCGGGCGCCACCGAATTCGTCCCGGTCAACCGCGACCCCGAGCCGATGGTCGTCGGCGCGTACGACCTGGACGAGTACTTCGCCGGCGTCTCCGGTGACCTGATGATCTCCTACGTCCGCGGCATCGCCTATGAGATCTCGGAGAACGGCGACACCTACGTCGGCTGGCTGGCCCGCACGTTCGACGGCGCCGAGGCGTGGAACACCGTCACGTCGACGCCGAACGAGGAGGACCTCCTGTTCGCCGAGGGACCGAACCACATGACGATGCTGGTCGGCTCGTACCTGCTGACCATCGCCGCGACGGACGAGAATGCCACGGCCTTCGAGGCCACCTGGCTGGACGCCGCCACGCACGAGCCGGCCACGCCCTCGGCCGCCGACCTCGCCGGTGCGCAGCCGATCATCGCCGACTCCGGCCGCCTGGAGGGCGCCGGCGCGCTGCTCTCCCCCGACGGAGCGCGCCTGTTCACGGGCTGGTCGCAAGGGGGGCTGGTCCTCGACGTCGAGGCCGGCGCGGTCACCCCGGTCGCGGCGGACTTCGCGATCCAGGGGTCCGCGATCGACGACTCGACGGTCTTCGGCGCCACCGAGAACGGCACGCTGACCGTCGACCTCGCCAGCGCGGCGGCGAAGGCGATCGACCCGCCGCGCCAGTCGTTCGACATCGTCGACGGCGAGTTCGGCCTGGCGACCATCGAGGGCGCCGTGGGCGACCCGTCGTACCTGGTCGGCGGCCCGCGCACCGACGGCTGACGAGCGTCGCCGCTCAGCGGTCCGGGCTGCTCCCGCCGGCGAAGGGTGGGAGCAGCTCGACCGCTGAGCCGTCGTGCAGGACGATGCCCGCCGGATCGCGCGACCCGGCCGGGGTGCCGTCGACGACGACGGCGCAGATGTCGAGGACGGCGGCGAAGCGCGGCGACCCGCTGTGCGCCGACCGAGCCGCCGCCAGCGCCTCGGCGAGCGTGCCGGCGTCGACGACCTCCTCGGGGATGCCTGCCGCCGCGCGGAGAGCGGCCCAGTAACGCAGCGTCACCTTCGCCATGAGGACCTCACGTCAGGGAACCGCAGCGTCACGTTCGCCATCAGACCATCATGCCCGCACGGGGTCGACCGCGACGGTGTGCTCGTCGAGCCAGGCGCCGATGCGCGTCACCAGCGACTCGGTGGCGCCGGCCTCGGCGTGGCCGAAGCCGCGTTCCAGCCAGAGTGAGCCGGACGGCGCGGCGGCGTGCACCTGCCAGGCGTGGTGTACCGGGAAGTAGCCGTCCTCGTCGCCGTGCACGACCAGCAGCGGGACGTCCAGCTCGGCGGCCGCCGCCCGCGCGTCGATGGGGTCGGGTGTGGACCAGCCGGACGGCGAGACCCGAGTGCGGCGCAGCAGCCGCAGCAACCCGCGGCCCGGCTTGGTGAGGATGAGCCGCAGCAGCGTGCGCATGGCGGCGGTGCCGCGGTAATGCCACTCACCAGGGACGCTGACGGCGGCCACGGCGCCGACACCGCGGTGCAGTGCGCCGTGACGCACCGCGACCGCCGAGCCGAGCGAGAACCCGAGCGTCGCCACCCGCCGGTAGCCGAGGGCGCGCGCCCAACTGACGGCGGCGTCCATGTCGAGGACCTCGCGCCAGCCCAGCGTCGAGTGCCCGCGCGACCGGCCGTGCCCGCGCAGGTCGAGCAGGACGACGGAGGCGTGCTCGCTGAGCCAGTTCGAGATGCGTTTCATCTGCGGGCTGTGCGAGCTCTGCGTGAAGCCGTGCGCGACGACCACGGCGAGGTCGCCGGCGACGCCGTCGCGGCGGGGGAAGTAGCGGGCGTGCAGCAACGTGCCGTCGGCGGCCTGCAGGCGGCGCGAGTGTCCGGTGCGTTGCGGGCGTGCGTCCGGCCGGGGTGCGGCGGCGGCTGCCCCGGGAGTGTCGAGGTCCGGCATATCAGCTATTCTCTCTCACCAAGGGACCTGGGCGATGACGCCGGCAGGTCCCTTCTGCGTTCACCGGCCCCGGCCGACTGGAGGTCGCGACATGGCAACCATCGTCCTGCTGACCAATTCCCTGCAGTCGTCGGCCGAGGTGCTGCCCGCCCTCGGCTTCCTTCTGCACGACGTCCGGGTGCTGCCCGCCGAGGCGTCCGCGCTGGTCGACGCGCCCACGGGTGACGTCGTCGCCGTCGACGCCCGCCGCGACCTCTCCCAGGCGCGCGGTCTCACCCGCCTCATCCGCACCACCGGGGTCGATGTCCCGCTGATGGCCATCGTCACCGAGGGCGGGCTGGCCGCCGTCACCGCCGAATGGGGCATCGACGACGTCCTGCTCGACTCCGCGGGCCCGGCCGAGGTCGAGGCGCGGCTTCGGCTCGCGCAGGGCCGGCTGGCCGCCGCCGGCGACGACGCGCCCGACGAGATCCGCTCCGGCGACCTCCTCATCGACGAAGCCACGTACACCGCGAAGGTGGCGCGCCGCACGCTCGACCTCACCTACAAGGAGTTCGAGCTGCTCAAGTTCCTCGCTCAGCATCCGGGCCGCGTCTTCACCCGCGCTCAGCTCCTCCAAGAGGTATGGGGGTACGACTACTTCGGTGGTACCCGCACGGTCGACGTCCATGTGCGGCGGTTGCGGGCGAAGCTCGGCGCCGACTACGAATCGCTCATTGGCACCGTCCGCAACGTCGGCTACCGGTTCGTCCCACCTCAGCAGGGCCGCTCCGGCCGTCCCCCGGCGGACGTCCCGCTCCCTGAGGACGACATCGCCTCTGACCGTGGCGGCATGAGCATCACCCTGTCCGACTGACGCCCGGCTGCGCTGCTCGGCTGCGGCAACCGGCCGGCTGCTGTTCGGCCGCCGGTCCGGCTGGCTGCTCGGCTGGCCGGTAGGGTCGCTGCCGTGGCGACGACGTTCACGGCAGCGGAGCTGGCCGAGGTCACGGCGCTGGCCGACCGGGCCCGCGCCGCCGACGGCGTGTCCCCCTTCTCCGACGACCTCTTCCCGGCCGCCCGCTCCGGTGCGACAACGGCGGCACTGGCCGTTCACGCCGGCGACCGCCTCATGGGCGCCGCCTACGCCGCCGTCCAAGGCGACCGGCTGGCCGCCGAGCTGGTCGTCGACCCCGAGCATCGAGGACTCGGGGTGGGTGGCGCCCTGCTCAACGACCTCCTCGACTTCATCCCCGGTGAGCTGTGGCTGTGGTCGCACGGCGATCACCCGGCGGCCGCGGCGCTGGCTCGGCGGCACGGGCTCGTGCGGGCCCGCGAGCTGCTGCAGCTGCGCCGCCGGATCGCGCCCGGCGAGCTGCCGGAACCGGTGCTGCCCGACGGCGTGCGGCTGCGCCCGTTCGTCGTCGGCCAGGACGAGGCCGCCTGGCTGGAGGTCAACAACGCCGCGTTCGACTGGCACCCGGAACAGGGCGGCCAGACCCTCGACGACATCGCGGCGGCCGAGTCGGCGCCCGACTTCGACCCGGCCGGCTTCCTCCTCGCCGTCGACGCCGACGACCGGGTGCTCGGCTTCCACTGGACGAAGGTGCACGCGCACGACCCCAACCCGGGCCGAGACACGCTTTCCCGTCGAGGGCCGGAGTCGAGTGATCCAGGCGGCGTCGACGAACCGATCGGCGAGGTCTACGTCCTCGGTGTCGCGCCGTCGGCGCACGGCCGCGGGCTGGGCGGCGCACTGACCATCGCCGGACTGCGCCACCTGGCCGACGTCGCCGGCGTGCGCACCGTGACCCTGTACGTCGAGGGCGACAACACCGCCGCCGTGCGCCTGTACGAGCGTGAGGGCTTCACCCGCCACGCCATCGACGTGGCCTACCGCCGCGACTGAGTGCTCCGGGGCCCCGGACCACTCGCCCGGCCATGACGGGGCGGAATGGGTGGCCGCGACGCTAGGCCGGGCACGGCCGCAGCACGGGGCCGCTCACAGCGGCAGCGCGAGGCCGGACACGGCCGCAGCGCAGGGCCGCTCACAGCGGCAGCGCGAGGCCGGACACGGCCGCAGCGCAGGGCCGCTCACAGCGGCAGCGCGAGGCCGGACACGGCCGCAGCGCAGGGCCGCTCACAGCGGCAGCGCGAGGCCGGACACGGCCGCAGCGCAGGGCCGCTCACAGCGGCAGCGCGAGGCCGGACACGGCCGCAGCGCAGGGCCGGTCGGTGACGTCCCGCTGAGAGGTGGAGTTCTTCGACCACTGTGCGGGGTCAGTGGGTTAGATCATGCCGTCATGAGTTCGGGTTTGGCCACCTCCTTGGTGGTGGGTGTGGTGAGTAGCGCCATGGAGGCTTCGGAGAGGTAGCGGCGTTCGGCGGCGACCTGCCATTCATCGTGGGCCTCCACCAGGACAGCGCCGGCCAGGCGGAGCAGGGCGGCGGGGTTGGGGAACACTCCGACGACGTCGGTGCGGCGTTTGACCTCCTTGTTCAGCCGTTCCAGCGGGTTGGTGGACCAGATCTTCTTCCAGTGACTGATCGGGAACGCGGTGAACGCGAGGAGATCGTTACTGGCGTCGCGCAGCATCTGTTCGACCTTGGGTAGTTGCCGGCCGAGCATGGTGGCGATGACGTCGAACTGCTCGTGCACGTGCTCGGCGTCGGGCTGGGCGAAGATGGTGCGGATCGCTGCGGCCACCATCTCGGCGTTGCCCTTGGGGACCTGGGCGAGCACGTTGCGTAGGAAGTGCACCCGGCAGCGCTGCCAGGCCGCCCCGAGCAGGACCGAGGCGATGGCGTGCTTGAGGCCGGTGTGGGCGTCGGAGATGACCAGCTGGACACCGCCCAGCCCGCGGGCCTTCAACGAGCGCAGGAACGCGGTCCAGAACGCGCCGTCCTCGCTGTCACCGACGTCGAATCCGAGCACCTCGCGGCGCCCGTCGGCGGTGACGCCGGTGGCGATGACCACCGCCTGGGACACCACGCGGCGGTTCACCCGAGCCTTGCAGTAGGTGGCGTCGAGGAACACGTACGGATAGGCCTGATCGGCCAGCGACCGGTCCCGGAAGCTGGAGACCTCGGCGTCGAGGTCGGCGCAGATCCGCGACACCTCCGACTTGGAGATCCCGCTGTCCGCGCCCAGCGCCTTGACCAGGTCGTCGACCTTGCGGGTCGACACCCCGTGCAGGTAGGCCTCCATGATCACGGCGAACAACGCCTGGTCGACTCGGCGGCGCCGCTCCAACAGGGAGGGGAAGAACGACCCGGTGCGCAACTTGGGAATGCGCAACTCCAGATCCCCGGCCGTGGTCGACAGGGTCCGCGGTCGCGAGCCGTTGCGGTGCGCGGTCCGATCCGCGCTGCGTTCCCACGGACCGGCGCCGATCACCGCCGTCGCCTCGGCCTCGATCAACGCCTGATACATCGCCTGCGCCGCGGTGCGAACCCGATCGTCCACGTCAGCGGCCCGCATCGCCTCGAGCACCTCAAGTAGGGCAGCATGGTCCAAGGCCATCGTGCGTTCGTGTCCTCTCGTGAGATCCCTAGTCAGGTCTCACTGACCGTCGCACGATGGCCGCCCTACGCCACCGTCGACACGACGACGCTCAAGCGGGCCGGGAACTCCACCACGCCAAGGGACGTCACCGGCCGCTCACAGCGGCAGCGCGAGGCCGGACACGGCCGCAGCGCAGGGCCGCTCACAGCGGCAGCGCGGGGCGGCAGCGCGGGGGCCGGTCACTGCGGCGGCGCGAGGTCGGACCCGGCGACCGCGGTGGCGGGTGGCCACAGCGCGAGGTCGGACCCGGCGACCGCGGTGGCGGGTGGCCACAGCGCGGGGCGGGCACGGCTGCAGCACGGGCGGTGGCCGCAGCAGCGCGCGGGACAGGAGCGCCAATAGTTGGCGTTCCTGTCACCACGCTCCACACCATGACCCCACGCCGGGGTCCGGCCGGCGGGCCCCCGGCCGGCGACCGTCACTCCCGCAGGCCGATGGCGTCGACCGGGCGGAGGCGCAGCGCCGCGCGGGCAGGAACGCCGATGGCGAGGAAGCCGAGCAGGGCGGTCGCGAGGACGATGCCACCGAAGCCGGCCGGTGAGATCGACGGCAGCGGCGACTCCGTGAGCCCAATGCTGACGCCGACCAGCGGGGGCAGCGCCACCAGCAGCCCGACCACCACCGACACCGCGACGATGACCGCGGCCTCGACCCGCATCATGGCCAGCACGTGTCGCCGGGCGGCGCCGGCCAGGCGGAGCAGGGCGAACTCGCGCGTGCGCTCGGCCGTGGCCATGACCAGCGTGTTCACCACCGACACCGCCAGGTACGCGAGCAGCGCGAGGATGGCCACCAGGCTGGACGACGACTCGGCGGACCGCTCGGACGAACCGGCGGCGGACAGGTCGGACCCGGTGCCGGCGGCCAGGCCGGGGTGCTCGGCCGCTACCTGCGCGACGGTGCCGGGGTCGCCGCCGCCGACGAGTACCCAGGTGTCGAGGCCGGTCGTCGTGTGCGCGGCCAGCTCGTCATGCGGCAGGGTGACGTCGCCGAAGCCGAGGCCACGGCCGTAGACCGCGACCACCGTGGGCTCGATGGCGGTGCCGTCGCCGAGCACGATCTCGACGGTGTCGCCGATGGACGCGCCGAACGTGGCCGAGGCGTTGCGGCTCAACGCCACCGTGCCGTCGCGGAGGTCGCCGAGGTCGCCGTCGCGGACCTCGAGGTCGAGGGTGCGGTGGAGTCCGGCGGGGTCGAGCCCCTGCGCGGCGAACGACTCCTGGGCCGGGTCGCCCAGCTCGGTGTAGCGGACGATGACCTGGCTGTGCACGACCGGCGTCACGGTGGCGTCGTCGCCCAGCTCGCGGCGCAGCTCGTCGGTGACCGCCCCGCCCACCCCGCCGTCGCGCCCGGTGATCACGTGGTCGGCCACGACGCCGTCGACGGTCTGCCGTCCGGCCGCGGCCGCCAGCGTGCTCTGGCTGAACAGCTGGACGGACACGACCGCGACCGCGAGCACGATGGGCGTGACAGCCGCCGCCAGCCGGCGCGAGTTGGCCCGCATGTTCGCCGTGGCCAGGTACCCGTGCACCGGCGACAGCCGCCGGATCGGAGCGGCCAGCAGCCCGGCCGCCGCCCCCAGCACCCGCGGCCCGAGCAGCGCCACGCCGATGGCCAGCAGCAGCGCCCCACCCGCCGCCGCGGCCACGCCGACCATGCCGGGCACCAGCATGGGCACGCCGGACACGGCCAGCCCGAGCACGACCAGCAGCGCCCCCGCACCCACCCGGCCCGCACCGAGGCGCCGCTCCTCGACAGCGCTCTCGCCCAGCGCCTCGACGGGGTTCAACCGCGCCGGTCGCCTGGCCGCCACCCACCCCGCCAGCCGCGCCGTGACCAGGCACAGCACGATGGCCGCGAACCCCGGCAGTGGGCTCATCGCGAGCTGGAAGTCGGCCGGCAGCAGACCGGTGCCGGCGAACGCCCGCCCGAGCCCGGCCGCCACCAGGTACCCGGGCAGGGCGCCGAGCACCGCGGCCGTGACCGCCAGCAGCATGACCTCGGCGCCGACCAGCCGCCGGACCTGCCCGCGCGTCGCGCCGACCGCACGCAGCAGCGCGAACTCGCGCCGTCGCTGCTGGATCGACAGCGCCAGCGTGCCCGCCACCACGAACATCGCGATGAGCACCGTGGTGCCGGCCAGCGACATCGCCATGACCGTCAGTTCGCCGCGGGCCTGGCCGATGTCGAGGAACTCGACGTGACCGCGGGCGTCGCCGGTGTGAGTGCGCACGTCGGGCACGGCGTCGGCGATGCGGCCGGCCAGCTCGCCGGCGGACACCCCGCCGTCGGCGACCACCACGACGGCGTCCCACCGCCCACCCGACCCGGCCAGTTCGCCGGCCCGCTCGTCGGTGAGGAACACCGCCGACTCCCGCGCGTCGCCCGGCCGCGACACCAGGCCGCTCACCGTGTAGCCGGACGCGACCCCGCCGACCGCCAGCTCGACGTGGTCGCCGGCCGCGACGCCCAGGGACGACGCGAGGTCGGCGTCGAGCGCCACCTCGTCGTCGCGGCGCGGACCGTCGCCGCCGTCGACCGTGAACGGTGCGAGCGCGGCCGCCGACCAGCCGTGCCCGACGACCGGGCGGGACAGCTCTGCCACGGCGCCGTCGGCCACCACGCCGACCGGGACATTGACGTCGCCGGCCGCCTCGGCCACCCCCGGCACGTCGGCCACGGCGTCGACCACGTCGGCCGGCAGTCGCACCCGCTCGGGCAGTGCGATGTCGGTGTCTTCGGCCACCGGGAGCGCCTGCACGCCGCTGACCACGACGTCGGCGCCGGCGTAGCGCTGCGGCGGCAGACCGCCGCGGATGCCGGACTCGACCAGCACACCGAGCGACGTGACCAGCACCGACGCGAGGAGGACGGCGAGGAACGCGCCGATGAACCCGGCCTTGCGTCCCTTGATGGTCTTGCGGGCGATGTCGCGCATGGTCACCACGCCCCGAGCTTCGTCATGCGCTCGGCCACCAGCTCGGCCGTCGGCGCGTCCATGACCCCGGTGACCCGGCCGTCGGCCAGGAACAGCACGCGGTCGGCGAACGACGCCGCGACAGGGTCGTGCGTGACCATGACGACCGTCTGGCCGCTGTCGTCGACGATGCGGCGCAGCAGCTCGAGCACCTGCCGCCCGGTGCGGGTGTCGAGCGCGCCGGTGGGTTCGTCGGCGAAGACCGCGTCGGGCTGGGTGACCAGCGCCCGCGCGATGGCGACCCGCTGCTGCTGGCCGCCGGAGAGCTGGGCCGGGCGGCGCTGGAGGTGGTCGCCGAGGCCGACCGACCCGGCCACGCGGGCGATCCAGCCGGCGTCGATCTCGCGTCCGGCCAGCCGCAGCGGCAGCGACACGTTGTCTTCGACCGTCAGCGACGACAGCAGGTTGTAAGCCTGGAACACGAAGCCGATGCGGTCGCGGCGGACCACCGTCAGCTCGTTGTCGGACAGTGTCGACAGCTCGGTGTCGCCCAGCCGGACCGAGCCCGACGTCGGCCGGTCGAGCCCGGCCGCGCAGTGCAGGAACGTGCTCTTGCCGGACCCGGACGGGCCCATGACCGCGGTGAAGGTGCCGATGGCGAGGTCGACGCCGACCTCGCGCAGCGCCGTGACCCGCTGTTCGCCGCTGCCGTAGATCTTGGTCACGGCGTCGAGCCGGACCGCCGGTGCCGTCATGGTGTGCACGTCGCGTCCTCCTTGTAGGGCCTGGTCACGACGTTATGGATCGAGGGCGGCGGGAACGATCCCGCTGGCGCCCCGATCAATGGTGGTGCTGGGTATACCGTCTGGCGGCGCTCGCTCGGGCATGCTGAACACATGGACAGAGTGCGAGCGGCGTACCGGGCGACGCGGCGGGCGCTGCCGTTCCTGCTGCGCGGTCTCGTCAGCTCGGCGGTGGCGCTCGTCCTGCTCATCCGCGTGCTGCTGGTGGCCGCGTTCACACTCGTCGGCGTGGGCTGGCTGGCCATCCCGTCCACGGTGCGGGCGGTGCGCCGCTGGGCCGGCGACGAGCGCCACCGCGTCGCGACCTACACCGGCCGCCCGGTCCCGCGGCCCTACACGTCCCCCGACCCTCCGCGCACGACCGACGAGGCCACCCCGGACGCGCCCGGGCCCGGCGCCGCCGCGCCGAAGGTCGCCACCCGCACGCTGCTCGCCGACCCCGCCACCTGGCGCGACGTCGCCTGGGTGCTGTTCCACGGCCTCACCGGGCTGGTCGTCGGCGTCGTGGCGGTGCTGCTGCCGTTGAGCGTCGTCAACGCCGCCGTGGTGCCCATCTACTGGTCGGCGATGCCGGCGGACGACCCCGTCCAGTCGCCGTACCCGGTGACGTCCTGGGCCGGTGCGCTGGGCATGCTGCCGCTCGGCTTCGGCTGGCTGGTGCTGACGCTGACGCTGGTGCCGCTGCTGGCCAGGTGGCAGGCAGGGGTGGCCGGCCAGCTGCTACGGCCGACGAAGGACGCGCGGCTGTCCGAACGCGTCACGGAGCTGACGGCCACCCGCGCGGCCGCGCTCGAGGCGCACGGCGCCGAGCTGCGGCGCATCGAGCGCGACCTCCACGACGGCACCCAGAACCGTCTGATGGGCGTCATCATGCACCTCGGCATCGCCGAACGGGCGCTGCGCCGCGACCCCACGTCCGCCCTGCCGTTGCTGCTCCAGGCGCAGAACCAGGCCGGCGACGCGCTCACCGAGCTGCGCGATGTCGTCCGCACCATCTACCCGCCCGTGCTGGCCGAGCGCGGCCTCGACGGCGCGCTGGCGGCGCTGGCGGCCCGCTGCGCCATACCGTGCACGCTGCGCGTCGACCGGTTGCGCCGGCTGCCCGCCGCGCTCGAGGCGGCCGCGTACTTCGTCGTCGCCGAGGCGCTGACGAACGCCTCGAAGCACAGCGGCGCCGACCACGTCGACGTGACGCTGACACTGCGGCCCCCGGCCGTCCGGGGCGACGAGGAGACGCTGGTGATCCAGGTTCGCGACGACGGCCACGGCGGCGCCGACGAGTCCGGCGGCAGCGGGCTGGCCGGCATCCGCCGCCGGGTCGCCGCGTTCGACGGGCACACCTCGGTGACCAGCCCGCTCGGCGGCCCCACGGTGGTCGAGGCGGTGATCCCGTGCGCGTCGTGATCGCCGAGGACGACACCCTGCTGCGCGAGGGTCTGGTGCTGCTGCTGGCCGGCGAGGGCATCGAGGTGGCCGCCGCCGTCGACAACCCCGTCGACTTCCTCGCGGCGGTGCGCGCCGAGCGGCCCGATGCCGCCGTCGTCGACGTGCGGCTGCCGCCCGACTTCAAGGCCGAGGGCATCGAGGCGGCCGCAGCGGCCCGGCGCGAGCGGCCCGGGCTGCCCGTCCTCGTGCTGTCCGCCTACGTCGAGGACAGCTATGCCACCGAGTTGCTGGCCAACGGCGCCGACGGCGTCGGCTACCTGCTCAAGGAGCGGGTCGGCAAGGTCGAGCAGTTCCTCGACGCGCTGCACCGGGTGGCCCGCGGCGGCACCGTCATGGACCCCGAGGTGGTCTCGCAACTCATGGTCCGCCGCCGCGCCGACGACCCCATCCGCAGCCTCACCCCGCGCGAGCGCGAGGTGCTGGCGCTGATGGCCGAGGGCCTGGCCAACCCCGACATCGCGGCGCGGCTGGTGGTCACCGAGACCGCGGTGAGCAAACACATCCGCAACATCTTCGCCAAACTCGGCCTGGCGCACGGCGACACCGGGCACCGCCGCGTGCTGGCCGTCCTCGCCTATCTGAAGTCCTGATCATCGCCGCTACCCAGTGTTCACTCGCCCGTGTCAGCATGGGGACATGGCGGAACCGACCAAGCCGGAAGAGCGCTATCTCGACCGCGAGTTGTCGTGGCTCGCCTTCAACCACCGCGTGCTCGAACTGGCCGAGGACCCCGACGTCCCGCTGCTGGAACGCGCCCGGTTCCTGGCCATCTTCTCCAGCAATCTCGACGAGTTCTACATGATCCGCGTGGCCGGGCTGAAGCGGCGCATGGCGGCCGGCGTCGCGTTCCCGTCGGTCAGCGGCATGATGCCGCGCGAGGTGCACGAGCGCACGCTCGAACGCACCCGCGAGCTGATGGCCCGGCAGACCAAGTGCTTCCGCAGCGACGTGCTGCCGGCGCTGGTCAAGGAGGGCATCGACATCGCCCGGTGGGACGACCTCGACGACGCCGAGCACGTCAGGCTGCGGCGGCTGTTCAGCGAGCGGATCTTCCCCGTGCTGACCCCGCTGGCCGTCGACCCCGCCCATCCGTTCCCGTACATCTCCGGGCTGTCGCTGAACCTCGCCGTCGTCGTGCGCAACCCGCGCAACTCGACCGAACACTTCGCCCGGGTCAAGGTGCCGCCGAACTTCCCGCGCTTCCTGCCGGTGGCCGAGCAGCGGTTCGTGCCGCTCGAGGACGTCATCGCCGCGCACCTCGCGCAACTGTTCCCGGGCATGGAGGTGCTGCAGCACCACATGTTCCGGGTCACCCGCAACGAGGACGTCGAGGTCGAGGAGGACGACGCCGAGAACCTGCTGACCGCCATGGAGCGCGAGCTCATGCGGCGGCGGTTCGGCCCGGCGGTCCGGCTCGAGGTCGAGGAGACCGTCGACCCGCACGTCCTCGACCTGTTGCAACGCGAGCTCGGCGTCAGCGACGGCGAGACGTTCATGCTGCCCGGCCCGCTCGACCTCACCGGCCTCAACGCCATCGCCGACCTCGACCGCGCCGAGTTGCGCTACCGGCCGTTCCTGCCGGCCACCCACCGCGATCTCCGCGACGTCGAGTCGGCGTCGCCGGCGGACATGTTCGCGGCCATCTCGAAGGCCGACGTGCTGGTGCACCACCCGTACGACTCGTTCTCCACCAGCGTGCAGCGCTTCGTCGAGCAGGCCGCCGCCGACCCCCGGGTGCTGGCGATCAAGCAGACGCTCTACCGCACCAGCGGCGACTCCCCCATCGTCGACGCGCTGATCGACGCCGCCGAGGCGGGCAAGCAGGTGCTCGCCGTGGTCGAGATCAAGGCGCGCTTCGACGAGCAGGCCAACATCACCTGGGCGCGCAAGCTCGAGCAGGCCGGCGTCCACGTCGTGTACGGCCTGGTCGGGCTGAAGACGCACTGCAAGCTGTGCCTGGTGGTGCGCGACGAAGCCGGCGGCATCCAGCGCTACAGCCACATCGGCACCGGCAACTACCATCCGCGCACGGCCCGCATCTACGAGGACATGGGCCTGCTCACCGCCGACGCCGACGTCGCCGAAGACCTCAACCACCTGTTCAACACGCTGTCCGGCTATTCGCTGGAGTCCGACTACAAGCGGCTGCTGGTGGCGCCGCACGCGCTGCGCGGCGGCATCGTCGACCGCATCCAGCGCGAGATCGAGCACCACCGCGCCGGACTCCCGGCCCGCATCCGGTTCAAGATGAACAGCATCGTCGACGAGGCGATCATCGACGCGCTGTACGAGGCGTCCGAGGCGGGCGTGCCCATCGACATCTGGGTGCGCGGCATCTGCAGCATCCGGGCCGGCGTGCCCGGGCTGTCCGAGAACGTGCGGGTGCGCAGCATCCTCGGCCGGTTCCTCGAGCACTCGCGCGTCTACTCGTTCGAGAACGGCGGCGACGCCGAGCACTGGATCGGCTCGGGCGACCTCATGCACCGCAACCTCGACCGCCGCGTCGAGGCGCTGGTGCGGCTGAGCCGGACGGAGCACCGTCACGAGGTCGAGGGCCTGTTCGACCTCGCCTTCGATCCCGGGACGGCGTCCTGGCACCTGCGCCCCGACGGGACGTGGGACCGCGTGCACACCGACCCCGACGGCCAACCGCTGTCCGACATGCAACAGGTGCTCATCGAACGCAAACAGCGCCGGAGGTCCACCACGTGAACCGTGCGGAGCAGACCGCCCGGCCGCACACCGCGCGTGAGGTCGAGCAGAAGTTCCGCGTGCACGGACTGTTCCGCATCCCCGACCTCTCCACCCTGCCCGGCGTGGGCGGCGTCGACGACCTCGGCGTCGTCGAGCTGGAATCGGCCTACTACGACACCGACGACCTCCGGCTGGCCCGCGAGGGCATCACCTTGCGCCGTCGCGGCGGCGACGACGAAGGCTGGCACCTGAAGCTGCCGGCCGGTGGCGTCGGCGCCCGCGACGAGGTGCGGCTGCCGCTCGACGCCGGTGACGTCCCGCCGCTAGCGCTGACCGCGCTGGTCCGGGTGATCACGCGGACGGAGCCGCTGCGGCTGGTCTCGACGCTGCGCACGACGCGGGCGCGGCAGTTGATCCGCGCCGCCGACGGCGACGGCGACGCCGGCGAGCTGGTCGACGACACCGTCCACGTGGTCGGGGCCGACGGCGCCGTCGCCGCCCGGTTCCGCGAGCTGGAGCTGGAAGAGCGCCGCGGCGGCCCGCTCATCGCGACCGTCGCGGCGGCGCTGACGGAGGCCGGCGCGGTCGGCGGCGAGTTCGTCGCCAAGGTGGTCCGGGCGCTCGGTCCCAACGCTGCGGCGCCGCCGGAGGTGCCGGAGCTGCCGGTGCCGCGGCCCAAGGACCCGGCCCACGACGCGCTCGTCGCGTACCTCGCGCTGCACGTGCGGGCGCTGCGCGCGGCCGACGTCGCGTTCCGCCGCGAGCCGGCCGATCCCGAGGCCGTCCACCAGCTGCGGGTGGCCGCGCGCCGGTTGCGCAGCGGGCTGCGCACGTTCCGGCCGCTCCTGGACCGGCCGTGGGCCGAGGAGCTGCGCGCCGAGCTGGCGTGGTTCGCCCGCTCGCTGGGTGAGCTGCGCGAGGGTGACGTGCTGCGCGAGCGGCTGGAGCGCCACTGCGGCGACCTCCCGCCGGACCTTCCCGCCACCGAGGTGAAGCAGCTGCTGGCCGAGGTGCTGGGCGGCTCGGTGGCCGACGCTCGCATCCGGGTCGGCGAGCTGCTCGACGACCACCGCTACCTCGCCCTGCACGACAGCCTGGTCCGCGCCGTCGCCCAGCCACTGACCCGCGCCGACGCCGAGCGTCCCGCCCGCGACGTCCTGCCGGGGCTGGTCGCGAAGGCGTGGGCGAAGCTCGCGGGCGCGGCCGACGACCTCACCGACGCCTCTCCCGACGACGATTGGCACGTCGCCCGGCTGGCCGCGAAGCGCGCCCGCTACGCCGCCGAGGCCGTCGCGCCCGTGCTCGGTTCCGGCGCGAAGGCGTTCGCCAAGCAGCTCGAGAAGGTCACCGAGGTCCTGGGCGAGCACCAAGACGCCGCGCTGGCCGCCGCCCGTGCCCGCGAGCTGGCCAACTCCGAGCACGCCTCCGCCGACGTCGCGTTCGCGCTCGGCGTGCTGGCCTCGAACGAGCGGGCCCACGTGCACGCCGCGCGCGCGGCGTTCGCGGACACCTGGCGGCACGTGCGACGGGCGAAGTGGCGCCGATGGATGGAACCGTGACGTCCAGGCGCGGCCCGGTGCTCGCCGCCGGGGCCGTGCTCTGGCGCGCGCGGCCCGACGGCGGGGTCGAGCTGTGCCTCGTCCACCGTCCCCGGTACGACGACTGGTCGCTGCCCAAGGGGAAACGGGAGCCGGGCGAGTCGCTGCTGGTGTGCGCAGTCCGCGAGGTGTTCGAGGAGACGGGGCACCGGGTGACGCTGGGCCGGCCGCTGCCGCAGCAGCACTATCCCGTCGCCGGCCGGCCGAAGACGGTGCACTACTGGCTGGCCGAGGCCGACCCGCACGCGGCGCCGCGGCTGCCCGACCACGAGGTCGACGAGGTGGTGTTCCTGCCCGCCGACGAGGCGGTCCGGCGGCTGACCCACGAGCGTGACGCGGACCTCGTCGAGGCCGCGCTGGCCGGGCCGCTGCGCACCACCGCGCTGGTGCTGCTGCGCCACGCCAAGGCGGTGTCCCGGTCATCGTGGTCCGGCCCGGACCTCGAACGGCCGCTGGCGCCGGACGGCCTCGCCGATGTCGAGCCGCTCGGCGAGGCGCTCGCGACGCTCAGCCCGCGGCGCGTGCTGTCCAGCGACGCCGTACGGTGCGCCGAGACGGTGCGCCCGTTCGCCCGCAAGCTGGGTCTGGTCGTCGAGTTGGAGCCGCATCTGTCGGAGGAGAGTCTGCGGGTGACCGCCGGCCAGCACCCGGCCGCGGAGCTCATCACGTCGCTGCTACGCAACGGCGCGGCCGTCGTGTGCTCGCACCGCCCGGTGCTGCCGCTGCTCTTCGAGGCCGCCGGCGCCGACGCCGATGGCGGCCTCGAGCCGGCCGCGTTCGCTGTGGTCCACCACGACCACGGCCAGGTCGTCGCGGTGGAACGGCACGCTCCGCCTGGTTCGGGCGGGACTTAGGGAGAGCGCTGTGGCCCGGCTGGGCGCATTGTCCTGGCTGGGCGTTGCGTCCCGGCCGGGCGCCTGGACGGGCGGTGGATGCGGGCCGCGCGAGTTGCGCCGTGGTAGGTAGGCCCCTCCCGGCCCGGGTGGGGCCCACCCTACGGGCGGGCACCGACAACCTCGCCGCGCCGTGCGCAGCTGCCCCGCTTCGCGCCCGAAGCCGGCGGCCGCCCGTCCGCCCGCGCGAAGCAGCCCCGCCTCACGCCCAAAGCCGGCGGGCCGCCCGTCCGCCCGCGCGAAGCAGCCCCGCCTCACGCCCAAAGCCGGCGGGCCGCCCGTCCGCCCGCGCGAAGCAGCCCCGCCTCGCGCCCGAAGCCGGCGGGCCGCCGGTCCGCCCGCGCGAGTCTGTCCCGGGCCGCCAGTGCGAAGCCGACGCCCTCCCGCGCGAAGCTGTCGCGCCGCCCGCAACCAACCTCACGGCCGGGTACATCTAGCCGCTGACCGTTCACCGCCGGCGCGCGAGCGGGAGTGGTGGTGGACGGGAGCCGAGCGAGTGGCGGCGTGGTAGGCATGACCCTCCCGGCCCGGGTGGGGCCCACCCTACGGGCGGGCACCGACAACCTCGCCGCGCCGCGAGAAGCGGCCCCGCTTCGCGCCCGAGCCGCGCGAAGCCGGCCCCACCGCCCGGACGAAGCCGACGGTCTCCCGCACGAAGCCGGCCCCACCGCCCGGACGAAGCCGACGGTCTCCCGCACGAAGCCGGCCCCACCGCCCGGACGAAGCCGACGGTCTCCCGCACGAAGCCAGCGCCCGCCGCCTACGCGAAGCCGCCCGCCTCGCGCCCAAGCCGCGAAGCCGGCGCCCGCCGACCGCCGAGTGCGCGAAGCTGCCCCGCCGCTGGTTACCGACCTGTGACCCCTCTCATCGGCAGGTCGTGACCGTCTCGCAACCGACCACGCGGCCTGTTCACGTGACAGCCATCACACGGACAGCGATCCGTCGTCTGCTCTGCGCCAGGCGTTCATGCCCCGTTCACTCTCAGCGGGGAACGGCGTCACCTCCGAAATCTACGTTTCTAGGCGATACGCAAGGACGAATAGGTCCAGGAAGGACACCAGACGTGAACCTCAGCATCGTGCGCCGCACGCTGGCACCCGTAGCCGTCGCCAGCGCGGCCGCCCTCGTGCTGGCAGCCTGCGGCTCGGACCCCGACACCGACAACTCGTCGAACGAAGAGAGCCCCGGCGGCGGGAGCAGTGAGGAGCCCAACGGCGACGCCGGCGGCGACCTGTCCGGCACGCTGAACGGCGCCGGCGCCAGCTCGCAGGAGTCCGCGGTCCAGGCCTGGATCGCCGGTTTCCAGGGCCAGTACCCCGACGTCACCGTCAACTACGCTCCCGAGGGCTCCGGCGCCGGCCGCGAGCAGTTCACCTCCGGCGCGGTTGCGTTCGCGGGCTCCGACGCCGCCCTCGACGAGGAGGAGCTGGCGGCCGCCGAGACCGCCTGTGGCGCCCCGGCCGTCGACCTGCCGCTGTTCATCGACCCGATCGCCGTGCCGTACAACCTGCCGGGTGTCGACAACCTGCAGCTGGGCCCGGTGACGCTGGCGAACATCTTCAACGGCACCATCACCACCTGGAACGACCCGGCCATCGTCGCGGACAACCCGGACGCCACGCTGCCGGACACCACCATCACGCCGGTGCACCGCTCGGACGAGTCGGGCACCACCGAGAACTTCGTCGAGTACCTGGCCGCGGCCGCGCCGGAGGCGTGGACGTACGAGGTCAGCGGCGAGTGGCCGGGCGACCTGCCGGGTGAGGCGGGCGCACAGACCCCGGGCGTCATCGCCGCCGTCCAGGCCGCCGAGGGCACCATCGGCTACGCCAGCGCCGCCGCCGTCGGCGACCTGCAGACCGCCGCCATCGGCGTCGGCGCGGAGTTCGTCGAGTACTCGGCCGAGGCCGCTGCCGCCGTCGTCGACGCGTCGCCGCGCGCCGAGGGCCGGGCCGAGAACGACATCGTGCTGGAGCTGGCCCGCGACACCACGGAGTCCGGCGCCTACCCGATCGTGCTGGTCTCGTACACCGTCGTCTGCACCTCGTACGCCGACCCGGCGGTCGGTGACCTGGTGAAGGCGTACGTCGGCTACGTCGCGAGCGACGAGGGCCAGCAGGCCGCGGCCGCCGCCGCGGGCTCGGCTCCGATCTCGCCGGAGCTGCAGGCCGAGGTGCAGGCCGTCGTCGAGTCGATCGAGGTCGGCTGAGTCCTATCCTGTGCCACGGAGTTCCACGTCGCCGGGCGGCTCGTTCCCATGCGGGACGGACCGCCCGGCGTCCGCACGACACCGGCATGAACCGCGAGACCTCCACGACCCGGAGCTGACGCCGTGACCACCACCGAACCACCGCCGACCGAGCGGCCCGTCGTAGCCCGGCGGGCGAAGACGCGCCCCGGCGACCGCATCTTCTCCCGGTCCGCGCAGGTCGCGGGCATCCTGATCCTGGTCATCCTCGCCGGCGTGGCCGCCTTCCTGGTCCGGGAGGCGCTGCCCACGTTCACGGCCGACCCGTCGGAGATCGACGGTGGCGAGGGCTTCTTCTCCTACGTCTGGCCGCTGGTCTTCGGCACGCTCGCCGCGGCGGTCATCGCGCTGATCGTGGCGACGCCGCTGGCGCTGGGCATCGCGCTGTTCATCTCGCACTACGCACCGCGGCGGCTCGCGCAGGGCCTCGGCTACATCGTCGACCTGCTCGCCGCCATCCCGAGCGTCGTGTTCGGCCTATGGGGCATCCAGTGGCTGGCGCCGCAGGTGCAGCCGGCCTGGGGCTGGCTGGCCGACAACCTCGGCTTCATCCCGTTCTTCTCCGGCCCGGCCTCGGCCACCGGCCGCACGATGATGACGGCCGGCCTGGTGCTCGCGGTGATGATCCTGCCGATCATCACCGCCATCTCGCGCGAGGTGTTCCTGCAGACGCCGACGCTGCACGAGGAGGCCGCGCTGGCGCTGGGCGCCACCCGCTGGGAGATGATCCGCATGGCCGTCATCCCGTTCGGCCGGCCGGGCATCATCTCCGGCATCATGCTCGGCCTGGGCCGTGCGCTCGGCGAGACGATGGCCGTCGCGATGGTGCTCTCGACCGGCGGCTTCACGTGGTCCATGGTCACCGCCGGCAACAACACCATCGCCGCCGAGATCGCCCTGGACTTCCCCGAGTCGTCGGGGCTCAAGACCAACACGCTCATCGCCGCCGGCCTGGTGCTGTTCGCCATCACGCTGGCCGTGAACATGTTCGCGCGGTGGATCGTGTCGCGCCGCAGTGAGTTCTCGGGGGCCAACTGATGTCCGTCGTCACGAAGCCCGCGCCGCCGGCCGGGAGCAGCTCGCTGGCCCAGAACCAGCTGCCCCGCTACACCACGCAGATCGTCCTGGTGCTGTCGATCGCGGCCGGCGCCGGACTGTCCGCGATCTTCGGCGGGTTCTCCGTCGTCTCCTTCGCCGTGCTCTCGGTACTGGCCTTCCTGGTCGTCAACACCGTCCTCTCGGCAGTGGTCGAGGGCCGGCGCAAGGCCACCGACAAGCTGGTCACCGGGCTCGTCTACACCGCGTTCGGCATCGCGCTGGTGCCGCTTGTCTCGGTCATCTGGTCGGTGATCGACAACGGCATGGCGCGGTTCAGCATCGACTTCCTGACGACGTCGATGCGCAACGTCACCGGCCTGAACGACCAGCAGGCGCTGGAGGGCGCCGCGCCGTACATCGGCGGCGCGTACCACGCCATCCTCGGCACCTTCCTCATCACCGGCCTGGCCACCGTCATCTCGGTGCCGATCGGCCTGCTCACCTCGGTCTACCTGGTCGAGTACGGACGCGGCCGGCTGGCCAAGGCGATCACGTTCTTCGTCGACGTCATGACCGGCATCCCGTCGATCGTGGCCGGCCTGTTCGCCGCCGCGCTGTTCGCGGTGCTGTTCGGCGTCGGCACCCGCAACGGCTTCGCCGGCGCCGTCGCGCTGTCGGTGCTGATGATCCCGGTGGTCGTGCGCTCCAGCGAGGAGATGCTGCGGATCGTCCCGAACGAGCTGCGCGAGGCGGCGTACGCGCTGGGCGTGCCGAAGTGGCGCACCATCGTCCGGGTGGTCATCCCGACGGCGATCTCCGGCATCGCGTCGGGCGTGACGCTGGCCATCGCCCGCGTCGTCGGCGAGACCGCGCCACTGATCGTCACCGCCGGCTTCACCTCGTCGATCAACAGCAACCCGTTCTCCGACTGGATGATGTCGCTGCCGGCGTACGTCTACAGTCAGGCCATGCGGCCGCTGTCGGGCTCGTCGCCGCAGCCGAGCTTCGACCGGGCCTGGGCCGCGGCGCTGACGCTCATCCTGATCGTCATGCTGCTGAACCTGGTCGCCCGACTCATCGCCCGCCTGTTCGCCCCGAAGACCGGCCGCTAGAGCAAGGAAACCGCCCTTATGTCCAAGCGCATCGACGTCGGCGATCTCAACGTCTACTACGGCAACTTCCTCGCGGTCGAGGGGGTGTCGATGGCCATCGAGCCCCGTTCGGTCACGGCCTTCATCGGCCCGTCCGGCTGCGGGAAGTCGACCTTCATCCGCACCCTCAACCGCATGCACGAGGTCATTCCGGGCGCGCGCGTGCAGGGCAAGGTGCTGCTCGACGGCGAGGACCTCTACGGCCCCACCGTCGACCCCGTCACCGTCCGGCGCCAGGTCGGCATGGTGTTCCAGCGGCCCAACCCGTTCCCGACGATGTCCATCCGCGACAACGTGCTGGCCGGCATGAAGCTCAACAGCACCCGGATGAGCAAGAGCGACGCCAGGGACGTCGTGGAGCGCTCGCTGCAGGGCGCGAACCTGTGGAACGAGGTCAAGGACCGCCTCGACAAGCCCGGCTCGGGCCTGTCCGGCGGGCAGCAGCAGCGTCTGTGCATCGCGCGGGCCATCGCTGTGCAGCCCGACGTGCTGCTGATGGACGAGCCGTGCTCGGCGCTCGACCCGATCTCGACGCTGGCCATCGAGGACCTCATCGGCGAGCTCAAGCAGAACTACACGATCGTCATCGTCACCCACAACATGCAGCAGGCCGCCCGGGTCAGCGACCGCACGGCGTTCTTCAACATCGCCGGCACCGGCAAGCCCGGCAAGCTGATCGAGATGGACGACACCGCGAAGATCTTCACCAACCCCAGCGTGAAGGCCACCGAGGACTACGTCTCAGGCCGCTTCGGCTGACGGTCCGGAGCCCGCCCACCACGCTGCGGCGTGACGGGCGGGCCCGGCCTTCGTACGTGCGGCGTCAGCGCATCGCGATCGCGCCGCCCCGGCCGATGCCGGACTCCGCCGCGGCCCGGCGGATCGCGGCGGCCTCCCGGTCGTCGAGCACGCCCTCGCCGACCAGCTGCTCCAGCACCTCGCCGACGTGCCGGAGGAACGCGCCGGACGATCCCCAGTCGCGGTCCTCCTCGATGAGGTCGTTGACGGTGCATCCGTCGGCGGCCGCACGGTTCGGCACGCCGCTGTCGACCGTCCCGACGACGACGGTGGCCCGCCGGTCCGGCTGCGGGCAGGCGCCCTCGACCGGGGCGATCCACACGTCGCGGATCTCGACGTCGGAGCCGTCGTGGTGGTTCTGGAACCCGAGGTGGCCCTCGAGCGCCCGGCTGCCGTCACCGGTGTAGGTGTTGACGAGCTCGCCGTTGAGCCAGACGGTGTAGGTCTGCCCGACGGCGCGGATCTCGTAGGTGTTCCACTCGCCGATCGGGTTCGCCAGGACGTCGGTGATGGTGGCGAAGTTGTAGATCGAGCCGGTCTTCTGCGGGTCGCCGCCGCCCGGGTCGTCGTGGAGTTGCGCCTCGTAGCCCCGCACGCTGTCGTCGGGCTGACGGACCCACGGGCCCTCCCAGTCCAGCGGCGCCGGGAAGCGCATGAAGACCCCGGAGTTGTCCGACGCGTTGTTCATCTTGTACTGCAGCCGCAGGTGGAAGTCGCCGAAGGCCTGCGGCGTGTACCACAGCAGGCCGCCGGAGCCGCGGCTGAGCAGCGTGCAGTCGGACGTGACGGTGAACGAGCCGTTGCCGACCATCGCCCAGTTCTCCAGCGACTTGCCGTCCCAGAGGGCGGTGAAGCCGTCGGCCGGCTCGGGGTCCGGGCACACCTGCGGCTCGGACTCGGTCAGCTCGAACCGGTCGAACGCGACGTCGACGACGGGGATGTTCGGGTCGCCGTTGCCGCCGGACAGCGCCAGCATGCCCACGTTCCACGTCGACATCGTGCCCAGGCCGTACGGACGGCCCACCGGCAGCCACTGCTCCCCGTCGGTGGAGTACTCCGCCCGCACCTCCAGCCCGTCGCTGACCAGCCGCAGGTCGAACGTGTCGGGGAAGTCGGCCGGCAGCGCGACGTAGTCGGCCGACGTGTTGCGCTCCTGCCCGCCCGCGACGGTGAAGAACGACATCCGCCGGGTGCCGTCCGGCCGTGCCATCACCACCGCCTTGGCGAAGTCGGCGTCACCGGCGTGCAGGACGAGGCCGGCCTGCTGGAACGCGGTGCTCACGTCGGCGGTGACGCGGGTGGTGGCGGTCCAGCCGCCCTCCGGCGCCGGCCGCATGACGAGGTTCTTCGCGTCGGCCTGGGCGGAGGTCAGCTCGCCGTGCGCCGTCGGCAGCACCAGCTGCCCGCCGGCCACCCGGTAGCCGGCCGGGTCGTGGCGGACGATCGACGACCAGCAGGACGTGTTCAGCGCGTCGCCGTCGAACTCGTCCACGCCGCCGTCCTCGCACGGCGGACGCGGCACGCTGACGCCGTCGCCGTTGAACCGCAACCAGTCCAGCGCCAGCAGGTCTGCGGTGACACCCTCGTTGCGGAACACCAGGTAGATGTCGAAGGTGTCGCCCGGGTCGACCAGGTCGGTGGTCCGCTCGACGACGGTGTCGACGTTGCCGGTCACGGGCACGTCCACCGAGCCCAGCAGGTCGCCGTCGGGCGCGTCGCGGCGCACCTCGATGGTGCCGCCGTGCGCGGCCGAGGAGGCACCGACGGTGAGCGACTCGATGTTCGCCAGGTTCACCGTGTCGAACCTGATCCAGTCGCCGTGCGAGATGCTGCCTACCCGCGCCCGCGCGCTGGCCAGCGGCCGTTCGAAGACCTGCACGCCCTCGCCCGCGGCGTAGTGCTCGGCCTCGCGCCGCTTCGGGTTCAGCCGGACGGCGTCACCGCCGGTGAGCGGCTCGACGCCGGGCGCTCCGGCGTCCGTGAAGCTCGCCTCGAACACGTAGTAGAGGTTGGTCTCCTGGCCGTGCCCGCCGTCGGTGATGGTCGGAATCGTCCCGGTGCAGTGCGGGTAGTTGTCCAGCGGGTGCGCGTGCTGGTCGTGCCCGAGCAGCGCGCCCACGGTCACGGCGCCGCACTCGATCGAGCCGTCGGCGATGCTGCCGTCCTCGACGTCGTCGACCGTCACGTCGTAGGCGACCTCGTCACCCCAGTCGAAGAAGCCGCCGTGCGGTGGCCAGCTGAACCCGACCTCCGGCCGGGTGTTGCCGGCCGAGATCCGGACCGCGGCCACCGAGCTGCGGTCCCGGCTGTCGGTGACGGTGAGCAGCGCGGTGTAGTTGCCCGCCTCGGTGTAGGTGTGCGACGGGTTCGGCTCGTCCGAGGTGGCGCCGTCGCCGAAGGACCAGTGGAACGTCATCGGCAGGCCGGCAGAGTGCTCGGTGCCCTCGCTGGAGAACTGCACGGTCAGCGGCAGCTGGCCCGACGTCGGCGTGCCTGACGCCTTCGGGGTCGGCGGGCGGTCGCCGCCGACGTAGTCGATGCGGTAGATGCCGGCGCCCTCGTTGACGTCGCCGCGTCCCGCCCCGCTGCCGGAGCCGAAGTCGATGACGTACATGGAGCCGTCCGGGCCGAACGTCGCGTCGAACGGGCCGCGGAAGGTGGTGCCGCCGAACACCGGGTTGATCGACAGCAGGCCGCCGGTCTCCTCGTCCCGCGTGATGGTCTTGTACCAGTTCCGGGCGTACTCGAAGACGAACCACTTGCCGTCGTAGTACTCGGGGAACTTGGTGTCGGACTCCAGGTCCGGGTCGTAGTCGTAGACCGGGCCGCTCATCGGGGCCGCGCCGCCGCTGCCCAGCTCGGGGAAGTTCGGCGACGTGCCGTAGCCGTACCAGACGAACGCCTCCCGCACCGGCGGGAGCTGCTGCAGGCCGGTGTTGTGCGGCGAGTCGTTGACCGGGCCGCCGGCGCAGTCGAACGGCTCACCCGAGGTGCCGGTGGCGAAGTCGTAGTCGATGTAGGGGAGGTTGTTCCCGACGCAGTGCGGCCAGCCGTAGTTGCCGGCCTCGCTGACGACGTTCCACTCGACCAGCCCCTCGGGGCCGCGCTCCGGGTTCGCCTGGGTGGCGTCCGGCCCGTAGTCGGCGACGAGCACGTCACCGGTCTGCTGGTCGACGGTCATGCGGAACGGGTTGCGGAACCCCATCGCGAAGATCTCCGGCCGGGTCTGCGCGGTCCCCGGCGGGAACAGGTTGCCCTCCGGGATGGTGTAGCCGCCGTCATCGGTGGGCTGGATCCGGATCACCTTGCCACGCAGGTCGTTCGTGTTGGCCGACGTCGCCTGGGCGTCCCACGCCGCGCGGTCCGGCCGCTCGTCGATCGGCGCGTAGTTGTTCGACTGCGAGAAGTCGGTGTTGTCGCCCATCGAGGCGTACAGGCTGCCGTCCGGCCCGAACTCGACCGCGCCGCCCATGTGCACGTTGGCCAGGCCGATGTCGCGCCACGTCGGGAAATCGAGTAGCCGGCTCTCCGACTCCATGTCCAGCAGCGACGTCTCGAAGTCGAAGGTGAACCGGGAGATGTTCATCCGGGCGACGTCGGGGTCGGAGTACATCGCGTACACCCAGCCGTTCGCGGCGAAGTCCGGGTCCAGCGCGAAGCCGGTCAACCCGTCCGAGTGCCGGGCGGTGCTGAGTCCCAGCTCCAGGTCGCCGACGGTCGTGACCTCCAGCGTCGTCTGGTCGATCAGCTTGAACTGCCCGGTGCGCTGGATGTACATGACCCGGCGATCCGGCAGCACCTCCAGCTCGAACGGGTCGGCGAGGTCGTCGGTGAGCTGCGTGACGGCGAAGCTCTCGGCGTCCGTCGCCCCGCAGTCGCCCGGCACGGCGCCGGCCGCCCAGGTGAGGCCGCCGAGCAGGTGCCCGGCGAACTCCGGCTCGTCGAACGCGGCGGCGTCGTGGCCGCCGGCGGTGTACCAGGACCGGCCGCCGTCGTAGACCTGGCACCACGAGAACGGGTGGTTCAGGCCGGAGTCGAGGCCGGGGATGCCGTCGCGGAGCTTGACCTCGGCCAGCACGTGCACGCTGCCGGTCGGGTCGGCGTCGAGGTTGACCCAGCCCTCCGAGCGCTCCCACAGCTGCGGCAGCTCGCTGGTCGACGGGTGCACCTGGTCCAGTACCTCGATGCGGCCGGGCAGCGTGCCGGCGCCGCCGAGGTCGGCGTGGCTGACCCGGGCCCCGACGAGTCCGCCGTACCACTCCCAATCGGGCTCGGCCGCGGCCGCGGCGTGCAGGCCGACGTAGCCGCCGCCGTTCTGGATATAGCGGGTGAACGCCGCGCGCTCTTCCTCGCTGAGCAGCGCACCGTCCGCCGGCGTGTTGTTGAAGACGACGACGTCGAAGCCGGCCAGTTCGGCGTCGGTGAACACCGCGGTGGAGTCGTCGACCACCACCTCGAAGTCGTTCGCGGCGCCGAGCTCCTGGATCAGGGCGGCGCCCGCCGCGACCGGCTCCTGCGGCTCGCCGGTCGCGGCGGAGAACACCAGGGCGCGGAACTGGGCATCCGCGGCGACGGCCGGTGGCGGATCGGGTGCGGCTGACGTCGGCGGGGCGCCGGCGAGCGCGGCCGCCAGGACACCGGCGGACAGGGCTGAGAGCAGGCTGGATCGGCGCATTCGGGACTCCGTCCATGCGGGGGTGAGGACGATTCGGAAAGCGCTTACCGCGGACGAGTCTGTCGGTGATCACTCCGGCCTGTCAAGACCCGGACGCCGCCGGGGCGCCGCTCAGAGCGAGCTGAGTCCAGGCACGAGGTGCAGCAGGCCATAGCTGAGCGCCGCCGCGAGACCGGCCATCGGGATGGTGAGCACCCAGGCGGTGACGATGTTCCCGGCGACGCCCCACCGCACGGCCGACAGCCGCTTCGTCGAACCGACGCCGATGACGGCGGAGGTGATGGTCTGGGTGGTCGAGATCGGCGCGTGGTAGGCGAACGCCGTCGTGTAGAGGACACCGGCCGCCACCGACTCGGCGGCGAAGCCCATCGGCGGGTCGAGGTGCACGATGCGCCGGCCCAGAGTCCGCATGATCCGCCAGCCGCCCGCGTACGTGCCCGCCGCGAGCGCCGTCGCCGCCAGCACGATGACCCACCACTGGACGTCGAAGCCGGCCTGGTATCCGCCGACCACCAGCGCCAGCGTGATGACGCCCATGGTCTTCTGCGCGTCCTGCAGGCCGTGGCCGAGCGCCATGGCGGCGGCGCTGAACGTCTGCGCCAGCCGGAAGCCGCGGTTGACCCGGCCCGGGTTGGACCGGCGGAAGATCCACTGGATCGCCGTCATCACCAGGAACGCCAGCGCGAACCCGACGATCGGCGACAGCACCATCGGGATGACGACCTTGTCGAGGATGCCGTTCCACTTGACGGTGTTGGCCGACGCGATGGCCGCGCCGACCAGCCCGCCGATCAGCGCGTGCGACGACGACGACGGCAGGCCGAACCACCACGTGATGAGGTTCCAGACGATCGCCCCGACCAGCGCCGCGAGAACTACCAGCAGCCCGCTGTCGCCCTCGGGCGCCTCGATGATGCCGGCGCCGACGGTCTGCGCGACGCCGGTGCCGAGGAACGCGCCGACGAGGTTCATCGACGCGGCCATGAGCAGGGCCGCGCGCGGCGTGAGCGCCCGGGTCGACACCGACGTGGCGATGGCGTTGGCGGCGTCGTGGAACCCGTTGGTGTAGTCGAACGACAACGCGACGACGATCACCGTCAGGATGAGCGCGAGCTCCACCCGCTCACGACTCCTTGATGGCGATCTGCTCGACGATGTTGGCCACCGTCTCGAAGCCGTCGACAGCCGATTCCAGGGTGTCGACGACGTCCTTGAGTTTGTGCACCGTCAGCGCGTCGTACTCGCCGGAGAAGATGCGGGCGAGCAGCCGCCGGTAGTCCTGGTCGGCCTGGTTCTCCAGCCGGTTGACCTCGATCCAGTAGTCGGTCAGCTCAGACGGCGTCCGCAGCCGCGGCATCGCCTCGGCGGTCAGCTCGGCCGCGCGGGCCAGGACGTCGACGAGGTCGCCCACGCCGGACGGGAGTTCGCCGACGCGGTACAGCACCATGAGGTCCAGCGCGGCGTCGACGTCGTCGAGCACGTCGTCGAGGGCGCTGGAGAGCCGGTAGATGTCCTCGCGGTCGAACGGGGTCACGAAGGTGGAGTTGACGCGCCGGATGATGTCGTGGGTGTGCTCGTCGCCCTGGTGCTCGACCTCCTTGAGCCGGACCGCGAGGTCGGCACGGTCGGCGTCGGACGCGAGCGCCTCGGACAACAGCCGCACGCCGTCGCGCAAATTGCGCGCGTCGGCTTCGAACAGGTCGAAGAAGGCGTTGTCTCGCGGAGAAAAGCGCACGAAACTCCTCTGTCGGACGTAGGCGAACGGTCGAATGCTAAACGGTGAACACTCTGTGACGCGTCACACGCTCGCCCATTTCGTCAGTGGATCTTCAGCTACCCCACCAGCTGAGGTCGTCGACCGAGAAGTTCGAGGGCCACCAGCCGCCCCCGAACGAGTCGAACACCAGCACCGCCCCGCAGGCCGCGACGAACAGCGCGCCGAGCACCACCCACGCCACCTCACGGGACCGGTCCAGCGGCGCGAGCATCGACCGGATGCCGTGCCGGCTGCGCACCGTGCCCGGGCCGCGCCAGACCAGCCAGGTGCCGACGACGGCGGCCGCGATGGACGGCGTGCGCGCGCCGCCGACGTCCAGCAGGTCCAGGGCGCCGCCGACCACGAGCGCGCCGAGGGCGGCCACCAGGAGCTGCGCCAGGCACGGCAGCGCCGCGGCGACGATGTCCCAGGGTGCGGCCAGCGCCGCCACGACGCCGTCGTTGCGCTGCGCGCCGCGCGCCTCGCGTCGTTCGAACAGCCGCCGCTGGACGCGCCAGACGATGCGGCCGGTCAGCAGGACGGCCAGGGCGACGGTGCCGCCGGCGTACGGCTCGGCCGCGATGAGGAAGACCAGCAGCAGCCCGCCGAGGCCGATGGCCAGCCGGGACCGCCAGCTGCCTGCCGCGAGCGACTCGCCGCCCGGCCGCGGCGGCGGGACCGCCAGCGGCGACGGCTTCCGCGACGGCCGCGGACGGCGGTCGTAGCCCGGCAGCGGCGGCGGCTGCACCTGGGTCGGCGGGACGTACGGGGGCGGCGCGGGCGTGACCGGCAGCGGGGGCGGCGGCACCGGCGCGAAGCGCGCGGTGTCGTCGAGGGCGGGCGGCACCGCGACGGTGGGCGGCTCGGCGGCGGGCGGCGGCGTGGTGACGGTGGGCGGCTCGCCGGTGCCGATGGCGTGCATCAGGGCGGGGACGCCGGGCCGGCGGGCGGGATCGGGGTGCAACGCGGCGTCGAGCACCGACGCCAGCCACGGCTCGACGCCGGTGAGGTCGTGCTCGCCGCGCCGGATGCGGTCGACGACGGCGAGGTCGGGGCCGCCGCCGTACGGCGCCCGGCCGGTGGCGGCGTAGGTGAGCGTGGCCGCCCAGGCGTGCACGTCGGTGGCCGGCGTCGGGTCGCGGCCGAGGACGGTCTCGGGGGCGAAGTAGCCGGGGGTGCCGGAGATCAGGCCGGTCGCGGTGAGCCGGGTGTCGTCGGTGGCGTGCGCGATGCCGAAGTCGATCAGCACCGGCCCGCCGGCGGCCAGCAGCACGTTGCCCGGCTTGATGTCGCGGTGGACGACACCGGCCGCGTGCACCGACTCGAGCGCCTCGAGCAGGCCGCGGGCCAGGATGCGCAGGTCGGCGGCGGCCAGCGGCCCGTGTTCGGACACCCACGCGCTGAGCGGGGTGCCGTCGACGAACCGGGTGACGATGTACGGCGGCTCGGCCGCGATGTCGGCGTCGAGCACCTCGGCGACCCGCGCGCCGCGCACCCGGACCAGCGTGGCGACCTCGCGCTCGAACCGGCGCCGGCCGTCGGTGCCGCCGACGAGCCACGGCCGCAGCGTCTTGACCGCCACCGAGCGGCCGTCAGGTGCGGTCGCCAAGTACACGACCCCCATGCCGCCCTCACCGAGCTGGCGGACCACCCGGTACGGGCCGATGTGGGTGAGTTCGGCCGGCCTCGCATCCACACATAGACGGTAACCGACCCGGGCCGCGACGAGGCATTCCGAAGCCACGCCGGGCGAGCGCCACGCCTGCGGGGCCGCGGCGTGCTTTGCTATGACGAACACGATTGATCATGGGGGTGCGGCCGGGCCGAAGGCGTCCGGCTGGGGAGGACCGGCGATGGGCAGCCAGGGCCAGGCGACGGCTCAGCACGACACCACCGACGCACCGTCCCGCCTGCCGCGCATGCGCCGGCCGGCCGAGACCCCGGCGGCGCCTCGGCGCGGCCCGGGCGGCGCTCGTCCGTCGCCGTCCGACGCCCGGCTGGGCGAGGCGGGCGGCCGGGCCAGCCGCAGCACCCGGCTCGACAGCCTGGCCCGCGAGCTGCACGCGGCCGGCCGCCAGGGCCGCACGTCGTCGTGGCTGGCCGAGCGGCTCGGCGTGTCCGCGCGCACAGTGAAGCGCGACGTCATCGCGCTGCAGCAGTCCGGCGTCCCGATCCGCGCGTCGAGCGGGCCGCAGGGCGGCTACGTCATCGACCAGTCCGGGCAGCGGGCGCTCAGCCTCACCCCCGATGAAGCGCTGGCCATCGTCGTCGGGCTGCAGGCGGTGCCCGACCAGCCGTTCGCCGCCGCCGGGGCGTCTGCCGCGACCAAGGTCCTGCGCGCGGTGGCGCCCGACCGCCGGGCCGACGTCACCGCCGTCGCCGAACGCATCTGGATCCGGCCCGGCGAGCCCGAGCCCGACCACGACGACGCCGTCCGCTCCGTCCTCGCCGACGCCATCCGCGACCACCGCGTCGTCCTGCTCGACCACGCGGCCGGGCCCGCGTCCGCGTCCGCCGATGACGACGCGGAGGCACTGACCGAGCAGGTCGAGCCGCTCGGGTTCGCCCACTCGCACGGCGCCTGGTTCGTGCTCGTCTGGAGCCGTGAGTCCGACGCCGGCCGCTGGTTCCAGCTCGACCACGTGTCCGCGGCCCAGCCCACCCACGAGACGTTCGAGCCGCGCGACGTGCGCGAGATCTTCCGCCCGGTCCCCGCCGCCGACTAGATCTAGACGGCGGCCGGCTCGCCCACCACGTCGGCCAGCCGCACGACGGTGGCGAACCGGCCGGCCAGCGCGTACTCCGTCCGCGCCATGACCTCGTCGACGCCGAGCGTGCGGGGGTCGGCGAGGATCTCGGCGTTGCTCCGCCCGGGCGGCGCGTCCGGCGCCTCGATCGGGTTCGTCGCGGTCGCGTCCAGCACGAACGTCACCCGGTAGCCCAGGTCAGACGCCAGCCGCGCCGTCGTCTCGCAGCACTGCTCGGTGCGGATGCCGCTGATCACCACCTCGCGGATGCCGCGCTCGGTCAGCAGCTGCTGTAGCGCCGTCGTCGTGAACGCGTTGTGCGACGACTTCGTGAGGACCGGCTCGCCGGGCCGCGGGTCCAGGCCGGGCAGCAACTGGACGTAGCCCCGCTCCGGGTCGAAGACGGTGTCGGTGCCCGGCTCGGTGTGCAGCACCCACACCACGAGATCGCCCTGCGCGCGGGCGTGCTCGACCAGCCGGCCCGCCTTGGCGGCGATGTCGGGGTCGGAGATCAGCTCCCAGCTCGGCCGCTGCCGGAACGACTCCTGGACGTCGATGACGAGTAGCGCTCTGCTCATCCTTCGATGGTCCGGCGGCGGGCCGCCGCGGCCCAGGCGTGATCGCGCCGACCTACCGCCACATCCCGCCACCCACGCCCCACTCCCCGTTGATCATGGAGAAATCGGCTTTCCCGGCGCTGGGAACCCCGATTTCTCCATGATCAACGGGACTGAGGCGGTGGAGCGGAGGTGGACGTAGCGGCGGATGCGGTCGACGCTGCGCTGCGGGTGACGCAGCACGTCGTCGGCGGTGAGAGGGATGACGATCCAGCCGGCGTCGCGCAGCTGCTCGTCGCGGAAGCGGTCGCGCTGCCACTGTCGCTGGTCGGTGCGGTGGTGGTCGCCGTCGTACTCGATGGCGATCTTGAGGTCGGGGTAGGAGAGGTCGGGGCGCGCGAGCCAGGTGCCGGTGTGATCGATGACGTTCACGCCGACCTCCGGGCACGGCAGGCCGGCGTCGACGATGAGCAGCCGGACACGCGTCTCCATCGGAGAATCGACGCCGGGACGGATGAGCCGCACGGCGTCGCGGGCCCGGACGATGCCGCGGCGGCGGGCAAGACCGGCGACTTCGTCGTACAGGAGTTCCGGTGTGGCCCACCGCCGCAGCATCGCGTCGCCGAGCGCCACGAGGTCGTCCAGCCGCCAGGACGCCGCCAGGTGGACGAACGTCCGCTCGGGCCGGACGACGGGCAGGCCGTGGACCTCGATGACGGTGGCGTTGTCGAGGCCGACGTGGCCATCAGTGCCGGCCAGCCGCGGGACCACGGCGCCCGGCGGCACGACGACGTCGATCTCGCCGTCGAACACCGGCACCGGCAGATCGCACAGCAGTGCGGCGGTCTCGTGGCTGAACGCGGCCTCGTCAGGGAGAACCAGCCGCGCCGCCTGGCAGTTCGTGACCAGTGAGTCCGGCACCGTCACCGGAACGCGCACACCCCGGAACGGCCGCCGGAACCGCGGCCCGTCGAGCAGGTCGACCGGCACGCCCGCGAGCGTCGCGTCGCGGACGCGGAACGGCCGCGAGCCGAACGGCTCCGGAACAGGTGGTCGACGTGGCACCGCTCGATCATGACCCGACGACGGCGAACAGCCGGAAAGTTATCCACAGCCCCGGCCTCGCACCGAGTTGATCATGGAGAAATCGGGGTTCCCAGCGCCGGGAAGGCCGATTTCTCCATGCTCAACTCGGGGCGGCGGGGCGGGCGAGGGGCGCACCTAGAATTGACGCCATGCCCCCTGTCTCCGCCGCGTCGCCGGCTGCTGCCTCCGGCGTCGCCGCCGAGGCGGCGCGGCGCCGGACGTTCGCCGTCATCAGCCATCCCGACGCCGGGAAGTCGACGCTCACCGAGGCGCTGGCGCTGCATGCACGGGTCATCGGCGAGGCCGGCGCGGTGCACGGCAAGGCGGGCCGGCGCGGCACCATCTCCGACTGGATGACGATGGAGCAGGAGCGCGGCATCTCCGTCACGTCGGCGGCGCTGCAGTTCGAGTACCAGGGCCACGTCGTCAACCTGCTCGACACCCCGGGGCACGCCGACTTCTCCGAGGACACCTACCGCGTGCTGGCGGCCGTCGACTGCGCGGTCATGCTGCTCGACGCCGCCAAGGGGCTCGAGCCGCAGACGTTGAAGCTGTTCGACGTGTGCCGGCACCGCGGCGTCCCCGTCATCACGTTCGTCAACAAGTGGGACCGGCCGGGCATGCACGTCCTCGAGCTCGTCGACGAGCTCGACCAGCGCATCGGGCTGACGGCCACGCCGCTGAACTGGCCGGTCGGCGAGGCCGGCACGTTCCACGGGCTGCTCGACCGCGACGACGAGACCATGACGACGTTCGAGCGGGCGCCCGGCGGCGCGCGCATCGCAGAAGAGCAGGTGCTCACGGCGGCCGAGGCGAAAGAGCGCCACGCCGACGCCTGGGGCACGGCGCTCGACGAGGTGTCGCTGCTCGACACCCTCGACCTCGAGACGTTCCACGCCGGCACGTCGACGCCGCTGCTGTTCGGCGCCGCCGTGGTGAACGTCGGGGTGCGCCAGCTGCTCGACGCCGTCGTCGCGCTGGCCCCGCCGCCCACCGCACGGCCCGACGCCGAGGGCACGCCGCGGCCCGTCGACGCGCCGTTCTCGGGGCTGGTGTTCAAGGTGCAGGCCGGCATGGACAAGGCCCACCGCGACCGCCTGGCCTTCGTCCGGGTCTGCTCCGGACGGTTCGAGCGCGGCGCCGTCGTCACCCACGCCGCCACCGGCCGCCCGTTCGCCACCAAGTACGCCCGCACCATGCTCGGCCGCGAGCGCGAGACCATCGACATCGCCTACCCCGGCGACATCGTCGGCCTGGTCAACGCGAACGCGCTCACCGTCGGCGACACCCTGTACGCCGACGGCGCGCCGGTCGCGTTCCCGCCGATGCCGTCGTTCGCGCCTGAGCACTTCGTCACCGCGCGCACCACCGACACCAGCAAGGCCAAGCAGTTCCGCCGCGGCATCGAGCAACTGGCCGAGGAGGGCGTCGTCCAGATCCTCACCTCGAACCGCCGCGGCGACGGCGCGCCCATCCTGGCCGCCGTCGGGCCGCTGCAGTTCGAGGTCGCCACGACCCGCCTCGCCCAGGAGTTCGGCGTGCCGGTCGCGCTCGACTCCCTCCCCTACGGCCTGGCCCGGCGCACCGACACCGACGGCACGCCGGTGCTGAACGCCGAGGCCGGCGTCGAGGTGGCCGAGCGCCGCGACGGCGCCCTGCTGGCGCTGTTCCCGGACAAGTGGCGGCTGGCGTCGGTGCAGCGCCGGCACCCCGACGTCATGCTCGAACCGCTCGTCGCCGGCGCCGACTGACGCGGGGGCACACCTTCTATAAGGTGGCCGCCATGACTGCTCGGCCGCTCTCCGAACTCGTCGATCCCGGCTGGGCGCGCGCCCTCGAGCCGGTCGCCCCGCGCATCGCCGCCATGGGCGAGTTCCTGCGCGCCGAGCTGGCCGCCGGCCGCACCTACCTCCCGGCGGGGCAGAACGTCCTGCGCGCGTTCACCCAGCCGTTCGACGACGTCCGGGTGCTCATCGTGGGCCAGGACCCCTACCCGACGCCGGGCCACGCCGTGGGGCTGAGCTTCTCGGTGGCGCCGGACGTCCGGCCGCTGCCGCCGAGCCTCGTCAACATCTTCCAGGAGTACGCCGCCGACCTCGGCCACCCGGCGCCCGCCAACGGCGACCTCACGCCGTGGGCCGAGCACGGCGTGCTGCTGCTCAACCGAGCCCTGACGGTGGCGCCGAGAAATCCCGGCGCGCACCGGGGAAAGGGCTGGGAAGAAGTCACCGAGCAAGCCATCCGGGCGCTCGTCGGACGTGGAACGCCATTCGTGGCCATCTTGTGGGGTCGCGATGCGAGAAATCTCCGGCCACTACTTGGTAACGTTCCATGCATTGAGTCGGCCCACCCGAGCCCCATGTCGGCCCGCAACGGCTTCTTCGGCTCACGCCCGTTCAGTAGGGCAAACGAGCTCCTGCAGGGGCTTGGCGCACCGCCGGTCGACTGGAAGCTGCCCTGAGACGTCGCGTTCACAAAGTGGGATACGCACTTGTGCAACTAGCGTTCGATCATCGTATGCTTCCCGGCGCGGGCCCAAGGTGGTACTGTTTCCGCGGTTGCAGTAACAGTTCCTCGCACGTCCTTGAACGCCCGTGGGATGTTATCGCGGGCGTTTTTCGCTTCTCTGTGCCTCCAGCACTGTGGTAGCGGGAGACGGCGGCAGCAACCCGGAGGTCGCACGGTGCGGCCTTCGTCACCGTCCCGTAGGAGGACACGGCACATGGCACAGGGAACCGTCAAGTGGTTCAACGCCGAGAAGGGCTTCGGCTTCATCGCACAGGACAACGGCGAGCCGGACGTCTTCGTGCACTACTCGGCGATTCAGGCCGACGGCTACCGCACGCTGGACGAGAACCAGCGGGTGGAGTTCGAGATCACCCAGGGCCCGAAGGGCCCGCAGGCTGACGCGGTTCGTCCGGTCTGATCAACCTGTCGTTCCGCTGCCCCCGCACCGCTCGCAGGTGCGGGGGCAGTGGTGCGTCCGGGCCCGATTCGACGCAGTCCGCACCGCTCGCCGCGCCCCGTCTGCCCTGCTCGGCAGCCCCGCCCGCGGCCGCCGCCCAGCGGTAGACGGACCTTTCTGTCCGGAAGGGCTTGATAACGAACCCGTAACTGTGATTCGGTGGGAGGCACGTGGTCAAGCAATCGCCACTTCCGCTTGATTCTGGATGAGGTGTAGGCCGTGCAGACCCACGTTCTCGCGACGACGGACAACCACCAGCACCAGAAGGCCGACCGTCACGAACTCACCAACGACCTGCTCCGGCGGGCCGCATCGAGTTCCGGCCGGCAGCGACAGCGCCTCATCGACGAGGTCGTTCTGCTTCACCTGAAGCTGGCCGAGTCGATCGCCCGGCGCTACTCCGGGCGCGGCATCGAGCGCGACGACCTCCTGCAGGTCGCCAGCCTCGGCCTGGTCAACGCCGCGCAGCGGTTCGACCCCGACCGCGGCAGGGACTTCGTGTCCTTCGCGGTCCCCACCATCACCGGCGAGGTCAAGCGGTACTTCCGCGACCACGGGTGGACGGTCCGGCCGCCGCGCCGGGTCCAGGAGCTACACGCCCGGGTCACCGCCGCCACGGCGGAGATCTCGCAGGCCAAGGGCGCGGCTCCCACGCCGGCCGAGCTGGCCGAGCACCTCGGCGTCGAGCAAGAGGACGTCCTGGAGGCCAGCGCGTCGCACGAGTGCTTCACGGTGGCCTCCATCGACTACCGCGGCACCGGCGGCGAGGAGACCCCGCTGGCCGAGACGCTCGGCCAGGACGACGACGGCTTCGCCCGCGCCGAGGCCGTGGTCGCGCTGGCCCCGGCCTGCCGCGACCTCAAGCAGCGCGACCGCCAGATCCTGTACCTGCGCTTCTTCAAGGGTTGGACCCAGCAGGAGATCGCCAAGGAGCTCGGCGTCACCCAGATGCAGGTGTCGCGGCTGCTGGCCCGCATCCTGGGCCAGCTGCGCGACCGGGTCGGCGCCGCCGCGGCCTAAGCCGCCCGCAGCAGCTCGAGCAGGCGGTCGACGGCGACCCCGCGGCGCTGGGCGGCCGGCAGCGCGACGGAGACCGCCCAGCGCGGCAGGGCGTCCTCGACCCGGAGGACGTCCAGCCCCTGGGCGGCCCGCTTGCGGGTGACGTGCTCGGGCACCAGCGCGACGCCGAGGCCGTGGCCGACGAGGTCGAGGAGCGTGTGGACGTCGTTGACCTCCATGGTCACCCGGCGGTCGAGGCCGGCGGCGGCGAACGCGGCGTCGGCGAGCTGCCGGGCGCCCCACTCCTCCTGGAAGTCGACGAACGCCGTGCTGTGCAGGCGGTCCAGCTCGATGCTGCCGTGCCCCGCCAGGGGGTGGTCCGGCCGGCACAGGACGACCATGGCCTCGGCGCCGAGCGGGATGAGGTCGACGCCCTCCGGCGGCGGCGCGACGACCGGGAGGAACGCGACGTCGAGGACGCCGGTCCGGACGTCGTCGAGCAGCCGGGCCGAGCCGGCCTGGTCGAGGCGCACCTCCACGCCGGCGTGCGCGGACCGGAACCGGGCCAGCAGACCGGGGACGTCGACGGCGCCCAGGCACTGCTCGGCGCCGATGCGCACCGTCCCGCGCAACAGGCCGTTGACGGCCGCCACGGCCTCGCGGGCCGCCTCGACCGACGCCAGCGTGCGCCGAGACTCCGCCAGCAGCGCCCGGCCCGCCTCGGTGAGGCTGACCTGCCGCGTGTTGCGGTGGAACAGCGCCGCGCCCAGTTCGCGCTCCAGCGTCCGGATGGACGCCGAGAGCCCGGACTGGCTGATGATCAGCCGCTGCGCCGCCCGGGTGAAGTGACCTTCCTCGGCGACGGCGACGAAGTGCTCCAAGTGCCGCAGTTCCACGATTGAGAATCGTAGCTTCTGAATTCGTTCGGGTTCTCCTGTTGGACACGCCGTGGAGCCCGCGCGAAGACTGGACCCACACACCCGAACCCGGAGGTCCCATCCCATGCAGTTCCGCCGCATCGGCGACGTCCAGGTCAGCGCCATCGGGCTGGGCGGCATGCCCATGTCCATCGAGGGCCGGCCCGACGAGGCCCGCTCGATCGCCGCGATCCACGCGGCCCTCGACGCGGGCGTCACGTTCATCGACACCGCCGACGCCTACCACCTGCACGCCGGCGAGGTGGGCCACAACGAGACGCTGATCGCCACGGCGTTGGCGAGCTACGGCGGCGACACGTCCGGCGTCCTCGTCGCCACGAAGGGCGGGCACCTGCGCCCCGGCAACGGCTCGTGGACCCGCAACGGCGCGCCTGACTACCTGAAGCGGGCCTGCGAGGCGTCGCTGAAGCGTCTGGGCGTCGACGCGATCGGCCTCTACCAGTTCCACCGGCCCGATCCGAACGTCGCGTACGAGGAGTCCGTCGGCGCCCTGCGCGACCTGCTCGACGACGGCAAGATCCGCATGGCCGGCATCTCGAACGCCGACCCGGAGCAGATCGCGCTCGCCGACGACGTGCTGGGCGGGCGCCTGGTGTCGGTGCAGAACCAGTTCTCGCCCCGGTTCCGCAGCAGTGAGCCGGAGCTGGAGCTGTGCGACCGCCGTGGCATCGCGTTCCTGCCGTGGAGCCCGCTCGGCGGCATCTCCCGCGCCGGCGACCTCGGCTCGGCGCACGAGCCGTTCGCCCGCGTGGCCGCCGCGCACGGCGTCAGCCCGCAGCAGGTGTGCCTCGCCTGGATGTTGGCGAAGAGCGAGCACGTGATCCCGATCCCGGGCTCGAGCCGGCCGGAGACCATTCGCGACTCCGCCGCGGCCGTCGACCTCGTGCTCTCGCCGGAGGAGCTGGCCACGCTCGGCTGAGCGGCCGCAGGAGCGCCGCAGGAGCGGCGGTGGACGGCGTGCTGGCGTCGTCCACCGCCCGGGCTCAGGCGAGCCGGGCGAGCCCGGCCTGGCGCTCGGACATGGACGCCTCGAGGGCGTCGCCGATCTCGGCGTAGCAGCGGGGCGCGGGACCGGCCGCGGACCGCTCCAGCTGGGCGCGCACCCCGAGGTCGCGGGTGACGACGCAGACGCCGCCGCCTCTCGCGTGGATGCGCTGGTGCAACCCGACCAGCACCGTGGCCGCCAACGGGTCGACCGAGCCGGCCCGGCCCAGGTCGACGACGACGTGACGGCTCTCGGCGGCACTGGCGGCCCACCGGATCTCGTCGGCCAGCGCGGCGTCGAGATCGCCGGGCACGGTCAGGATCGTGCAGCCACCGAAGTCGCGGGCCTGCACAGCGACGTCGTTGCTCACGGACGCTTCACCACCATCGGTTCGGGAGGCCTGGACTCCACCCCGAGTCCTGCCAAGCCTCCAGTGGTCGGCACCGCACGCGGGGACGTGGTGCCGATGTCATCCGACGCCTACCTTTACTGAGCGTCGTGCGGACTGTCAAGATCTCCCTGGATCAACACGAGGACGTCACTCTGGCACGGCGAGCGCCCGGAAGCAAGATCCTTTGCGGTGACAATCGATCGCGTCGCAACCCCGATGCAACCGTCCACCCGAGTCGGGGGTCATCAGGTACGGCGGGCCAGTGCGCCCGTCACGGGGGTGCCCGCGCCGTCCGGCGCACAGGGTGGCCGGGCTCGCGTCGCGAACGCGGGCCCGGACTCCCTCGGCGGTCAGCTCGACTCGGCGTCGACCCAGGCCAGGTACGGTTCGCTGCCGCCGACGATGGGCGTGACGACGATCTCCGGCAGGTCGTACGGATGCACCTCGAGCAGGTGCGCCGTCAGCGCCTCCGCCCGGGCCGCCGTGGTCTTGATCTCGACCCGCCACTCGGGCTCCATTCGCACCTCGCCCTCCCACCGGTAGACGCTGGTGACGGGGACGATCTGCGCGCAGGCGCCGAGCCGCACCGCGACGACGCCGGCGGCGAGTTCGCGCGCCGCCTCCTCGTCGTCCGTCGTCGTCGTGACGATGACCTGGCCGCTGGACATGCCCCTCAGCCTAGTTGACAACCTCCACTCGGAGGCGAATACTCGAAGTCGAGTATTCGAACGAGCGAGGAGACGTCGTGGCCGCGACCCGTCCGTCCAACCCGCTGGCGCTGGCCGTGCTCGTCCTGCTGGCGGAGCGGCCGATGCACCCGTACGAGATGTCCAGCACCCTGCGCGAGCGGCGCAAGGAGGACAGCATCAAGCTCAACTACGGCTCGCTGTACTCCGTCGTCGAGTCGCTGCAGAAGCGCGGGCTGATCGAGGCGGCCGAGACGGTGCGCGAGGGCCGGCGGCCGGAGCGGACCGTCTACGCCATCACCGAGTCCGGCGGCCGGGTCATGATCGACTGGATGGTCGAGCTGCTGAGCACGCCGAAGAAGGAGTTCACCCAGTTCGAGGCCGCGTTGTCGCTGGCTGGCGCGCTGCCGCCGGACGAGGTGATCGAACTGCTCGGCCAGCGGCTGCGCAACCTGCGCTTCCAGCAGAAGGCGATCGACGCGATGTTCGAGGAGGCGAAGGTGGTGAACCTGCCGCGGCTGTTCATGATCGAGGCCGAGTTCTCCGCCGCACTGCTGAAGGCCGAGACCGCGTTCGTCGAGAACCTGCTGGCCGACCTCCGCGACGGCAGCCTCGGCGGGTTCGCCATGTGGCAGCGCATGCACGAGCTGCGCCGCGAGGGCGTGCCGCCGGAGGAGATCGAGGCGAAGCTCAGCGCCGAGTTCGCCGACGACCTCGCCTTCGGGCAGGACGAGAGCACGTAAGGAGCAACGGCTCCCGGCCACGGTGCTGCAACACCACGGCCGGGAGCCGATCGGAAACCAGGAGCCGGAGACTCACCTCGCGGATCGCCCCGATCCCAGGTCCTGCACCACCCAGGATACGGGCGACACCGTGCGGCGCCGGTTCCTTCCCATCGGAAGGAGAACCGCACATGCAGCACGCCATCGAGGCCGAGGGTCTGGTCAAGACCTATGGCAAGGGGGCGAAGGCCGTCCGGGCGCTGTCCGGCGTCGGCTTCGCGGTCCCCAGCGGCACCGTGTTCGGCCTGCTCGGCCCGAACGGCGCCGGCAAGTCCACCACCACGAAGATCCTCACCACGCTCTCGACGCCCGACAGCGGCAGCGCCGTCGTCGCCGGGCTGGACGTGGCAACGCAGGCCGGCAGGGTCCGGCACGCCATCGGCTACGTCCCGCAGAAGCCGTGCTTCGACCCGACCGCCACCGGTCGCGAGAACCTCACGTTGCAGGGCCACATCTACGGGCTGACGCGCCCGGACATCCGTGCCCGCGGCGACCAGCTGCTGGAGCGGTTCGGGCTGGCCGACGCCGCGCACCGCGTCACGAAGACGTGGTCCGGCGGCATGCAGCGCAAGCTCGACGTCGCCTTGGCTCTCATGCACCGGCCGCGCGTGCTGTTCCTCGACGAGCCGACCACCGGCCTGGACCCCGAGGCGCGCGCCGACATGTGGACGGAGATCTCCGGCGTCACGCAGGCCGACGGCGTCACCGTCCTGCTCACCACCCACTACCTGGAGGAGGCCGATCACCTGGCCGACCGTCTGGTCATCATCGACCGCGGCCAGGTCGTCGCCGAGGGCGCGCCGGAGGAGCTGAAGGGCGGCCTCGACGGCGACACCGTCCAGGTCGAGCTGGCCGACCCCAGCCAGCAGGGCGCCGCGCGGGCCGCCATCGCCGGCGTCCGCGGCGTCGGCGAGGTCGGCGTGGACGGCGCCCGGCTGCACGCCGGCGTCGGCAACGGCGCGGCGACGCTGCCCGGGCTGCTCGCCGCCCTGGAGGGCGCCGGCGTCCCGCTCGCCTCCGTCACCGTCGCCCGGCCGTCGCTGGACGACGTCTACCTGCGCCACGCCGGCCGGTCCTTCCACAGCGCCGACCGCGCCGGTCTGGCCGGGACGGAGGTGGCGGCATGAGCGCGACGCTCGCCCCCGTGGCGCCGGCCCGCCCGGACGTCCCCCGCGGCCTGGCGCTGCGGCACACGGCGTACCTGATCGCCCGCTCGCTGCGGATCCTGCGCCGCGAGCCCGTGTACCTGGCGTTCACGCTGATCCAGCCGATGGTGTGGCTGCTGCTGTTCGGCGCGCTGTTCGAGCGGGTCGCCGACCTCCCCGGCTTCGGCGACGTCTCCTATCTGGAGTACCTCACGCCCGGCGTGGTCGTCATGACGGCGATGATGTCGGCCGGCTGGGCCGGCACCGGGTTCATCGACGACATGCAGCGCGGCGTCATGGACCGCAACCTGACGTCGCCGGTGAGCCGGGGCGCGCTGATCACCGGCGCGCTGGCCTATCAGGCGGTCGTGACGGTCGTGCAGTCGCTGATCGTGTTCGGGGTCGGCCTGCTGGCCGGCGCCCGCTACGACGGCGGCGTGGCCGGCGTGCTCGTGGTGCTGCTGTGCGCCACACTGCTCGCGGTGATCTTCGCGGCGCTGTCCTGCGCGGTGGCGCTGACGCTGCGGTCGCAGGAGTCGTTGATCGGCGTGTCGCAGTTCCTGACGCTGCCGCTGGCGTTCATGTCGACGGTGATGATGGCGCCGGCGCTGCTGCCGGGCTGGGTCGGCACCGCCGCCCGCTACAACCCGGTCGACTGGGCCGCCCGGGCCAGCCGAGACGCGCTGCTCGGCCAGCCCGAATGGTCCGCCGTCCTCGGCCGGGCCGGCCTGCTGGCCGCGTTGACGCTCGTCATGGCCTGGCTGGCGACCCGGGCGTTCCGGACCTATCAGCGTTCCGTCTGACGCCGCCGTCACCCGCTCGCGTCCCGCGCCGCCGTCAGCGGCCGGGACGCAGCGGCGCGGTCGTGCCGCCGGCGCCCTCGGACATCCCGGTCAGCGCCTCCCGCAGCACCGCGTGACCGGACCTCGTCGGCTCCCAGCCGAGCTCGCGGCGGGCCCGCCCGCTGTCCAGCGTCGGCAGGCCCAGTAGCAGCCGCAGCAACTGGTCGTCCGACGGGATCAGCCGCAGCCGCCACGCCGCGGCGGTCGCCAGCACGGCGGCGGTGTCCGGGACGATCACGGTCCGGGCTCGCAGCACCTCGCCCAACCCGTCCGCGTCGACGACGTCGTCGGTGGCGACGTTGAAGGCGCCCCGCGCGTCGCCCGCCACCGCCCGCCGGACGACGTCGGCGACGTCGTCGGCGTGGACGGCCTGCAGCCGCAGGCTGCGCGGCACGGTGACCGCGGGCAGGCGGCCCGGCCGCACCAGCAGGCGCGGCAGCAACGGGCCGGCGAAGATGCGGGCCTGCTCGCTGGCGGCGGGCCGCTGGAAGACGAAGCACGGACGCAGCCGGACGACTCTGAGGTCCGGGTGCCGCAGCTCGAACGCGTCGAGGTAGCGCTCGAGGTAGGACTTCTCCCGCCCGTACGCGGCGGTCGGCCTGGCGTGCGTCGGCCAGCTCTCGTCGACGTGCTGCCCCGGACCGGGCGAGTAGGCGCCCACCGATGACACGTGGACGAGGGTCCGCACGCCCGCCCGGGCCGCCGCCTCGAACGTCGCGATGCCGCCGCGGACGTTGACCTCCCAGGTCCGCAGCGGGTTGTGGGTGGGCTGGAACGCCCACGCCAGGTGCACCAGGGCGTCGCACCCGGCCAACGCGGGCTCCAGACCGGCCTGGGCGATGTCGGCGGCCGCGAACGTGGTGCGCGGCGGCAGCTGAGGCGGCGGCCGCCGTGCTATGGCCACGACGCCCGTCACGACGGGGCCGGCGGCCAGTGCCGGGACGATCCTGGACCCCAGGTTCCCGGTCGCGCCGGTGACGGCGACGCGCATGCGATCACCTCAGGCCGCGGAGCCGAAGACCCGGGCCGCGGCGCGGGTACGCAGCGTCTCGACCATCGCCGCCTGCTCGGTCGCACGCTCGATCAGCCGGTCCATCCGGCCGACGTCGGGCCGGCCCCGCTCGGCGCCGACGGCGCGCAGGGTGCGCCAGCCGCTGGCCTTGCCCTCGATGCCGAGCCGCAGCATCTCCAGCTCCACGACCACGCTCAGCGGCGACCGGGTCAGCAGGTGCCCGTTGAACTTCAGCCGGCCGGCCAGCTCGGCGGCCGCGGCCGTGTACAGCTTGTAACGGCGGACCGGCACCGCCAGCTCGTCCATGATCTCGACCAGCTCCTCGCGGTCCGCCCGGATCTCCTCGGCCAGGCCGGCCAGCGGCCGCTCCAGCGGCGTGCCGTGCATGTTGCGCGCGAGCCGGCGCACCAACTGGACCCCGGCGGTGGCGCCGGCCAGGTGGTCGTTGAGGTAGATGCCGAGCAGCTGTGGCTCCGGCCGGATGGTCTGGTCCGTTGCGGATTCGGACACCACGCCTCCTCCCGAATGGGCGACGTGCGTCCGCTTACCCGCTCCGGCGGCGCCCATTCGGACGCCACCGGAACGCGGCGAAAGATTGAGGTTGCGACCCCGGCCTCCGCAGCGAACCGGGGCCGCAACCTGCACCCGACGTCGTCGTGGTACGTCGGGCGTTCTCGGGGCCCTTAAGGGCCGTTTCCGTTGCCGTTGTTGCCGTTACCGGAATTACCGTTCCCGTTGTTCCCGGAATTGCCCTGGCCGTTACCGGAATTGCCGCCACCGGAGTTGCCGTTGCCGTTGCCCTCGTTATCGGGCGGCTCCGGCTTCTGTGGTTTGCCCGGCGGAGTCTCCGGCTTGTTCGGGTTGTCGGGCTGCTCGGTCGGCCGGCCCGGATTCTCCGGTTTACCCGGCGGCTCCTCGGGCTTGTTCGGGTTGTCGGGCTTCTCCGGGGGCTTCCCGGGCGGGGTCTCCGGCTTGCCGGGTGGCCTCACCGGCTCGCCGGGGTCTGGGGACCGGCCCGTGTCGTCGGGCTCGGTGGTGGTGCTGGTGTCGCTGACGTCCTCGACGACGTCGTGGCCCGGCTCGTCGTGCTGGAAGCTGATCGGCGTCACCGTCTCGATGAACTTCTCGACGTGGGCCTGTGCCGCGCCGGGCAGCGCGCCCGCGGCCGTGGCCGCCGTGAGGCCGGTGAACACGACCACGGCGCCGGTGACGACCCGGGCCCGCGGGCTGACCCCGGCGAGCCACGTCCGGATGCGACGACGGCCGGCCGGCTCAGGGGTCAGCGGTGCGGGCGGGATGCCGGAGAAGTCGCCCGAGGCCATGCGCCGCGCCAGCTCGTCGGACGGCCGCACCGGCTGCCGCGCGGCAGCGCGGAGCTGCCCGACGGCGCCGGCCAACGGCGCGAGTCCGGGCGTGACCGGGCGGCCGGTCAACAGGGCCTCGACGGCATCCTCGTCGAGTAGGTGCAGCGGAAGCATCTCGTCCTCGTAATCGACGCGGGTACGCCAAGGGGTACGGGGTCACTCGACTTTTTTTCGCAGCGCGGCGAGACCGCGTCGTTGCAGCGCCTTCACCGCGCCGACGGACCGGCCGACCGTGCGGGCCACCTGCTCGACGGTGAGGTCGCCGACGACGCGCAGCAGGACGACCTCACGCTGCTCAGCGGAGAGCGTCGCGCACAGCTCGTACACGCGCCGCAGCCCGAGCGCGTCGATGGCCTCCGTCTCGGCGTCGCCGCCGGGCCCGTCGAGCGTGGCGGGGTCGTCGGTCGGCTCACTGGGACGGCGCGCGGCCCGCCGCCGCTCGTCGATCAGGCGGCGGTGCGCGATGGTGAAGACCCACGACCGGAACTGCGACTCCGTCCCCTCGAACGAGGCCAGCCCGGCGAACACACCGAGGAAGACCTCGCTGGTCAGGTCGTCGGGCTCGGCAGCGCCCTGGAGCCGCAGATAGCCCGTGACGACCGGCGCGAGATCGGTGTACAGGCGCTCGAATGCCCACGGCGCGCCCGCGCGCGCCGCGTCGAACACGACCTCGAAGTCTTCCCCGATGATCGCTCGCCTCCTGTTGGCGCCCGCCGCGCAGCCTGATCACCTCGCTGGCCAGAAGGTTACGGGCACACGTCCACATTTCGGGAACGGACGGCCTACGACCCGTCAGAATGGACCCGTGGACAGCCGGATCATCGACCTTCGCACCGGTACCGACCTCGTCACCGACGTGACCCGCGACGTGCTCGAGTTCTGCCGTGGCCGCGGCGACGGCCTGTGCCACCTGTTCGTCCCGCACGCGACGGCCGGGCTGGCGCTGATCGAGACCGGCTCGGGCACCGAGCCCGACCTCGCCGGCGCGGTCGACCGGCTGCTGCCGCGCGAGGACGTCTACCGGCACCGCCACGGCAGCCTCGGCCACGGCCGCGACCACGTCCTGCCCGCCTTCATCGCGCCGTCGCTGACGCTGCCCGTGCTGGGCGGCGCGCCGGCCCTGGGCACCTGGCAGAGCGTGGTCGTGGTCGACTCCAACGTCGACAACCGCGAGCGCCGGCTGCGGCTGTCATTTGTGAACGGCTGAGCGTCAGCTGGCCCACTCGATCAGCGGCTGGTGCCGCGCGGGGTCGCGCAGCTCGGCCAGCGCCAGCTTCTCCAGCTGCCGCACCCGCTCCTTCGTGAGGCCGACGCGCTCGGCGACCTCCTGCAGCGTGTGCTGCTCGCCGTCCTCGAGGCCGAAGCGCATCGAGACGATCAGCGCCTCGCGCGGCGCCAGCGTGTTGACGAGGTCGCGCACCTGCTCGCCGAGCGCCTGGAACTCGACGACGTCGGTGGCCCGCGGCGTCTCGGTGTCCTCGATGAGGTCGCCGATGCTGGCGCTGCCCTCGTCGCCGACCGGGGTGTCGAGGCTGACGGTGTCGCGCCGGATGCGGCGCAGCTCGATGATCCGGGCCGGGGTGAGGTCGGTCTCGTCGGCCAGCTCCTCCGCCGTGGGGTCGCGGCCGAGGTCGACGGTGAGCTTGCGCTCGGCCTTGCCCAGCTTGGACAGCGTCTCGAGGACGTGCACCGGCAGCCGGATGGTGCGCGCCCGCTCGGCCTTGCCGCGCTCGATGGCCTGGCGGATCCACCACATCGCGTAGGTCGAGAACTTGAACCCCTTCGCGTAGTCGAACTTCTCGACCGCGCGGATCAGGCCCAGGTTGCCCTCTTGGACGATGTCGAGGAACGGCAGCCCGCTGTTGCGGTAGTACTTGCGCGCCGCGGACACCACCAGCCGCAGGTTCGCGCGGATCATGTGATCCCTGGCCTGCTCGCCGTCGCGGACCAGCGCCTCCAGCTCGTCCCGGCGCCGGCCGGGCTCCGTGTCGTCGAGCAGCGACGCGGCGTACACGCCGGCCTCGATGCGGCGCGCCAGCTCGACCTCCTCGGCCGCCGACAGCAGCGGCGTCGTGCCGATCTGCTTGAGGTACTGGCCGACGAGGTCGTAGTCCTCGTCGCGTCCCCGGTCCGGGGAGCGCACCTGCTCCTGCACCATCGTCATTCGTTCGTCTCCCTCGTGTCTCAACGTTGTCGCGGCGGCCCATGGGCACACCCAGGCCGCGCGCTCAGGCGCGGACCGTCGGTGGTATGCGTTGGTGGGTTGCCCTGCGGGAGCCCGCGGATCTCTCGATCCGGCTCCCGAAGCCCCGGGCCGATGCCGGCCTACCGGGGACTTCCAGCAAGTGGAACGTCCCGGTAGCGCCTGCTATTCCGGCGTGATGCTTGTCGGCGGGGTGCTCCCCGGCGACGATGGAACGGATGAGCGACGACGATGGTTCCGGCGGGCGGTTCGTCGTCCAGGAGCACCATGCCCGCCGGCTGCACTGGGACCTGCGGCTCGAGCACGACGGCGTGCTGGCGTCGTGGGCGCTGCCTCGCGGCTTCCCCCGCACGCCGGACGAGAACCGGCTCGCCGTCCGCACCGACGACCACCCGCTGGAGTTCCTCGACTTCGACGGCGAGATCCCGGCCGGCCAGTACGGCGGCGGCGCCCTCACGATCTGGGACCACGGCACCTACGAGGCGGAGAAGTTCCGCGACGACAAGGTCATCGCCCGGCTGCACGGCGAGAAGGTCCAGGGCCGGTTCGCGCTGTTCCGCACCCGTGGCGACGACTGGATGATCCACCGCATGGACGGCCCGGCCGACGACGGCGAGCCGCTGCCGCAGACGCTGCTGCCGATGGCCGCCACGCTGTCGACGCTGCCACCGGACCAGGACGCGTGGGGCTTCGAGATCAAGTGGGACGGCGTCCGCGCGCTCGCGTTCGGCGAGCCCGGCCGGCTCCGCCTCGTCGGGCGCAACGGGCGCGACTTCACCCGGCAGTACCCCGAGCTGCGGGCGCTGGCGAACGCCGTCGGCGCGCACCGGCTGGTGCTCGACGGCGAGATCGTCGCGTTCGGCGACGACGGCCGGCCCAGCTTCCAGCGAATCCAGCCGCGCATCCACCTCGCCTCCGACGCCGACATCCGGCACCAGGCGCAGGCCGTTCCGGTCGTCTACGTGATCTTCGACCTGCTCCACCTCGACGGCCGGTCGTTGCTGGACGCGCCGTACGAGGAGCGACGGCGTGAGCTGGCGGCGCTCGGGCTGGCCGGGCCGCACTGGCAGGTGCCCGACTACCAGCGCGGCGACGGCGACGTCCTGCTCGACGCGACCCGGCGCCAAGGGCTGGAGGGCGTCGTCGCGAAGCGTCTGGCCAGCCGGTACCAGCCGGGCCGGCGCAGCCGCGACTGGCTGAAGATCAAGAACGTGCGCCGGCAGGAGGTCGTCATCGGCGGCTGGATCGCGGGGCAGGGACGACTGGCCGGGTCACTCGGCGCGCTGCTGGTGGGTTACTACGACGAGGGCGCTCTGCGGTTCGCCGGCAAGGTCGGCACCGGCTTCGACGACGCCACCCGCGGCCGCCTGCTCCGGCGGCTCGAGCGGTTGCGCACCGACGAGAGCCCGTTCACCGGCCGCCAACCGCAGCGCGACGCCGTCTTCGTCCGGCCCGAACTGGTCGCCGAGGTCGAGTTCGCCGAGTGGACCGGAGCCGGCACGCTGCGCCACCCGTCGTTCGAAGGACTACGCGAGGACAAGCCGGCCCGCGACGTCATCCGCGAAGAGCCGGTACCACCACCAGCCTGATCCCGGCGGTGCGGACCGCGCGGCATGCCCGCCGCGCGCACGGGTATGGGTGCCGGATGCCGCGGCCACCGTGGCCGCGGCGGAGGGAGGTACCCATGAGTACCGAGCTCATCGTGGTGCTGGTCATCATCGTGGTGCTCATCGCCGTCGCCGCGTGGCTGCTGTCGCGCCGTCGCGGCCACAGCGCCGCCCGCCGCGAGGCGGCCGTCCAGGAGCGGGAGCAGGCCGCCGCGGCCGAGCGGGCCGCCGAACGGCACCGCGCCGAGGCCGACGAACGCGCCGCGCAGGCCCGGCACGCGAGGGCGACGGCGGCGGAGCAGGAGGCCGAGGCCGAGCGCCTGAAGGCCACCGCCGGCGACGAGGCCGCGGCGGCCGCGGAACGGCGTCGCACGGCCGACACCCTGCACCCCGACGCCCCGGACCCCGCGACGCCGCGAGACGGCGCGCCGGATCCGGACCGGACCGGCCCCGACGTCGTCGCCGACGACCAGCGACGGCCGGGCTGGTAACGCGGTCAGCTGGAGCGGCGCATCCCCCGTCGCCGCCGCTCCAGCTGCCGCCGCTCCTCGGTGTCCAGCCCGCCCCACACGCCGTACTGCTCGTCACGTTCCATCGCCTCGGCGAGGCAACGGTCCCGGACCGGGCAGGCTTCGCAGATCCGTTTCGCGCGGGTCTCCTGAGCGCGTTTGCGGCTGGGCGACACCCCTTCGGGGACGCAGAACAGGTCCGCGTCCCACCCCCGGCACAGCCCGTACTCCCACCACGACGCCGAGTCGACCCGAGCACCGGGCTCGTGCGGACTCGGCACCACCACATCGCTGCGTCGTCCGGCCTCCGTCCTCCGGACGATCCGCATCACCCCGACAGTCATCACCCCCGGTTACCCACGGGTTCCCGGGCAAACCGGCCGAACGGCCCGGGATCAGGGCTCGTCGGGCAGCCGCCCCGTGGCGATGATCCGTTCGGCGACGACGCGCAGCTTGACATTGCTGTTGCGGGAGTAGCGGCGCAGGACGGCGAACGCGCGGTCGGCGTCGAGGCCGTAGCGCTCCATGAGGATGCCCTGGGCCAGCCCGATGAGGTGCCGGGCGCCGATGGCCTGGCGCAGGCCGTGCTCCTCGCGCGCCGACGCGAGCGCCACCGACGCGTGCCGGGCGAAGATCTCCGCGACGTCGGTGTCGTCGTCGTCGAACATGCCCGGCCGGTGGCTGTAGAGGTTGAGCGCGCCGAGCGTGGAGTTGCCGGTGCGCAGGCACACCGACAGCACGCTGCGCAGGCCGAGGTCGGCGGCCTGCGGGCCCCACGCCGGCCAGCGCGGCTCGGTGGCGGTGTCTTCGATCAGGATGGACGTGCGGGTCTCGATGGTGGCCCGGCTCGGGCCCTCGCCGAGAGCGGTCTGCAGTTCGTCGGCCTTGCCGACCCGCGGGTCGGAGGCGACGGCCGTCTCGAGGCGCCCGCCGCCGCGCTGCAGCATCAGGCCGGCGTCGTCGCAGACCGTCGCCTGCTGTGCGTATTCGACCACCCGCTCGAGCGTCTGCTCGACATCGGGTTCGTCGTGCAAGGCGAGCGCCATTTCGGCGAAGTCGCCCGCATCTGGTTCGGTCACGCCGTCCTCCGCCCCCTCGAGCCCTTACCGGGCCATCATCCTCCCCGAGCGGGTCGGCAGTGTCGATACTCCCCATCGGGTACGCACCCGAACATGGTGGGCAACGGCGATCTGCGACCGCACGCAGTGGTCACGGGTGGGGCGGGGTTCCTCGGCTCGCACCTGTGCGACGCCCTGCTGGCCTCCGGACACCGCGTCACCTGCGTCGACAACTTCGAGACCGGCCACTCGGCGAACCTCCGGCACCTGATCGACGAGAAGGCGTTCACGCTGCTCCGGCGCGATCTCAACGACGACCTGGACGGCGAGCTGCCCGGCCCGGTCGACGTCGTCTTCCACCTCGCGGCGCCGGCCGCGCCCAGCGACTACCTGCTCGACCCGGTCGCGACGATGCGCAGCACCAGCACGGGCACGCTGAACGCGCTCGACCTCGCCCGGGCCCGGTCGGCCCGGTTCGTGCTGGCGTCGACGTCGGAGGTGTACGGACCGGCCGGCGACGCGCCCAGCCGCGAGGACCGCGTCGGCCAGGTCGACCCCGTCGACGGCTACGGCGCCTACTACGAGTCGCGCCGCTTCGCCGAGGCGCTGACGACGGCGTACCGGACGACGTACACCATGCGGACGGCGATCGGGCGCATCTTCAACACCTACGGGCCGCGGATGCGCCTGGACGACGGCGGCGTGGTGTCGCGGTTCATCCGGCAGGCGCTGGCCGGGACGCCGCTGACCGTGCCCGGGCCCGGCACCCAGATCCGGTCGCTGTGCTACGTCGACGACGCGGTCGCCGGCCTGCTGGCGCTGGCCGAGGGCGGCTACCCGGGGCCGGTGAACATCGGCAGCCCGGAGGCGGTGCCGGTGTACACGATCGCACAGGAGGTCGCGGAGATCGCCGGCCCGGCCGCCGAGATCGTCTTCGTCGAGCCGCCGGCGGTCGACAGCCGGGCCCGTCGCCCCGACATCACGCTGGCCGGACAGCTGCTGGACTGGCAGCCGCGGACCTCGGTGCACGACGGGCTGGCCGCCACACTGGCGTGGTTCCGGCGGAGCAGGGTCCGGCGTGCCTGACGTCGCCGCCGTCCCGCTGACGCGATCGCTCACCCGGCTGCGCGCCACGGCCGAGCACTGCCAAGCCTGCGACCTCTACCGCGACGCCACCCAGACCGTGTTCGGCGCCGGTCCGCGCGACGCGCCGCTCATGCTGGTCGGCGAGACGCCCGGCGACGTCGAGGACCGCGAGGGCCGGCCGTTCGCCGGCCCGGCCGGGCGGCTGCTGGACCGCGCCCTGGCCGACGCCGGGCTGGACCGCGACCGCGCCTACGTCACCAACGCCGTCAAGCACTTCAAGTTCCACCGCGAGGGCAAGCGCCGCATCCACGAGAAGCCCGACGCCGGGCAGATCGCGGCCTGCCGGCCGTGGCTGCGGGCCGAGCTGGCCGCCGTCCGCCCACGGGTGCTCGTCGTGCTCGGCGCCACCGCGGCCGCATCGATCCTGGGCCGGTCGTTCCGGGTCACGAAGCAGCACGGACAGCCGCTGGAGTGGGCCGACTACGCTGTGGGCTCGCCGCTGACCGAACCCGGTGACGGCCCGCCGCTCGACGACGCGATGGTGGTCGCCACCGTGCATCCGTCGGCGGTGCTGCGCTCCCGGGACCGGGACGCGGCGTACGCCGGCTTCGTCGCCGACCTGCGGGCCGTCACGCCGTTGCTTTAGGGTGTGCCGCCCCTGGACCGCATGCTGGTGGCCAGCAGGACGCCGGCGGCGGCGAGGCCGACCTGGACGATGATCTCGATCCAGTCGACGCCGCTGGTGTCGCGCAGCGGGCCCACGATGGCGGTGCCGATGAGCGCCGCGACGATGCCGATGACGATGGTCAGCCAGATGGGGATGGCCTGCTTCCCCGGGATGACGAGGCGGCCCAGTGCGCCGATGATCGCGCCGATGATGATGGCCGAGATGATGCCGCTGACCTCCACGGGCCCTCCCCGAACTGGATGGTGTGCCTGTTCCGATCCTGCCCGATGGCGTACCCCGATGGCGTGAATTCATCGCCGCCTGGGTACGTCGCGGTCGACGAACGGAGACAGCCCATGACCCACAGCGACGTCGCGTTGTTCGCCCCGTCGCCCGTGCTCACGCTGACGATCGAGGATCAGGCCGGGCGGCCGGACATCCACGTCCACGCCGGCGGCCAGGGGGTCTGGCAGGCCCGCATGCTCGTCACCCTCGGCGTCTCGGTGACGATGTGCTGCGTGCTGGCCGGCGAGACCGGGACCGTGCTGCGGCATCTGATCGAGGACGAGGGCGTCACCGTCAAGGCGGTCGAGGGCGCCGGGCGCAACGGCGCCTACATCCACGACCGTCGCGGCGGCGAGCGGGTCGAGGTGGCCGAAGCGCCGTCCGATCCGCTCACCCGGCACGACCTGGACGAGTTGTACGGTCTGACGCTGAGCGCCGCGCTGGACGCCGGCGCCGTGCTGCTCAGCGGCCCCTCGGACCACCCGGCGGCCGGCGATGCGCTCCCGGCCGACGCGTACCGGCGGCTGGCCGCCGACCTGCGTGCCGTCGGGAAGCCGGTGGTCGCGGACCTCGCCGGCGACCGGCTGGCCGCCGTCCTGGAGAGCGGCCTGACGGTGGTCAAGGTCAGCCACGAGGAACTGCTCGCCGACGGCCGCGCGGCGTCGGACGACCAGGAGGCGCTGGTCCGGGCGATGCACGACGTGCACGACCAGGGCGCGCGGTACGTGATCGTCACGCGGGCGGACGACCCGCTGCTGGTGCTCGCCGACGACGTCGTCCGGATCGTGCGGATGCCGCGGCTGCAGTCGGCCGACACGCACGGCGCCGGCGACTCGCTCACCGCCGGCGTCACGGCGACGCTGGCCCGCGGCGGCGGCATCGAGGACGCCGTCAGGCTGGGCGCCGCGGCCGGCATGCTCAACGTCACGCGGCACGGGCTCGGCACCGGCGACGCCGAGGCCGTGGTGAAGCTGCGCGACCTGGTCGAGGTGGAGCGGCTGGCGCCCGGCGGCCACGCGGCGACCGCGCCGCAGGCGAAGGTGACCCCGCGCGACCTGGCCGAACGGACCCGCGACTCGTGACCGGCCCGCAGCGCGCTCTCGTCACGAACGACGACGGCATCGACGCGCCCGGCCTGCGCACCCTCGCCGCGGCCGTCCGCGACCTGGGACTCGAGACGGTCGTCGCAGCGCCGGCCGTGCAGTCCAGCGGCAGCAGCGCGTCGATCATCGCCGGGTTGCAGGAGCGCGACCGCATCGCGTTGGAGCGGCGGACGCTGGACGGCCTCGAGGACCTGCCGGCCTTCGCCGTCGGCGGCGCGCCCGGGCTGATCGCGCTGATCGCGGCGTACGGCGCGTTCGGGGATCCGCCCGATGTCGTCCTCTCGGGGGTCAACCACGGCGCGAACGTCGGCCGGGCGATCCTGCACTCGGGTACGGTCGGTGCCGCCCTCACGGCCGGCATCAACGGGCGCCGGGGCCTCGCCGTCTCGCTCGACGTGGGCCTGGCCGTCGAGTTCCATCTCGAGGACCCGGCCGCGGAGCCGCACTGGGCGACGGCGGCGGACCTCGCCGCCCGCGTGGTGCCGTTCCTGCTGGAGCAGCGGCCGGGCACGATCCTCAACCTCAACGTCCCCGACCGCGAGCCGGACGAACTGGCCGGCCTGCGCGTCGCGCCGCTGGCCGAGTTCGGCATCGTCCAGACCACGATGACCGAGCAGACCGACGAGCACATCCGGCTCTCCGTCGCCGACCTGTCCGAGCCGCCCGGCACCGGCACCGACGCCGCTCTGCTGGCCGAGGGTCACCCCGTGATCACCGCGGTGCGCTCCGTGTGCGAGATCGACGTGCCGGCGCTGGACGAGCTGGTCGACGCCGCCGTGGCTACCGAGGCCGAATGAGCTCGACGGCGTACCCGTGCCCCTCGCGCTCCCACCGGGTGAGGCGCCACGGCGACGGGTCGACGAAGGCGCGCAACTCCGGCTCGGACAGGAACAGGTAGTCGAACCACTCGGTCGCCAGCCGGCCGTCACGCAGCCGGATGCGGCACTGGCCGGGCAGCCGGCCACGCTCGCGGTTCCACCGGTGGTAGTCCAGGTGTTCGCGGTCGTCGGTGTCGAACGGGTCCAGGCCCGACAGCAGCAGCCGCCCGCCCGGCGCCGTCACCCGGGCCAGCTCGGCCAGCACCTCCGGCGCCGTGGCGGCCGAGCCGAGCAGGCCCACGTTGTTACCGAGCAGCAGGACGGCGTCGAAGGTGCCGAGGCCGCCGGGCAGCGCCGTCGCCGACCCCGCCCGGGCGTCGACGCCGCGGGCGCGGGCCACCGCCACGGCGCCCGGCGAAGTAGGCGGCGGCGTCATGGACACCGATGTGCCCGTCGTCGCGCTCGACGACGGCGTACGCCACGCCCGGCCGCCCACCGGCGGCGTGGCACCGCTCGAGCACCCGGCCGAACGCGTCGCCCGTCACGACCTCCATGGCACCAGCACACCGTCTGCCGGCCGCCGGCGCTACCGAATAACGGGAGCGATGATCTCGTCGGCCAGCCAGTGCGCGACGCCGTCGGGGAACGGCGGCCGCACGCTGAGGACGATGTGCCCGAAACCGACCTCGATCAGCTCCTCGACCGTCGCACGTGCGGCCGCGGCCTGATCGTAGTCGACGATCAGCTGGACGGAGCGGACGATCGTCGCCGGGTCGCGCCCGATCTCCGCGCAGTGCCGGTCCAGCAGCGCCGACCGTTCCCGCAGGAGGTCGAGGTCGAAGTGCGGCGGCCCGGGCACGTTCCACACGTCGGCGTGCTCGGCGACGACCCGCAGCGACCGCGGCCCGTAGGCGCCGATCAGCAGCGGAGGGCCGGGGCGCTGCACCGGCTTGGGCTCGCACACGGCGCCGTGCAGCGTGTAGTGCTCGCCGTCGAAGTCGAACGGCTCCTCGCTCCACAACCGGCGGACGATCGTGCACGCCTCCGCCAGCGCGGCCCGGCCCTCGGCGGGCGGCACCAGCGGCAACCCGTACGCGGCGTGCTCGCGGGCGGCGAACTCCTGCCCCGCGCCGTGTGCGTCGGTCGCGCCGACGCCGAGCCCCAGGATCAGCCGGCCGCCGGAGACGATGTCGACCGTCGCCGCCATCTTCGCCAGCAGCGCCGGCGACCGGAAGCGGTTGCTCGTGACCAGGTGCCCCAGCCGGATGCGCGACGTCTGGGCGGCCAGCGCGGCGAGCAGCGTCCAGCCCTCGTGCCCCGGCGTCGTCGGCGGCCCGATGATCGGCACCAGGTGGTCCCACAGCCAGGCGTCGGCGAGGACGGGGACTTCGTCGGCCTCGCGCCACACCCGGACGAGGTCGGCGTAGTCCACGTGCACCTGGGTGGTCTTGATCCCGAAACTGACCTCGTTCATGGCGATCATCCTTTCGTCAGTATAACTGATCGTCAGTCTAGCTGACGATCAGTGGAGTGGCACAATCGACGCATGGCCACCGACGACGCCGCCGGCTCGCCGCCGCCCGGCTTCCGCCTCCACTACCTGCTCAAGCGCACCCACCTGCACCTGGCCACGCTGGTCGGGCAGGCACTGGAGCCGTACGGCGTCGACCCGCGCGAGCTGGCCGCGCTGACCCTGCTGACCCGGGGTGACGCGATGTCGCAGCAGGACCTCGCCCGTCAGCTGCAGGTCGACCGCACGACGATGGTCGCGATGGTCGACCGCATGGAGGCGCTCGAGCTCGTGCGGCGGCGCCCCGACCCGGCCGATCGCCGGAAGAACCTGGTCGAGCCCACCGAGCACGGCCGGCGCATCGGGGCCGACGCCACCCGGGCCGTCGACGCGGCCGAGCGGCAGTTCCTCGCCGCCGCGCCGGACCTGAGCGGGCCGGAGTTCCGCGATCTCCTCTGGACACTCGGGCGCGACTTTCGCCACTGATCTTGTTGGTTTCTCAACTCACCGACGCTAGACACTTCCCCTCGATGCATGATGATCGGTACGATCCGGGCAACCGCTTTCCAGCGTCGGAGGGTGATGCGCATGCCGGCTCCCGAACCCACCCGCCGCACTGTGCTGGGGGCCGCGGGCGCCGGGGCCCTCTGGCTGGCCGCGGGCGTGCCGGCGCCCGCTGCCAGTGCCACGTCGGCCGCGGGCGTGCCGGCGCCCGCGGCCGTCGTCGGACCGGACCAGCACCCCGGGCTGCGCTACTGGTACCCCGTCCCGCGCGACCCGGGCATCGTGCGCACCGACGTCTGCGTCTACGGCGGCACGTCGGCCGGAGTGACGGCGGCGGTGCGGGCCGCGCAGGCCGGGCACAGCGTCGCCCTCGTCGTGTTCGGACGGCACCTGGGCGGGCTCAGCTCGGCCGGGCTGGGCGCGACGGACACCGGGCGGATCGAGTCGATCGGCGGGCTGAGCCGCGAGTTCTACCGCCGCCTCGGCCAGCACTACGGCCGGCCGGAGTCGTTCACATTCGAGCCACACGTCGCCGAGCAGACTTTCGACTCATGGATCGAAGAGACAGATGTCGAGGTGTACCGCGACCACCGGCTGCAGGACGTCCGCATGGTCGGCGACCGCATCCACTCGCTGCGGGCCGAGAACGGCAAGGTCTTCATCGCGAAGGCGTTCATCGACGCGAGCTACGAAGGCGACCTGCTGGCGGCGGCCGGGGTCAGCTACACCGTGGGCCGCGAGTCGAACGCGACGTACGGCGAGACGCTCAACGGCGTCCAGTTCCGCTCCGGTCACCAGTTCCAGCGCCAGATCGACCCCTACGTCGTGCCGGGCGACCCGGCCAGCGGCCTGCTCCAGGGCGTCTCCGCCGACCCTCCCGGCAGCACCGGCCAGGGCGACCAGCGGATCCAGGCGTTCAACTTCCGCGTCTGCCTGACCCGCGCCGCGGACCGCCGCCCGTTCCCCCGGCCGCCGAACTACGACGCCCGGCGCTACGAGCTGCTGCTGCGCTACCTCCAGGCCGGCGTGTGGGACGCGATGCGGCTGAACACGCCGATGCCGAACGGCAAGACCGACCTCAACAACCACGGCGCCGTCAGCACCGACAACATCGGCCGCAACTACTCCTGGCCCGACGGCGACCACGCCACGCGCGAGGCGATCTTCCAGGACCACGTGACGTACCAGCAGGGGCTGCTCTGGTTCCTGGCCAACGACCCACGGGTGCCCGACGCTGTCCGTACCGAGGTCAACGGCTGGGGGCTGACGCACGACGAGTTCACCGGCACCGGCGGCTGGTCGCACGAGCTGTACATCCGCGAGGCCCGCCGCATGGTCGCCGACTACGTCATCACCGAGCACGACTGCCGGTGGACGGTGGCGGCGCCCGACCCGATCGCGCTGGCGTCGTACACCATGGACTCGCACAATTGCGCCCGCGTGGTCGTCGGCGGCTTCGCCCGCAACGAGGGCGACGTGCAGGTGCCACCGGCGGGCCCGTACGGCATCTCCTACCGCGCCATCGTCCCGGCCCGCGGCGAGTGCGCGAACCTGCTGGTCACGTGTGCCATCTCGGCGTCGCACATCGCCTTCGGGTCGGCCCGCATGGAGCCGGTGTTCATGGCGACGGGGCACGCGGCGGCGGTCGCGGCCGACCTCGCGCTGTCGTCAGGTGTCGCGGTGCAGGACGTGCCCTACCCGGCGCTGCGGCAGCGGCTGCGGGCCGACGGCATGGTCATCACGTGGCCACCGAACGCCGGCGTGCTCGCGTTCGACGCGCCCGACGAGCTGCGGCCGGGCGCCGCCGGCGACGTCACCGTCACGTTCGTCAACGAGGAGCCGGCGACGGTCACGGGGGTGCGGCTCGCGCTGGCTGCTCCGGCCGGGTGGACGGTGACACCGTCGACGCCGGTCGAGACCGGCGCCGTGGAGCCGGGCGCCGAGTTCGCCGCGACGTGGCGGGTGACGGCCGCGGCCCCGGCCGAGCCGGTGTCGCAGGCGGCGCTGGACGCGACGGTCACGTACGACGACGGCGCCGGCCACAGCGCGACGCACGCCGTCGCCGTCGCCGAACCGGTTCAGCCGCCGCTGCAGACCGCGGCGTCCACGCGGGCGCACTTCGGGCAGCGGGGCGCGCGGCTGGCGATCCTCGGCAACGGCGTCGACCTGTGGACCGGCGTCGACCACTACGGCGCGATCTTCCACGACGGCGCGGCCGGCCCGGCGACCACGGCGACCGTCACCGTCGTCCACCAGGAGGCCACCGACCCCAACGCCCGGGCCGGGCTGGTGTTCCGCAACGACCTGCGCGGCGCCGGGACGTCGGCGGGCTACGTCGCGCTGGTGGTGAAGCCGGAGAACGGGCTGCTGCTGCTCTGGGACGCCGACGGCAGCGGAACGGTCGAGTCGGTGCTGCGCGCGCCCATGACGCCGTCGCCGTACCCCGTCCACCTGCGGCTGGTCCGCTCGCAGACCCGGTTCGAGGGCTCGTACAGCATCGACGGCACGACGTGGCAGCCGATCGGCGCCATCGACCTCCCGTCCGCCGCCCCCACCCAGGACGTCGGCGTGCTGTCCTGCGCGCACGTGCAGGACCGGCTCGGCCTGGCGGTGTTCGAGAATCTGACGCTCACCTGAGGTCGCCGGCCCCCTTGCAATGAGCACCGATACGCATCGCCCGCGGGTGATGCGTATCGGTGCTCATTGCAAAGCGGGGCGCACACCGATAGCGACCAGCGACGATGCCGCGGCGTCAGTCCGTGAACGTCGCGACGACGGGGGCGTGGTCGGAGTCCTCGGCCGCCGCGCGCCGCCGCGGGTCGTCGGTCACCGACGCCAGCCCGCGGTCGACCAGGCTGTCGACCGCCTCGATGCGGCCGAGCAGCTGGTGCGAGACGAGGACGTGGTCGATCAGCTCGCCGCGGCCCCGGTAGACGCGGCTGTACCGGCGCGCCTCCGCGATCAGCGGCGCGGTGTTCCACAGCCGCCACGCGTCGCCCTGGTCGGGCTGGGTCTCGCCGGGCGTGCCGATCTCCGAGCCGCCCGGCCCGAGCAGGATCTGCGTGGTGGCCGCGCCGGGCTCGTCGTTGAGGTCGCCGCACACCACCAGCGCGCGCTGCCGCCCGTCGCCGTCGAGCAGGGTGTTCGCCCACTCGCGGACGGTGGCCGCCTCGGCCGCGCGGCGGTACAGCGCGAACGCGCCGTAGCGGGCCCGCTCGCCCTCGTCGCGCGGGCTGAACCGGCCGCCCGGGTAGCTGAGCAGCTTGGACTTGAGGTGACAGGTGACGATGTCGACGGTGCCGCCGGCGGCCGTGCGGACCCGGACCCGCAGCGCGCCCCGTCCCATCTCCTCCGACAACGCTCCGCCGTCGGACGCGCGCACCGGCCCGACGCCGTCGGCGTACGCGACGAGGTCCTCGGTCTCGTCGACCGGCAGCCGCGAGATCGCCGCGACCCGGATGCCGCGGCTGTCGGGATGCTCGGACACGTGCGTCGTCCAGTCGCCGTCGAGCCGCTCGACGAGGTCGTCCAGCGCGGCCTGCTCGCCGATCTCCTGCACTGCGAGGACGTCCGGCGCCATGCGCCCGACGGTGCCGGCCAGCGCGTCGAGCTTCGCCTCGTAGGTCGCCCGGTCCGGCGGCCGGCCGTCGCCGTCGCCCGGACGGAACAGGTTCTCCAGATTCCATGTGCCGATGACGGTCACGGCCTGACGGTACCGTGCCTATGCTCGGCAGGGTCAGGTCCCGGACCGAGCCGTGGGAGCAGCGATGCAGGAAGACGACATCAGGGCCAGGATCAACGCGCTGGTCGAGGACGAGCACCAGCTGCGGCAGCGGCTGCAGACCGGTGAGATCTCGACCGACGAGGAGCACTCCCGGCTGCGGCAGCTCGAGGAGCAGCTGGACCAGTGCTGGGACCTGCTGCGCCAGCGCCGCGCCCGCGTCGAGGCGGGACAGAACCCTGACGAAGCCGCCGCCCGGCCCGTCGACGAGGTGGAGAAGTACCTGCAGTAGGACACTGGTCGCATGAACCTCGACGACGCGGCGGACGAGCTGTACGCCCTCCCGCCCGACGAGTTCGTCGAAGCCCGCAACACGCTCGCCAAACGGCTCAAGAGCGAGGGCGCCGGCGACGTCGCGGCCCGGGTCAAGGCGCTGCGCAAGCCGACGGTGGCGGCCTGGCTGACCAACCAGCTGGTCCGTCAGCACGACGACGACGTCCAGGCGCTCGCCGACCTCGGCGAACGCATGCGCCGGGCGATGTCCGCCATGGACGGCGCCGCGCTGCGTGAACTGACCGCCGAACGCAAGAAACAGGTCGACGGCCTGCTCAAGGCGGCCCGGAAGGTGGCCGCCGCGGCCGGGCAGAAGGCCGGGCCCGACCTGATCGAGGCCGTCGCCGCCTCGCTGGACGCCGCCATCGCCGACCCGCGTGCCGCCGAGGTGCTGCGGGCCGCGCGGCTGTCGCACGGCCTGGAACACGTCGGGTTCGGGGCCGTCGAGGACGACGGCGAGGCGGCCGAGGTCATCTCGCTGTCCGAGGCCCGGGTCGCCCGTGGCCAGCGGCTCGAGACCACGCGGCGGCCGCGCGCGACGCCGGCGGCTGAGGCGGAGGCCGAGCCGGCCGGCTCGGCCGCTTCTGAGTCCGCCGCGGAGCCCGAGTCCGCCGGGGACCAGGCACGGGCCGAACGCGAACTGGAGCAGGCCGAGGCCGCCGTCGACGCCGCCGAAGACCAGGTCGACGATGCCGAGGCCGCGCTAGACGACCAGCGGCAGCGGCTGGAGCGGGCGCAGGAGGCGGTCGAACGGCTGACCGAGGAACTGGCCGCCGCCCGCCGCGAACTCGAACAAGCCCGCGACGACGTCGGATCCGCCGAAGACGACGTCGAGACCGCCCGCCGCGCCTCCGAAGCCGCCCGCCGGCGCCGCCGCGAAGCCAAACAGCAACTCAGCCGGCTGACATAGTCCGCGGCGAGCACCAGCCGGAACAGCGAAGCCAGCCCTCAAGCCCGTCCACCCGGTCCTAGGATCACGGCATGGCGACCGGGCAGACCCCGCGGTCGCGGCGACTCGCCTCGCCGATCCGCGAGTTCATCGCGACGCAGAGCTCCGGCGCGGTCGTGCTGCTGGCGGCCACCGTCGCGGCGCTGGTGTGGGCGAACTCGCCGTGGCCGGACAGCTACGAGGAGTTCTGGCACACCGAGCTGTCGATCCGGCTCGGCGACGCGGAGCTGTCGCTGGACATCAGGCACTGGGTGAACGACGGCCTGATGGCGCTGTTCTTCTTCGTCGTCGGGCTGGAGATCAGGCGCGAGTTCGACATGGGCGAGCTGCGCGAGCGCAGCCGCGTCGCGACGCCGGTGCTGGCGGCGCTGGGCGGGATGGCGGTCCCGGCGCTGCTCTACCTCGCCGTCAACGCCGGCGACGGCGAGGCCGTGCACGGCTGGGCGATCGTCATGGGGACGGACACCGCGTTCGCGCTCGGCGTGCTGGCGCTGGCCGGCAAGCGGGCGTCGCCGCGGACGAGGACGTTCGTGCTGACGGCGGTGATCGTCGACGACGTCGTGGCGCTGACGATCATCGCGATCGCCTACTCCGAGGACGTGTCGCTCGCGGCGCTGGCCGTGGCCGTCGCGCTGTTCGGCGTCGTGCTGGTGCTCAAGTACAGCGGCGTGCGGCACGGCGTCCCGTACTTCATCGTCGGCTCCGGCATCTGGCTGGCCACGCTGGTCTCGGGCGTGCACGCGACGCTGGCCGGCATCGCGCTCGGCCTCATCGCGTCCGCGTTCCCGCCCTCGCGGGAAGACCTGGAGCGGGTCGGCGCGGTGTGGCGGCTGTTCCGCGAGCAGCCGGTGCCGGAGTACGCGCGGACGGCCAGCCGCACCCTCGCGACCGCGATCTCGCCGAACGAGCGGCTGCAGCACCTGTTCCACCCGTGGGCCAACTACCTGATCGTGCCGCTGTTCGCGCTGGCCAACGCGGGCCTGGTGATCAACGCCGACGTGCTGCGCGAGGCGGCGACGTCGCCGATCACGCTGGGCATCGTGCTCGGGCTGGTGGTCGGCAAGCCGGTCGGCATCGTCGGCGTGACGTGGCTGGCCAGCCGCTTCGGCTTCCCGCTGACGGTGCCGTGGCCGCAACTGATCGGCGCCGGGACGATCGGCGGTGTCGGGTTCACCGTCTCGCTGCTGATCGCCGGCATCGCGTTCGAGGGCCACCACCTCGACGACGCCAAGCTCGGCATCCTCGCCGCGTCCGTCCTCGCGACGGTGCTCTCGCTGCTGGTGTTCCGGCTGATCGGCCACCTGCCGGGGCGGGCCCGGACGGCTGGGGAAGACCGGCTGGCCGCCCCGATCGTCGACCTCGCCGACCCGGTCGACCCCGAGGCCGACCACATCCGCGGCCCCGCGGACGCCCGCGTCACGCTGGTCGAGTACGGCGACTTCGAGTGCCCGTACTGCGGCCGGGCCGAGCCGGTGCTGCGCGAGCTGACCCAGGCCTTCGGCGACGATCTGACGTTCGTGTTCCGGCACCTGCCGCTCACCGACGTGCACGAGCACGCCCAACTGGCGGCGGAGGCGTCCGAGGCGGCGGGCCGGCAGGGCCGGTTCTGGGAGCTGCACGACCTGCTGCTCACCCACCAGGACGCGCTCACCTACCCCGACCTGCTGCGCTACGCCGAGGACCTCGGCCTGGACGTCGACCGGTTCGCCCGCGACCTGTCGTCCCGGCACTTCGCCCTGCGTGTCACCCGCGACGTCGAGAGCGCCGAGCAGAGCGGCGTCGCCGGCACCCCCACGTTCTTCGTCAACGGGCAGCGCCACCACGGCCCGTACGACCTCGAGTCGCTGCGCGCGGCGATCACACGCGAGCTGGGCGCGACCCGTTCCCAACGGCGCGATCCGGGTCCATGATCGGTGCAGGCACATCCGAGGGGGGATCGCCGTGTCCACCGATCGCCGTCCCGTCGTCTTCGTCCACGGCCTCTGGCTGCACGCCGACTCGTGGCGCCCGTGGGTGGAGCTGTTCCGCGACTCCGGCTACGACGCCGAGGCGCCCGGCTGGCCCGGTGACAGCGGGTCCGCCGAGGAGACCCGCGCCCAGCCGCAGCGGGTCGCCGGCATCGGCATCGACGCCGTCGTCGACCACTATGCCGAGCTGATCCGTGGCCTGCCAATGCCGCCGGTCCTCGTCGGCCACTCGTTCGGCGGGCTGATCGTGCAGCGCCTGCTCGGCGAGAACCTCGGCGCGGCGGCCGTCGCACTCGACCCGGCGCCGATCAAGGGCGTCATCTATCTGCCGCCGTCGTCGCTGCGGGTCGCCTCGATCGCGCTGCGCAACCCGGCCAACCGGGGCCGTGCGGTCGCGCTCGACCGAGGCCAGTTCCGCTACGGCTTCGGCAACGCCCTCACCGAGCGCGAGTCGGACGAGCTGTTCGCCCGCTGGGCCATCCCGTCGCCCGGCCGGCCGCTGTTCGAGGTCGCCCTCGCCAACCTCAACCCGTCGTCGCCGGCCCGGGTCGCCACCGGCAACGCGGGCCGCGGGCCGCTGCTGCTCACCCTCGGCGGCCGCGACCACACCGTCGCGCCGGCCATCGTCCGCACGACGGCGCGGCTCTACCGCAGGTCACCGGCGGTCACAGAGCTCCGCGAGTACCCCGACCGCGGGCACAGCCTCGGCATCGACGGCGGGTGGCGGACCATCGCCGACGACGTTCTCGCCTGGCTGAAAGCGCGCGGCTTCTGACGCCGTACGCTGGGACCGTGCCACGACAGGGACCTGTGCTGCTGACCGTCGAGGACGATCCCGCGGTGAGCCGGGCCATCGCCCGCGATCTGCGGCGCCGCTACGGCGCCGACCACCGGGTCGTACGGTCCGAGACCGGGGCCGGGGCGCTCGAGGTGCTGCGTGAGCTGACGCTGCGGGGCGAGGCCACCGCGCTGCTGCTGGCCGACTACCGCATGCCCGGCATGAACGGCATCGACTTCCTCGAACAGGCCATGGACGTCGTCCCGCAGGCGAAGCGGGTGCTGCTGACGGCGTACGCCGACACGCAGGCGGCCATCCGCGCCGTCAACGACATCGACCTCGACCACTACCTGGTCAAGCCCTGGGACCCGCCCGAGGAGCACCTGTACCCCGTCCTCGACGAGCTGCTGGAGGTGTGGGCGCGCGACAGCCGGCCCGGCTTCGAGGGCGTCACGCTGCTCGGGCACCAGTGGGCGGCCGAGACGCAGGACCTCAAGGAGTTCCTGACCAGCAACCAGGTGCCCTACCGCCACCTGCGCGGGCCCGACGGCGCGGCGCTGCAGGAGACCGCGAACATCCCCGACGACGCGCTGCCGGCGGTCATCATGCCCGACGGCGTGGTGCTGACCTGCCCGCCGCTGCGCGACGTCGCCGAGCGGCTGGGCCTGGCCACGACGGCCGGCAGCCCGCTCTACGACCTCGTCGTGGTCGGCAGCGGGCCGGCCGGGCTCGGCGCCGCGGTCTACGGCGCCAGCGAGGGCCTGCGCACGCTGCTGGTCGACCGCGCCGGCGTCGGCGGACAGGCCGCCCGCAGCAGCCTGATCGAGAACTACCTCGGCTTCCCGCAGGGCGTCTCCGGCGCCGAGCTGGCGCAGCGGGCCCGCGACCAAGCCGTCCGCTTCGACGTCGAGATGCTCACCGCGGCCGCCGCCGTCGACGTCGTCGCGCAGGGCGAGGGCCGGGTCGTGCGCTTCGACGACGGCCACGAGGTCGCCGCGCACGCCGTCGTCATCGCCACCGGCGTCTGGTGGTCGCAGCTGCCGGCCCAGGGCGCCGACGACTTCGCCGGCCGCGGCATCTACTACGGCGCGTCCGCCCACGAGGCGCCCGGCTGCAAGGGCGAGGACGTCTACATCGTCGGCGCCGCCAACTCCGCCGGTCAGGCCGCGCTGCACTTCGCTCAGTACGCCAGCCGCGTCGTCATGCTGGTCCGCGGGCCGGAGCTGCGGCTGCGGATGTCCGAGTACCTCGTCGGACGCATCGAGACCGACCCTCGCATCGAGGTGCGCACCTGCACCGAGGTCACCGCCGCCGAGGGCGACGGCCGGCTCGAGCGCATCGTCGTCACCGACACCCGCGACGGCGGCACCGAGACGCTGCCGGCCACGCGGTTGTTCGTGTTCATCGGCGCCGAGCCGCCCACGTCGTGGCTGGGCGAGGAATTCGCCCGCGACGAGCGCGGTTTCCTGCTCACGGGGCCGGCGCTGCTCGACGCCGACGGACGGCCGCCGCGCGACTGGCCGCTGGCCCGCACCCCGTACCACCTGGAGTCCAGCGTCCCGGGCGTGTTCGTCGCCGGCGACGTCCGCGCCGAGTCCGTCAAGCGCGTGGCGTCGGCGGTCGGTGAGGGCGCCATGGCGGTCACGCTGGTGCACCGCTACCTGGAGGCGACGTGACCATGGGCACGCCCATCGACGTCGAGGAGCTGCGCACGCTGTTCCTCTTCGAAGGCATGACGCCGGAGCAGCTGGCCGAGGTCACCGCGAGCAGCGAGGTCCGCACCTACCCGGCCGGCAGCACGGTCTACCGCGCCGGCGAGCCGTCCAACGCGCTGTGGGTGCTGCTCGACGGCACCCTGCGGCTGGTCCGGCACGCCGACGGCGAAGAGGTCGTCGTCAACGAGACCGACTACCGCGGCTCGTACGCCGGCGCCGTCCGCGCCTTCGCCACGTCGGCCGGCGCGGCCGCCTACCCGACGTCGCTGCACGCCGTCACCGACTGCCGGTTCCTGCGCTACGCCGCCGACGACTTCGCCGCGTTCGTGCAGAAGTGGTTCCCCATGGCGGTGCACCTGTTCGACGGCCTGTACCTCGGCATCCGCACCACCGAGGCGACGGTGCGCCAGCGCGAGCACCTCGCCCAGCTGGGCACGCTGTCGGCGAACCTCGCGCACGAGCTGAACAACCCCGCCGCGGCCACCGTCCGGGCCGCCGGGCAGCTGCGCGACCGCGTGGCGCACATGCGGCAGAAGCTCGGCCTGATCGCGTCCGGGCCGGTCGACCCGGAGATGATCGCCGGGCTGATGGCCATCCAGGAGCGCGCCGTCGAGATCGCCGCGAAGAAGCGCGACCCGCTCAGCCCGCTGCAGGAGAGCGACCTCGAGGACGCGATGATCGACCACCTCGAGGACCTCGGCTTCGACCACGCCGTCGACGTCGCGCCGGTGTTCGTCGCCGCCGGCCTCGACACCACCTTCGTCGACGACGTCGCCGCCGAGGTGGGCGAGGCCCTCCCGTCCGCGCTGGCCTGGCTCGGCTACACGCTCGAGACCGAGGCGCTGATGGACGAGATCGAGGACGCGTCGAACCGCATCTCGACCCTGGTCGCGTCGGTGAAGCAGTACACCCACCTCGACCAGGCCGCCCACCAGGAAGTCGACCTCCACCCGGGCCTCGACAGCACGCTGGTCATGCTGGGCCACAAGCTCGGCGAGATCGAGGTGCACCGCGACTACGACACCACGCTGCCGCCGGTGCCCGCGTTCGCGGCCGAGCTCAACCAGGTGTGGACCAACCTCATCGACAACGCCGTCGACGCGATGAAGGGGCACGGCACGCTCACCCTGCGCACCCACCTCGACGGCGACCACGCCGTCGTCGACGTCACCGACACCGGGCACGGCGTGCCCGAGGACGTGCGCGGCCGCCTGTTCGAGCCGTTCGTCACCACCAAGCCCATGGGCGAGGGCAGCGGGCTCGGGCTCGACAACGCGAAGCGGATCATCGAGAAGCGGCACCGCGGCACGCTGACCTACACCACCGGCCCCGGCGGCACCACCTTCAGTGCCCGGCTGCCGCTGTCGTCCGCCTGACATGGACCACTGGTCCAGCCGTCACCCGTAGGCCAACTCTCGGACACTTCGGTTCGATGAAGTCGACCGCGTGACCGAGCCCCGGCTGAACCGACGAACGTTCCTGCAGCTCACCGGCGTCAGCTCGGCCGCTCTCGCGTGGGGCGTCGCGGCGCCCGCGGAGGCGCTGGCGGCCGCCGAGGACGCGCACGTTCCGGACGGTGTGTTCGGCCTCGGCGTGGCCTCGGGCGACCCGAGCACCGGCAGCGTGGTCCTGTGGACCCGGCTGGCGCCGCGGCCGCTGGCCCCCGACGGCCACGGCGGGATGCCGCCGCGCCCGGTGCCGGTGCGCTACGAGGTGGCGACAGACGAGAGCTTCCGCCAGGTCGTCCGGCGGGGCGCCGCGGTCGCCTCGCCGGAACTCGCCCACTCCGTCCACCCGCAGGTCGACGGGCTCGACCCGGGGCGCGAGTACTTCTACCGCTTCCACGTCGGACGCCAGGTGAGCCCGACCGGGCGCACGAAGACGCTGCCCGCGGACGACAGCGCCACGTTCCGGTTCGCGACCGCGTCCTGCCAGGCCTGGTACCACGGCCACTTCACGGCGTACCGGCATCTGGTGCAGGAAGAGCTGGACGCGGTCGTGTTCCTCGGCGACTACATCTACGAGTACGGCATCACGTCGTCGAACCTGTGGCGCGCGGGCGCCGCCGTCACGCCGGAGCACGCCGTCGAGATCCAGACGCTGGAGCAGTTCCGGCTGCGCTACTCGCTGTTCAAGACCGACCCGCACCTGCAGGCCGCGCACGCCAGGGCGCCCTGGATCGTCACCTGGGACGACCACGAGGTGCAGAACAACTACGGCGCGGACGGGTCGCAGTACGGCGTGCGCCCCGAGCACTTCGTGCACCTGCGCGCCGCCGGCTACCGCGCGTTCTACGAGAACCTGCCGGTGTCGCTGTCGGCGCTGCCGGAGGGCCCGGACAGCACGGTGTACCGCCTTCGGCGACGGCGGGCTGGTCCGCTTCCACGTCCTCGACACCCGCCAGTACCGCGACCCGCTGCCCGTCGATGCCTCTGACCAGAACCGCGAGGACCGCACGATCCTCGGCGCCGGCCAGGAGGCGTGGCTCTACGACGGCCTGGCCGCCTCGCCCGCACGCTGGAACGTCATCGCCAACGGCGTCACGGTCGCGGCCATCACCACGAACCGGACCGACCAGTGGGACGGCTACCCGGCCAACCGCCGCCGGCTCCTCGAGGCCATGCGGACGACGAACAACCCGGTCGTCCTCACCGGCGACATCCACAAGCACGTCGCCGCGGAACTGAAGGCCGACTTCGCCGACCCCGCCTCGGCCACCGTCGGCGTCGAACTGATCTGCACGTCCATCGCCTCCGACGGCGACGGCGCACCCACCGACGGCTACACGCCCGACTGGGTGCAGCACCCGTACGTCAAGCTCTACGACGGGCGCCGCGGCTACGTGTACGTGACGCTCACCGGTGCGGCGATGACGTCGGAGTTCAAGATCGTGCCCTGGGTCGAGGCGGACGCCGACGCGCCCCTGCAGACCGTCGCCAGGTTCGTCACACCGGCCGGCGCGCCGGGTCTGGAGGAGCTGGCATGAGCGGCCGCCACGTCCGCACCGTCACCGGCCTGCGCGCGGAGGGCCGGCTCGGCCGCATCGTGCTGGACTGGACCCCGGTCCCCTGGGACACCGTCGTCGACCACTACATGGTGTACGCCGCGCCCGACGGCGGGCCGTCGAGGCTACTGGCGAAGACGGTGTATCCGCACTACGTGCACAGCGGGCTGGGTGGCAACGCCCGCCGGTTCACGTACGAGGTGATCACCGTCGACGCGGCCGGCGCCCGCTCGACGCCGTCGGCGTCGCTCGCGGCGAGCAGCCAGGCCTCGGTGACGGCGACCGGCTCGCCGCTCGCGGTGGTCGGCGACTTCGACGGCAAGGGCCTGGAGTTCGCGCTGTCCCCGAACGGCTATAGCCGCTACCCGGCGACGTTCCCCGACGGCGTCGACTTCCGGGTCGGCACGGACGCGCCCGGCATCGGCTGGAGCTACCTGCACCCCGGTCCGTCGGACTCGTGGGCCGGCCGGCGCACGCACACGCTCCGGCTCCGCTTCGACCTGGCCGCTGTGCCTGCGGGGGAGGTCTGGCTGGCGATCTGGCTGATCGACAGCCACGCGACCAGCCCCGGCTCGGCAGCGCTCGACGTCAACGGGACACCGGTGGACCGGCTGCGGTTCGAGGGCGGCGCGACCCGCGGCTCGCTCGAGGGCGACGCCACGGTGCCCGGCACCCGGCTGCGCCCGTCGTACCTGGAACGGCCGCTGCCGGCCGGCCTGCTCACGACCGGCGAGAACGTGCTGACGATGGTCAAGGACGAGGGGTCCTGGATCGCCTGGGACGCCATCGGGTTGTTCGAGGTCTAGCGCAGCACGCCTTCGTGGAGGGCGCGGAGGACGGCGTTGGTGCGGTCGCGGGCGCCCAGCTTGAGCAGGATCGTCGACACGTGGTTCTTGACGGTGCCCTCGGCGAGGAAGAGCGAGCCGGCGATCTCGCGGTTGCTGTACCCCTCGGCGACCAGCCGCAGCACCTCCAGCTCGCGCTCGGTGAGCGGCTCCATCGGCGGCGCGCCGGTGCCCACGGGCGACGGGCCGGAGCGGATGGCGCGGAGGAGGCGTTCGGTGATGGACGGCGCGATCAGCGTGCCGCCGGCGGCCAGCGCCTCGACCGCGCGGGTCAGCTGCTCCAGCGTGACGTCCTTGAGCAGGTAGCCGCGGGCACCGGCGCGCAGCGCGTCGAGCACGAGGGTGTCGTCGTCGAAGGTGGTGAGGACCAGGACGGGGATGTCGCAGCCGCGCTCGCGCAGCTGCTCCAGCGCCCAGATGCCGTCGTGGCCGGGCATCCGCAGGTCCAGCAGGACGACGTCGGGCCGGGTCGCCTCGACGACGTCCAGGGCGGCGGCGCCGTCGCCGGCCTCGCCGGCCACCTCGATGCCGGCGACGTCGAGCAGGGTGCGGATGCCCTGGCGGACGAGCGTCTGGTCGTCGACCACCACGACGCGGGTCATCGGGCCGGCACCCGGGCGAGGACGCGGAAGCCGTCGCGGCCGTCGTAGTCGACGTCGCCGCCGAGCGCGGCGAACCGCTCGGACAGGCCGCGCAGGCCGTGGCCGGCGACCGGCGCGACCGCGCCCCGCCCGTCGTCGGCCGCGGCGAGCGTGATGGCGTCGCCGTCGCGGGCCACCTCGACCCACAGTTCGCGGGCGCCGGCATGGCGCAGCGTGTTGGTGACGATCTCCTGCATGGCCCGGACGAGGGCGGCCGTCTGCTCCTCGTCGACCTGGACGCCGTCGCCGACCTCGACCGCGACGTCCAGACCGGGCACGTCGCGCCCGACGCTGCGCAGCGCCTCGCGCAGGTCGGTGCCCGGCGCCGTGCGCAGCTCGCCGACGGTGGCGCGGACGTCGCCGAGCAGGTCGCGGGCGACCCGGCCGGCCCGTTCGACGTGCTCGCGCGCGGCGTCGGCGGGCCGGTGCCGCGCCGCCTCGAGCTCCAGCGTCAGCACGGTCAACTGGTGCCCGATGAGGTCGTGCAGCTCGCGGGAGATGCGCAGCCGCTCGGCCGTGCGCGCGGCGTCCTGCAGCAGGACGGTCGTGGCCTGCTGCTCGACGTGCGCCTCGGTCAGCTCGAGGCGCAGCCGCTGTTCGCGCCGAATCGCGGCGACACTGAACACGGACGCGATCTGGACGAGCGCGTAGAACGCGGTGCCGATGAGCACGCCGGTGGTGCTGTCGCCGCCGCGCGCCGCGGTGAACCCGATGACGGCGGTGTTCAGCGCGACGACGGCCAGGTTGGCCGGCAGCCGCACCACCTCGGTGCCGACCGCCGCGACGACCACCAGCAGCACCGGCAGCAGCCCGCCACCCGGCACCGTCGCGACCACCAGCCAGGACAGCACGACGGCGCCGGCGTAGACGGCGCGCTGGGCGGACGGCCGCTCTCCCAGCACCCCGGCGGCCACGATCGCGATGAACGACGCCGCGTACGCCGCGACCCACAGGCCCGCCGGAAGGTCCGGATCGACGGCGCCGAGCACGACCGGGATGCCGACGCCGGCGCAGACCACGAGCATCGCCAGGCCCGACCACTCCTCCGGACCTAGGGGGTGCCTGGCGGATCTTCGGCGGCGCGGATCGACGACCAGACGCCGACCAGCTGCGTTGTCGTCGTCGCTCGATGGCACCGCATCGACCTCCTCCTCCGCCTTGCTGGACCGACGCCTGGACGCCGCCCGCATCCACCAATATCCGCCAGGCACCCCCTAGCGACGCATGCTGCCCACCCTAGGTGCCCGCAACCGCGCGCCGGGGGTGCCGGAAGTCATGCCCGTCATTCGTGACGTCCGGCACGCGCGCCCACACGGGCCGGATTCCTAGCGTCGGGGCATGAGCGAATCCACCATCGTCGTCGACCACGTGCACAAGCGGTACGGCGACACCGTCGCCGTCGACGACATCAGCCTGCGCGTCGAGCCGGGCGAGGTGCTGGGCATCCTGGGCGCGAACGGCGCGGGCAAGACCACGACCGTCGAGATGATCGCCGGGCTGCGCGCGCCGGACCGCGGCCGCGTCAGCGTGCTCGGCCTCGACCCGCGCCGCGACCGGGCCGCGCTGAGCCAGGTGCTCGGCGTGCAGCTGCAGCAGTCGTACCTGCACGACGCACTGACCGTCGCCGAGCTGATCGGCCTCTACCGCACCTTCTATCCCGACCCACGGCCGGCCGACGAGCTGCTCGACCTCGTCGACCTGCGCGAGCAGCGCCGGACCCGGTTCGAGCGGCTGTCCGGCGGCCAGCAGCAGCGGCTGTCCATCGCGCTGGCTCTGGCCGGGCGGCCGCGCGTGGTGATCCTGGACGAGCTGACGACCGGCCTGGACCCGCGCGCCCGGCGACGCATGTGGTCGGCGGTCGAGAGCCTGCACGACGAGACGGTCGTGCTGGTCAGCCACGCGATGGACGAGGTCGAGCGGCTGTGCGACCGGGTCGCGCTGCTCGACGCCGGCCGGGTGATCGCCCTGGACACCCCGGCCGGGATCGTCGACCGAGCCGGCACGTCGACCCTGGAGGACGCGTTCGTCGCGTTGACCGGCCGCGAGCCCGAGTACGAGGAGGACGCCGCATGAGCACCGCGACGATCACCGCCCGCCGGCCCGGCCCGGCCGCCTGGCTCGCCCTGACGATCTGCGAGGCCAAGATGGTGGTGCGAGACACCGCCGGGCTGGTGGTGCCGATCGGGCTGCCGCTGCTGATCCTGGTCATGAACGCGTCGTCGGCGTCGGACGAGGAGGTCGTGAACGGCCGGTCCGCGCTGGACGTGCACGTGCTGCCGCTGGTATTCACCATCGTGCTGGCGACCATCGGCATCGTGAACATGCCCAGCTTCCTCGCCTACTACCGCCGCTCCGGCATCCTGCGCCGGCTCGCCGTCACCCCCGCGTCGCCGGCGATGGTGCTGGTCGCGCAGCTGGTCGTGAGCCTGGTGCAGGCGCTGATCGGCATCGGGCTGGCCTACGCGGTCGCGGTGCTGGCGTTCGGGGCGCGGCCGCCGCTGAACGCATGGGCCGCCGCCGGGGTCGTCGCGCTGGCGATCGCGGCGATGTACGCGGCCGGGATGATCGTCGCCGCGATGGCGCCGACGCCGAACTCCGCGGTCGCGATCGGGCTGGTCGGCTTCTTCGCGCTCGGCGCCCTGGGCGGGCTGTTCGGCGGCACCGGCGGGCTGCCGTCCGCGCTGGCCCGCGTCGGCGAGTGGCTGCCGTTCGGTGCCACCGTCGAGGCGCTGTCGGACGCGTGGGCGGGTGCGCCGGTCGACGCGGCGCACCTGATCGCGCTCGCGGCCGCGACGGTGGTGGGCGTGACGGTGGCCGCGGCGGCGTTCCGGTGGGAGTGATCGGAGCTGTCGCGGCCGTGGCGTTCCTCGCCGTGTTCACCGTCGACGGGTGGCTGCGGCCGGGCTACCGGCCGCTGTACCACCCGGTCAGCGCGCTGGCGCTGGGGCGGCGCGGCTGGGCGCAGACGGCGAACTTCCTGGTCGGCGGCGCCGGGTTCGTCGTCGGGGCGGCGGCGCTCTGGGCGGAGTTCCCGTGGATCGCGGCGACGGTGGCCGTCCTGGGGCTGGCGCTGGCCGCGTCCGGCGTGTGGGCGATGGACCCGATGCGCGGCTACCCGCCCGGCACACCACCGACGACGCCGGAACGGTACAGCCGGGCGCACCGGTGGCACGACCACGCGGGGGCCCTGCTGTTCCTCGGGGTGCCGGTGACCGCGGCGCTGACGGCGTTCACCGGGCCAGACGGCTGGCTGCGCTGGTACTCGGCCGCGACGGCGCTGGCCACCGGGCTGCTGTTCGCCCGGTTCGGCACGGCCTGGGAGCGCGACGAGCCGCTGACCGGGCTGTGGCAGCGGCTGGGGATCGGCGCCGGGTGGACGTGGCTGGCGGTGCTGTTCGCCACCGCCTAGGTTGGACCGCGTGACGACGCTGACCGCCGCCGCCCTGCTCGCTCGCATCGCCGCGGCGGACGGCGCGATTCCCCGCCCGACGACGGTCGACGGCGTGGTGGCGGGCGACCCCGGCGCCGTCGTGGCGGGGGTGGCGGTCACGACGCTGGCGACGCTCGACGTTCTGGAGCGGGCCGCGGCCGCCGGCGCGAACGTCGTCATCACCCACGAGGCGCCGTTCTACGACCACCTCGGCGCCGCGAACGACGACCTCGAGGCCGAGCAGGACCCCGTCTACCTCGCCAAACGCGCCTTCATCGACGAGCGCGGGCTGGTGCTCTGCCACTACCACGACGGCTGGCACCGCCGCCGTCCCGACGGCGTCGACGAGGGCGTCGCGCGGGCCCTGGGCTGGACGCTGGACCCGGAGCCGGCCGCCGCAGGCGTCGCGCTGTGCGCCGTCGCGCCGACGACGCTCGCGGCCCTGGCCGCCCATGTCTCCGAGCGCCTCGGCGCGCGGGCGCCACGCTTCGTCGGCGACCCCGAGCTGCCGGTCAGCCGGGTCGGGCTCGACCTCGGCAACCGCGGGTTCGCCCGCAACCGCTCGCTGCTGCGCCGCGACGACGTCGACGCCGTCGTCATCGGCGAGGCGCACGAGTGGGAGACCGGGTCGTACGCCACCGACGCCGCCTGGCTGGCCGGGCGCGGCGGGTCACCCGCGGGGCTGGTCGTCGCCGGGCACATCCCGTCCGAGCAGGCCGGTATGCGGTTCTTCGCCGACTGGCTGGCCGCGCTGGTCCCGGACCTGCCGGTGACCTTCGTCGAGACGAAGGACGCCTACACCGCGGCGAGCAGCTCGGCCGGGACGTAGCCCGCGGCGGCCAGCTCCGTCCACAGCGCGGCCGGGATCTCGTGCCCGGCCGCCGCGACGTTCGCGGCCACCTCGGCGCCGGAGCGGCAGCCGACCAGCACCGTTCCGACCGCCGGGTGCAGCAGCGGGAACTGCGCGGCGGCCGCGGCCAGCGGCACGCCGTAGCGCGCGCAGATCTCCTCGCACCGCAGCGCCCGCGCCAGCACGTCATCGCCGACCGGCCGGTAGTCGTACATCGTCGACGCCGACGGCGCGGCCAGCAGGCCGGTGTTGAACACGCCACCCACGACCACCTGCGTCGCGGTGTCGGCACAGGCCGGCAGCAGCGTCGTCAGCGCCCGGTGGTCGAGCAGGGTGAACCGACCGGCGATCAGCACGACGTCGACGTCGTGCTCGCGGACCAGCGCGGCCAGCGGGTCGGCGTGGTTCATCCCGAAGCCGATGGCCCGCACCAGACCCTCGTCGCGCAGCCGCCGCAGCGCCGGGAAGGCCGTGCGCCGGACCTCGTCGGCGGCGTCGTCGGGATCGTGGATGAACGCGATGTCGACGTGGTCGCGCCCGAGCCGCTCCAGGCTCGACTCCAACGACGCGCGGATGCCGCGCTCGGTCCAGTCCGGCTCGACGGCGTCGCCGTCGCGCAGCAGCCAGCCGACCTTCGTCGACACGACCGCGTCGGCGCCGGTCTCGCGCAGCCCGCGGGCCAGCCGCGTCTCGGCCAGCCCGTGCCCGTAGCGCGGCGCGGTGTCGAAGTAGCCGACGCCCAGCTCGGCCGCGACCCGTACCGCGTCCAGTGCGTCGGCCTCCGCGACCGGGGTGAACAGCCCGCCGAACGCCGCGGTCCCGATGCCCAGGCGCGGCAGCGCGACCGTCACGCCCCGCTCACCAGCGTCGGCGTCGCCGCCCGGAGCCCCAGGGTCAGCGTGAGCCGGGCCTGCGCGCGTGGCTCCAGCCGCACCGTCACCCGCTGACCGCCGACGTCCTCGGCCGGGCCGTCGTCGAGCGCGACGGTGCGGATGCGGTGCTCGGCGAACGAGCCGCCCTGCACGACCAGCGTCCGCGGCCGGTCGCCGGTGTTGACCAGCTCGGCGACGGTGCGGTCCGGGTCGATCGACGACACCAGCGCGGCGACGTCGTCGGGCAGGCCGGGCCGCACGCCGTCGCCGTGGAACCAGCGCAGGTGCAGGTGCGCCGGCGAACCGTTGTAGAGCACCTGCGGCGTGCCGGTGGTGAGCTGCAGCAGGATCTCGGTGACGACCGGATTGCGGTTCTGCCAGAGGTGGATGTCCAGCGCCGACGGCCCGGCCACCGGGTCGGTGTCGTCGCGGGCGATGTCGTCGAGCCGCTGCTCGCTGGTGGCCAGCGCGCTGCGCAGGGCCCGCTCCGGATAGCCGGGGTTGCGGCCGGCGAGGTACTCGAACCACGGCTCCTCGTGGCCGTTCTCCTCCTTCGTCCGCTGGTCGTGGACGGCGGTCCAGTCCCACGAGGCGCCCGCACGCAGCGCGTCGACGCGGCGTAGGTCCTCGTCGGCGCGGCCGAAGTGCCACAGCCAGATCAGGTACTGCGTCGGCGGCACGTTCCAGTCGAACCAGCCGGCGTCGCCGCGGCGGTGCGGCACCATCAGCGTCGGCCGGTCGCCCAGCCCGGCGAGGTGCTTCGTCCACCGCGAGGTCACGGAGGGGACGTCGTGCGGGCGGCGGTGCTCGGCCTGCTCCATGGCGACGTCGAACGGGTTGCGGGCGAGGTCGAGGAAGCCGTCGTCGCCGGTGACGAACGCGGCGTTGGTGCCCGCGACCACGGCCGCGCAGGCCATCGACTGCAGCCCGTGCGGCCAGGACCAGCCGTAGTGGCCGCCGTACCACCGTCCGCCCAGGTACTCGCCGACCTGCCCGCTCAGCCCAGAGTTGTCGGGGACGACCGGGCCGCCGGCCCAGCGGTCGCGCCAGGCGCCGACGTACTCGGCCACCCAGTCGGCGTAGCGCTGCTCACCGGTGAGCAGCCAGGCGTGCACGGCCAGGCTGGTCGAGAGGACGTTCGCGAAGGTGTCACCGCGGCCCATGCGGTCCCACATCTCGCGGCCGTAGGCGCGCGCCTTCGCGGGGTCGGCCACCAGGTCGTCGAACGAGTCGTAACCGAGCCAGTCCAGCGGCAGCCCGTACGGCCGCAGCGGCAGGCTCCACGGGAACGCCACCTCGTGGTCGCCGAACCCCCAGCGCGGGCCGCCCGCGCCGTTGTGCGGCGCGCGGATGACCCGGTGCTCGGGATCGTAGTTCGGGCCGCCCGGCAGGTAGAGGTCGGCGAACCGGCGGGCGTCGGACCGCGTCGCGCCGGGCCGCGCCAGGCAGCGCGCGTAGAAGAACAGCAGGCTCTCGCCCTGGTGGAACCAGTCGTAGCCGCGCTCGTAGCCGTCGACCAGCATGCCCATCTCGCTCAGCTGCGCGGTGACGCCGTCCCAGTGCCGCTCGGACGCCGTCAGCAGGTCGTCGCTGCCGCCGAGCAGATACAGCATCGGCCAGTTGAAGAACGCCTCGTAGAAGTCGTCCACGCCGTCGCGGTCGTCGGAGCCCTCGCCGAGCGTGCCGGCGAAGACCAACCGGCCGTCGGCGGCGGTGTAGCGCTCGGCGAACGTCCGCCATGCCTTGTCCTGCTGGGCGAACAGCGACCGCTGCAGCCGGGCCCACTCGGGGACCTCGGCCGGCCGGCGGGACGACACGAGCACGGCACACCTCACAAGCATTCGTGGCGATTATCTTTGATCGATAACCGATTGCGTCATACTGTGGTCCGGTGCGCACCCCTGTCAAGACGGCCATCGTGGACGCCCACGTGCACGTGTGGGACCCCGCGCGCGGCTTCCCGTGGATCCGTCCGGGCTCGCCGCACCACCGCGCCTTCACGCTCGCCGACCTCTCGGCGGCCGGCGCCGGCCTCGACGTCGCCGGGTCGGTGCTGGTCGAGGCGTCGCGCGGCGACGCGGGCGAGACGGCGGCGCTGCGGGCGGCGGCCCGGCGCCGTCCGGACCTCGTCGTCGGCTACGTCGGCAACCTGCACTGCTATGCCGGCCTGACGCCGCGCCGGTTCGCCGCGCTGCTGCGCCGATGGGGCGCCGGCGCGCCCGCCGGTATGCGCGCCGGCGGCGGCTCGTGGGCCGACGTCCCGCCGGGCGCCGCGGCGCTGCTCCCCGTCCTCGCCGATCACGGGGTCGCGCTGGAGCTGAACCTGCACGCCGGCGCCGTCCGGACGGCGGCCGAGCTGGCCGAGCGGCACTCCGGCCTGGTCGTCGTCCTCGACCACCTGGGCAACCCGCCGAACGTCGCCCGGGAGGACCCGGGGGCCTGGCTGCGCGACCTCGACTCCGTCCGGCACCAGCCGGGCGTCGTCGTCAAGATCTCGGGGCTGCTGACGCAGCAGGCCGGCGCCCCGGCGGCCGACGTCGACGCGTTGGTGGCGGCGGCGCTGGACGCGGCCGGGCCGGATCGGTGCATGATCGGCTCGGACTGGCCGATCTGCCTGCCCGCCGGCTCCCGCGCGGACTCGCTCGCGGCCGCCGCCCGGGCGCTCGACCACCTCCCCACCGACGCCGCGACGATGGTGCGGCGCGGAACGGCCCTGCGGGTCTACGGAAATGGCACGATGGACGGAGCTCACTCGTGATGATTGATGGGGACGGCATGGCAGTGCGTGGCACCACCCAGCCCGAGGGCGGCTTCGCGTCGTCCCTCGCCGGCAAGGACCGCCTGCGCCCGGCGCTGCTGTCGGACCAGGTGTACGACCTCCTGCGCACCGCGCTCATCGACGGCGACCTGCAGCCGGGCGAGCGCGTCGTCGAGTCCGAGATCGCGCGGCGGCTCGGGGTGAGCCAGGCGCCGGTGCGCGAGGCGGTCAAGCGGCTGGCCCGCGAGGGCGTCCTCGAGCACATTCCGCGCCGCGGCAACTTCGTCGCCGAGGTGTCCGAACGCGACGTCGAGCACGCGCGCCAGGTGCGCGAGCCGCTGGAGCGGCTGGCCGGCGAGCTGGCCGCCACCGCCATCACCGCCGCCGAGCTGTCCCGGCTCGACGACCTCGTCCGCGAGATGCGCGACGCCGTCGCCCGCGGCGACCTCGGCCGGTTCCGCGACGCCGACATCACCTTCCACGCCACCGTCGGCGAGGCCGCCGGCAACCCGTTCCTCACCCGCATGTGGGGCGTCCTCGAGCCCAGCCTGCGCACGCTGCGCGCCATCGCCGACCCGCTCTTCGACGGCGATTGGCAGGCCATGGCCGACGAACACGGCCGGCTGGTCGCGCTGCTGCGCGAGGGCGACCCGAAGGCCGCCGGCCAGGCGTTCGCCGAGCACGCCGCCGGGCGCGGCCCGGTCCCCGACCGCCGCTCCACCCGGGCCAAGCGCACCCCCGCCGCCGACTGACGGGCGCGCCGTCCAGCCCTCAGCCGATCAGCCCGTCGGCCCGCGCTCGCCAGAGGTGCTCGCGGGCCGGCTTGGTGTCGAGCAGCCGGAGACCCCGCGCCGCCCACTCCCGCAGCGACGTGTCGTCGCCGTGCAGCTGCTCGACCAGCAAAGGCAACGCCGCCGGCGAACGGGCCGCGCCGATGAGCTCGAGCAGCCAGCACCGCAGTCCGTGGTCGTGCTCGTCGGCGAACGCCTGCAGGAGCTCGCCGACGTGGTCGGCGGCATGGGGCAGCAGCAGCCGGAAGCCGTCCTCCTGAGACTGCGGGTCGTGCCGGCGCATCAGCCGCATCGCCCGCTCGAACCGCTTCGCCGCCGTCATCGGCGCGGCGCGCACGCGTCGAGCGTGGCGAGGAGCGACCGGTCGTTCGACGGGTCGAACACCGTGACCGAGACGGGTCCACGCCCGGCGTCGGCGGCCCGGCGGCGCATGGGGCGTACGTGAGCCGATGCGTGCCGGCCGGGGCCGGTGCTGTGCCCTTTGCAATGAGCACCTCTACGCATCACCGCACCGCCGATGCGTAGAGGTGCTCATTGCAAAGGGGGCCGCACACCCTGCCGACCAGCACCGCCGCGCCGGCGAAGTCGTGATCCCGATGTCCACGGCACAGAAGGTACCGGGGCCGGGCGCGAACGCCCGGCCCCGGCTGCGGACCCCCTCACTCCAGGGGCGTCCAGTGCGCGACGGCCGCCAGCGGGCCGTACACGCGGGTCTCCACCGTGACCGGGACCCCGGCCGCGGTGAACCAGCCCTCGAACCGGTACCCGTCCCGCTTGGGCAGCGGCAGCATCCGCAGCGCTGTCCCGGCCTTGACGGTGCGCGAGCCGACCGGGCTGCCGCCGGCGGAGTCGAAGCCGACCTCGTACACGGGGTCGGTGCGGTACTGGACGGACACCGAGACGGTCGTCGTGGCGCCCTCGTACGCGATGGTGAGCGGCAGCGACGAGGTCACGGCGGAGCTGTCGAACCCGCTCACCATGTCCGCCGTCACCGGCACGACGGTCGTCGACCCATCGCTCCAGGTCGCCGAGACCGCGAGGCCGTCGACGTTCAGGTCCTCGCCCAGGCGGTACTGGGTCTGGTACCCGGTGCCCTCGATCGGCGCGATGCCGGTGACGACGGCGGATCCCTCCGACGGCCGCAGCCGGATCGCGTTGTCGCCGCCCGCGTAGTGGTACACGTTGAGGTAGCCGTCGGCGGCGATCGGGTTGGCCGCGTCGCGGTCCAGCCCGCTCCACACCGTCGCGCCGTCCACCCGCAGCACCAGCCGGGTTCCGCCGTCGACGGTCACGGCGCCGAACTCGATGTCGTGGTCCTGGCCGGCCTTGATCGACGTGTTCGGGATGACGTCGATCATCGTCTGGCCGGGCTTCCAGCTCTGGAACTCGATCTGGTCCTCCTTGACGACGACCAGGTAGCCCTTGTTGGCGTTGACCCAGGTCGGGTCGCCGGGCCGGTCGGAGCGGACGGCGAACCCGTACCAGCCGCCGGCGAACTCGCCGATCGACGCGGTGAAGCGGAGCAGGCCGCTGCCGAACCGCTCGGCCTGGTAGCCGTACACGCCGTTGGCGGAGATCCGGACGGTGCCCTCGTCGAAGTCGACGGCGTCGGAGGCCGGCCAGCTCGCGGCGTCGGACAGCTGCCCGCCGAGCTCGATCACGGGGTGCTCGGCCGCGCCGACCGTGACGGCGACCGTCGCGCTCAGCTCCGGGTTGGCCCGCGACGTCGCGGTGATCGTCGCGGTGCCGGGCGCCACGCCGCGCACCGTGCCGTCGGCGTCGACGGTGGCCACGGACGGCGCCGACGAGGCCCAGTCGACCCGCCGGTTGGTGGCGTCGGGCGGGCTGACGGACGCGGTGACGGTGTGGCTCTCGCCGGGCTCCAGCGTGAGCTGTGCGGGGCTCACCTCGATGCCGGTGACGTCGGTCGGCACCAGCGAGACGGTGACGTCGTCGACGTCGATGTGCGCCGCGCCCGCCACGTAGAACCCGAGCGTGCCGGACGCGCTGTGCGCCGGGTTCTCGCCCTCGAGCACCGTGGCGCCGTCGACGACGACCGCGACGGACGGCCCGCGGGCCACCACCCGCACGGCGTAGACGGTGTCCGGCTGCAGGCCGCCGCCCGCGGGCAGGACGGTCTCGGCCAGCGTCTGCCACTGCGCGTTGTACAGCGTCCACGTCGCGCCGTCGGCGGCGTGCCGGTAGCGGATGTAGCCGCTGCCGTTCTCGCCGTTGCGGTCGTACGTGATCAGCTCGGCGCCCTCCGGCAGTTCGGCCGGCGTCTTGAGCCGGTAGTCGAGCACGTAGTCCGAGAACGCGCGGTCCAGCTGGCCGTTCGCGCCGTTGAGGATCCGGTACCAGTGGTTGCCGGTGTCGTCGGCGACGATCGGGCGGTTGCCGTCGACCGGCCAGCCGTTGCCGCCTGACTCGAAGTCGGTCGCGTGCAGCACGCCGTCGCCGTCGGCCACGGTGACGACGGCCTCGTCGCTGATCGCCGGGTCCGCCACCGACGCCACGGACACCACCGTCTCCCCCGGCGCCAGCGCGGTGATCTCACCGGTGGCGGAGACGGTCGCGACCGCCGGGTCGCTGCTGGTGTACGTCACCTCCTGCGCGGTCGCGTCCCACGGCACCGGCTCGGCCCGGAACGGCACGGTCGCGCCCAGCTCGACGGTGAACGTGTCGCCCGGCAGGTACAGACCGGCCAGCGGGACGGTCTGCGGTCCGTGCGGCAGGCCGACGACGCCCTGCGGGCCGATCTCCTCGAACGCCACCGGCGCGAAGCCCGGGATGCGGTCGTACGCGACGGCGTCGTCGGTCAGCCGGAAGTCGCCGTTCTCCCAGTCGACGAAGCCGGGGTTCTGGTCGGCGACCCAGTTGTCGGCGTAGTTCATCAGGTTCTCGACGTCGCGGGCGCCGTGCTGGTTGACGTCCGGCGAGCGCTCCATCGTCGGGTTCCAGACCAGGTTCTTCGCGAAGAAGTTGTGCTCCGGGTAGTAGTGGTTCTCGTCCCAGAAGCTCAGCAACTCGGGGTACTTCTCGCCGTACGGCGTGCCGATGAAGTCGTTGTTCTCGGCGAACAGCTTCTCCCACGCCGGCCGGTAGTCGGTGTCGACCTTGTTGCCCGGCTGGTCGCCCATCCACATCTCGTAGTTGTCGTACGGGACGAAGGTGTCGACGAAGATGTTGTTCTCGGCGGTGATGTGGTCGCCGGAGCCGCTCTTGATGGCGTCGTTGCCCATCCGGTAGAAGACGTTCTCGCTGATGGTGAGACCCATCGTGAGGTTGTCCGGATAGACGCCCTCGACGCCGTGCCGGCCGATGCCGGTGTCGTGGAAGTAGTTGCGCCTGATGACCGTGCCGCGCTCGTGCGGCGTCATGCCGGCGTTCATGTAGATGGCGCCGAGGTCCTGGAACTGCTTGCAGATGTCGTAGATCTCGTTGTACTCGATCAGGTGGTCGTTGCCGTGCACGATGATGCCCGGATGCGGGGCGTCGTTGATCTCGTTGTTGCGGGCCACGTTCCCGACGCCGTCGAACATCACGCCCGGGTTGTACGCCTTGTGGTAGTAGGCGAAGTCGTGGATGTGCGAGTTCTCGACCCGGTTGTTCCCCGGCTCCAGCGTGTCCTCGTCGCCGCCGTTGAGCACCACACCGACGCCGCCGACGTGGCGCAGCTCGGACGAGACGACGGCGTGGTCGCGGCCGTCCCAGCCGCTCGGGATGCCGTCGTAGACGTAGCGGCCGGGCGAGTTGATGTAGACGCCGCCGTCGGTGAAGTTCTGGATGTCGCTGCGGGCGAAGGTGACGTTGCTGCCGCCGAGGACGGTGGCCGCGGTGGCCCGGCCGTACTCCATGACCAGCTCGTCGAAGGTGATGTAGGACGCGTTCTCGGTCCGGACCATCGGCTCCTTCAGCATGGTGACGGTGACGTCGCCGCTGCGGGTGCGGAACGCGGCGTTCGGCACGAGGTACAGCACGCCGGTCGCGCGGTCGATGTAGTACTCGCCGGGTGCGTCGAGCTCCTCGAGCAGGTTCTCGGCGAAGTGGAAGTCGGGGTACCACGACTTCATCAGGCCGGACATCTCGCCGTAGCGCAACGTGATCGTCTTCGCCTCGGGGTCGATCGACTCGATCTTGTTGTACGACCACTCCCAGCTGTAGCCGAAGATGCCGTCCAGCCAGACGTCCTCGGCCTGTGTCCAGTACTGCGGCCGGTCGTACGTGTAGCTGAACGTGCCACCGCGCTCCTGCAGGTCGGGGTCGTCGACGGTGGGGCCCGGGTCGATGATCTCGTTCATCTGGACGGTGCCCTCGTTCGGCCAGCGGGCCAGCGTCATGCCCTGACCGCCGACGTAGAGCTCCATCGGCGGCACCTTGGAGACGTCGTTCGCCTTCCAGTAGCCGTGCCGGCTGGTCTCGCCGTAGTCGGTGATGCCGAGCGCGGCGAGGTCGACCTGGAGGACGTCGTCGCGGGCGGACTCGTCGATGATGCGGCCGAGCACGGCGTCGTCGGTGACGGCGGTGAAGCCGTCGTGGTCGAGCTGGCGGCCGCCGCTGAGCCGGACCGTCTCGCCGGGGAACGAGCGGTAGACGATCGGCGCCTCGGCGGTGCCGGAGTCCTGCTCCTCCAGGCGGAACGACGCCGTCCGCTCGTAGGTGCCTTCACGCAGGTAGACGGTGACGCCGCCGGCCGGCAGGCCGCCGTCGGCCTTGAGCGCGCGGATCGCGTCGCGGGCGCCTTCGAGGGTGGCCAGCGGCGCCGATTCGGAGCCGTCCTGGGCGTCGTCGCCGTTGGTCGCCACGTACAGGACGGCACCCGGCTCGGCCGCCGCGGTCTCGGCCTGGGCCGCCGGTTGCAGGCCGGCGACCAACAGGCACGCCAGCACGACGATGGGCATGAGGCGTTTCATGGTGCGGTTCCTTTCTGGGTTCGCCAGTCACCCCTTGAGGGCGCCGACCGTGAGGCCGCTGATGATGTGCCGTTGCATGTAGACGAAGAAGATGATCACCGGCGCGATGGCCAGCAGCAGGTTCGGGAAGACCTTGGTGAGGTCGGTGGAGTACTGGCTGACGCCGGCGTAGATCGCGGTGGTGACCGTGTAGTTGCCGGAGCCGGGGGTGAGCAGCACCTGCGGGCTGATGAAGTCGTTCCAGATGCCGATCGAGTTGAGGATCAGCACGGTGACGACGGCGGGCCGGGTCAGCGGGAAGATGATCTGCCAGTACGTGCGCAGGCGGCCGGCGCCGTCGATCGCGGCGGCGTGGTCGATGTCGCGCGGGATCGTGCGGATGAAGCCGACGAACAGGAAGATGCTCACCGGCAGCGTCATCGCCACGTCGTGCAGGATCAGCCCGGTCACGGTGTTGCCGAGACCGATCGAGCGCAGCACGTAGATCAGCGGCACGATGAGCGCCGCCGATGGGATGAACGTCCCGGCCAGGAAGTACAGCAGCAGGATCTGCGTCCGCCGCTTCAGGCTGCGGGCGATGACGTAGGCGGCCGGCCCGGCGAACGCGATGCACAGGATGTCGACGGCGACCACCAGGAAGAAGGTGAAGCCGTAGCTGCGCAGCACGTTGTACTGCGGGCTGGTGACCGCCGCCTCCAGGTACTCCAGCGTCAGTCCGGTGAACGGGATCGCGAACGGGTTGGCCTGGATGTCCTGCTGCGACTTGAAGCTGTTCACCAGCAGCAGGTACGCCGGGATCGTCATGACGACGAACAGCACCGCCAGCAGCACGATGCGGGTGGCCGGCGGCCGCCGGCGGAGGTCCATGGGGAGTGCCATCGTTCGCTCCTAGTTCGCCGCGGCCTGGTCCTGCCGGTTGCGCATGGCGGCCACCAGCACGGACAGGACAGCGGACACCACCATCAGGGCCACCGCCTGCGCGGTCGCGAAGCCGACGTCGGTACTGGCGAACGACCGGCTGAGGATGACGTACGCGATGGTCTCGGTGGACCCGGCCGGCCCGCCGTCGGTGAGGCTGACGACGATGTCGTAGACCTTGATCAGCCCGACCAGGTTGAGCACCATCGCGACCGTCACGACCGGCGAGATCATCGGGATGACGATCCGGCGGTTGATCTGCCGCCGGGACGCGCCGTCGATCTGCGCGGCCTCGATGAGGTCGTGCGGCACCGTCTGCAGCGCCGCGACGAACAGCACGACGTTGAACCCGAACCCGGCCCAGATGATGACGCCGACCAGCGTGATGACGGCCAGCGTCTCGTCGAACAGGAACCCGACCGGCCCGACACCGAACCGCTCCAGCGTGGTGTTGATCGCCCCGTTGGTGCCGAGGATCGCGCTCCACAGGAAGCCGAGGATCAGTGCGCTGATGACGTGCGGGTAGTAGGCCAGCGCGCGGAAGAACGAATTCGTCCGCGACCGCTCCTTCAGCTGCAGCGCGTACGCCAGGCCGAGGCCGAGCATGCCGACCGACCCGAACGCCGCCACGACGAACGTGACCACCCAGGCCCGGCTGATGCCCGGGTCCTCGAACAGCCGCGTGTAGTTCTCGATGCCGATGAAGGTGGCGTCGGAGAAGCCGTTCCAGTCGGTCAGGCTCAGGTACAGGGCGACGACGACCGGGACGATCGTCATCACCGTGTACACGACGACGGCCGGCGCCAGCATGCCGAGGCTGAGCGCGCCGTCGCGGAACCGGCGGCGGCGGACGGCGGCGGGCGCGCCGGGGTGGCCGGGAGCCGGCGCGGGCGGGTCGTCCGTCCGCGCCGGGCTCACCTTCAGCGCTGCGAGTCCCACCACGTGTCCAGGTTGGCGGCGACGTCACTGGCCGAGGAGCCGGTGAACAGGGACTGGACCTGCGTGTTCAGCTCCTCCGCGTAGCCGTGCACCGGCTGCCGCTCGCCCTGCTTGACGATGACCATCGGGCTGGCGTCGAGGACCGCCTGGACGCCCTCGCCGAGGCTGGACACGTCGTAGCTGAAGCCCTTGCGCAGGTTGCCGTCGGCGGCGAGCTGGATCTCGATCGCCTCGTCGTCGGTGACCAGCCACTCGACGAGGTCGATCGCCTCCTCCTTCGCGTCGGAGGCCTCGACGACGGTGTACGGCTGGGCCATGTTGCCGAACTGGCCGGGCGGGTAGGTGCCGTCGGCCGGGACGGGGAAGACGCCGATCTGGTCGCTCAGCCCGGCCTCGTCGGCGGCGGGCACGAAGTACGAGCCCATGATGTACATCGCCGAGTCGCCCGCGAGGAACGCTGCCTGCCCGTCCGGGTACTCCAGGCCGAGCGCGCTCTGGGTGAGGAAGCCCTCCTTCAGCCACGACTCGTACAGCTCGAAGTAGCGCAGGTAGCCGCTGTCGGCGAAGGACGTCTCGCCGTTCTTGCGCTCGATCACCCAGTCCGGCTCGTCGGTGAGGACGCCGGCGTCGGCCAGCATGGTGAACTGCGCGCCGGTGACCCACTGGCCGGCCGACTGCAGCGGCTGGTAGCCGGCCGCCTGCAGCTTGCGCATCGCGTCCTCGAACTGCGCGATGGTCTGCAGTTGCGTGGCGTCGACGCCGGCCTCCTCGAAGGCCGCCTTGTTGTAGAACACCAGCGACTGGATCTGCTCGCCGACACCCACGACGTAGTGCCCGTCGTCGATCGCGTACTCGTCGAACAGCGGGGTGTCGGCGGCCCAGTCCTCGTCGGACAGGTCGACGAACAGCTCCGCCGTCTCCGGGTTCGGGACGACGTGCTGCGCGATGTCGGGCGGGTCGCCCGCGGCGAGGTCCTGCTGCAGCTTGGCCTCCGCCTCGATGGTCCCGGTCAGCTCCAGCTCGACCGTGATGCCGGGGTTCTCCGCCTCGTACTTGTCGAACAGCTCGTTCCAGAACTGCTCGGTGAGGTTGGGGGTGATGTTGACGATCATCCGCAGCGTGGTGTCGCCGCCCTCGCCGCCCGCGACGTCGTCGTCACCGCCACCGCACGCCGACGCCGTCAGCACCGCTGAGGCCAGCACTCCGGCCGTCAGGAATCGCCGCCTGCTGTTCATGGTCATCTCTCCGCTCGCTCCGTTGCGTTGGTGGGTGGTTTCAGCGGCCGTTGCTGCTGCCCTGGTGGGCGACGTACTCGTCCAGGCCCCGGCCGGTCAGCGGGTAGTAGTCGGACAGCCGTCCGCCGGCATCGAGACGCCGGCGGGCGAACTCCTCCTTGTCCTGGTGGGCGAGTGCGTCATCGGCGATCGCCTGGGCGTGCGACGGCGGCACCACCACGGCGCCGTCGTCGTCGGCGATCACCAGGTCGCCGGGGCGCACCAGCGCCCCGCCGACCGCGACCGGCACGTTGTACGCGTACGGGAACAACTCGGTCTGGGACGCATAATGCGGGGTGACCCCGGTGCACCAGACCGGCACCCCGAGCGCGCGCACCCGGCCGGCGTCGCGGATGCGCCCGTCGACGACGATGCCGGCGCCGCCGCGCAGCTTGAAGTAGCGCACGAGCATGTCGCCGAGGCAGCCGGTGCGCTGGGCCGCCTGCGCCGACACCACCAGCACGTCGCCGGGGCGGATCGACTCCAGCACCGCCCACAGCGCCGAGCGCCGCTCCGCGTCCTCCTGGCCCTGGCCGGTGAACACGTCCTCGCGCTGCGGCATGAACTGCAGCGTGACGGCGGCGCCGGTGACGCGGATCTCGGCGTCGCGGTGCAGCGGCGCCGGGCCGTCGATGAACGTCCGGGTGACGCCCTGGTGGTGCAGCTTCGCGCAGGCGGTGGCCGCGCTCACCCCGGACAACGCCTCGACCAGCGCGCGCGCCGGCCGCCCGGGCGGGTCGGAGAGCAAGGGGGTGTGGCCGGTCGGATAACCGTCCTGCTCGGTGTTCATCCGGCGTCCTCTCGGAGTATGATCGCGGATCACTTATCGTCTATCGATTGAGCGATAGGAAACCGGTCACCCCGCCGTCGTGTCAAGACCCCGGGCTCGGCGACGATGGACGGCCGGCGGCTTCGATGGGAGCGAGGAACGAGATGGCGGACTGGTTCACCCAGGCCCGGTTCGGGATGTTCGTGCACTTCGGGCTGTACTCACTGGCCGCCCGGCACGAGTGGGTGATGTCGCGCGAACGCACGCCGCTCGCGGAGTACGAGCGCTACGCGGAGATCTTCGACCCGGACCTGTTCGACGCCCGCGCCATCGCCCGCGCCGCCCGCTCGGCCGGCATGGGGTACGTCGTGCTGACGAGCAAGCACCACGAGGGCTTCGGCCTGTGGGACTCCGCCGCCAGCGACTACACGTCGGCCGCGGTGTGCGGGCGCGACCTCGTCGCGGAGTTCGCCGACGCCGTCCGCGCCGAGGGGTTGCGGGTCGGGCTGTACCACTCCCTCATCGACTGGCACCACCCCGACTTCACCGTCGACTATCTGCACCCTCGCCGCGACGACCCGCCTGGCCCGCCCCGAGACATGGCGCGCTACCGCGCCTACCTGCACGCCCAGGTGCGCGAGCTGCTCACCGGCTACGGCCGCGTCGACTACCTGTTCTTCGACTACACCTACGCCGAGGACCGCGACGGCGTGCGCGGCAAGTACCCGGAGGACTGGGCCGCGGACGAACTGCTGGCCATGGTCCGCGAGCTGCAGCCGGGCATCGTCGTGAACGACCGCCTGGGCGTCCCGGGCGACCTCGTCACGCCGGAGCAGTACCAGCCGGCCGAGCCGATGCGCGGGCCGGACGGCGCGCCGATCGCGTGGGAGGCCTGCCAGACGCTGAACGGGAGCTGGGGCTACGACCGCGACAACACCCGGTTCAAGACGCCGGACCTGCTGGTGCGGATGCTCGTCGACACCGTCGCGAAGGGCGGCAACCTGCTGCTCAACGTGGGCCCGGACGGACGGGGCGCGCTGCCGGCCCGGGACGTGGCCCTGCTGGACGCGTTGGCCGAGTGGATGCGGCTGCACGGGCGCTCGGTGGTGGGCGCCGGACCGGCCGCGCCGGACCTCGCGGCGGCCGTGGCGCCGGGGCTGCCGCCGGGCGCCGTCCTCACCCAGCGCGGCGACCGGCTGTACGTCCACCTGTTCGCGTGGCCGTTCGAGCACGTGCATCTGCGCGGGATGGCCGATCGGGTGCGCTACGCGCAACTGCTGAACGACGGGTCGGAGCTGACGACGATCAGGCTGGCGCCCGGCCAGCAGGCCTGGAACACGAGGCCGGGTGGTCAGCCGCCGGACACGCTGACGCTGCGGCTGCCGACGGTCCGCCCGGACGTGCTGGTGCCGGTGGTGGAGCTGTTCCTCTAACCGATCACTCGGACTCGGAGCCGCGCGGTCCCTTGGCGCGCCGCCGCCACTCCTCCTTGCGCCGGCGCTCCGCCGGGGTCAGCGGCGCCTGCGGGTTGCCGTCGTCGTCGAGACCGATGGAGCCGTGGAACTTGGCGGCGTTCACGCCCGGTCGCCGCGGCCGCCGCTTCGCCGCCGCGAGCTCACTCTTGAGCTTCGCGATGGCCTCCAGTGTCCGCTCCCGCTCCTCAGGGGAGACGTCGTCGGGCCCTGCTGTCGTCATGGCGCCTCCCTCAGCCGGATGACCCACTTGCCCATGTCCTCGTCGAACACCTTGTCGAGGACCTCGAACTCCGTCCCGGTGTTGAAGAGGATCTCCGCCTCGTGCGAGACCTCCGAGTACGGCGCCACGTCGCGGCCGGAACGGCCCTCGACGATGAAGTACGTGTTGCCCTCGAAATCGGAGTCGGCGACGTCGGGGTCGGTGCTCGTGCTCATGAACCCGCGTTCCGTGACGACCTCGCCGGGCTCGTAGTTGGCCAGCTGGCTGTCGTTCAGATCGGTGCCGCGGTAGGTCGTGCCGGGGTGGGCCGGCAGGTTGGCCAGCGCGTCGGAGACCCGATCGATACGTCCCTGCAGGCCGGCCGGGATGTCGGCGCCGGGGTTGCGTAGCGCGGCGTTCATGTCCCAGTACCCGTCCCCGGTGTAGTCCTCCAGGGCCAGCCTATCGGTCTCGCTCAGGTCGACGTGGAGATCGTCGGCCCGGGCGATGCCGTCGAAGCCCTCGGGCAGCTCGTCGAGCCCGTCGGTCTGGCGCAGCGCGGCGAGCTCGTCGGCGTTGAGCGCCCGCCGGGTCCACCGGCCGCCGGTGGCGCCCCAGCCCATGAACGGGATCATGCCGGCGGCGGACAGGCCGGCGTCGACGACGTTGCCCTCGGCCGCGTACCAGAGGGCGTTGATGGCGTCGACCGGCTCGCCGAGGATCGGGATCAGGCCGAGGCCGTCGAGGATCAGGTGGCCGATGTCGGAGAACGGGTTGGAGTCCTCGCGGCGCTCCTCGATCTCGGCGGCCTTGATGGTGAGGATCTCGTGGGCGTCGCGGGCGATGCTGGTGCTCATCGTGCTGCCGCCCTCGTACGGGGTGATGGCCGCCGCGATGGCCGCGTCGGCACCCGCCCCGTCGTCGACCGGCCACTTGCGCTTCGCCAGGACGTACTCGAGGAACTCGTTGACCATGCCCGACTCGTCGCCGGCCTCGATGTAGGTGAACGTGCCGGTGCCGAACAGGGCGTGGCCGGCCTCGGGGTTGCGCCCGACCGCGGACATGATGCCGGCCAGCGGGTCGTAGTACTCGGTGTAGCCGGTCGGCGCGCCCTCGTCGTCGCCGTGCACGGGGTCGATGGCGCCGTAGCCGTCGGCGCCCATCTCCGAGTGCGCCCGCTTCCACCACATGTCGTCCTCGTCGAGCTCGCGCTCGTACTCGTAGACGTCGGTGGCGACGGTGGTGAGGAAGTCGGCGGAGAAGGTGCCGCGGGAGATGACCAGGCCGAGCGCGCTGGCCTGGCCGAGCACCTCCGGCGACTCCTCGGTGATGGCCGACGACCACGACGCGGCGTAGTCGTCGGGCAGGGCGAGGTCGCCGGTGCCCTGGGTGGCCGTGCCGTAGGCGGCGCCGAGGCCGTCGAGCGTCGCCTCGTACGCCTCGTCGAACCGCTCCACGTCCTCGACGTCGTCGGGCATCGTCGCGCCGGCCATCTGACGCCGGGTGCTCGACGCGCTGACGATGAAGTCGGCGACCTCCTCGGGCGACACCTGGGTGGCGAGCTGGTGGGCGAAGTACGGGTCGGTCGCGTTCTCCGCCAACAGGTCGACCAGTTCCTGGGGCGGGTCGCCGTCGTCGTAGTCCTCGATCAGCTCCGCGGCCCGGTCGGCACGCTCGCGGGCCTCCTCCGGCGTCGCGGTCGGGATCGTCGACTCGTCCAGCTGGACGAACGCCTGCGGCCCCGGAGTTTGGGCTTCGATGTGCCGCGCCAGGGCCAGTCGGCGCCGCAGCCCGGGCAGCTCGTCGTCGATCCACCCCTCGACGGCGTCGAGGCGGTTGAGCTCGGTGGTGGGCAGGTGGACGCCCGACAGCTCGCCGCTGAGGTCGCCGCGCCGGGTGGCGATGTTCTCCGCCGCGTTCTCCAGCGCGGTGACGAGGCCGGCCAGCTCCGCGATGTCGATGGCGGCGATGCTCACAGGTTCCTCCAGCGCACCTGCCAAGCGTTGGCGTCGACCATCGGCTCCTGGCCCTCGATGGCGTCGCCGAACTCCGTCATGACGCCCTCGGCCGCGGTGGCCAGCGTGGCCTTGTGCTCCGTGAGCTCGGTGTAGAACGTGTCGGCGATACTGCTCTGCCAGGCGCCGTTGTCCATGGCCTGGACGGCGGCGTCGAGGTCGCTCTTGAGATCGTCCGACACCGGCCGGGCGTCGTCGCGGCTCGCGCACAGGGCGGCGCGGTAGGGATTGGACACCTGGTCGGCCACCGGCAGCTCCCGCCCGGTTGATCGTTTCGAGGCCGCCATGATGCCACGCGCGCGCTCACCGGCCGCGCGCGGGGCAAGCGCTTGCTCAGACGCCGATCGCCTGGGGTGTGACGACCTCGCCGCCGGCCATGCGCAGGGCGAGCGAGCCGACGGCGGAGGCGGCCAGCTCGCCGGCGCGGTCGCCGTCCGGGTCGACGGCGAGCACGTGGCCGACGCGGTCGTTGTTGTCGCGGGGACGGCGCACGGGTCCGGGCACGTCCAGCTGCCAGCGGACGATCGCCGGGTCGTCGTCCAGCGCGTCGCGGCCCTCGACGGCGGTGACGATGCCGTCGACCGGCGCCAACACGAACGCGACCGCCGCCGTGCCCCGCGGCCGCACGTCCAGCTCGGTCGCCCGACCGAGCGCGAGGTCGACCAGCAGCGCCAGCGGGCTGACCCCGGTCACCGTGCGGACGAGGTCGAACACGTAGCCGCCGCCCTGGCGCGGGTTGATCTCGACGATCCGCGGCCCGGACGGCGTCAGGCGGAGCTCGGTGTGGCTCAGGCCGTGGCTGATGCCGAGCGCGGCGAGAGCCGACCGGACGTGCTCGGTCACCTCGGCGGCGACGGCGGGCGGCAGCGGCGCCGGGAACACGTGCCCGGCCTCGACGAACGTCGGCGTGACGCTCTTGCCGGTGATGCCGAGCACCGTGGTCCGCCCGGCGGCGGTGACCGTCTCGACGCTGACCTCGGGGCCGCGCAGGACCTCCTCGAGCAGCAGCCGGCGGGCCAGCGGCTGGTCGCGAGTGTTCCGCTCGACACCGGTGACCTCGTAGAACACGTCTTTCAGCGCCGCCTCGCCGTCGACGAGGTGCACCGACGTGCCGGAGTTGAGGTCGACCGGCTTCGCGACCAGCGGGAAGGCCAGCTCCGCCGCGCCGGCCAGCGCGTCCTCCCATGTCGCTGCGACCGCGAAGCGCGGGCCGGGCAGCCCGGCCCGGGCGAGCACCGTCCGCACCGCGTCCTTGCGCACGGCCCGGCGCACGATGTCCGGCGACGCCCCGGGCAGCCCGAGCATCTTGGCCAGCTCCGCGACCGCGTCGAGGTAGTAGTCGCAGGTGGTGATCACGCCGTCGATGCGCCGCCGGCACACGATGCCGATGACGGCGCCGGTCATGGCGGCCCGGTCGTTGGTGTCGACGACGATCACCTCGTCGGCGTCGCGCAGCACCGGGTGCCGTTCGCCGTCGACGTCCGGGTAGAGGCCGGGGTCGCGGGTGAACAGGATGTAGTCGTGGCCCGCCTCGCGCAGCAGCGGCGGCAGCGCGAGCCCCGTCGACTGCACCCAGCTCTCCACCATGAGCAGCGTCGCCACGTCAGCCTCCGGCCCGGGCCAGGATCGCCGAGTTGATGACGTCGTTCACCGGGTGCACCTCCGTCAGCGGCTCGAACCCGTCGAGCGCGGTCCGGTCGATCGGCGGGTAGAGCAGCGTGCGCAGGCCGCGGGCGCTGCGGGCGAGCAGGACGGCGCCGGGACGCATGGTGACGGCCAGGTGCCGCAGCACCCGCCGCTTCGCCTCGAGCGTGTCGCCGACCAGCGCGGCCAGCACCACCACGTCGTAGCCGGACAGGTCCGCCGCCAGCACGTCCGCCTCGTGGAAGCCCAGCTCGCCGTAGCCGAGTGCGGCCGACACCGCGGCGCCGGTGTGCAGCGCCACCGGGTCGCGGTCGAAGTTGTCGACCGCGACGTCCAGTTCGCCGGCCAGGTACAGCGAGCTCAGCGGCAACGGCCCGGACCCGACGAACGCGACCGACCGCACCCGGCGCGGCAGCGCGGACGCCAGGACGCCGATCTCCATGCGGCTGAGCTGGCGGTAGTTCCCGAAGTACGGGAACCGCGCCAGCTCCTCCCGCGGCGGCCGGCCGGCGACGATCCGGTGCGCCCAGGCGTGCTCCAGCTCCCCCTCGCCGCGGGCGCAGAGGGCGCGCAGCCTGGGCGCCAGCCGCTGGATCTCGACGTCGTTGAGGACGGCGGGCACAGTCTCGGCCGGCGCGGTGAGGACCAGCCGCACCAGCCGCCCGAACAGCCCGTCCACCTCCGGGCCCGGCCGCAGGTCGTCGCGCGCGGCCAGCTCCCGGTACACCTCACCCACCGAGGCCGCGACGTCCTGCGCCGTCGGCCGGCGGAGGTCGGTCAGGTCGGTTTGACCGAATATGTTGCTAGTGAGACTCATGTTCATCGCGGCTGATCATGGCACAGCCGGTGGCGGCCGCGCTGCCGAATCACGCGAATGGCGGCAGCAGGCTAGCCCTGAGCGGTCGGGACGACGATCAGCTCGGCGACGTTGACCCGCGGGGGCGCCGCGACGGCGAAGGCGATCGCGTCGGCGATGTCCTCCGAGCGCAGGATCTCGATCGCGCCACGCCACCGCGACAGCTCCTCGCGCTTGGCGGAGTCGAGCATGCCATCCCCGAGTTCGGTTCCGACGAAGCCCGGCTCGACGTTCTTCACCCGGACGCCACGCGGTCCGAGCTCGGCGCGCAGGTTCCGGGTCAGGTGCGCGACGGCCGCCTTGGTGGCGGCGTACACGGCGTAGTCGGGGAAGATCCCGTGCGACCCGATCGAGCCGACGTGCACCAGGTCGGCCGTCCCGCCGTCGGCCGCCGTCGCGAGGAGGTCGTCGGCGAACGCCCGGCCGGTGTAGAGCAGGCCGTTCACGTTCGTCGCGATCATCTGGTCCCATTCGCGGGTCTCGGCGGACTCGAACGGCGCGGCCAGCATGACGCCGGCGTTGGCGACCACGAGGTCGACCCGGCCGAGCTCGGCGCGGATGGCGCCGGCCGCGGCCGTCATGGCGGCGATGTCGCTCACGTCGGCCGGCACCGCGAGGCCGCCGATCTCGTCCGCGAGGATCTTCAGCCGGTCCTCTCGACGGCCGACCACCGCGACGGCGGCGCCGCCCTCGGCCAGCCGGCGGGCCGTCGCCGCGCCGATCCCGCTCGTGGCTCCGGTGACCACCGCGACGCGGCCGGTCAGTGTGTCGGTGTTCTGTGCTGTCGTCATGGCTCCACGATCCGGCGAACGTGACGGGCCGACCAGACCGCCCGACGACCAGGAGACCGGACCCTGGGAGTCGCACGGCCACCCACGGCGAGCCCGGCCCGCCTACCCTCGTAGGGTGACGGACAACCGGCTCGGCGAGTACCTGCGGGCGCGGCGCGAGCTGGCCCAGCCCGCCGACGTGGGGCTGCCCGACGGCTTCGGCCGGCGGCGGGTGCCGGGCCTGCGCCGCGAAGAGGTCGCGATGCTGGCCGGGGTCAGCGCCGACTACTACGTGCGGCTCGAGCAGGGCCGCGACAAGCACCCGTCCGAGCAGGTCATCGAGGCCCTGGCCGGGGTCCTCGGGCTCGACGACGACGGCGTCGCCCACGTGCGCGAGCTGGCCCGCCCGGCGCGGCGCCGCCGGCGGGCGCCGAGCCGGCCCGAACGGGTCAGCGACGGCATCCAGCTGCTGCTCGACGGCTGGACCTCCACGCCCGCGCTGGTGCTCGGGCGCCGCCTCGACGTGCTCGCCGTCAACGCACTCGGCGCCAGCGTCGCCTCGTGCTCCGCGCCAGGCGTGAACCAGGTCCGCGCGGTGTTCCTGGACCCCGACGCGCGCGAGCTGTACCCCGACTGGGACGCCGTCGCGGCCGAGGCCGTGGCCAGCCTGCGCGCGGCCGCCGGCGCCGACCTCGACGACCCCGCGCTCACCGACCTCGTCGGGGAGCTGTCGTTGAAGAGCGACGAGTTCCGCCGGCTGTGGGCGCGCCACGACGTCCGGCCCAAGACGTCGGGCACCAAACGGTTCCGGCACCCGCTGGTCGGCGAGCTCACGCTGCGGTACGAGTCGCTGGCGGTGAACGGCGCGCCCGGCCAGCTGATCGTCGCCTACCACGCGGAACCGGGGAGCCCGTCCGAGCAGGCCATCGCGCTGCTCAGCAGCACGATCACCCGCCCGGCCGGCGGAAAACCGGCTGCGGACGAGCGTTCACGCGTGTGACGATCGGGCCCATGCGCCCGACCTGGATGCTCGACGAGACCGTACACGCCGGCCCGGAACACCTCGACCCCGACTTCGTCGCCGGCTTCGACCGCAAGCAGGGCTACCCCGACCCCGCGTCCGACATCGAGGTGCTGGCCTCGTACGGGGTGCGGTCGGTCGTCGACCTCGGCGCCGGCACCGGCCAGTTCGCCGTACCGGCCGCCGCGGCGTTCGACCGCGTGGTGGCGGTCGACGTGTCGCCGGCGATGCTGGCGTACCTCGGCGAGCGGGCGCGGGCCGCCGGGGTCACCGTCGAGCTGGTCCAGGCCGGGTTCCTCAGCTACGCCCACGCAGGCGAGCTCGTCGACGCCGTCTACACCCGGCACGCGCTGCACCAGCTGCCCGACTTCTGGAAGGTGGTCGCGCTTCACCGCATCGCCGGCCTGCTGCGCCCGGGCGGCGTGCTGCGGCTGCGCGACCTCGTGTACGACTTCCCGTCCGCCACCACCGAGCAGGTCATGGACGGCTGGGTGGCCGGCGGCGTCGACGACCCGGCGGCGGGCTACACGGGTGCTGACTATGCGGAGCACGTCCGCACCGAGCACAGCACGTTCCGCTGGCTGCTCGAGCCCATGATCGACCACGCCGGCTTCGACCTCGCCGACGTCGAGTACGACGACGCCGGCCTGTTCGGCGCCTATACCTGCCTGAAGCGCTAGTGCTGTGTCCATGAACGTTGGCCGGGTTGGTGACACGCCGGGCAGCGTGCGTGGCCGGTGATTGGTTTGCACTGCCCTTCACCCGACCTCGACCGGGCCTGGGCCTCGACGAACGCCGCAGGCGTCGCGTCAGGTTACGGACCTGGCGTGTCACATGCCGGGGTGCTGTGTCGTCGTACAGGCGAGAAGCCAAGGTTGAGGTTCGGATGGAGGATGGGGAGCGATGCCAAGCCAACGCGAGGTGGACGACGTCAAGATCAGGCAGCAGGTCGACCAGATCGTCGAAGGAATCCGAACCAAGGATCTCGAGAGCCTGAAACAGCTCTACGCAACGGACGTCGTGTCCTTCGACATCGAACCGCCGCTGCAGCATGTGGGGCTGGCGGCGAAGTCGAAGAACTGGGCGACCGCGTTCACGTTCTTCCAGGATGCACGCTATGAAGTTCGCGACCTGACACTCACCGTGGGCGATGACGTGGCATTCGGGCACTGCTTCGCTCGGCTCAGCGGAACGCTGAAGAACGGGACGGTCACGAACGGTATGTGGGTCCGGGTCACCTATTGCTTCCGCAAGATCGACGGCAACTGGTTGATCACGCACGACCAGGTCTCCGTACCGTTCGACCTGGCGAGCGGCAACGGAGTGACTGACCTCGAACCGTGACCAGCACCAAGGCCGTGAAGTTAAGGATGGGGTGCGGGGGCGCAAGCCAGCCAAGAATCCATTCGACGGGTTACTTGACGTGGGCGAGGTGCTTATCCAGTCTGCAGATGTTGGTGATGTTCACTACCACTACGCCACACCGGAACCAGTGCCGCCACGACAGGTACCGCCTTCACGTCGAAGCTGGGTTGACCGACCAGAGTCGCAATCTGAACTGGATGTGTTGACCGCAGGGAACCAGTGTCTAGTCGTGATCTCCGGTCCAAATGGTGTCGGCAAGACGGAGCTAGTGCTGTGACCGGAATGGTTCGCCGGGATGTCGCTGGGTGGTGAGGTGCCATGACCCGGTTCGATGGTGGGGACAGCTCGTGGCGGCGGATGAGGACACGGTGCGGGAGGTGATCCATCGGTTCAACGAGATCGGGTTGGCGTGTCTGGACCCTCAGTGGGCGGGAGGCCGTCCCCGCCTACTCGGTAAACTCGCCGCCTTCCTGGCCACCACAGCTGGCAGAGCGATCCGGATCGGCCGGGAAGCCCTGCGTTGCCTGCTCGCCCGCCGCGGGATCACGTTTCAGCGCACGAAGACCTGGAAGGAGTCCACCGACCCCGAACGGGATACCAAGCTCGACCGCATCGAGCACGTCCTGGAGAACTTCCCGGACCGGACCTTCGCGTTCGACGAATTCGGCCCGCTCGGTCTCCGCCCAACCGGCGGTGCGTGCTGGGCCGGGAAAGGCGAGCCCGATCGGGTGGCCGCGACCTATCACCACACCCATGGTGTCACCTACTTCCACGGCTGCTACTCGATTGGTGACGACACGCTCTGGGGCATCAACCACCGCCACAAAGGCACCACCAACTCCCTCACCGGGTTGAAGTCGATCCGCGCCGCGAGGCCGGACGGGGCACCGATCTACATCATCCCTGCACGCCTACCTGCGCTGGCGCAACGCCAACGCCCGCCACCCCGACGTGCTGGCAGCTCAACGCCGAGAACGTGCCCGCATCACCGAGAAAGGCATCCGCTGGAGAGGCCGCCCCATCACCCAAACCGAAGCAGCCTGACACCCCGGCGAACCTATCCGGTCACAGCACTAGCGTCGGCCGTGGGCGAGCAGCGTCCGCGCCGCCCACACCGTCTGGTAGCCGCGCCACTCCAGCGCGCCGGCCGCCGATGACGAGTCGAAGTCGACGATCCAGCCGCCGTCGTCCTGCTGCAGCGCCGCCAGCCGGTCGAGGTCGCGCTCGACGGCGGCCGGGTCGAGCAGCGCGCGCAGCGGGCGGCCGGGCTCCGGTGACAAATCGAGCAGGTGCATCGCCTCGCCCTCGATGCCGCCCTCGACCGGGATGCCGCCGTCCGACGGCACCAGCGCGCCCAGCCGCTCCAGTTGGGCAGCCGCCTCGGGCCGGGTGTCGTGGACGGCGTCGAGGAAGATCAGCGAGAACATCAGCTCGTGGGCGCGCGGCCGCTCGGTGGCGGCGATGGTGCGCAGGCAGAAGTCGGTGACGCGCTCCAGCCACGGGTGCGCGGCGACGACGGGGTCCAGCCGCGCGGCGCGGTGGGCCTGGCCGGCGACGGCCGAGCTGATCTGCAGCGACGACGTCGTGGGGTCGGCGCCGATCCACCAGTGCGAGGTGCCGGCCGGGACGGTGACGGGCAGCGCGAACGGCAGGCCGCCGTCGGGCAGCGTCACCGACGTCAGCCAGTCGCACAGCGGACCGGCGAGGCCGGCGTCGCCGGGCCCGGTCTCGGCCAGCACCTCGAATGCGTGCAGCGCGGCGGGCGGCTGGCTCTCCGGCGAGCGCAGGTCGGGCTCGAGGCCCCAGCCGAAGCCGCCGTCGGGGTTGCGGTAGCCGGCCAGCGCGGCCAGTGTCGCCGTCCGGTCGCCGGTCCCGGTCAGCAGCTCGAACCGGAGCCGGTCCAGCTGACGGGCGTGGCCGGCGAGGAACGCGGTAGCGGCGGTGAGATCCATACCGTCATCCTGTCCCCGTCGGGCCCGCCCGGCTTGAAGCTTTCGGACGTCAACCGGCGCCGACGAGCTCGGCCTCTGGGCAAGGCGCGCAGAGCGGGCGGCGGGCCAGCCCGACGAGCAGGACACCGGTCAGGACCGCCGTCGCGACCACCAGCCAGCCCGCCGGCCGCGGGCCGCCGCCGTCGATCACCGCGCCCGTGACCAGCGCGACCGGCAGGAACGCCATCCAGGACAGCGCGCTCACGCCGGACGCGACGCCCGAGCGGACGGTCGAGGGCACCGCGTCGTGCAGCAGTTTCGAGAGGTGGATGCCGGCGAGGATCGTGAGCACCGCCATCAGCACCTGCGCCGGCACGATCCACGCGGCCGTCGCACCGGTGGTCAGGACCAGCCCGGTCGCCGCCAGCAGCACCGTCGCGACCACCGTCACCCGCGGGGAGTCCAGCCGGACCCGCCCGGCCAGCACCCCGGCGAACCCGAACGCCGCGGTCAGCGCCGCCCAGTAGGGCCCGAACGCGACCGCCGGCACGGCCAGCGCGACCAGCCAGAGCGGCCCGAACTCGAACAGCAGCGACGTGGTCCCGGCGGCCAGCACGATCGCCGCGACGATCGGCAGCACCTGGCCGCGGTCGCCGAGGATCCGGGCGGTCTGGGCCAGGTGGGAGCGCAGCGACTCCGGCCGCCCGGTCTCGTGCAGCCGCGGCTCCCTGAACCAGAGCAGCGCCACGGCCGCCAGCAGCATGAACGGCACCGTCAGGTAGTAGGTCGACCGCAGCGAGAGCACGCCGGCCAGCCAGCCACCGGCCAGCGAGCTGGTCACCAGCGCGACGCTCTCGACCAGCCGGACCCGCCCGATCGTGCGCTCGAACAGGTCGCTGCTGCCGGTCTCCTCCAGCACGGTGTCGTAGACGACGGCGTCGAGCGTGCCGGTCGACATCGCGAAGTAGACCCCGAGCGACATCGCGCTGACCAGGTACAGCGGGACGCCCGTGCTCAGGCCGCCGAGCAACGCCGCGCCGGCCAGCCCGGCGGTGCCGACCAGCAGCACGGACCGCCGGCTCCATCGGTCGGCCAGCACGCCGGACGGGATCTCGATCAGCGGCACCATGGCCGCGTAGACGGCGGTCATGATGCCGACCGTCATCGGATCGAAGCCGATCTCGTCGAGGAACAGCTTCTCGATCGGCACCCACAGCAGGATCGCCTGCAGGGCGACGGCCACCTGTAGCGGACGCAGGCGGCGGCGCAACGCGGTTGGTGTCGGCATGCCCGTTCAGTGTCGGCGGGCCGGCCGGGCGTTACACGTCAGGCGGAGGAATCTCGGAACGCCGCCCGCAGGCGGTCGCGGTCGGCGGGCGACAGCGGCTGGCCACCGGACAGCCCCGCCAGCACGTCGGTGGTCTGGCGCACTTGGTCGACGTAGAGGTCGCAGCCGTCGCACAGCGAGATGTGGTCGACCACGCGCCGCTCGGTGACGGGGTCGAGGGCGCCCTCGAGGAACGCGGTGACCAGTTCGACCAGCTCGTTGCAGGCGAGGTGGTCGACGGGGTCGTTCAGCGACTCGGTCACGGCGCCTCCTCTCCGTCGGCGAGGTACCGCTCCAGGCAGGTCCGGACGGCGGCCCGGGCCCGGTGCAGCAGCACCCGCTGGTACGCCGCCGAGATCTCCAGTATCGAACACACCTCGGCGGCGTCGTAACCGTGCACGTCGCGCAGGGTGATGACGACTCGCTGGCGAGCCGGCAGCCCCGCGACGGCGGCGGCCACCTCGGCGCGGACCTCGGCCGCGAGCAACGCCTGCTCGGGCCACGGCAAGGGCGGGTGCTGCCAGTGCCCGGCGTGCGGGTGACCCGGCGGGGCGAACCTGGCGGGGTCGACGGTGGGCTCGCTGCCGTCGCCGAGGCCGGTCGCCGGGACGGCCCGCGCCTCGCGGCCGCCGCGCCGCTGGGCGATGTTCGCGACGATGCGGTACACCCAGGTGCGCAGCGAGGACCGGCCGGCGAACGTGCCCACGCTCTGGACGACGGCCAGCCAGGCCTCTTGTACCACCTCGGCCGCGGATTCCTCCGTCGACACGTAGACCCGGGCCAGCCGCCGCATTCCTGGCGACCACGCGCCGACGACCTGCGCGAACGCCGCTTCGTCGCCGGCCAGGAGGAGGCCGGCGAGCTCGGCGTCGGGCGGCAGCGCGGAGGGCGGCACCGCATCAGCATCGCATCGGCCACCGACATTGTCGGTGGTACGCGGCATGCTGGTCACTTGCCAGGTGGAACGAGGAGGTTCCCCATGGACCACGCCATCCAGGCCGAAGGGCTCGTGAAGCACTTCGGCGAGACCACCGCACTCGACGGCGTCGGCCTCGCCGTGCGGTCCGGCACCGTGCTCGGGCTGCTCGGCCCCAACGGCGCCGGCAAGACCACGGCGGTGCGCATCTTCGCCACGCTGCTCCGGCCCGACGACGGCCACGCCTCGGTCGGCGGCTACGACGTCGTCCGGCAGGCGCACCAGGCCCGTCAGCTCATCGGCCTCACCGGGCAGTACGCGGCGGTCGACGAGATGCTCACCGGCACCGAGAACCTGCTGCTCATCGGCCGGCTGCTGGGCGTTCCGCGGCCGGCGGCGAAGCAGCGCGCACGTGAGCTGCTGGCCGAGTTCGACCTCACCGACGCCGCCGACCGCGCGGCCAAGACCTACTCCGGCGGCATGCGGCGCCGGCTCGACCTCGCCGCCAGCCTCGTCGGCCGGCCGTCCATCCTGTTCCTCGACGAGCCCACCACGGGGCTCGACCCCCGCGCCCGCGCGGAGCTGTGGTCGCTCATCCGCGGCCTGGTCGCCGGGGGCGTCACGGTGCTGCTCACCACGCAGTACCTCGACGAAGCCGACGCCCTGGCCGACGAGATCACCGTCATCGACCACGGCCGCGTCATCGCCGCCGGCACACCCGACGAGCTGAAGGCGAAGACCGGCTCACAGACCCTCGTCGTCCGCCCCGAGGACGACACCCAGCTGCCTGTCGTCACGGCCGTCGTCGCCGAGCTGACCAAGACCACGCCCGAGATCGACGGCCCGCGCGTCACCGCGCCGGTCGGCGACCCCGCCGTGCTGCCGGCCGTCGTCCGGCGGCTCGACGACGCCGGGGTGCTGGTCACGGAGCTGACGCTGCGCGGCGCCAGCCTCAACGAGGTGTTCCTCTCCCTCACCGGGCGGCCGGTCGAGGACGAGCCCGAGTCCGAAGGGAGGCCGGCATGACCACCGTCACCGCGGCCCGGCCCGCACCGGCCGAGCTGAGTCCACGCGTCGGCATCGGCGAAGGTGTCCGGCAGACCATGACGCTGGCCTGGCGCACCATCGTGCAGGTGCGGCACAACCCGTGGGAGCTGGGCGACTTCAGCATCCAGCCCATCATGTTCGTGCTGCTGTTCACCTACGTGTTCGGCGGCGCCATCGCCGGGTCCACCAGCGAGTACCTCACGTTCGCGCTGCCCGGCATCATCGTCATGAACATGCTGTTCATCACCATGTACGTCGGCACCGGCCTGAACATCGACCTCACCAAGGGCGTCTTCGACCGCCTGCGCTCGCTGCCCATCGCCAGGTGGGCGCCCATGGCCGGGCGCATCATCGCCGACCAGGTCAAGCAGGCGTGGTCGATCTTCCTGCTGCTGGCCATCGGCATGATCCTCGGCTTCCGCATCGGCACCGACGTGTGGTCGCTGCTGGCGGCGGTGGGCCTCATGCTGGTGTTCGCGCTGGCGTTCTCGTGGGTGTCGGTGCTGGTCGGCGTGCTGGCGAAAGACCCCGAGAAGGTGCAGCTGTTCGGCTTCACCGCGCTGTTCCCGGTGACGTTCGTCAGCAACGTGTTCGCGCCCACCAGCACCATGCCGGGCTGGCTGCAGCCGATCGTCGAGAACAACCCCGTCACCATCCTGTCCGACGCCTGCCGGGCGCTCATGGTCGGCGACGACACCCTCGGCACCGAGTGGCACGTCGCGTCCGCCACCACGCCCGCGGTGCAGTCGCTGATCTGGGCGGCCGCCATCGCCGCCGTGTTCGCCCCGCTCTCCGTCTGGGCCCTGCGCCGCCGGGTCTGACCCGCTCCGTCACGGCGTCAGCGGCCGTGACAGACGCGTGTCAGGCCGGTGTCAGGCGAGACGCCGACCGTGGAGGCATGACAAAGGCGATTGAGGTTTCGGGCCTGCGCAAGGCCTTCGGGGACACGATCGTGCTCGACGGCATCGACCTCGAGGTCGAGGCCGGCACGGTCTTCTCCCTGCTCGGCCCCAACGGGGCGGGCAAGACGACGACGGTCAACGTCCTCACCACACTGCTGCGTGCCGACGCCGGGACGGTCCGCGTCGCCGGGCACGACGTCGCGGCCGAGCCCCGGCCGGTGCGCCGAGCCATCGGCGTCACCGGGCAGTTCGCCGCGGTCGACGAGCTGCTGACCGGCGAGGAGAACCTCCAGCTGATGGTGGACCTCAGCCCGGTGCGCGCCGAGGACGGCAAGCGGATCGTCGCGGAGCTGCTGGAGCGCTTCGACCTGGTGGAGCCCGCGCAGCGGCCCGCCTCGACCTACTCCGGCGGCATGCGGCGCAAGCTCGACCTGGCGATGACGCTGGTCGGCAGCCCGCGGATCATCTTCCTCGACGAGCCGACGACGGGCCTGGACCCGCGCAGCCGCCGCACGATGTGGTCGATCGTCCGCGACCTGGTGGCCGACGGCGTCACGATCTTCCTCACCACCCAGTACCTCGACGAGGCCGACAAGCTCGCCGACCGGGTCGCGGTGCTCGACCAGGGCCGCATCGTGGCCCAGGGCACCCCCGACGAGCTCAAGCGCCGGCTCCCCGGCACCCACGTCCAGCTCCGCTTCGCCACGGCCGCGGAGCTCGACTCCGCCGCGCGGATCTTCCCCGACGCCGCCCGCGACGACGAGTCGCAGACCCTGCGAGTGCCCAGCGACGGCGGCACGACCTCGCTGCGCGCCCTGCTGGACCGACTCGACGAGTACGCCCTCAGCGCCGAGGGGTTCTCCGTCCAGACCCCCGACCTCGACGACGTCTTCCTCGCCCTGACGGGCCACGCCACGGAGGTGCCCACGACATGACCGCTCACGCGATGGTGATGCTGCGCCGCGACTTCAAGCACCTCACCAGGAACCCCACGTCGGTGTTCAACGCCGTCCTGATGCCGATCGTGCTCATGCTGATGTTCGTGTACATGCTCGGCGACGCGTTCAGCGTCGGCGTCGACTACGTCGACTACGCCACACCAGGGCTTATGCTGATGGCCGTCTGCTACGGGCTGGGCGGCACCGCGACGGCGGTGAACGCCGACATGACGAAGGGCGTCATCAACCGGTTCAAGGTCATGGACGTCTCGCGTGGCGCGGTGCTGACCGGCCATGTCGTCGCCAGCGTGCTGACCAACCTGATCGCGATCGCCGCCCTCGTCGGCGTGGCCTTCCTGCTGGGCTTCGACGCGTCGGCGAGCGCGCTCGACTGGCTCGGCGTCGTCGGCATGATCGTGCTGCTGGCCACCGCGGCCGGCTGGTTCACCGTCGCGCTGGGGCTGGCGGCGAAGTCGCCGGAGACGGCGGGCATGGCGGCGGTGCCGCTGGTCATGCTGCCGTTCTTCAGCAGCGCGATCGTGCCGGCCGACAAGATGGGCCCGGGCCTGCGGGAGTTCGCGGAGTATCAGCCGTTCACGCCGATCATCGAGACGCTGCGCGGGCTGCTGGCCGGCGCGCCGTCGGCCGGCGACGTCATCCCGGCCCTCGCCTGGTGCGTCGGCATCGCCGTGGTCGGCTACGTGTGGGCCCGGTCGACGTTCAGCAAGCGAGCGTGACCTCGGCCAGCTCCCGCCAGTTCGCCCGCATCCCCTCCTGAGCCGCCTCGGCGTACCGCGCGTCGCCGAGGCGGCTCCGCGCTTCGCGCTCGATCCGGACGACATCCGGGTGCGGGCCGTTCGGAAGGCCGCGGGCGACGGCGCTCGCCGCCAGCAGCCGGGCGGCCTGCTCGTACTGCTCGCGGCGCAGAGCCAGGTCCGCGACCCCGATCAGGACCCCGGCGACGACCAGGGCGTGCCCCGCCTCGGCCGCCGACGCACAGGCCGCCGCACGGTGCTCGCACGCGGCGTCGAGATCGTCGGCGAGGTAGCCCAGCAGGTCCTGGATCGGCGCGCGGATGTAGGGCAGCTCTGCCTCGTCGCCCAGCACGGACCGCAGCACCTCGATCTGGCGGCGCACGTCGTCGGAGTCGCCGCGCCAGCGGGCCAGCTCCGCCTTCGACAGGGCCAGCGCGGCCAGCGTGCCCGGCCACGTCACGCCGTCGGCCCGGCGCTGCGCCTCGGCGATGGCGGCCGCGCTGGAATCCTCGTCGCCCAGCTGCCAGTACAGCTCGGCCTGGCGCGCGCGCATGCGGATGACGTCGTCGACGGCACCCACCTCGGCGACGGCCGCGACGGCCTCGTCGTAGTACCCGCACGCCCGGGCCAGCTCGCCGCGGGTGGCGATGAGATCGGCCAGCTCGGTGAGCGCGAAGGAGATCCCGAAGCGCTCGCCGAGGGCGCGGAACTCGGCCAGCGCGGTCTCGAGGTACTTCTCGGCGTCGTGACCGGCCTGGCCGCTCACGACGCGCATCTTGCCCAGTTGCAGCCGGGCCAGCGCGCGGGCCCAGGGATCGTCGTCGTCGAGCACCGGCTCGAACGCGGTCAGCGCCGCCTCCGGCCCCTGCAGCAGTCGTTCCATCGCACCGACGAGGCCCATGGCCGCGTGGCCGCCCCGGACGTCCCGGCTCGCCTCGTAGGCGCGGTGGATCCACCCCGCGGCCTGGTGCTCGTCGCCCGGCCCGGTCGAGACGAACAGCACGATGATGGCGTACACCGTGGCGCGGACCGCGTCAGGCACCTCGCCGGGCAGCTCCGTCGCCGCGGTGATCAGCTCCAGGCCCTCGGTCTTGTGCCCGGCCAGCCACCAGTACCACCCCGCGCCGGCCGCGAGCCGCATGGCCGCCGCCGCGTCGCCGGCCGCGAGCGCGCCGCGCATCGCCGCACCGAGGTTGTCGTGCTCGGCCCCCAGGACGGCGAGCCACTCCACCTGGTCGGCGCGGCGCAGCCACGGCTCGGCTGTCTCGGCCAGCTCGGAGAAGTGGTCGAGGTGCGCCCGGCGGGTGCGGCCGGTCTCGCCGGCCTCCGCGAGCCGCTGCTCGGCGTACTCCTTGATGGTGCCGAGCAGGCGGTACCGCTCGCCCTCCGCGACCACCAGCGACTTCTCCGTCAGCTGGGTGAGCAGGTCGAGGACCTCGCCGGGCGCGACGTCGCCTGTGCTTGTCCCGCCCCCCTGCCCTTCGGGCCCACCCCCCTCTCTGGCGCAGACCCGCTCGGCCGCGTCGAGGCTCGCGCCGCCGGAGAACACCGACAGCCGGCGCAGCACCGCGCGTTCGGGGTCGGTGAGCAGCTCCCAGCTCCAGTCGACCATCGCGCGCAGGGTGCGGTGCCGCGGCAGCGCGGTCCGGCTGCCGCCGGTGAGCAGGCGGAACCGGTCGTCGAGCCGGTGCGCCAGCTGGTCGAGCGACATCGTGCGCAGCCGGGCCGCGGCCAGCTCGATCGCCAGCGGCATGCCGTCGAGCGCTCGGCAGACCCGGGCCAGCGTGGCCAGCGTGGGCGCGTCGGCGGCGAGATCGGGGCGCACCGCGCGGGCCCGTTCCAGCAGCAGCCGGACGGCCGGCGACGCCTCGATGACGTCCGGCTCGGCGCCGTCCGCCGGGAGCAGCAGCGGCGCGACCGGCCACAGCACCTCGCCGGTGATGCCCAGCGGCTCGCGGCTGGTGGCGAGGATCCGCACCCGGCGGCACTCGCCGAGCACGCGGTGCGCGAACGTCGCCGCGGACTCGATGACGTGCTCGCAGTTGTCCAGGACCAGCAGCATCGACCGCTCGCGCAGCGCCGCGACGACGCGGCCGGCCGGCTCGGCGTCCGGTGCGTCGCCGAGCAGCGAGTCGCGCAGCCGGAGCGCGGCCAGCGTCGCCTGAGCGACGTCCCCGTCCGGGCCGATGGCGGCCAGCTCGACCAGCCAGACGCCGTCGGGCAGGTCGTCGAGCAGCGTACGTCCGGTCTCGGTGGCCAGCCGGGTCTTCCCCGACCCGCCCGGCCCGATCAGGGTGGTGAGCCGGTGCTCGGCGACGAGGCCGCGGACGGCCGTGACGTCGGCGTCCTTGCCGATGTAGCTGGTCAACTCGGAGCGCAGGTTGGTCTTCCGGTCGTCGTCGCGCCCGCCCACCTCGCCGCGCAGCACGGCGAGGTGCAGGGCGGACAGCTCCGGCGCGGGGTCGACGCCGAGCGCGTCGGCCAGCGCCTCGCGGGTGCGCTCGAACACCAGCAGCGCCTCGGAGTTGCGCCCGGCCGCGACCAGCGCCCGCATCAGCGCGCCGGCCAGCCGCTCGCGCATCGGATGCGCGGCGACGGCGTCGGTCAGCTCGGCGACCAGGTCGGCGCCGTGGCCGAGGCCGATCTCGGCGTCGAACAGCTCTTCCATGGCCGACAGCCGCAGGCCGTCGAGCCGGGTGGCGGCCGCCTCGAACGCCGCGCTGTCGTGCAGGCCGACGTCCTGCAGGGCGCCGCCGCGCCACAGCCCGAGCGCCTCGCGCAGCAGCCGGACCCGCACGACGTCCTCGGCGGCGCGGGCCCGCCCGACGAGGTGCTCGAACCGCACCGCGTCGACGGCGTCGGGCTCGGCCCGCAGGAGGTACCCGTCCGGATGCCCCTCGATGGCGCCGTCGGGCAGCACCTTGCGCAGCCGCGAGACCAGCCGCTGCAGCGCGTTGGTGGCGTCGGCGGGCGGGTCGGCGGCCCAGATCCAGTCCAGCAGCGTCGCCTTCGGGACGACGTGACCGGTCTCCAGCGCGAGGGCGGCCAGCAGGCCGCGCAACCGGGCGCCCGCGACCTCGGCCACCCGGCCGTCGTCGGTACGGAGCTCGAACGATCCGAGCATGGCGACCTGCACGCGCCGATTTTGCCACGCGCGATCCGCGCGACCACCGGAACGGACGACGTGCGATGGTGGTGGCCAACCCGGACCTACGCAGAGGAGCCGCCGCATGGGCCTGACCGCGACGATCATCGCGGCGTCACTCGCCGTCATCGTCGGGTTGGCGGCTCTCGTGGCGTGGGGTCTGGCGGAAGTTTCCTGGCGCGAGCTGCGCAAAGAGCCGGAGCCGCACGATTCCGCGTCCCACTTCAGGATCCGGGCCGACGTGTGGCGCGGTGCTCCCAGCTCGGTGCAGTGGTGGCTGAGCGGCGCCCGCTACAGCGAGACCCGTACGGTCGACGACGTCCAGGTCGGCGAGGTGCTGGCCGTGCTCGACGGCACCTGGGACAACGACGGCGGGGACATCCAGGCGCAGCTCCGGGTGGCCCTGCCCGACGGGAGGGAGGTCGTGGTCGACACACCGGTGCACCGTGAGCGTACGGTGCAGGCCGGGACGTTCCTGCCGGTACGGCCGCAGGCCGCGCCGGGCGAGGACTGGTCACCCGCCGTCGAGCTCGACGAACCCGGTCTGCGTGCGGTGCTGGCGCGGCACCGCAGCGAGCTCGGCCTGCTCGAGCCCGGGACGGCCCGCGACCTGCTGGACGCCCAGCCGGCGGAAGCCGCGCTGACCTCGATCCGTCCGACCGGCCGGGTCCGGCGTGGGCACGTCGAGGTCGAGGTCGAAACGACCGGCGGCCACGGGACGGCCCGGGGATTCCTGCGGCCGCAGGAGATCGCGACGATGCGTCACACCGGCACCGCGCTCGTGTGCGAGACCCGGGAAGGACAGCGGGTGCTGTGGCCCGCGTGGTACTGACATGAGCCAGGTCCGCGGCCGGCCCGACCAGTTCATGCTGGACGTCCGGGCCCGCGCGGTACGCCGCGTCCGGCTCCAGCGCCGGCTCACCCTGGCGGCCGTCGTCCCGGCCGTCGCCGCGACCGCGTGGGGCATGACTCAGGCGCCGGACCAGCGGCTCTGGATCCTGTTGTCCGGCCTCGCCGTGCTGCTGGGCCTGGGCCTGGCCCGCATCGGCTGGGAGCCCGACCCGCCGCGGCCACGCCCCGACACCGAGCTCGAGGCCGCGGTGGTGGTGGGGATCGAGCCCACGACTTGGGGTAAGGCCGACGGTCGCACGCACTGGGCGCGGGTGATCGGCCGTCCGTTGGGGTCCGGCACCGGCGACCTCGTCCACGGTCCCTACACCTTCGACGCCGAGGTCGGGTGCACGATCCGGCCCGGCATGCTCTTCGGCTTCCGCCGGCATCCGACGATGCGGCACCTGGTGTGGATCGAGCCGCTCCACCGCCCGCGAGCACTCGGCGCCCTGCGCCACGACGCCGCCTCGCCGGACGCGCGGCCCGAGCCGGCCGTCGTCGAGTCGGTCAGCGTCGCCTCCGCTCCCGACGGTGACTGGTGGCCGACAACGATCACCGTCCGCGCCGAGCGGGATGGCCGCCTGCTGCGCGAGACGCTGGCCCGGCTCCCCGAGGAGCTCGCCACGTTCGAGACCAGGCGTGAGGTGTCGATCGTGCGGGCCGGCGCGTCCGGCGAGTGCGCGATCGTGCCCGTCGCCATGGCGCCGCAGGTAGGCGAGGACGCCGGCCAACGGTAGGCCGCGGCGTCCGAGCGAGGAACGAGCATGGCGGGCGGAGGCCGGCGTCCCCACCCGCCCGCGGACCGGCTGACGACCGTGGCGGGTTTCTGCCATGTCGCCCATCGGCCAGCGTCGACCCCTCGGCAGCGGCGACCGCGCGCCCCTAGGCTCCGAGGATCCGCGCCGCCTTTCGGCGCCTCTGCCCGGGAGGTCCCATGCGCCGGTCTCGTCCCCTGCTCGCCGTCTGCGCCGCTGTGCTGCTGGTCGCGGCCGCCGCACCGGGCGCCGCGGACCCGGCCCCGCCGGCGCCGCTCCCCCAGCCGGCGGCCGACGGCGTCACGGTCACGCTCGTGACCGGGCACCGGCTGCGGGTCGACACGTCCTCCGACGGGCGGCACGCGATCACCGCGCTGCCCGCGCCGGGCACCGTGCGCGGCAACCTCAAGGTGGTCGAGCGGGCCGAGGGCCTCTACGCCATCCCGGCCGAGGCCGAGCCGTACCTGGCGGCCGGATCGCTGGACCGCGAGCTGTTCAACGTCACCGGGCTGATCGAGCAGGGCTACACCGGCGACGCGCTGCCGCTGATCGTCACGTACGCCGGTGGCGCCGCCGCGCGGGCCGCCGCCCCGCCCGCGCCCGAGCACGCCGTCGTCACGGCCACCCTCGAGAGCGTGGGCGCGGTCGCGGTGTCCGCGCCGGCCGCCGACCTGCCCGCGTTCTGGACCGACGTCGCTGCGGACCTCCCCAGCGCCGAGGCCACCCGACGGGCGGCGCCGTCGATCGAGAAGATCTGGCTGGACGCGAAGGTGCGGCCGGTCCTGGCCGAGAGCGTGCCGCAGATCGGCGCGCCGGAGGCGTGGGCGGCCGGGTACGACGGCACCGGCGTCACCGTCGCCGTCCTCGACACCGGCTACGACCCCGCCCACCCGGACCTCGCCGGCCAGGTCAGCGGCGCCGCCGACTTCTCCGGCTCGACCGTGCAGGACGGCCACGGGCACGGCACGCACGTCGCGGCCACCGTCGCCGGCACCGGGGCGGGGTCCGGCGGCGCCCGCGCCGGCGTCGCTCCCGGTGCCGACCTGCTCATCGGCAAGGTGCTCGGCGACGACGGCAGCGGCCAGAACTCGTGGCTGATCGAGGGCATGGAGTGGGCCGTCACGCAGGGCGCCGACGTCGTCAGCATGAGCCTGTCCAGCGAGGTCAGCGACGGCACCGACCCGCTCAGCCAGGCGGTGAACGAGCTGACGGCGGCCAGCGGGACGCTGTTCGTGGCGGCGGCCGGCAACGAAGGGCCGGGCGCGACCACCGTCCGGGCGCCGGGCGTGGCCGACGCCGCGCTCAGCGTCGGCGCCGTCGACAAGTCCGACGTGCTGGCCTCGTTCTCCAGCCGCGGCCCGCGGCTCGGCGACCACGCGATCAAGCCGGAGATCACCGCGCCGGGCGTGGGGATCGTCGCGGCCCGGGCGGCCGGGACGTCGCTCGGCGACCCCGTCGACGACCTCTACACCAGCCTCGACGGCACCTCGATGGCGACGCCGCACGTGTCCGGCGCGGCCGCGCTGCTGCTGCAGCGGCACCCGGACTGGGCGGCGGACCAGCTGAAGCGGGCGCTCGTGCAGTCGGCGCGGGAGCTGGACGAGTACACCGTCTACGAGCAGGGCGCCGGGCGCCTCGACGCCGCGCGTGCCGTCACGCAGACGACGTTCGCCGACACCGCGACCCTCGATCTCGGCGTCTACGACTGGCCGCACGACGGCACCGACCCGGTGGTCACGCACGCCGTCACGTACACCAACGACGGCGGCGAGCCCGTGGTGCTGGCGCTCGACGCGACGCTGACCGGCGCGGCCGGCACGCCCGCGCCGTCCGGCATGCTGACGCTGAGCGCACCGTCGGTGACGGTGCCGGCGGGCGACAGCGCCAGCGTCGACGTCACGTTCGACCCGAACCTCGGCGACCCGGACATCTACGGCGGCCGCGTCACCGCCCGCTCGGCCGACGGCGGCGTCGTCGTGCACACCGTCGTCGGCGCCACGAAGGAGCAGCAGACCATCGAGGTGACCATCGAGGGCATCGACCACGAGGGCGCGCCGGCCATCGGGGCCAGCTCGGCCGAGCTGTGGAACCTCGACACCGACTGGTCGGGCACCGGGTTCTTCGGCCGCAAGGGCGGCGGCAGCGGGCCGGCCGTGTTCCGGGTGCCGCCGGGCACGTACAGCCTGTTCGGAGTGTTGTTCACGCCGGACGAGTCCGGCGAGCAGGCACGCGAGGTGGCGATCGTCGGCGACACCGAGCTGGAGCTGACCGAGGACACCCACCTCGTGCTGGACGGGCGCACCGCCACCCGCGTCGCCGTCGACACCCCGCGGCCGACCGAGCACCAGGGCCTCACCCTCGGCTGGTACCGCAGCTCCGAGAACCACATGTTCAACCTCAAGTACATGCTCGACCAGTACATCGACGTCGCGTACGCCGCTCCGACCGAGCCGGTGGAGCGGGGCACGTTCGAGTTCTCCAGCCTGTGGGAGCTGTTCGCGCCCGAACTGACGCTGCGGGCGGACGGCCGCGAGCTGGCGCACGAGTACGCCGTCGGCTCGCCCCGGGTCGACGGCCGGCACGGCCACCCGGTCGTCGACGCCGGAACCGGCACGCCCGCAGAGCTGGCCGGCCGCGACCTCACCGGCGCGGCGGCGCTGGTCCGCCGCTCCGACGACGTCTCCATCGACGACCAGGTCGCGGCTGTGACGGCGGCCGGTGCCGCGGCGATGATCCAGTACCACGACCGGCCGGGGTGGCTGCTGCAGTGGGTCGCCGAGGGCACGACGATCCCGGTGGTGACGGTTTCGCAGGCCGACGGCGCGGCGCTGCTCGACCGCCTGCCCACCGTCCAGTTCGACGGCGTCGCCGTCAGCCCGTACCTGTACGACCTCATGCAGTCGTGGCCGGGCGCGATTCCGTCCGGTCTCGTCGAGAAGGTGCGTCCGCGCGATCTCGCGTCGCTGGAGTCGACCTATGTGGCGACCGGGCCGGAGCACCGGGGCAACGAGGCGCGGCACGCGTTCCGGCCGTACGACAACTTCTCCATCCGCAGCCCGCGCGAGGTGCTGCTGCCGTCGCAGCGCGACGAGTGGGTCACGCCCGGCGACACCCGCTGGCAGCAGTTCGTGTGGGCGCAGCGGTTGCTGGTCGCGGGCATGATCGAGGGCGAGCGCACGTACTCGGCCGGCGAGTCCGACCCGCGGTCGTGGTTCGGCCCGGTGGTCCGGCCCGGCGTGCCGCTCGACACCGACCACTACGGCCAGTACGGCATGCCCGGGTTCCGCACGGACGACGAGTTCACGATCCTGATCCGCTCGTTCCTCGACGGCAGCGACCACAACGGCGACGAGTCGTCGTACGACACCGCGGCCGCGCGGCTCTACCGCGACGGCGCGCTCGTCGCCTCACGTGACGGGGTGTACGGCACCTGGCCCGCCTCGCCGTCGCCTTCCACGTACCGGCTCGAGCTCGACGTCGACCGCACCGCTCCCTGGTGGCACCGCTCGACGTCGACCCGGACGGCCTGGACGTTCGCGTCGTCGCGGCCCGCGGCGGGTGAGCGGGAGCCGCTGCCCCTCCTCCAGGTCGACTACGACGTGGACGTCGACCAGTGGGGCACGGTCGGTTCGCGGGCTCGCACCCGCGTCTCGCTGACGGTGCACCAGCAGGCCGACGCCACCCCGGTCACCGGCGGCGGCCTGCGCCTCTCCGCCTCCTACGACGACGGCGCCACCTGGCACCCCGCCCGCGTCACCCGCCGCGGCGCGGTCTACTCGGCCCTGCTCGACCCGGTACCCGGCGCCGACGCCGTCGCCCTGCGGGTCGAGGCGTGGGACGGCGACGGGAACCGGATCGAGCAGACGGTGCTGCGCGCCTACGGCCTGCGCTGAGTCCGCGCTGTCGGCGGCTGAGCGGCCCCACCCCAGCCGTCGGCGGCCTGGCTCGGCTGTCGGCGGCTGGCCGCTGGCCGTGGTCGGCGGCCGTTGTCAGTGGCCGTGGTCGGCGGCCGTTGTCAGTGGCCGCGCGTAGAGTCGGTGGCCCACCCGGCCGGGCGGGGTCTGCACCCGGCGCAGCTCGGCCCGGCTGCACCGCAGCGGCCGTCCCCACTCGCAGCTACCGCCCATCAGCGCACCTCGCAGCCCACCGCCCGTTCCCGCCGACGCTGTCAGTGGCCGCGCGTAGAGTCGGTGGCCCACCCGGCCGGGCGGGGTGTGAGCCCGGCTAGTCAGCGCCGCCGCGAGAGCCAGCCGGCCCAGCCGATCCAGCAGAGCCAACCGGACCCGCAGAGCCAGCCGGTCCAGCCGGACCCGCAGAACCAGCCGGTCCAACAGCGCCGACCGGGCCAGCAGCGCCAGCCGCATGAGCCGGGCCGTAGCCGTCCAGCCAGCCGTGCTGGGCGGCGTGCCAGCCGAGCTGGAGGCGGGTCGACACCTGGGCGCGGTCGAGCAGGGCGCTGATCCGCCGGTGCACCGTCCGGATGCTCAGCCCCAGCTGGCCCGCGATCGCTTTGTCCGTCAGCCCGGCCAGCAGCAGCGACACCAGTTGCGCGTCGGCAGGGGCGAGTCGCGGCGGGCGGCCGGACGCGCGGGCCGTCAGCGCGGACAGGTCGAACGCGCGGTCCCACAGCGACTCGAACAGCGCGATCAGCGCCGCCAGCAGCCCGCTGCGGTGCACGACCATGAACGTCGGCTCGGTCTCGGGGTCGTCCGGGGTCAGCGGCACGAACGCCTCCGACCCGTCGATCAGCGCGAACTTCACCGGCAGCTCGTCGACGACGCGGGCCTGCTCGCCGGCGGCGACGTAGCGGGCGACGGCCGCGGAGCCGCCGTCGGTCTCGAGGACCGACCGTTCGTAGACGGCGCGGGCGGTGACGCCGCGGGCGAGGAGGTCCAGCTCGGTGTCGTTGGCCTCGTGCGGGATCGCGAACGGCGGCTTGACCAGCACCAGCACCTCCCGCTCGGCCCGCCGCTGCAGCTGCTGGAACCGCTGCGCGACAGCGGGCCGCCCGACGACGACCTCGACGAGTTCGGCGGCCTCGCGGGGACGGCGGCTGGCACGGTAGCGGCGCAGCAACTCGTCGACCGCCCGGCGAGTCTCCTGCAGCTCCGCCTGCCGTTGCAGGATCAGCGGCTCGATCGCGATGTCCGGCGGCGTCGCCAGGAACCGCGGCGTGCGGTCGGCGGTGCGGCTCATCAGCCCCTTCGCCTCGAGCGACGCGAGCACCGCCGTGGTCTCGTCGAACGACAGCCCGAGCCGGGTCGCGATGGCGGCCGCGGTGTCGGCGGGCGAGTCGACGAGGGCGCCGTACACCTGCTCCTCGACGGCGGTGACGCCCGCGGCTTCCAGCATCCGGCCACGGTAGCCGCTGCGATCAGGCCGGGAACAGCTCCGGGAGCAGCCGGTTCGCGTCGGCACGGGCCGGCCCGACGGCGTCGTCCGGCGCCGACGACGCGGGCCAGCGCAGCGTCGTGCCGATGTCGGCCCAGCCGCCGACGGTGGCGAGGAACTTGTCGAGCGCCGGATTGGACAGCCCGGCGGCCTGCAGCGGCGCGATGTGGCGGCGGAAGAACTCGGCGATGCGCGCCTCGACGTCCAGCGCGCCCCGCGGGTCCGTCGTCATCATGCGGTACCAGGCGACGGCGCCGCGCGGCGACATCGCGGCGACGTTGGAGTAGCTGCCGTGCGCGCCGTGGGCGAGGCCCGTCGCCAGCAGGTGGCCGGGCACGAAGACGGAGAGATCGGCTGCCAGGGGCGTCATGGCGGCGTACCAGCCGTCGTCGCCGCCGGCCATCTTGACACCGATGAGCGACGGCGTCGCGGCGGCCGCGCGGGCCAGCAGCTCCGGCCCGACCGGCGTCTTCGCGTGCGGCGGGTTGTAGAGCACCAGCGGCACGGGCCCCGCCGCCTCGGCCGCGCCGGCCAGGAAGCGCACCACCTCGTCGTCGTTCAGCGGCACCCAGTCGGGCAGGATCACCTGGACGGCGCCCGGCTCCAGCGCGGCCGCCCGGCGCACCCGGTCCAGCATGACGGGCGTCGCCGGGTGCGAGCCGCCCAGCTGGAACGGCAGCCCGGCCGCTTCGCACCGCGTCGCCACCACCTCGTTGACGTGGTCGAACTCGGCCTCGTCGATGGCGTGGAACTCGCCCGCCGTGCCGTGCGCGTAGACGCCGTCGACGCCGCTGGCGACCAGCGTGTCGACCTGCGCGGCCAGCCGGGCCCAGTCGACGGCGCCGCGGCCGCCGAGCGGCAGCAGCACCGTCCCCCACACACCCCTGACATCGACCGCCCGCAGCGCCTTCATGACGACGACCCTAGACGGCCATGATGGGCGCATGCGCATCGTCGTCGTCGGCGGGACCGGTCATGTCGGCACATACCTGATCCCGCGGCTGGTCGCCGCCGGGCACCAGGTCGTCAACCTCAGCCGCGGCACGCGGCAGCCGTACGCCGAGCATCCGGCGTGGGCGCAGGTCGAGCAGCTGACGGTCGACCGCGAGGCCGAGGACCGCGCCGGGACGTTCGCCGGCCGGGTCGCGGACCTCGCGCCGGAGGTCGTCGTCGACATGGTGTGCTTCACCGAGGAGTCGGCCCGCCAGCTGGTCGACGGGCTGCGCGGGCGGGTGGCGCACCTCGTGCACTGCGGGTCGATCTGGATGCACGGGCCGAGCCGGTCGATCCCGCTGCACGAGGACAGCGAGACCGTCCCGTTCGGGGAGTACGGCGTGCAGAAGGCGGCCATCGCGCGGCTGCTGCTGGACGAGACCGCACGCGGCGGGCTGGTGACGACGTCGCTGCACCCGGGCCACATCAGCGGGCCGGGCTGGCACCCGATCAACCCGCTGGGCAACCTCGACCCGGCGGTGTGGACGGCGCTCGCGTCCGGCGCGCCGCTGGCCGTCCCCGGCATCGGGGCCGAGCTGCTGCACCACGTCCACGCCGACGACGTCGCGCAGGGCTTCCAGCTGGCGATCGAGCGACGCGACGCCGCGGCCGGCCAGGCGTTCCACGTCACGGCGCCGTCGGCGCTGACCGTCCGCGGGTTCGCCGGCTACGCGGCGTCGTGGTTCGGCCGCGAGCCGGCGCTGGAGTTCGTCGGCTGGGACGAGTTCCGCGCCGGCACGACGCCCGAGTACGCGGAGCAGAGCTGGGACCACCTGTCGCGCAGCCAGTTCGCGTCCATCGACAAGGCCCGCCGCACACTCGGCTACGCCCCGCGGTACGCGCCGGAGGAGGCGGTCCGCGAGGCGGTCGAGTGGCTGGCGGGCCATGGCGAGCTCGACGTCGAGCTCAGCGCCGGATGAGGTAGGTCGCGAACAGCACCACCGACGCCGTCGAGCTGACCAGCCTTACGTGGTTCCAGGCGGTCCAGCGGGACAGGTAGCGCTCCCAGACGTCGGCCGCGGCGGCGCTGCCCGGGTCGACGGCGGCGAGCTGGTCGTTGAGCGGGACGTTGAACGCCATCGTCACGACGAAGGTCCCGACGAGGATGACGAGCGCGGCGGCCAGCAGCAGCCCGGACGCCGGCCGGTCCAGCCGGAGGAACGTCGCGACCGTCAGGCCGAGCGAGACCAGCGCGGTCCCGCCGAAGGCCAGCCCGAACAGCGGGTTGAGGATGACGACGTTGATCTCCCGCATCGCGGCGATCGCTTCGGGAACGGGGCGGTTCGCCAGCGCCGGCATCAGCGCGACGGAGCAGAAGAACCACATCCCGGCCATGAGGGCACTGCCGGTGATCGCGATGACGGTGGCGGTGGTCTCGATGCGGTCCGACATGGCCGGGTCTCCTTTGCTTCTCGGTGGGGTGTGGTCAGGCGGTCCACGCGCCGCGGGCGGCGGCGTCGCGGGCGTAGTCGGTGAAGTCCTTCGGCGTGCGGCCCAGGGCCCGCTGGACCCCGTCGCTCAGGTGCGCGTTGCGGCCGTCGAGGACCTCGCCGAACAGGTAGCCGACCAGCCAGGCGACCTCGGGCGGCAGGTCCGCGTCCGCCAGTGCCGCGAGGTAGTCCTCGTGCGCCAGCGGGATGAAGGCGATCTCGCGCCCGCTGGCCTTCGCGATCTCGGCGACCGCTTCGGCGAACGTCAGCATCCGCGGCCCGGTCAGCTCGTACACCTCGCCGGCGTGGCCGTCCTCCGTCAGCGCCGCCACGGCGACGTCGGCGATGTCGTCGGCGTCGACGAACGGCTCCGGCACGTCGCCGGCCGGCAGCGCGACCTCGCCGGCGAGGATCGGGTCGAGCAGGTAGCCCTCGTCGAAGTTCTGGTTGAACCAGGAGCAGCGGACGATCGTCCACTCCAGCCCGGACGCCTGCACGACCTTCTCGGTGGCCTCGGCCTCCTCCTCGCCACGCCCGGACAGCAGCACCAGCCGCTGGACGCCGGCCTCGCGGGCGACCTCGGCCAGCTCCCCGACCAGGCCGGCGGAGCCGGGGATGGCGATGTCGGGGTAATACGCGATGTAGACCCGGCCGACACCGGCCAGCGCGGCCGGCCAGGTCGAGCGGTCGGTCCAGTCGAACGGGATCTGCGCCGACCGCGACCCGACGCGGAAGTCCGCGCCGCGAGCCGTCAGGCGCTCGACGACCCGGCGGCCGGTCTTGCCGGTGCCGCCGAGGACGAGGGTGGTGGCGTTCATGATGTGCTCCCTGAGTCGGTGTGTGCTTGCTTGTCGTCCAGTCAAGCAGCGCTAACCCGGTGGATCTATGACTGCACAGCCGCCGTTCATGCTCGTTCGTCCAGTCGCCCTGGATGTCTGAGCATGAGGTGGATACTCGGGTCATGACGACGACGCCGGACCTCTGGGCGCCCACCGACCCGATCGGCGAGGCGCTGCACCAGATGCGCATGAACGGCGCGTTCTACTGCCGTTCCGAACTGAGCGCCCCCTGGGGCATGACGATGCCGGCGATGCCGGGCCACATCTGGTTCCACATCGTGACGTCGGGACCGGCCTGGCTGCAGACCGAGGACGGGCCGCCGCGGGCACTGCTCCCGGGCGAGCTGGCGCTGGTCCCGCACGGGCGCGGGCACCTGATCCTCGGCGCGCCCGGCGCGCCCGCGCCGAACGTCATGGACCTCGAACGCGTCACCGCCACCGAGCGGTACGAGCTCATCCGCCACGGCGGTGGCGGCGACCCGACCACGCTGATCTGCGGCGCCGTCCGGTTCGACCACCCGGCCGCGCGCAAGCTCGTCGAGGCGCTGCCCGAGACCATCCACGTCGACGTCGGCGGGTCACCGCAGCAGGAGTGGATGCACAGCACGCTGCGGCTGATGTCGGCCGAGGCGCAGCACCTGCGGCCCGGCGGCGAGGAGGTCATCACCCGGCTCGGCGACATCCTGGTGATCCAGGCCATCCGGGCGTGGCTCGAGACCGACCCCGCCGCCCGCACCGGCTGGCTCGGCGCGCTGCACGACGAGCAGATCGGCCGGGCCATCTCACTCATCCACAAGCAGCCCGACCGCGACTGGTCGGTGGCCGGCCTCGCGGCCGAGCTGGCGATGTCGCGCTCGGCGTTCGCCGACCGGTTCACCAAGGTGGTCGGCGAGCCGGTCATGCAGTACCTGACGACGTGGCGGATGAACCTCGCGCTCGACGCGCTGCGCTCCGAGCAGGCCACGGCGGCGCAGCTGGCGCGGCGGCTCGGCTACCGCTCCGAGGCCGCCTTCGCCCGCGCCTTCAAGCGCGTCGTCGGCCTCCCGCCCGGCGCCGCCAAGCGCGGCGGCCTACCAGCTGGTCAGGTCCCGAGCACCCGGTAGCGCAGCACCGTCCCGGTGGCCTCGACGAGTTCGAGGTCGACGCGGCCGCGGCCCGGCCCGCCGTAGAGCCGGACGCCGTCGCCCAGGAGCAGCGGCGCGATGTGCACCAGCAGTTCGTCGACCAGCCCGGCCTCGACGCACTGGAGCACGACGTCGGCGCCGAGCACCAGCAGGTCGCCGTCGCCGGCCGCGGCCCGCGCCGTCGCCACGGCGGCACCGATGTCGCCGGACAGGAACGTCGGCGACCCGGCCGGCAGCGGCTCGGCCGGCGGGTGCGTCGTCAGCACGAACTCGGGGCCGGACCACGCGCCCTCGAACGCCTCGCCGCTGCCCTTGCCGACGTCGCGTTGCCCGACGTCGTAGGTGTGCCGGCCGCTGAGGATGGCGCCGACCCGCGGCGCGACGTCGGACGAGGCCTCCGGCGGCGCCGGCTGCTCGAACACCCAGTCCATGCCGTGCTCCGGCCCGGCGATGAAACCGTCGACCGACATCGTCACGTGCCACAACACCCTGCTCATGACCCGAACCTATCGGGCGCGTCGTGGGCGGCCGGCCGCGCCCACGACGCGCCCCAGGCTCAGCCGGCGTCCTGCTGGCGGTACGAGTACAGGTCGCCGCCGTCGAGGTGGAAGCGCAGCGACACCGTGCGGCCCTCGAGATCGGGCCACACCCCGACCCGCCAGCGGGCCAGGTGATCGACGCGGTCGCCGATGATCGGGCGGGCCTGGTCGGCGCCGAACCCGGGGATCGGCACACCGTTCTCGTCCAGGACCTCCACCCGCAGCGAGCCGCGCTTGTCCAGCGCGGCGTTGAGCCGCAGTTCGTCGCCGGTCACCACGAACGGCGTCGTGGTGACCGTGCCGGGCCGGTCGCCGCCGTTGACCAGCGAGGCGAACCCGTCGCGGCGCCACCGTGCCAGCCCGACGGCGGCCTGCCGGTCGGTGGTGCCGTGCCAGCCGTTCCACGCGCCGTAGTAGAGCAGCAGCTCGTCGCCGGACTCGATCAGCCCGCTGGACGTGAACACCATGCCGTAGTCCCACGATCCGGGCACCCCGCGCGGGATCACCGGGCGGCGGTCGTCGCGCTGCCAGGCGCGCAGGTCGTCGCTGAAGGCCAGCTGGACGTCGATCGGCCCGTCGCCGGCGGTGCCCGCCTCGCCCGCCCCGGCGTAGGAGTACATCCACGGGAAGCCCACGTAACGGCCCTCGTACGGCACCACCGGCATGCCGTAGACCTGCGCGTTCTCCAGCCCGTTGCCGACGGCCTGCTGCTGGTCGCGCTCGTCGGCCTCGAAGATCAGCTCCGGCTCGGTCCAGGTCTCGAAGTCGCTGCTGGTCGACAGGAACACCGCCCGCCGGCCGTCGGTGTGCGGCTGCTTCCACGTCACCGTGTACAGGCCGGTGTTCGGGTCGTGGAACATGTTCGCGACGTCCGCGCCGTCGTCGACCGGGTTGCAGTCGCACGGCGTCCACCGCAGCCCGTCGGGCGAGAAGTAGACGGTGTAGCCGCGATCGGGGCCGTACTCGAACGCGAGCATCTTGTAGCGGCGGTCCGGGTCGGGGTCGGCCGCGTCCTTGATCACCGTCGGGCTGTGCATGGTGCCGACGATGTTGTTGTCCGTCGAGCCGTCGTACTCGACCAGCCCGAGCGACGGCTTCGTCCAGGTGCGGCCGTCGGGCGACGTCGCGTAGAGGGTGAAGTAGTCGCCGATCTCGCGGTTGTACGCGTGATACCAGAGCTTGTGGACGCCGTCGTCGACGATGGCGGTGCCGTACACGTAGACGTTGTCCGACTCCCACGGCTCGGTCGGAGTGATGAGCGGCTGCTCCGTCGTCTCGGCCTCGTGCACCACCCGGCCCACCTGATCCATCGACGCGACGCGGTCGAGGTCGTGGAAGAGCTGCACCTGCGTGCCGATGTCGGGGTCGGGCGGCGCGTAGCCGGTATCGAGCGCGGCGTCGTCGGCGAGGCTCACGCCAGTCGTCGTGGACGATCCGTACAGCAGCACGGTGGCGGCGACCGTGCCGTTCGGCGCCGTGGCCGACACCGTCGTCTGGGTCCAGTCGGCGGCGGGGGCGGGCATGACGTGGCGCTCGGTGATGCGGGTTCCGGCCGCGTTCCAGAACTCGAGGTAGAACCAGGCGGCGGTGCCGCTCACGCTGCGGTACCAGACCGACCCGGTGACGGTTGCGCCCGGCCGGGTCGTCACCGGCGTGCTGCGCAGCGCGATCGCCTGGCCACTGGGGTTGGTGATCTCGACGGCCCGCTCGCCGGTCCGGGCGGTGTCGACGACGGCGAGCGTCTGGGCGCGGGTCTCGTCGAGGATCCACTGGGCCGGGCGGTCGCCGTCCAGCTCCTCGAACGACGGGTTGGGCAGCGCCGCGACGGGTTCCGGCGCGACGTTCTCTGCGGCGGCCTGTTGCACCGCGGCGGGGATGAGGAACGGCAGGATCAGGGCGACGGCGGCGACCACGGGCCGTCGGCGGAGAGCTCGGAGCGACATCGAACCTCCTCGGTCGGGGTGCCCGCCATGCAACAGAGAACGACGTTTCATGTCAATGCGTCCGTCATCCTCTGAAACCGCTCATGCTGGGCGGCATCGCCTGGAAGACCTTTCCAGGATCAGCGCCCTGCGACCGCCGCGCCGCTCCGGTGGCAGTCTGTGGGCATGGCCTACGACGAAGGGCTGGCCGCCCGCATCCGCGACCTCGTCGCCGAGCGCCTCGACGTCACCGAGAAGCGCATGTTCGGCGGCCTCGCGTTCCTGGTCAACGGCAACCTGGCCTGCGGCGTCCACCACGACGACCTCATGGTCCGGCTGCCCGCCGACGAACACGAGGCGGCGCTCGGCGAGCCCGGCGCGAAGCCGTTCGACCTGACCGGGCGGCCGATGAGGGGCTGGCTGGTGGTCGACGCCGCCGCCCTGGCCGAGGACGACGACCTGCGCCGCTGGGTCGGCCGCGGCGCCGCCCTCGCCGGCTCGCTCCCGCCGAAGCCGCCGAAGCCGTCGCGGTAGCGAGGTAGGTATGGCCCGCCCCTCAAGGGAGGGTGCCCACCCTACGGGCGGGCACCGACAGACTCGCTCGGCGCGGGCGGACGGCCGAGGCGGCCGAAGCCGCCCGGCGGCTACCCGGGCGGATGGCCGAGGCCGCCCGGCGGCTACCCGGCGGACGGCCGAGAAGGCCGAGGCCGCCCGGGTAGCCGCTCACCACACCGGTTCCGGACGCCCCTCCCCGATGCCGCGCAGCCGATCCCGGTGCGCGACGACCCGGCGGAAGATCTCGGCCAGCACGTCCGGGAACCGCGGGTCGCGCAGGAACTTGGTGTGCACGAACACCGCCCGCTCGACCACCCGCGCCGACAGCTCGTACGACAGCGGCACGCCGTCGGCCCACTGCCGCCACGCCGGGTCCAGGTGGGTCGGCGTGAACCCGGCCTCGGCCCAGATGCCCTCGGCGGCCAGCGTCACCCGCAGGTCCTTCGGCGTCAGCCCGAGCGACGACTCCAGCGCGTCGGTGCAGGACAGGTACAGCGCGAAGAACGGCGGGTACTCGGCGTCCGGCGGCGGGTTCCACAGCACCGGCTCCGGGAACACCGAGGAGTCGTCGATCAGCAGCCGGATCAAGCGGCGGTTCTCGCGCATCACCAGCCGGGCGTGCAGCGCCCGCAGCCACTGCACCAGCAGCAACGCGGCCGGCTGCTCACCCATCCGCTGGTTGCCGGCCATCATCGGGCCGACCTCGGCGTACGGGATCGGGTCGAGCCGGCCGGGGCCGGTGCCGCAGTCGGTGTCGGCCCGCATGAGCGCGGCCAGCTCGGGGTCGTCGGTCAGTGTCAGCCCGCCCTCGCAGGACGGCGCCGCCTTGCCGCCGCCCTGGCCGGACAGCGACGCCGTCGGGGCACCGTCGCCGTCGTAGCGGGCCGCGCCGCCCAGCGCGTTGTCGTGGTGGACGACGACGTCGTGCTCGCGGCCCAGCGCGGCGAACCGGTCGATCGCGCCGAAGTTGCCGTACATCGTCGCGGGGACGACGGCCAGCACGCGATCGGCGTGGGAAGCGAGGTAGGACGCCACCACGTCCTCGTCCATCGTCGCGTCCAGCTTGGCGGGGACCGGCACCAGCCGCGGCGCCCGGCCGAGCTGGGCCGCCACCCCGAGCGTCACGCCGTGGTGCGCCGACGCGTGCGTGAGGTCGGCGACCAGCACCTCGTCGCGGCCGCGCGCCCAGGACGCCCCGCGCGCGAGCAGCTGCGCCCGCAGCCCGCTCGCGATCGCCAGCGTGCCGTTGGGCTGGCCGACGCCGTAGCGGTAGCCGGTGGTGTCGGCGACCACCTGCTCGAGCACCGCCCGCCACTTCGCCGGATGGTTCGCGTAGCCGACCCACTGCCCACCTTCGGTCACCTCGGCGAGGAAGGCGCTCTCGACGCCGCTCACCTCAGGCCAGACCGGGTCGTTCGCGGCCGTCACGACCGGCGAGCCGCCCAGCACGGCCGGCAGCGCGACGGCGGTCATCGGCCGGGCTCCGGGGTGAGCAGGGTGTTGCCCGGCGCGTACCGGTCCAGCGCGTCCGGGTCCAGCCGCAGCCCCAGCCCCGGCGTCGACGGCACCGGCAGCAGGCCGTCGGCGTCCAGCGCGAAACCGCCCGCGGCCAGCTCGTCGATGTAGGCCGACCCGGTCTTGTACTCGACCAGCTCGGTGCCGGGCAGCGCCGCGGCCAGGTGCAGGTCGGCGGCGAGGCCGACGGCGGTGTTCCAGCCGTGCGGGATGAACGCGACGCCGAACTCGGCCGCGAGCCAGGCCACCCGGCGCGACTCCGACAGCCCGCCGCCCTTGGTGGTGTCGGGCTGGACGATGTCGAACGCGCCCGCGGTGAGGAAGCGGTGGAAGTCCTGCCGCCGGGTCAGGACCTCGCCGCCGGAGATCGGGACGCGCGAGCGCCGCCGCAGCGCGGCGAACCCGTCGACGTCGTCCGGGCGCAGCGCCTCCTCGAACCAGGCGACGTCGTAGCCGGCCAGCATGTCCGTCGTCCGCACCGCCCAGGACAGCCCGCGCGACCAGAACGCGTCCGACCCGCCGGCGTCGACGGCCAGCAGGGCGTCCGGCCCGACGGTCTCGCGGGCGGCCCGCACGATCTCCTCGTCGACGGCGTCGCTCGCCCGGCCGAACGAGCCCCAGCCGATCTTGAACGCGGTGAAGCCGAGCGCCACCAGCCGGGCGAGGTCGTCCTTGAGCACCGGCGGGTCGTCCATCAGCACCGACGCGTACGGCCGGACCCGCTCGCGGTACCGCCCGCCCAGCAGCGTGCTCACCGGCAGCCCGGCGACCTGGCCGAGGATGTCCCACAGCGCGATGTCGATGCCGCTGACGGCGTGCGTGACGGCGCCGCCGCGGCCGAGCCAGAACGTGTGCTCGTGCAGGGTCTGGCTGACGCGGTCCGGCTCGCGCGGGTCGGTGCCGACGGCCAGCGGACGCAGCTGGTCCAGCGCCGCCCGCACCAGCGCCTCGCTGGAGAACACGCTGCCGATGCCGACGACCCCCTCGTCGGTGTGCACGGCGACCAGCGTGTGGACGTTGTCGTCGGGGTCCAGCTCACGTGCCCAGCCGCCCTTCGGGGTGGCGCCGCGCAGCCCGGCCGCCTTGATGTCAGTGATCCGCATGGTCCCTCTCCACGTCGATGACGACCGCCTCACCGGCGGCCAGCTCGAACTCCCCCGCGACGACCCGCGGCGTCTCGGTACCGGGCACCGTCGACAGCACCACCCGTCCGCTCACCGCCACCGGCGTCGTCGCCGGCCGGTCGGTCAGGTTGAGCAGGACGAGCTTCCGGTCGCCGCCCGCCACGCGGGTGTAGGCGAGCACGGACTCGGTGCCGCCGGCGAAGGCGATCGACCCGCGCCGCAGCGCCGGTGACGCGTGCCGCAGCCGGGCCAGCGCCCGGTACAGCCGCAGCATCGACGCCGGGTCGGCCAGTTGCGCCTCGACGTTCAGCCGAGCCACGTCGTGCGACACCGGCAGCCACAGGTCCTGCTCGGCGGCGGACGAGAAGCCGCCGTTGACGCCGCCGGTCCACGGCAGCGGGGTGCGCGACGGGTCCCGGCTGACGCCGCCGTGGGTGCGCGCGAAGTAGTCGCGCTGCCGCTCGACCGGCACCGGCTGGTCGGTCAGGCCCAGCTCGTCGGCGTAGAGCAGGCAGGGCGTCGCGGCCAGCGTCAGCAGCAGGACGGCGGCTACCCGCGCCTGCGCCGGGCCCAGCCGGGTGGCCAGCCGGACGCGGTCGTGGTTGCCCAGCGCGACGATCGGCCAGGCGCCGTCCGGCATGGCCGCGTACAGTCCCTCCAGCTCGGAGCGCAGCAGGTCGGCCCGCCAGTGCGTCTCCAGCAACCGGAACGGGAACGGCAGGTGCATGCCCGCGGCGTAGTACTCGGCCCAGTCCGCCCACGGCATCGCCTCGATCTCCGCGATGGTGACGCGGCCCGCGTACTCGTCGGCGACGGCGCGGATCTCGGCCAGCGCGGCGAACGTGTCCGGGTGCCGGCGGTCGTGCACGTGCAGCTGCGTGCCGAAGTCGGGGTGCTGCAGGTCGAACTCGTTGTGGTTCCCGCCGGGCGCCGGCGGGTTGTCGCGGAACTCGGGGTCCTTCATGAGCATGTGCGCGACGTCGATCCGCACGCCGTCGGCGCCCCGGTCCAGCCAGAACCGCAGCACGTCCAGCAGCGCCTTGCGGACCTCGGGGTTGCGCCAGTTCAGGTCCGGCTGCTCGACGAGGTGCGAGTGCAGGTAGTACTGCCCGGTCGGCGCGTCGTACTCCCACACCGACCCGCCGGCCTCGCTGGTCCAGTTGTTCGGCCGGTCGCGCCACACGTACCAGTCGCGCTTCGGGTCGTCCCGCGACGAGCGCGACGCGACGAACCACGGGTGCTGGTCGGACGTGTGGTTCGGGATGTAGTCGACGATGACGCGGATGCCCCGCTCGTGGGCGGCCTCGATCAACCGGTCGAACGTCGCCAGTGTCCCGAACACCGGCTCGACATCGAGGTAGTCGGCCACGTCGAAGCCCTGGTCGAGCAGCGGCGACCGGTAGAACGGCCCGGTCCAGACGGCGTCGACGCCGAGGTCGCGCAGGTAGTCGAGGCCCTCGATCAGCCCATCCAGGTCGCCGATGCCGTCGCCGGACCCGTCGCGGAAGCTGGGCAGGTGGCACTCGTAGACGACGGCGCCACGCCACCACTGCGGGTCGGCGCCGAGCCGCCCGGCCGCCCGCACCCCGGCCGCCACGAGGTCGTCCTCGATGTCCGGCCGGAACGGCAGGTGACAGGCGATGATCGGCACCTCGTACGCGGGGTACGGGTCGGCCGGCGGCTCGTACGCGTCGTGCGTCGGGGCGTAGCCGAGCCAGCCGTTCGTCGTCGACAGCACCAGGCAGTGCTCGCCCAGCGCGTCGCGTAGCCGCCGCTTGATGCCGTGGAAGACCTCGACGTTGTAGCCGAGCAGCGTGAGCGGGCCCAGCCGCAGCGCGTGCACCCAGAGCGGACGGCGCACGTCGCGGCCGTCCTCCAGCGCGGCGACGGTCCGCCGCAGCGACAGGTACGTGACGTCGTCGCCCTCGTCGCGGCGTTTGCGCAGCTCGTCGAGGTCGTAGGGGGCCAGCTCGTACGGGATCTCCGCCTTGACGACGGCGACGGCGTCGTCCTCGAGCGGCGCGGCCGACCCCAGCCCGGAGAGCACGGCGTCGGCGAACCGGCCGGCGAACAGCTCCAGCGCGACCATCGACTCGTCCTCCGGGCCGTGCGCGTACAGCGGGTTGAGGTCGCCGAGCGCGCCCTGCAGGAACACGCCGGTCGCCCCGGGGTGCGCCGCCTCGACCAGCCGCAGCGCCTCGCCCGGGTAGTCGCCGTGCACGGCCGACGTCGACTCGCAGCAGATCACCGGATGGCACGAGTACGACGCGACGAAGCCGGCCAGCGCGCCGTCGTGATCGACCCGCAGCACGTGCACGCCCTCGTCGAGCAGCGACGGGTCCGGCTCGGTCCAGCTGCCGTCCAGCGCCCGCGCGTTCGTCAGCCCGCGCCGCGGCAGCATCCGGTTGTGCGCGAACCCGTCCAGCGGGACGACGGCGTGCCGCACCGTCGCCGGCGCCAGCCCACGGACCGCGTCGACGCAGGCCGCCGCGATCCGCTCGGGCAGCCGCGCGACGTACAGCTCGTCCGGCGCGCCCCAGCCGACGTTCTCGACGGTGCCGGGGCCGGAGTGGTTGTGGGTGGCATGGACGACGATCTCGTCCGGCCGCCAGCCGGTCGCGTCCGCCACCCGCGCGACGACCTCGTCGACGACGGCGGCCGAGACGCCCAGCAGGTCGCAGCTCACCAGCACCCAGCGGCCGCCGCCTGAGCCGGCTCCAGGGCCGGTCACCGCGACGGCGCGCGCGTACAGCGGCGCGTGCACCGACGTGGCTCGGCGGCGCAGGAACGGGCCGAAGCCGGCCAGCTCGACGCCCAGCGGCGGGGTGAGGTCCGTCCGGCCGAAGCCGATCCGCAACGTCATGGGTCAGGTCATCCTTTCGAGACACCGGCCAGCAGGCCGCGGACGAAGTGCCGTTGCAGCGCGACGAACACGCCCATCGGCACCAGCACGGAGAGCACGGCGGCGGACGTGAGGATCTCCCAGCCGTCGCCGCGCGAGGCGACCAGCTGCGACACCGCGACGGTCATCGGTGCGACGTCGCGGAAGCCGCCGAGAAAGATCAGCGCGACCAGCAGGTCGTTCCACGTCCACACGAAGTCGAAGATGGCCAGCGCGGCCAGGGCCGGCCGGGCCACCGGCAGCACGATGGAGAAGAAGATCTGGCCGCGGCCGGCGCCGTCCATCTCGGCCGCCTCGAACAGCTCGCGCGGGATCGCGGCGAAGAAGTTGTGCAGCAGGTACACCGCGAACGGCAGCCCGAAGCCCAGGTGCACCAGCCAGATGCCGAGGAAGCTGCCGGTGAGGTCGAGCGTGTTGAACACCTTCAGCAGCGGCACCAGCGTGATCTGGATCGGCACGATGATCAGCGCGACGATCGTCAGCAGCACCGCGCTGCGCAGCCGGAACCGCATCCCGGCCAGCGCGTACGCCGCGGCCGCGCCGATCGCCAGCGTCAGCACCGTCGCCGGCACCACCACCGCGAGGCTGTTGAACAGGCTCAGCGCCATGCCGTCGCGGTCCAGCACCCGCTGGTAGTTCTCCAGCGTGTAGTCGCCGGGCAGCGCGAACGACTCCCACCACCCCGACGACAGCACCGCCCAGGACGGCCGGAACGCGCTGACCACCAGGCCGAGCAGCGGGACCGTCCAGATCACCGCCACCGCGATGACGACCACGTGCAGCGGGATCCGCCGCAGCGCCGCCATCAGGCGGCCCCCGTCTCGCGCCGGAACTGGCGCACGTTGAGGACCATGATCGGCACGACCGTGAGCATGAGGATCGTCGCGACCGCCCCGGCCAGCCCGTTGTCCTTCGCCGTGAACAGCGCCCGGTACATGACCGTCGACAGCACGTCGGTGCCGTAGTTCCCGTTGGTCATCACGTAGACGATGTCGAACGCCTTCAGCGCGGTCACCGTCATCGTCGTGGCCACGACCACCACCGTCGGCGCCAGGAACGGCAGCGTCACGTGCCGGAACGCCTTCCACTCCGACGCGCCGTCCAGCCGGGCCGCCTCCAGCAGCTCGTCCGGCACCGCGCGCAGTGCCGCCCCGAAGATCACCATCGCGAACCCGGCCTGCGTCCACAGCGTCGCCCCGATCAGCGCGTAGTTGTTGGTCGCCGTGTCGACGATCCACGCGACCGGCTCACCGCCGAGCGCCGTGACGACGGCGTTCAGCGTCGCGGTCTGCGCGGCGCCGGGCGGCTGGTAGTCGTACATGAAGCTCCAGATCACTCCGGCCGCGACGGCCGAGATCGCGATCGGCAGGAACAGCGCGGCCTTGACCAGCGCGCCGTACCGGACCCGCTCGGCCAGCACCGCGATGGCCAGGCCGACCAGCACGGCGAGCGTCGGCAGCAGCACCACCCAGAGGACGGTGTTGCGCAGCGCGACGCGGGTGACCTCGTCGGACAGCGTCTGCGCGTAGTTCGCGAAGCCGGCGAACCCGCCGCCGTCGTCGACGAAGCTCCACCCGACGGTGACGACGGCGGGGAACGCCAGCGCCAGCAGCACCATCGCGACCGCCGGCCCGGCGAACAGCCACGGCGCCAGCCGCCGGTACGCGCCGCGCGGCAGCGCCGCCAGCGCGCGGTCGCCGAGGCGCAGGTAGGCCCAGCCGCCGACGAGGATCACGGCCGTCGCCGCCAGCGTGAGGACGATGCGATCGGCGATCATCCCCGGGCGTCCTCGATGCCCTGCAGGATCGCGTCCAGGTCGGCCGGGTTCTGCGCGAACGCCAGCCCGGACTGCCAGAACGCGTCCACCTCCGACTGCGGCATCTGCGAGTTGCCGAGCGGGTACGTCGCCTCGGCCTCGGTCAGGACATGCTGGGCGCGGCGCAGGAACGGGTCTTCGTAGGCGTCGGCGGCGACCGTCACGTTCGGCGAGAGCCAGCGCCCGGTCGCCGCGATCAGCGTCCCGGCCTCGGTGGAGGCGAGGTAGCGGGTCAGCGCGGCGGCCTGCGGCGAGTCGGTGATCTGACCAAGGATCTCACCGGAGAAGGACCGGATGCCCGGGTAGTCCGGGCTGAAGTCGGGGGCGGCGAAGAAGTCGAGGTCCTCGCCCGGCTCGAGGTCGGGGAACGCGTCGGCGATGATGCCGCCCATGAACGTCGCCTGCTGGAGCAGGTAGCAGCCCGGCTCCGGCGCGAACATCGGGTTGGCGGCCTGGGAGAAGTCGGTGCTCAGCACGGTCGTCGTCCCGCCGTAGACCATGCCGTCGGCGATCATCTCCCCGTACGTCTGGTAGGCCTCCTTGACCTGCGGCGACGTCCACGGCTCGGCCCCGTCGCGCCAGGCCCGGTGGAACTCCGGACCGGCCTGGCGGAGCAGGATCTCGTCGATGAAGTCGGCGGCCGGCCAGCCGCTGGCGGCGCCGCTCTCCAGGCCGACGCACCACGGCGTCTCGCCCGCGGCCGCCTTCTCCGCGGCCCAGGCCTGCAACTCGTCCCAGCTGGCCGGGTCGGTCGGCCCGTCGTAGCGCTGCGGGTCGTACCAGATCAGCCCGCCCAGGTTGACGGTGTTGTACAGGCCGAACAGCTCGCCGCCGGCGGTGCCGGTCTCGAGCATGCTGGCCGGGTAGTTCGCGGTGAGCACAGCGTCGTCGACCACCGTCCGGAGGTCGACGAGCGCGCCCTGCTCGGCCAGCGCCGCCATCTCGCCGATGGCCGGCGTGGCGACGACGTCGGGCGGGTTGCCGCCGTCGACGCGGGTCTGCAGGACGGCGGCGAAGTCGCGGGTGCCCTCGTAGCGCACCTCGATGCCGGTGGCGTCCTCGAACGGCGCGACGACGCCGAGGAACGCGTCGAGCTCCTCGCCGCCCAGCACGCCGAGCATCGTCACGCTGCCGCCGAGCTCCTCGCCGCCGGCGGCCGCGAGCGCGGCCTCCTCGGCGGCGGCGACCGCGGCGTCGTCGGCCGCGGTCTCGTCCTGGCCGGTCCGTTCGCTGCTGCAGGCAGCGAGAACGGCGGTGACGACGGCGCCCGCCGCGACCAGCGCGGCGCCACGGTGACGCAGGTTCATGGTCGGCTCCTCGGTTCGTCGGGATGACCGGTGGATTTCGTAGGGCGAGACCGTAGCAGGGTCGACGGCCGATTGTCGACAGTCGCTCATATGCACTACGATCGTGGCCATGCGGTCCCGAGATGTTGGAGGTCACCGATGAGTGGGCTGGGCTTGCGACGGGTCCCGAGCCTGTCGCGGCGAGAGCACGTCGCCGAGATCCTGCGCGAGGCGATCACCAGCGGCCGGCTCAAGCCGGGCGACCGGCTGGTCGAGCTCGACCTCGCCGCCGAACTGGGCACCAGCCGCGCGCCGGTCCGCGAGGCGCTGCGCCAACTCGAGCAGGAGGGGCTGATCGCGTCCTATCCGTACCGCGGCAGCGAGGTGCTCGGCGTCTCGCAGGACGAGGTCGAGCAGGTGCTGGTGCCGATCCGCATCACGCTGGAGCGGTTCGCGTTCGGCAAGGCGCTGGACAAGCTGGGCGCGGCCGACCTCGACGCGTTGCAGGGCATGGTCGACGACATGCTGGTCGCCGCCTCCTCCGGCGAGGCCGAGCAGCTGGCCGACCTCGACATCCGCTTCCACGAGCTGGTCATCACCCGCTCCGAGCAGCGGCACTGCCTGCAGATGTGGAAGACCATCCAGCCGCGGGTGCGCGCGTACTTCCGCCGCGACGCCCCGGCGCACGCCGACCCCGGCGAGGTGGCCCGGCAGCATCAGGAACTGCTCGACGTCCTGCGCTCCGGCGACCGCGACGCCGTGCTCGACGCCGTCGAGCGGCACATCCACATCCACCTCGGGCCGGGCTCCGCCGATGTGGGCTGAGACGGTCGCCGTCACCGGGGCCGGGTCCGGCATCGGGCGGGCGGTGCTGCTGGCGGCGGCCGCACGGGGTGCGCGCGTGGCGGCGCTGGACGTCGACGGCGCGGCGGCGGCCGCCGTCATCGACGAGGCGCTGGCCGGTGGCGCTTCCGGTGCGGTGGCGGTGACGTGCGACGTGTCGTCGGAGGCGTCGGTGGCTTCGGCGTTCGCCACGGTGGCGTCCGCCGTCGGCGTTCCAGGTGCGGTGTTCGCGAACGCGGGCATCGAGGTGAACGCGCCGCTGCACGCCTTCCCGGCCGGCGAGTGGGAGCGCGTCGTCGCCGTCAACCTCGTCGGCGTGTTCCTGACCTGCCGCGAGGCGCTGCGCCGGTTGGTCGAGGCCGGCCGCGGCGGCTCCGTCGTCTGCACGTCGTCGCCGGCCGCGTTCGTCGGCCACGCGGGCGGCGGGAACAGCGCCTACGCCGCGTCGAAGGGCGGGGTGTCGGCGTTCGTCCGGTCGGCGGCGCTCGACTACGCGCCGCACGGCATCCGCGTCAACGCCGTCGTGCCCGGGGCCACCGACACCGCGATGCTGACGACCGGCGGCGCCGACCTCGACGGCATCCGCGCGGCGGCCGCCACCCAGGTGCCGCTCGGGCGGCTGGGCCGGCCCGACGAGGTGGCCGCGGCGGTGCTGTGGCTGCTGTCCGGCGAGTCGTCGTACGTCACCGGGTCGCACCTGGTCTGCGACGGCGGCCTGATGGCGAAGAGCGCCAACGACTTCTAGGGAGGACTCCGTGGTGTCGTCGATCGGTTCGACGGTGTGGGTGGTCGCCGACGGGTACATCCCGCCGGGCAGCAGCGGGGACGATCCCGCGCTGGCCAGCCACGAGAGCGTCTGCATCCTCAACACCGGGCCGGCGGACGCGACCGTCGAGCTCTGGGTGTACTTCGCCGACCGCGAGCCGGACGGGCCGCACGTCCTGCCCGTTCCCGCGCGGCGCGCGTTCCACCAGCAGCTGGGCGCCCTGGGTGTGCCGTCGGGCGTCGACTACAGCGTCGTGCTGGAGAGCGACGTGCCGGTCGTGGTGCAGCACACCCGGCTGGACTCCCGGCAGGCGGCGAACGCGCTGATGTCGACGATCGCGTACTCGGCCCGATGAGGACGCGACGGAGCGAGCTGACCGGGCCGCGGACGTCGGCGGTCCGGTCCGTCGAGCTGGCCGCGCCGGGGTACGGCGAGGTGCTGCTGCGGGTGCTGGTCAGCGGGGTGTGCGCCAGCGAGGTGGCGGAGTGGACGGCGGGGCCTGATGCCCCGGGCTCGCTCGCGCTCGGGCACGAGGCGGTGGGCGAGATCGTCGCCGTCGGCCCGGAGGTGTCGGCGGTGCGCGTGGGCGACGTCGTGACCGGCCGGGTCGACGCCGCGTTCGCCGACCACGCCGTCGCCGACGTCCGCGACCTCGTCGTCGTGCCGCCCGGGGTGGAGCCCGGCGAGGCGCTCGGCGAGCCGCTCGGCTGTGTCGTCGAGGCGCTACGCCGGACCCGGCTGGACACCGGCGACCGCGTCGCCGTCGTCGGGACCGGGTTCATGGGGCTGGTGCTGCTGCAGTTGCTGCGGCACGCGGGGACGCGTCAGGTGGTGGCGATCGACCCGCGGCCGGACGCGCGTGAACAGGCGCTGGTCCACGGCGCCGACGCGGCGTGGGCGCCGGGCGAGGCCGCTGGCCCGTCCTCCGACGACGCCTTCGACGTGGTGGTCGAGGGCTCCGGCACGGCGGCGGGCCTGGACCTCGCGACGCGGCTCGTGCGCCCGCACGGCGTGCTGTCGATCATGGGCTACCACCAGGGCCCCCGCACCGTCGACCTGCACGCCTGGAACTGGAAGGCCATCGACGTCGTCAACGCCCACGTCCGCGACCGCGACCGCCTGCGCGACAGCGTCCGGCGCGGCATCGACCTCGTCGCGTCCGGCCGCATCGACGTCGGCGCCCTGATCACCCACCGCTTCGCCCTCGACGACGTCGACGCCGCCTTCGCCGCCCTCGTCGGCAAGGAGCCCGGCTTCGTCAAGGCCGCCATCACCTGGTGACGCCTATGCTCGCCCGATGAGAGCCGTGCTCCGCTCGGCGCACAGTGCCGACGTCGATCTCGCGACCTACGTCCCCGCCGATCCCGCCGACGACGGCGTCTGGGTGCGGCTGATCGTCGGACCGGCCGGCGGCCCGGGCGAGGAGTCGTTCGACGTCCTGGTCTGCACGCCGCTCTGGCTGCGCCGGGTCGTCCGCGTGCAGGGCCCGCGGCTCGGCCGGCACCACCTGATCGTCGACCCGCTCGACCTTCCCGCCGCGGTCGAGTTCCTCCGGGACCGGATCGAGAACCTCACCGCGCCCACCTGGAACGAGCTGGGCGAGCGGATCGCGCACCTCGGCTCCTGGGAGTTCGAGGACTATCGCCCCTGATCAGCCAGGCGCCGGGGCGGGCGGTGCGGCCGGGCGGGCGGCGAACGGCTGGCCGAGGATGGCCGAGGTCAGGGCCTCGACGGGCTCGACCGGGGAGCGCGGGTTGGACAGCAGGGTGAAGTCGATGTCGCCCAGCTCGGGCAGGCCGACCGACGCCGGCAGCGCCTGGAGGTCGGCGGGGACGAGGCTGCTCGGGAACACCGCGACGCCGATGCCGGCGCGGGCCGCGGCCAGGACGCCGTTCACCTCCAGCGTCTTGCAGGTGATCTTCCAGCTGCGCCCCGACTCCGCGAGCACCCGCAGCGCCGTCACCCGGCTGACCGACGGCGCGGTGTAGGTGATCAGCGGGATCGGCTCGTCCGCGCGGACCTGGGTGCCGGGCAGCCCGATCCAGACCAGCCGGTCGCGGCGGACCACCCGGCCGACGGTCTCGCCGGGGAACTCCTTGATGAAGACGAGGTCGAGCTGGTTGGCCTCCAGCCGGCGCATCAGCGTGCGGGTCTGGGTGACCGTCAGCTCCAGGTTGATCCGCGGGTGCAACTGCCGGAACGCCCGCAGCACGACGGGCAGCTGGGCCAGCGCGAGGTCGTCGGCCGCGCCGAAGCGGAGCCGGCCGCGCATCGCCGTCCCGGTGAAGTAACTGGCGGCCTCGTCGTGGGCGGCGAGGATCGAGCGGGCGAAGCCGGCCATCGCCTCGCCGTTGTCGGTGAGCGTGACGACCCGGGTGTCGCGCAGCAGCAGCTGCCGCCCGGCCGCCTCCTCCAGCCGGCGCACGTGCTGACTGACGCTCGGCTGGCTGATGCCCAGCTGCTGGGCCGCCTGGGTGAAGTTCAGCGTCGACGCCACGGCCAGGAATGTCCGCAGATGTACCGGGTCGAACATGGGCCACCTCACAGTCATTGCGATTGCTGATGACATTTATAGCCCTTATTCGTTCGAAGAATCAGGGATCAGCACCTAACGTTGAACACGGTCCTGCCACTGTGGCGGGACCACCGCACGTCAACCATCCGCACCATCACAAGGAACATCACCGTGAGACCGGCGCCCGCCGTCCTGCACCCGTCCTCACCAGCCACCTCAGATACGCGGCCGCACTGGCGCGACACCTTCGCCTCGCTGCGGGTCCGCAACTACCGCCTCTACGTCATCTCCCAGGTCCTGACCAACACGTGCGGCTGGATGCAGCGCGTCGCGCAGGACTGGCTCATGCTCAGCCTGACCGGCAACGTCACGTGGGTCGGGCTCACCGTCACCCTGCAGCTGGCGCCGATGCTCGTGTTCGGCCTGTTCGGCGGCGTCGTCGCCGACCGGTTCGACAAGCGCAAGCTGCTGATGATCACGCAGTCGCTGTTCGCGCTGTCGGCGCTCGTGCTCGGCACGCTGACGCTGACCGGTGCGATCGAGCCGTGGCACATCCTGGCCAGCGCGGCCTTCCTCGGTGTTGCCACGGTCGTCGACAACCCGGCCCGGCAGGCGTTCGTCCCGGAGGTCGCCGGGCACCAGCACCTGCGCAACGCCATCAGCATCAACTCGACAGTGTTCCAGCTCGGCGCGCTGGTCGGCCCGGCGCTGGCCGCGCTCGGCATCGCGCTGGTCGGCCAGGGCTGGTCGTTCGTCGTCAACTCGATGGCCGGTATCACCGCCGTCGCGCTGCTGGTCGCGATGCGCGCGTCGGAGCTGTCCGCGGCGCCGGCGATCAGCCGCAGCCGCGGGCAGCTGCGCGAGGGACTGCGCTACGTCGGCGACAAGCCGGTGATCCTGTGGTCGGTCGTCATGGTCGGCTTCGTCGCGCTCACCGGCATCAACCTCGCCACCGTCCTCGCCGCCTACGCCGACGACGTGTTCGACATCGGCTCGGCCGGCTACGGCCTGCTGAACTCGTGCCTCGCGGCCGGCGCGGTGGCGGGCGCGCTCGCCTCGACCCGGCGGCGGAGCCTGCGGCTGCGCACGCTCGTCTACTCGGCGGGTGTGCTCGGCCTGCTGCAGGTGCTGGCCGGGACGATCGCGTGGCTGCCGCTGTTCTGCCTGGTGCTGATCGGCGTCGGCGCGGCGTCGCTGCTGTACCTGACCGGCGGCAACACGTTGGTGCAGACAGCGGTCGCGGGGACGATGCGCGGGCGGGTCATGGCCCTCTACATCCTCGTGCTGTTCGGCGCGCAGGCCGGGTCCGGCACGCTGATCGGCTGGATCGCGCACGAGTACGGCGCGCACGCCGCCATGATCGCGTGCGGCGCCGGGCCGCTGCTGGGCGCCGTCATCGTCGGCGCGGTGCTGGCCCGCAAGAGCCGGCTGACCACGCGGCTCATCCTGCGCGACCGGCCGGGGCGCGGCGTGCTCTACGTCGTCCCGCGCGACGCGGTGCCGCCGGCGGCGGTGTCGCTGACGCCGGGCCTGCTCAGCCGTGGCCTGCGCGGCCGGTCGCGGCCCACGCACCCGGCCGAGCGACGGCGACGGCGCCAGCCGCGCGCGGTGCCGGGCCGGGCGGTGCGCCCGCATCCGCACGGCGACCGGGCGTCGACACGGAGCGGCCGGCCGCGCTGACGTGTGCCAGCGCCGCGGCCGGCCTCGCTCACCCGCGACGACCGCGCCGCCGGATGCGCCGAGGCGCGATGGCGGCGCGGCCGGACGCGCCGGACCGGACGCACAGGGCTAGCGGACGCGACGGCGGCGCGGCGGCGCGGCGAGGTTGTCGGTGCCCGCCCGTAAGGTGGGCCCCACCCGGGCCGGGAGGGGTCCACCTACCACGGCCAACACGCGAACGTGACGGTCAGCGGTCCGCGGTCGTCGCCGGCGCGGTACGTGGGCGGCAGCGCCCCGCGGTCGTCGTCGGTGCGGTACGTGGGCGGTAGCGCCCCGCGGTCGTCGTCGGTGCGGTACGTGGGCGGTAGCGCCCCGCGGTCGTCGTCGGTGCGGTACGGGGGCGGCAGCGGCACTTGGCCGACCCGCGACGCATGGGCGGCGCCGAGGCGCAGCGGTCGACGCGACCAGACACCCCGACACGCGGCAGGCGACGGGCGGCGCGACCAGACGCCCCAACACGCGAGGACGGTCCGGCCGGGCGCGCCGACGCGCGGCGAGGTTGTCGGTGCCCGCCCGTAGGGTGGGCCCCACCCGGGCCGGGAGGGGTCCACCTACCACCGCCAGCGCACAACGTCACGGCCAACGGCCAGCGCCCAACGACCTGCGGCCAGCTCCCAACGACCAGCGACCGTCGCCGGCGGGGCACGGCCGGCGGCTACGGCTCGCAGCCGACCCCGTCGTCGTCGGCGTCGAGGTCGTAGATGTCCTCGCCGATCACGTCCACCGGCCCGTCGGCGTAGGACGGGCCGTTGCCGCTACCGCCGGCGCAGTCGACGTCGGTGTCGATCGGGACGCAGCCGCTGTAGTTCGGGTCGCAGCCGTCGTCCGACGGCGCCTCGGCGAGCGCGACGGGCTCGTCCTCGGGCTCAGGCTCCGGCTCGGGCTCCGGGGGCGGCGGCGGAGGAGGCTCGTACGTCCCGACCGACGTCACCTCGTCGACCGGCGCCGTCGTGACCTCGTCGCCGACCAGCTCCCGGGCGGTCTCGACACCGTCGATGAGCGTGACGGTGTAGGTGAGCGTCCGCACGCCGGCCACCCCGGCCGTCGTGACGGCGGACGTGCCGAGGTCCATCGTGTCGTCCTCGACGGTGACCCGCTCGAACGGGACCTCCTCCGTCTGCGTCACCGTCTCGACCGTCACCACCGGCGACGGCGACGGCGACGCAGCCGCCGGGCCCGCCGAAGCCGACGCGGCCCCCGACGGTGCGGCCGCCAACGGTGCCGCCCGCGGCCCGTCGTCGCCGGAGCCGCACGCGGCCAGCGTCAACGCGAGCGGAACAAGAACGAGAACGCCCGTACGCAGGCGCGATACAACGTCACCCATGGCCCCCCGGCCCCCAGCACGTCATCGGGAAGCCGCGAGGGTAGCGCCGGCGGACGCCGCCGTCAACAGGTCGGACGCCGGGCCGGTGTGACCCTCGGACACCGGCCCGGCAGACTCGGTCAGCGGCCGACCGCGCGCTCCAGTTCCTTCTTCGTCATCGTCGACCGGCCCTTGATGCCCTTCTCCTTGGCCTCGTTGTAGAGCTGGGCCTTCGTCCGCCCGCCCGGGCCCTTGCCGGAGCGCAGCCCGCCACGCCGGCCGGACGAGATGTCGTCGGTGGACGAGCGGCTCTTCTGGCGGGACTCGCCGGACCGCGCACGCTCCTTGTTGACGGTGCGTGCGGCGATCTCCTCGGCGCGGTCCTCGCTGTAGTCGCGGTCCTCCAGCCCTTCCTTGATGTGCTCGTACTGCCGTTCGCGTTTGTCACTCCACTGTCTCGGCATCCGGATCACCTCCGTGCTCGGCCCGTACCCCGACGCGGCCGAAGCATCCCGACCTCGTTTGCCGCCGGGCAGGCCGGGTAGCAGCACGGAATGAGCGATCCGAACAACCCCGACGACGGCTACAACCGCGACCCCGGCGCGACGCAGGAGGAGGCAGGCGTGCCCGAGATCGCCGACGACCTGCGTCCGGTCGACGACGTCCCGGAACCGGAAGCCCGTCCCGTCCCGGTGGACTCGCCGACACCCGCCCTGTTCGAGGACGAGTCCGAGCGGACGCTGGAGGACCGGCTGGCCGAGGAGGAACCCGACACAGAGGCGACCCAGCCACCGTCCACCGCCGGCGACGGCGTCACCGGCATGCACATCGAGAACGACCGCTGACCCACCGCACGAGGAGACCCGATGCGACTGGACCCACTCACCCGCATCCTCGACCACCCCGGACCCTTCGCCAGCGCGCTGCTCGACGTCAGCCGGACGACGGAGGACGCGCGGCGGCTGGTGCTGCGCGGCCGGGCCGCCCGGACGGAGCTGGCGGCGTCCGGAGCGCCGGACGACCTCGCCGAGGAGGTGGTCGAGCGGTTGCTGGAACCGACCGGCACGCCGGGCGAGACGGCACGGTACGTCGTGGCCGGGCGCGACGGTGTGGTGGTCGACGAGCCGCTACCGGGGTGGGCCGGGCACGAGGTGCTGACGTGGGGCCCGCTGCCCGACACGACGGCATGGCTGGCCTATCAGGAGTGCGCCGTGCCCGTGCTCGTCGTCCTGGCCGATCACGTCGGGGCGGACCTGCACCACAGCACCGCCTGGGGACGCACGCCCAGCACCGTTCACACCGTCGACGGCAGCACCGAGAACCTCAGCAAGGTGCCCGACGGCGGTATGGCCCGGGCCGACCTGCAGAGCCGGACGGACGAGCTGTGGCGGTTCAACGCACGAGCGGTCGTGGCCGAGCTGGAGCGGCTGGCCGGGTCCGAGCCGCCGCTGATCGTGCTCGCCGGCGACCCCCGCGCCCGCCATGACGTCCGCTCGGGCCTGCCGGCGCACGTCGCCGAGCAGGTGGTCGAGGTCGAGCGCGGCAGCCGCGCCGACGGCGCCGTGAACGAGGCGTTCGTGGCGGAGGTCGACGCCGCGGTGCGGCGGACGGTGGACGAGCGGCGGCGGCGCGCGGCGGAGCGGCTGGAGGAGCGCCTCGGCCGCCGGTACGCCGTCGCCGTCGGGCTGGCCGACGTGCTGGACATGACCGTCCAGGCCGGCGTCGACACGGTCGTCCTCGACGAGGAGCGGGCGGCCGGACGCACCGTGCGCCCCGCCGACCATCCGTACCTGCCGCTGCCCGACGGCGTGCTCGCCGCGCCCGCGGTCCGGTCGGACCTGCTGGTGCTCGCCGCGGCCGCGGCCACCGGGGCCGGCGCCGTCCTGACCGCGCCGCCGCTGCTGCCCGACGACGGCGTCGCCGCGCTGCTGCGCTGGGACCGCCCGGACGGCTGAGCGGCGAGGCGGTAGGGTCGAGCGTCATGCAAGCTCCGGAGACGGCCGGCTCCACGCCTACCGCGAGAGAGCGCATTCTGGCGACCAGCTATCGGTTGTTCGCCCGTCGTGGCGTGCTCGGCGTCGGCGTCGACGAGGTCATCGAACGTTCCCATGTCGCCAAGGCCACCTTCTACAAGCACTTCCCGTCCAAGAACGACCTCGTGCTGGCCTACCTCGACCGCCGCGAGGACGAATGGACGCACGGCCTGGTCGAGGCCGGGTCCAAGGCGCGCGGCGACACCCCCGAGGAGCGCCTGCTCGCGATCTTCGACGTGTTCGACGAGTGGTTCCGCAGCGACGACTTCGACGGCATCGCGTTCATCACCGTGCTGCTGGAGATGGGTCGCTCGCACCCGCTGGGGCAGGCCAGCATCCGGCACCTGGCCAACCTGCGCGCGATCGTGAGCGGCCGCGCCGCCGAGGCGGAGCTGCGCGACCCGGACGGGTTCGCGCGGTCGTGGCAGATCCTCATGAAGGGCTCGATCATCGCCGCGCTGGAGGGCGACATCGACGCTGCACGCCGGGCGAGGTCGATGGCCGCCACCCTGATCGAGCAGCATCGCTGACCCGCGGGCAGGAAGAGGTACGGTCTGGGTGGCGAGGGACCGGCCGACTCGGAAACCCGCAGGTCAGCACCGATGGACGGCGGCCGTCGCGCGCCGGCGACGCCCGTAGGAGCGGTGCGTCGGTCCAGTAGCGTGTGCAGCGGCGACCGGCCGCCTGCGCCGGCAGCCGCCGGGAGTCCCCCTTGACCACACCAGCCGAGGTGACGTCGCGACTGGCTGAGGCGGTCGCCGACGCCGGTTCCGGTGCTCCGCCGGCGGAGCGGCTCGGCGAGACCTGCCGGTCGCTGCTCGGTGCCGACGGCGTCGCCCTCGTGCTCGCCTACACGCTGCCGCAGCGGCTGGCCGTCTGCGTCACCGACGACGTCATCGGCCGGGTCGAGAATCTGCAGGACGTCCTCGGCGAGGGGCCCAGCGTCGACGCGTACCGGTCCGGCCGCCCGGTCGTCGGCCGCATCGGCGCCGCCGGGGCGGAGGTGACGTGGCCGCTGTTCGCCGAGGCGGCGCTGCGCGAGACCGGCCCGCTCACCGTCGTCGCGGTCCCGGTCCCGGCCGGCGCGGAGCTGCTGGGCGTGCTGACGGCGTACCGGGCGGGCCACGGCCACCCGGCGCCGGAGGAGGAGCTGACGGCGCACCTGGCCGCGGCCGTCGGCGTGACGCTGCTGCGCGACCTCGACCTCGGCCGCGACCTCGAGGTGGACCTCGCCTGCCCGGGCGGCACGCCCACCGGTGTCTGGGCCGCCCGCGCCGAGGTGCACCAGGCCACCGGGTTCCTGGTCGCGCGGCTCGGCCTGCCGCCCGACGACGCGCTGGCGCTGCTGCGCGCCCGCGCCTACGCGGCCGGCCTCACGCTGGGCGAGATCGCGCACCAGGTGCTCGCCCGCGCCGTCGACCTCGCGCCGGACGGCACCGGCGGACGCTGATCGGGGACGGCCACTCCGCTCCCGAGAAGGGGGGCTTCGCGGGGAGCGGAGTGCCGATTCCCCCGTGGACGGATGTGCCGGCCGGCCCTGCACCTCCCACCCGTCACTAGAGAGGAGGCACCGGCGGGCCGGATCAGCACGCGGCGATCGCAGAAATTTTCCGGCTCACGCCTGTCCGCCGCCATCGTCGTCGATTCCGGCGACGACGATGCCGGTCAGCTCGGTGCGCGAGCGGATGCCGAGCTTACGGAAGATGCGGCCCAGGTGCGCCTCGACGGTGCGGACGGAGACGAACAGCTCGGCCGCGATCTCCCGGTTGCGCCGTCCACTGGCGACCAGCGTGGCGATGCGCTGCTCGGCGTCGGTGAGGTCGGCCAGCCGGGTGGTCGGCGGCACCGGGCCGCCGGACGCGCCCAGCTCCTGCCCGGCCCGTCCGGCCAGTGCGATGGCACCGCTCTCCTGGGCCAGCACGACGGTGCGCTGCAGCCAGGACCGCGCGTCGGTGCGGCGGCCGAGCCGGCGCAGCCGCTCGCCGAAGCAGAGCAGCGTGCGCGCCTGCTCGACCGGCGACACGGCGTCGGTGGCGGTCTCGACCGCCTCGCGGAACAGCGTCAGCGCCTCCTCCCCCTCGCTGGCCAGCGCCCGGCAGCGGGCGACGGTGTGCCGCGCCCACGCCGTCGGGACCCGTCCGGCCCGCAGCTCGAACTCGGCCAGCGCCGCCCGGGCCCGGCCCAGCTCGCCGCTGCGCACGCACGCCTCGATGTAGTCGGGCTCCACGGCGAGGATGGACGGGTCGGCGTGCTCCAGCGCGTGCCGCCGGGCGTGGTCGAGCACCGACATCGCCTCGTCGAACCGGCCGAGCAGCAGCAGGAACGCGCCGGTCTCGGCCTGCATGACGGCGGTCGCCCACGAGTCGCCGTGGCGCCGCGACCCCTCGATCGACTGCCGGCGGCGGTCCCAGGCGGCCTCGTCCTCGCCCAGGTACGCGTTGACCCGCACCATGTACGCGGGCACCAGCGCGCGGTGGGCGCTGTCGGCGTCGACGCGGTCCCAGGCGGCCGCCGCCTCGGCGGCCTCGCGCAGCCGGCCGGCCCGCAGCTCCAGCTGGACCAGCCCGGCCAGCGCCGCCCGCAGCAGCAGCGGCGAGTCGCCGAACTGCCCGCTGGTGACGGCGCGCAGCAGCCGCCGCGCCTGCCCGTACCGCTCGGCCCGCACCAGCACCGTCGCGTGCAGCAGGTTCGTCTCGGCCTCGCCGAACAGGTCGGCCGCGCCGCCGCTGTCGGACTCCACCAGTTCGACCGCGCGGTCCAGCTCGCCGCTGACCGACGCCAGCAGCGCGGCCGTGCGCAGGTGCGCGGCCCGGGTGGTGGGGTCGAAGTCGTCCTCGAACCGCTCGGCCAGCGCGAGGAACCGGGCCGCCTCGGCCTGCTCCATGCGCCCGGCCAGCCCGTGCGCGGCGGCGAGGTCGAGCGCGGCCGCGCGGGTCGGGTCGATCGGCGCGACCTCCTCAACGTGTCGGCTGACGAGGCCGGTGGCGACCTCGCCGTCGAGCAGGTTGCGGGCGCGCACCTCCAGCAGCGCGAAGTCGGCCCGCTGCTCGGGCGTGGTGTCGAGGCGGAACCGCTCGCGGGCGATGTGCACGGCCTCGTCCAGCCGCCCGGCGAGGACGGCGAACCGGCCGGCCTGCAGCAGCCGCACGACCCGCTCGCCCGGCTTGGACGTCAGCCGAACCGCCTCGCGGGCGAACGCCAGCGACCGCTCCACCTCGCCGCGGACCAGCGACTCGGCGGCCACCCGCTCCAGCCGCGTCGCCAGTTCGTCGTCGTGGTCGTGCCGCGTCTGCGCCAGGTGCCAGAGCTGCCGGCCCGGGTCGGAGTCGGCGTACGCGGCCGCCAGCGCTTGGTGGGCGGCGTCGCGCTCGGCCATGGTGGCGGCCTGCCAGATGATCGAGCGGACGGCCGGGCGCTGCAGCGTGAACGTGCCATCGGACCGGTTCAGGTGCTCGGCGAACAGCCAGGCGACGTGCGGCGCGTCCGGCGAGCCGAGCGCGTTCAGCACCGGCGCCATCCGCTGGTCCTCGCTGCCGGTGGCGACCAGCAGCGCGAACCGCTGGTCGTCGTCGAGCGAGCCGAGCTCGGGCAGCTGCTGCGCCTGCAGCACCGGCGAGTGCGGCAGATGCCGGTCCAGCTCGACCTGGCCGAGCAGCTGCACGTCGGGCACCCGGCCGACGACGTCGAGCAGCGCCCGCGGGTTGCCGCCGACACGGGCGGCGATGCGCGCGGCGACGCTGTGCAGGGTGTGAGACCCGGCCGCCCGGCGGACCAGCTCGGTCGCGTCGGTGGGCGGCAGCTCGCCGAGCCGGATCAGCGGCAGGCCCAGTAACGGGGGCACCCGCTCGGCGGTGTCGACGACCACCAGGAACACCAGCGGCGACGTGCCGACCCGGCGGGCGACGAAGCCCAGCACCTCCAGCGACTGGGGGTCGAGCCGGTGCGCGTCGTCGATGACGATGACAAGCGGCCGCCGGACCCGGCTGACCAGCGGCTGCACCTGGACGGCCAGCTCGTACGCCGACGCCGTCTGCTCCAGCCGCGTGGTGAGGTCGTCGACCAGCCGCGCCGCCTGGCGCTGCTGCTCGGGCTCCAGTGAGCCCACGACAGCGGACAGCACGAGATGCAGTCCCGAGAACGGCCAGCCGCGCTCGGAGTCGGCGGCCACCACCGCCGACACCGTCACCTCGTCGAGGCCGGTCAGCCGCCCGGCGCGCGCGTCGTCGGACACGGCGCGCACCAACGCGCTCTTACCGACGCCGTCGGCGCCCTCCACGACGACCGCGCCCCCCTCGCCGGCCGCCAACCTCAGCAGGACTTCCCGGATCCTGGTCTGTTCACTGTCGCGACCGATCAACGCGTCGCGTACTTCCTTCTCCACCCGTTCCCCTCACCCTGCGACCACTCCCCATCGCCGGGCCCCCCATCGCGATCTTCATCCCCAAGCATCGCGGTCCGGCGCCCTCCCATGACGGCAGAAACCGACACTGCTGACGGGTGAGTGGGGGTGGAACGTGGGGTGAGGGAGGGGGTGAGACTAAGATCGTCTTCGGGTGGAGGCCAGGGGGAGGCTGAGCGATGCAGGGTGGCGAGCGCGACCGCCGGCGGGCGGGTCCCCGGCCCGTCCTGTCCCGGCCACGCCTCAGCGAGCCGCTGGCCAGGCGCGACGCCGCACCCATCGTCGTCGTCCAGGGCCCGCCCGGGCTGGGCAAGTCGCTGCTGCTCGACGACGTCGCCCGCAGGCTCGGCGCCGGGCGGGTGGCGCGGGTCGATCCTGACGCCGGCGACCTCGGTGCGGCCGTCGGCGACATCCTGGCCCATGCGGTGGCCGACGACGCGTCCGACCCGCCGGTGATCCTGCTCGACGACACCTCCGATCCCGACGGCGACGGCGTGCGCGCCGCGCTGCGTGCGGTGCGCGACCACGACACCCGGCTGATGCTGAGCACCCGCACGCTCCCCGTCTGGGTCACCGCCGACCGCCTGCTCGACGGCACCATCCACCTCGTCGGCCTGCCCGACCTGCTGTTCGACGGCGCCGAGGTGCAGCAGCTGGCCACCCGGCTCCGGGTCGCCCTGAGCGCCGACGACGTCGCCGAGCTGGAGCAGGCGACGGACGGCTGGCCGGCGCTGGTGGTCGCGTGGCTGCGCACGCAGCGGCCTGACGCCACGCTGTCCGAGCGCTCGCTGCACGACCTCATCGACCGCTTCGTCCGCATCGAGGTGCTCGGCGACCTCCCGCCGTCCGACCGCGCGCTGCTGACCGACGCCGCGGCGGCGCCCCGGTTCGACGCCACCGTGCTGGCGCTGCTGCTCGAGGACCACGCGACGCCGGACGACCCGGCCACGCTGATCGACCGCTGGGCCACGGCGGGGCGGCTGGTGCCCGCGTCCGACGAGGGCCACTGGCGGCTGCCGCTGCCGGTGCGCCGCTGCCTGCTGGCGCAGCTGGACCTCGAGCGGCCGGGACGGCGCACCGACCTCGTCACGCGCGCCGTCCGGCTGTTGGTCGCGCGCGGGCGCACCACCGACGCGCTGCCGCTGGTGGTCGACTCCGCGCTGGACAAGGCGACGGCCGGCAGCGTGGTGCGGGCCAGCTGGGAGCCGGCCGTCGCGCGCGGCCAGTTCGACGACCTGCTGCCGGCCGTGAACACGCTGCCCGACGACGTCGTGGCGGCCGACCCGGTGCTGTTGCTGCTGGCCGCCATCTCCGCGGTGGCGCCGCCGCCCGACCTCGATACCTTCGCCCGTCGCGTCGCGCAGGCCGACCGGCTGGTCGACCAGCAGACGCTCAGCGGCACGCTGCTGACCATCCGCTGCTTCCAGATGGTGTTGGCCCGGGCTCGCGGCGACGACGCCGCCGCCCTCGCCGTCGAGCGCAGGGGGCGCGCGCTGATCGACGCCGCCGCTGACGAGCAGCTGCGCGAGCACCTCGACCGCGTCGTCTACTTCGACTGGCAGACCGGCGCCAACCGGCTCGCGACCGGCGACCTCGAGGCCGCCGAGACCATCCTCGGCCAGGCCGCCACGCAGGCCCGGCACCACAGCATCGCTTGGCACGAGGCCAACAGCGAGGCGCTGCGCTCGTACACGTCGCTGCTGCGCGGCGACCTCGCAGGCTCCGCCCGGCAGTCGCGCACGGCGTCCGAGATCGCCCGGCGGCACGGCTGGGCCGACAACCAGTTCACCGACCACGTGCACCTCACCCGCGGCACGCTCGACCTCGAGCACGGCCGCACCGCCGGGGTGGCCGAGCGGCTGCACCGCGCCCAGCGCCGCCTCGACCGCGACGTCGTGCCGCCGGCCGGACGGCTCGCGCTGGCGTGGTCGGTGCTCGCGCTGCTGGCCGGCGACCGCACCGCCGCCGGACACGCCGACCTCCTCACCGGCGACGACTACGCCACGAATCGGCTGCCGCTGAACCGGCTGCTGGCCATGATCGCCCGCTCCTACGCCCTGCTCGCCCGCGACGACCCGAAGGCCGCGTCCGACGTGCTCGAGCCCGTGGTCGCGCCGGCCAGGCACGCCGCGCTGCTCGCCGTCGCCCGGGCCCGCGCCCTGCTGGCCGCCGACGACCCGCTGGCGGCCGGGCGCGAGCTGGCCGCGCTGGGCGACCTCGGCACAGTCCCCCTCACCGTCCGTGCCGACGTCCACGCCCTGCACGTCGAGTGCGCCCTGCAGCGCGGCGTGCACGCCGGCGGCGCCGCACACCAGCTGTTCGCGCTGATCGAGCGCACCGGCGCCCGGCGGCCGCTGCTGTTGGCGCCGCTGCTGCGCACCGCGATCGTGGGCGGCGAGCTGCCGCTGCCACCGTCCGGGCCGCTGAGCACGCTGGCGGTCGAGCTGGCGGCGCTGCACCGCGCCAACACCAGCGGCGCGCCCGCGCTGTCCGAGCGCGAGACCGAGGTGCTGCTGTCGCTGGACGGGCCCGACACCCTCAGCGAGATCGCGAAGTCGATGTACATCTCCGGCAACACGCTGAAGACGACGGCCCGCTCGCTCTACCGCAAGCTCGGCGCGGCCGACCGCTACGAGGCCGTCACGGTGGCCCGGGCGCTGGCGATCCTGCCACCCTCGCCCTGACCCGCTTTGTGGGGGTTCGTCGCATCATCGTGAATCCCCGTAGCAAGGTCTGCGGGGAGTGCCGACGCGCCGGAACCCCCGTTGCCACCAGGTTCTTCGTCATGACCGATGCGTGGGATCACCAGGAGTTCGCGATCCTGCTGGACCGGGCCCACGACGGCGACGACGACGCCTTCGGGATCCTGTACGAGAAGACCGCGCCGATGGCGCACCGAGCGGCCCAGCACATCGTCCGCGACCGGCACGCGGCGGACGACCTGGTCCAGGAGACGTTCTGCCTCGTGCTGAACGCCGTCCGGGCCGGGCGCGGGCCGCGGTCGTCGTTCCCCGGGTACGTGCTGTCGACGGTGAAGCGGCTGGCGTACCGGCATTCGAGCGCCCGCGGCCGCATCGTCGCCGTCCAGGACCCGGCGGCGTGGGACGCGCTGCTCGGCCGCCCCGGCGACGCCTCCGGCGACGTGAGCCGCGTGGCGACGGCCCTGGCCACCCTGCCCGCCCGCTGGCGCCACGTCCTCTGGCTCGTCGACGTCGAGCGCTATTCGCCGTCCGAGCTGGGGTCGCGGCTCTCGATGACCCCCAACGCCGTCTCCAGCCTGGCGGCGCGGGCCCGCAAGGCCCTGCGGGCCGCCTACCAGGAAACGGCCGCCGCCGACTGCTGACCGGCGCCTGGACGCCGGAGCACAGAACGGCGTTGGGCGTTCGGCGTTCGGCGTTCGGCGTTCGGCGTTCGGCGTTCGGCGCGAGTGTCAGTGCCCACCCATAGGGTTGGGTGACCCACCCAACCGGGCGGGGTCTGCCCGCGCGCGAGCGACAAGCGCCCGGGCACCCCGACGCGAGCGAGCCCGCCCTGCACCGCACGCCCCGCTCTGTTCCGCCCGCCCTGCACCGCACGCCCAGCCCTGCACCGCCAGCCCGAGCCCGCCTCGCCCAGCCGAGCCCCGCCACACCCAGCCCGACCCCGCCGCTTCGTCACCTGATCAACTCCACCATGCGGACGCAAAACGATCAGGTGAGCAAGCGCCGCCGGAATAGGGCGCTACGTCACCTGATCGTGTGCGAGCACGACGGTGCGGAACGGGGCCGGCCGCATCAGCGACCGGCCCCGCGCTGCCCCGAAGGTCAGCCGATCAGACCTCCCGTCCCCGACCGGCGGCGGGTGGCGACGAGGGCCGTCGCGCCGGCGATGATGAGCAGGCCGCCCGCGAGGAGCAGCAGCGCCGAGTTGCCACCGGTGTCGGCGAGGTCGTCGTCGCCACCGTCGCCACCACCGTCGCCACCGCCGTTGCCACCGCCGTTGCCGTTGTCGTTGCCGTCATCGTCGCCGGGAGGCGGCGTGCCGGGCGTGTCCGGCGGCGTGGGCGGGTCGAGCGGGGCGCAGGCGTCGGCGTCCAGCTCGTGCCCGTTGTGGTCGAGCAGCCCCACGTTGGCCAGCCCACCGGCCTCACCAGCACCCGGGTCGTCGACGCACCGGACCGAGTCGGCGGTCGCGGTGGCCGGGTCGAGGGTGACCGCGACGGTCACCTCGTAGGTGTGTGTCGTGTCGACGTCGATGGTGACGTCGCCGGTGATGGCGTTCTCCGGCGCGTCGGGCTCCTCGCCCTGGCCGGTGAACGTGTCCAGCACCGCGATGTCGCCCGGGTCGGTGTTGGCCGCCGTGACGTCGACGACGTCGATGCCGGTGCCGAAGTGGAACTGGTCGGTCAGGACGTAGTCCCCGGCCGCGGCGCCGTCGTTGTACACCTCCAGTTCGTAGGTGATGGTGTACGCGTTCTCACCGGTCGAGGTCGGCCCGGACGCGATGGTCTTGTCCAGGTGGATCGACGGCAGGTCGGCGCAGTCGGTGTCGGTGATCTCGTCGCCGCCCTCGGTGGTGAGGGTGGCGCCGTTGTTCAGACCGCCGTTCTCCCAGTTGTCGCCGGGCTCACCAGCGCAGGCGGCAGCACTCCCGCCGTCCTCGTCCACCTCGAACGAGGCCGGCACGTCGGCGACGACGGTGATGGTGTAGACGTGCGGCGCGTAGCCCTCGTCGTCCATCCCCGGCAGAACGACGTCCGACGCGATCAGCGTGTCCTCGAGACCGTCCCAGTCCTCGTTCACGTCCACACCCTCGGGGTGGTCGGTGATCTCGGCGTAGTCGACCTCGACGGTGTCGCCGAACAGCAGCTCGTCCTCGAGGTCGTACGTGGTCTCGCCCGGCAGCAGGTTGTTCACCGTCAGCGTGTAGACGACCTGCCACTGACCGTCGTCCACCGGCTCGGCGGACACCAGCTCCTTGTCGAGGTCCGGCTCGCCGAGCGAGAGGCAGGCCTCGTCGTCGTCGGTGAGGTCGTTGTGCTCGATGCCGGTGCTGTTGGCCAGCCCGCCGTTCTCGCCGGAGTCCGGCTCGGGGCAGGTCATCGACTCGTCGGTGAGCGTCTCCTCGTCCAGCGAGAAGACCACCTGCACCTGGTAGGTGTGCACCCCGCCGGCGGCGAGCGGCACGTCCTCGGCGATGACGTTGACGGGGTCGCCGTCCGCGCCCTGGCCGGTCCAGGTCTCCAGCGCGGTGACCCCGTCCGGCGTCGTGATGACGGCGGCGTCCTCGACCACGATGCCCTCGCCGTAGCGGAGCTGGTCGCTGATCGTGTAGTCACCGTCGCCCGCGCCCGTGTTCGACGCCACCAGGTCGTAGGTGATGGTCCACGTGCCGTCGCCGTTGGCGGTCGGCCCGCTGCTGATCGTCTTCTCGATGTCGATCGACGGCAGCGGCGCGCAGGCCTGGTCGTCCTCGGTGAGGCCGGCCTCGTCGGTCAGCGACGACGTGTTGTTGAACGCCGTGTCCGCCGTCGGGTCGCCGCCCTCGCCCGGGCACGCCGTCGGGTCCGAGCCGTCCTCACCGGGCACGAGCTGCAGCGGCGCCTCGGCGATCACCGTCAGCTCGTAGTGGTGTGGCGCGTACCCGTCGTCGTCGGTGCCCAGCAGCGGCACCTGCTCGGCGACGACCAGCTGGTCGTGGCCGTTCCACGGCGGGTCGAACAGCGTGGCCTCGGCCGGCGACGCGGTGACGTCGGCGGAGACGATGCTGACCTGGTCGGAGAAGTGCAGCTCGTCCGACAGGTCGTACCACGTCGCCTGCACGCCCTTGTTCGTCACGTCGATGCCGTAGACGATCTCCCACTGGCCGTTGCCGATCGGCGTGGCCGAGATGAGCGTCTTGTCGTGGGTCGGCTGGCCGACCTCACGGCACTCGGTGTCGGTGTCCGGGTAGCCGTTGAACGACGAGTTCGCGTCGTTGTACAGCCCCGTGCCCTCTTCACCCTCGCCACCGGCCAGCGTGCAGTCCGACGGGTCGGGCTGGGCGGGCGGGTTCGGCAGGTCGATGGTGAACTGGACGGTGACGGTGTACTCGTGCGCCTCCAGCGCCCCGATCGGCTCGTCCTCGACGATCAGCAGGTCGCCGACGCCGTCGTACTCCGGCCGGGTCGCGATGCCACCCGGTGCCACGTTGGCGGCGATCACCGAGCCGTCGACGATCTCGATGCCGGCGCCGAAGCGCAGCGCGTCCTCGAGGTCGTAGTCGGTCGGCACCTCGGACTCGTTGGTGACGGTGAGCCCGTAGGTGATCTCCCACACGCCGGGCTGGTTCTCCCGGTCCACCACGTGCGGCTCGGTGACGACGGTCTTGTCCAGCGTCACGATCGGCAGATCGCCGCACTCGTCGTCGGTGAGGTCCTCGTGATTGGTCGGGTCCAGCGTGGCGTGGTTGAACAGCCCCGTCGTCGCGTCACCGGCCTGCTGCCCGTCGGTGCAGGCCAGGTTCTCCGGCAGCGCCGTCACCTCACCGGTGTCCGGGTCGGTGGTGAGCCTGACGGTCACCTCCAGCGTGTAGACGTGCTCGGTGCCGTTCTCCACGGTCGACTGCGGCGCGATCGGCACCTCGCCGGTCACCACGTTCAGATCGGACGTGCCGTCCCAGTTCGGGTTCAACAGGCCGGCGGCCTCCGGCGGACCACTGACGACCTGGGTGTCGACCACCTCGACCCCGTCGCCGTACCCGGTGAGATCGTCGGTGAGCAGGTACGCCCCCGGGATCATCCCGGTGTTCTCCGCGACCAGCTCGTACACCACCGTCCACGTGCCGTCGTCGTCCGGATTCTCCGTCGGACCCGACACCGTCCGCTTGTCGAACTCGTAGTCGATGTTCGAATAGCCGAAATCGATCGTGTGGTCGTTCTCCCCCGGACCACCGGTCGTGATCGCCGCGTACGGGAAGTCGCCGTCGTCGGTCGTCTCCACCAGACCGTCGGAGTCGTTCCGGTCCGCGTCGACCGAGTTCGGGTCACCGGTGTCCGGCACCGTCGGGTACCAGTTCTCCAACGGCCCGCCGGCCTCGTAGTCGGCCGGATTGTCCACACCCACCACGTAGTCGGTGTGCGTCTTCAACTGATACGCCTGGTCGTTGGACGAGAAGTAGTACTCGCCCTTCGCATCGGTCGTCGTGGTGCTGACGAGCGTGCGGTTGCCGTCCGCGTCCACCTCGTACAGGTTGACCGTCGCGCCCTCGACCACCGGCTCGTCCGGGTCCTGCACACCGTCATTGTCGATGTCGTACCAGACGTAGTTGCCGATCTCGATCGGCGCGGCCGAGGCCATCGCCGTCAGCTCGCCGAGGCCGTTGCCCTTCAACGTCGCGTTGACGCCGACGTTGAGGCCGGTCATGACGGCCGCCCCACGCGGCTCGACCAGGGAGCCGTTCTCCTGGAAGAACCGCCGGGTGCCGACCTGGAAGGAGCCCTCGGCCGCGTGGATGCCGGTCTCCAGGATGCCGTCCTCGCGGCTCGGGACGACCAGCGTGGCGCCCAGGTGCTCGACGCCGTTGACCCAGGAGTCCATGAAGAACTTGCCCTGGCCGCTCGGGCCGTTCAGCGTCACCTGGTTCGTCACAGCACCCGGTTGGCCGTTGACCACGCCGTTCTGCTCGATCGACCACGTGCCGTCACCGTTGGAGCCGGCCTTGAGCAGTTCACCGCCCAGCGACCGCTCGGCGACCAGCCGGGGATCGCCCGGGGCGAGGGCGGACTGCGACCCGAACAGGTCGCCGCCCAGGTCGCGGATGCCCACGATCAGGTCGCCGTGCAGGTAACGGGCGTCGGCGACGATCGGCACCGACGTGTTCATGACGAAGCTGTAGGGCGCCCCGGCCGGCTGCCCGAACTGCAGCCAGAACGCCGGGCTGGTGCTCCACGGCTGGTAGTCCGCGTTCCAGGAGCCGCCGAAGAGGCCACGGGTGTACCCGAGCCCGAAGTCCAGCACCTCGGTCAGCGCCGTCGGGTCAGCCGGGTCGAACGAGTACACGTAGGCGTGCAGGTCGGCCCGGTTCTGGGTGGACTCGGCCGTGTTCGTGACCGTCAGGTACATCTCGTTGGTCAGCGGGTTGGCCGAGATGCCGTGCGGACGCAGGTCGCTGCCGTCCGGGAAGTACGCGTCGAGCTCGTGCTCGACGACGTCCAGCACCTGGGTGCCGTCGCGGCTGATCTTCACCTCGACCAGCGACCGGTTGTGCAGGTTCACCGCGAACAACGACTCCTGGTCGTTGGAGATCTCCATCGCGCCGAGACCCTCACGGCCGACCCGGTCCCAGGCCTGGGCGTCGGTGCCCCAGTCGTAGACCGGGTTGTCCAGCGTCCGGGCCGGGCGCAGGCCGTTCGGGTCGCCCGAGACCGCGCCCGCGTCGGAGTCGCTGCCGACATCGATGCCGTAGTCCTCGAGGTTGACGAACACGTCGCCGCTCGCCGTCGGCGAGTCCGCCCCACCGCCGTCCGGGGTGATCCGGTAGATCGCGTCGACACCGCCCGGGCCCATACCCGAGTGCCGGCGGACGTACGCCGACGCGAACACCGTGCCGAGGTCGCCGGGCGCCTCGGCCCGCTGGTACGCAGTGCCGTAGGTGGTGCCGATCTGCTGGAATGGCACCTGCATGGTGAGCGGCACCGCTGTGGAGGTGTTCGGGCTCATCGCCTCGTAGGCGTGCGCGGCGCCGGCGAACTCGGCACCCTGGGCGCCGTCGCTCGGGCCGAACCGGAAGGCCGGCAGGAACACCTGCGGGTTGTTCTCCACGAAGGTGCTGGGCACCTGGAAGGAGAAGTCGACCTGGGTGGCCGGCACGCTGTCGATGAACTGCACCGTCGTGCCGTTGCTCCGGCCGGCCGCGCGGCCGACGACAGAGTCGCGCCACTCGGCCCATTCCGGCGTGTCCGGCACGTTCGCCTCGACGCGCCAGGGACCGGCGTCACTCGTGACCGGCAGCGAGTAGTTGCCGCTCGCGTCGGTGAGCGCCGGGCCGGCGACGTTGCCGTCAGCGTCGTAGGCGTAGACCTCGATGCCCTCCAGCAGGCCGGACGCCTCGAACGTGTCGTACATGCCGTCGGAGTCGTAGTCCTGCCAGATGGTGCCGGTGATCGGGTCACCGACGGCGGCCTGGGCGGGCAGGGTGGACGCGCCGGCGGCGCCGAGCACGGATGCGACCAGGCCCAGGGCGACGAGTCCTCCCCCCGCTGCGCGGGCCCGTCGTGGGCGGGGTTGTGGGGGTCGGCCGTGGCCGCGTTCCTGGAGCGATCTCACAGGGGTCCTCCGTTGCTGTCGTACAACTGCGGTTGCACCTCGGCGCCGCTCTCCCGGGGCCCGGATAGACGACGGCGCTGACCATGAAGAGTCGGCCGGCATGGCGATCAGCACGCGATGTGACGCACATCACGTTTCGGATCGGAACTCTTCGACGTGAGTGTCCGAATTGCCAGGTGAGCGAGCCGTGGCCGTGCCTACACTCGGGCGCATGACCCCTTCGATCGGGCCGCGCACGCGGCGGCTGGGGCGCGTCGCGGCGCTGGCCGCCGTCGCCGTCCTCGCCCTCACCGGGTGCTCCGGCGACGACGAGCCCGACGCCGCGGCCGGCACGTCCGAGTCGGGCGACGGGCCGCGTCCGCTCACCGGCGACGAGGCGCAGCGGCTGTCGATGATGCGGTACACCAACTACACCGACGGCGTCCGGGCGGTCCGTTTCGAGGTGGTCGACAACGGCCGCACCTTCACCGTCGACGGCTGGGCCGACTTCGCCCAGCACGTCGGCTACGCGCACGTCAGCCAGGACGGCGCCGACCCGGAGCTGGTGGCGTGGACGCTGTCCGAGCTCACCTCGCACGCGCCGGTGGGCCCGGCCGATCCCGACGGCGGCGGGCCGCCGCTGCCGCCGCCCGACGACGCCGCGTGGACGACGTCCGCGCTGGCGCCGGAGCAGTCCCGGCTGCACGCCGTGCTGGCGCTGCTCTTCCAGTCCGCCAGCGACCGGCCCGACAACCCGCTGCTGCTGCAGCAGACCGACGCCCGCTGGCTGCGCTCCGACGAGGTCGGTGGCGTCGCCGTCGACGTCGTCGCCGGGCCGACCGCCGACCGCGTCTACGACCCCGCGACGGCCACGAGCGCGGCCGACGGCAGCGACGCGACCCTGCGGTACTGGGTGGACGAGCAGGGCCGGCTGTTGCGGCTGGAGACCCGGCTCGGCGGCGCCGGCGACTGGACCACTGTCGACTTCGCCGACGCGCCCGGCGTCGACGTCGCCAGTGCCTTCCTCACGACGACGGCGAGCGGCTGATGACCGAGCAGACCACCGACCCGGCGTCCGCGCCGGGCGGGCGCACCCGGCGCCGTGACCTGCTGCGCGGGGTGGCCGCTGCCGGCGCCGCCGCGGGGTTCGCCGGGGTCGCCGGGCTGGCCGCCGGGCGCGCGACCGCCGACGACGGCGAGCGGCGGGCCGCTGCCACGCCCGACACTCCGCCGGCCGCTCCCACGGGCGGGCGGCCCGACGCCGTCGACGCCGCCGGGCCGCACCAGGCCGGCATCGCCCGTCCGTCGACGCCGCAGCCGCACGGCCAGCTGCTGGTGCTCGACCTCGTCGCGACGCCTGCCCCGACGGCGGCGTTCCGCGACGCCGTCCGGGCCCTGTGCGCGCGGCTGGGGACCGCAATCCTCGACCTCACCGGCGAGCGGGCGGCCGAGGCCGGGCTGCTGGACGGGCCCGGCGACCTCACGGCGACGGTCGGGCTCGGGCCGCGGGTGGTCGCCGCGTTCGGCGACGCTCTGCCGGGCGCGCAGCCGCTGCCCGCGTTCGCCGCCGACGCCTCCGTCCCGCCCGAACGGACCGGCGGCGACCTGCTGATCGCCGTCTACGCGAGCGACCCCAACGACGCCCACCGGGGCGCGTCGTGGCTGGCCGAGCGGGCCGCCCCCGACGCCGTCCTCCGCTGGTCGCAGCGCGGCTTCCGGGCGCCCGGCACCGGAACCATCGCGCGCAACCCGCTCGGCTTCCACGACGGCGTCATCGTCCCGCGGAACGCCGACGAGCAGGACGAACACGTCTGGATCGCGGACGGCCCGCTGGCCGGCGGCAGCATCTGCGTCGTGCGGCGGCTGCGCCTGGACGCCGCCCGGTTCACCGCCGAGCCGGTCGATCGTCAGGAGGCCGTCATCGGCCGCCACCGCAACGACGGCTCCCCGCTGTCCGGCGGCGGCCCCACCGGCGAGGTCGACCTGCTCGCCAAGACGCCCGACGGCCAGTACGTCACGCCGGCGCGGTCACACGTCCGGGCGGCGCATCCGTCCGTCACGGGCAGCGCCCTCATGCTGCGCCGCGGCTACGCCTTCGACGACGGCGCCGCGGACGCCGGTCTGCTGTTCGTCTGCTTCCAGCGCGACCTGCGCACCTTCGTCCAGACCCAGTTCCGCCTCGACGAGGTCGACGACCTGAGCGCCTACGTGACGCCGACCGGCAGCGCGACCTTCCTCGTCCTCCCCGGCTTCGACGCCGACCACCCGCTCGGCGTCACCCTGCCCTGACGCGGTCCTCGATGGGACGGCCGAAGTCGACGGCGTCGAGGACGGCCTGCGGGGCGCGGTCGAGGATCTCCGCGTCCGGCCGGGCGCCGAGCGCGTCGTTCACCGTCGAGAACGCGATGCGCAGCGCGCAGAAGACCGTGATCGCGAAGATCTCCCCGTCGCTCCAGCCGGCCTCGCGCAGCGACTGGACGTCGCGCTGGGCGGTGCCGTTCGGGTCGCGGACGACCTTGCGGGCCCACGCCGCCATCGCCCGCTCCTTCGCGGTCAGGCCGTCGTCGCGGCCGGTGAGCACGGCGGCCGCGGTGTCCGGGTCGGCCTCGCCGGCCAGCCGGGAGCCCCACACCAGCGAGCAGAGCGAGTCGCCGAGCGACGACGCCGTGGCGCCGACCAGGATGCCGCGCTGCCGGAACGTCATCCCGTTGCTCTCCCACACGTGCGTGATCAGGTCGAACAGCCGCTCGTGCGCCTCCGGCCCGTACGCCCACAGCCGCGACGCGTTCATGACGTAGCCGTCCTCGTCGAGGTCGTGCTGGTAGAGCTGCTGCGCCGCCGGCGAGTCGGGCGGGTCGGCCAGGAAGTGGGTCATCGGGTCACCTTCGGTCGGTCGGGATCGTCGATCAGGACGGTCAGGGCGGGGTTGTCGACGTCGGCGGCGAGGACGCGGGCGGTCGCCAGCGCGCCGCCGTCGCCGAGGCGGTGCCGGTGCAGCTGCGCGCGCACGACCAGTTCGCGCATGCCGTCGCGCGCGGCGAGCGTTCCCAGCGACGCGACCAGCGGACGGGCGAGGTCGTCGTCGCCGCGGTCGAGGGCGGCGCCGATCGCGGTGTCGAGCACGTGGCCCTGCATCCAGTGGTAGCGGTCGGTGGTCCGGTTGCAGCGGACGGTCGCCTCGGTCAGCCACTCGGCCGCCGCGCGCCGGTCGCCGCGGCCGGCGCTGACGAGGCCGAGCCCGCGCGCCGCGAACCCCTCCCAGCACGGGTCGCCGACCTGGCAGCCGAGCACCCACGACTGCTCGAACGCGTCGGCCGCGGCGGCCACCTCGCCGTTGCGCAGGTGCACCTCGGCGCGCAGCGCCTGCGGCCACGGGAGGAACGCCAGCCAGCGCTGCTCGTGGACGATCCGCAGCGACCGGTCCGCGGCGACGGCGGCCTGGTGCCGCTCGTCGCGCAGCAGGTGCGCCCGCGCCAGGATCGACAGTGACCACGCCTCCTGCCGGTCGTCGCCGGCTGTGCGGGCCCGCTCGATCGAGTCGGTCAGGTAGGTGAACGACGCCGGGTAGTCGCCCTCGTCGGACGCGTTCTGCCCGCGGACGCCGAGGATCGCGGCCAGCTCGGCGTCGGTCTCGGCCAGCTCCTGGGCGCGCGACAGCCAGCCCTGGGCGGCCGAGCGGCGACCGGCCTGCACCTCGACGTAGCCCAGCTCGCGGTTCGCGGTGACGGCGGTCGCGCGGTCGCCGGCCGCGGCGGCGAACCGCAGCGCCTCGTGCAGGACGAGCGCGCCCTCCTCGTCGCGGCCGCGGACGGCGTGCACCAGCGCGCCGCCGAGCGCCGTCAGCGTCCGGGCCTGCAGCTGCGGGTCCCGGCAGCGGGCCGCCTCGGCGACCGCACGGCGCAGGCTCTGGATGCCCGGGTCGACGGCGCCCGCGACGATCGCCGCGCGGCCCGCGTCGAGCTGGCTCAGCGCCGCCGCGCGTCCGCTCAGCGCCGGCGTGCGGGGCGAGTCCGACGCGGCCGACGCGGCCTCCGTCAGCGCCACCGACGCCTCGACGCCGAGCTCGCGCATGAGCACGTCCCGGCCCGCCGCGACCTGCCGCAGCGCCGCCGTCCGGTCCCCGGCCATGGCGAGGCTGCGGACCAGCAGCTCGTGGTTGCCCTCCTCGAGCGGGTTCAGCTCGACCGCCCGGGCCGCGTACGGGACGGCGTCGGCGGCCCGGCCGCCGGCCAGCAGCGCCACCGCCGTCTGCCGCAGCCGCGACTCGACCAGCGCCGAGACCCGGTGCCGCTCGACCGCCAGCCACGACTCCGCCTCCGGGCAGGACGCCATGTGGACGCCTTCGAGCAGCTCGTGGCCGGCGCCCAGCAGCGGGGCCGGGTCGCCCAGCTCGTCGGTCAGCCGCCGCACGTCGACGGCGTCGTCGGGCAGGCCGCCGCGCGCGACCGGGTCGCCGGTCAGCACGTCGGACCGGCCCAGCGCCCGGCGCAGCTCGGCCAGCGTCCAGCGCAGCGCGCCGAGCGGGTCCTCCGCGTCGGCGAAGAACAGTTCGGCCAGCCGCTGCCGGCTCGGCGGCCGCTCCGCGAGCAGCACGTAGGCCAGCAGCACCCACGCCTTCCGGCCCCGGGGCGCGCGCACCGGCCGGCCGTCGCGTTCGATGGCCGGTGGCCCCAGGAGCCGGATCGTCCCCATGCGATACCCCCCGCTGGGTCGATTGTGACCACGAAAAGCGGGCCGCGGAACCGTTGGCGGCCCGGCTTTTCGTGGCCGTGCGCCGCTCAGGAGGGCGGCGCGACCGGGCGACCCGCTGCCGTCCATGCCGTCAACCCGCCATCCAGGTGCGCGACGTCGGTGTAGCCGAGGTCCTGCAGCGCCCGCGTGGCCAGCGCCGACCGGCCGCCGGACGCGCAGTACAGGATGGTCTGGCCGCCGGGGCTGAACTCGGCCCGGTGGTACGGGCTGGCCGGGTCGGCGTAGAACTCGAGCATGCCGCGCGGCGCGTGCACGGCGCCCGCGATGACGCCCTCGCGGCCGACCTCGTCCGGCTCGCGGAGGTCGATCAGCGTGACGCCGCCGGCCGCCAGCCGGTCGGCCACCTCGTCGGTGCTGAGGTTGCGGATGGCGCTCTTCGCGGTGGCGACGAGCTGCTGGACGGACTGCTGTGTGCTCACGGTGTTGGGTCCCCCCGTTGATCCTGTCGTGCGTTCGACGCAGGACGATCCGGCACCGGCGTGTGAAGTCGCGTGTGATGGGCAATTGCCCTGGAGCGGCCGGGTGGGGCATCCTGCACGGACGCACTTTCGACGGCGTTGTGCGAAAGGGGGACGGCGCGATGGCAGAGACCCTGGTCGGCGAGCGGGTCGTGTTGCTGGACCCGGCCGGCGCCGCCGTCGGCACGGCGCTCAAGAGCGAGGTCCACCACGCGGCGACGCCGCTGCACCTGGCGTTCTCCTGCTACGTGTTCGACGCCGGGGGCTCGCTGCTGGTCACGAAGCGGGCCGCCAGCAAGCCGACCTGGCCGGACGTGTGGACGAACTCGTTCTGCGGCCATCCCGGCCCGGACGAGCACATCGCGACGGCGCTGGCCCGGCGGGCGGCGGACGAGCTGACGATCAGGCTGGGCGACCTGCGTCCGGTCCTGCCCCGGTTCCGCTACCGCGCCGTCATGCCGAACGGCGTCGTCGAGAACGAGGTCTGCCCGGTCTTCGCCGCGACGACGGCCGACCCGCCGGAACCGCACGACTCCGAGGTCGGCGCCCTGGAATGGGTGCCCTGGTCCATGTTCCGCGACGACGTCCTGGCCGGCCGCCGCGACGTCTCACCCTGGTGCGCCTGGCAGGTCGCCGAGCTGGCTGCCCTGCCGGACGACCCACTGGCCTGGCCCGCCGGCGACTGGAGCGAGCTGCCGCCGGCCGCGCTCGGCGCCGCGGCCTGACGGCGGGCCGTCAGCCGCGATCGGCGGCGATGCGGTCGCGCAGCACCGGGACCCAATGCTCGCCGTACCGGGCGCGCAACTCCGGCCGGCGCCAATCGGAGCCGGTGACGACGCCGCGGCAGCCGGCCGTGCCGCACCGGCAGGCCAGCCGGAAGCCGGGGTCGTCGGTGACGGTGCCGTAGTCGAGTGTCAGCTCCGCGTTCGCCGGCACCGGGCGGCGTGTGCGCAGCTCGAACGGGTCGGCCCACCAGAGATTCGGGTCGCAGCCGTGATTGCAACCCTCGTCGTGGGCCTCGGGCGGCAGCACCAGGTTGACGTCGGCGTGCAGTGACACGGTGTCGACGTAGCCGGTGGCGGGGTCGTCGAACAGGGCCCGCAGTTCGGCGTCGCTGACGAGCCGGCCGCCGAGGCGGGTGACGGTGACACCGGCGGGCAGGTCGACGCGGGCGAACAGGCCGCTGCCGTGGATCGGGGACCGCCGCGGCTCGGCGGACGGGCTCAGCCAAGGGGTGGGGGCCGGGTACGACACGGGTCTACCGTCGCACACGCCGAACCGCTATGATGATCACGTACGGCACGCCTTCCGGCTCGGCATCACCGACCCGGGAGGCTTTCGGCGTTTCTGGGCCCTTTCTCGCGCCCCGCCGGTCCCGTCGCCACGCATCCATCGACCCGAGGGAGCAGCATGCCCATGCCCGACGTCCGCCTGGCAGCAGCCGCCGACCGCGCCGTGTTCGACCGGCTGTGGCTGATGTTCCGCCACGACCTGACCGAGTTCCAGGGCGGCCTGCCGAACCCCGACGGCACGTTCCGCAGCGACCGGCTCGACGCGGCGTTCACCGACCCTGGCCGCCGGGCCTACCTGCTGAGCAGCGACGGCCGGCCCGCCGGGTTCGCGATCGTCCGCGGCCTCGACCAGCCGACCCGAGTGCTGAACAGCTTCTTCGTCGTGCGGGGCGCGCGGCGCCGAGGGGTGGGGCTGGCCGCGGTGAGCGACGTCGTGGGGCGGCACCCGGGCGCGTGGGAGGTCGCGTTCCAGGACGCCAACCCCACCGCGGTCCGGTTCTGGCGGCGGGTGGCGTCGTCGCTGGCCGGCGCGCGGTGGACGGAGGAGCGGCGGGACGTGCCGGGGCGGCCCGACCTGCCGCCGGACGTCTGGATCTCCTTCGACGCCGGCTGAGTGGCCAGGGCAGAATGCCCCGATGGTGACGAACCCGCCGACCCGCCTGACGCGCATGTCCGACAAGGCGGTCCACGACCTCGCCGCGCTGCACGACCTCCTCGCCGACGTGCTGCTGGGGCACGTGTCGGTGGTGGTCGACGGCTACCCGGTGGCGTTCCCGACGCTGGTGGCCCGCGACGGCGACCACCTGCTGGTGCACGGGTCCACCGGCTCGTCGTGGCTGCGGGCGCTCGGCGCCGGCGCGCCCGCGTCGGTCAGCGTCACGGCCATGGACGCCGTCGTGGTGGCGCGGTCGGGGTTCGAGTCGTCCTTCCACTACCGCAGCGCGGTGCTGTTCGGCCGGTTCACGCCCGTCGACGGCGACGACCGCGAGCGGGCGCTGGACGTGCTGGTCGACCGCATCCTGCCGGGCCGCTCCGGCGAGCTGCGCCGCCCGACCAAGCGCGAGCTGGCCGCCACGCTGATCCTCGCGCTGCCCATCGCCGACTGGTCGCTCAAGGTGTCCGAGCGCTGGCCCGACGACCTCCCCGAGGACGTCGGCGGTCCCGCGTGGGCGGGCGTCGTGCCGCTGCGGCGCGGCTACGGCGACCCCGTCCCGGCGCCCGACCTGCGCGACGGCATCGCCGTCCCGGCGTCGGTGCGGGCCATCACCCGACGGTGAGCCGCACCACCACCGGCGGCGTCGCGTACGGCGTCGACTCGTCGACGCGCAGGCTGGCCAGGTACTCGCCGGCCGCGAGCCGGCGCCCGTCCAGCAGCACCCGCACGGTCCGGCTCTCGCCCGGCCTCAGCTCCCCGGCCGGGCTGACGATCCGCAGCCACGGCAGGTCCGCCGACGGCGCGCAGTCGGTGTAGCCGGGCAGCCGCTCGACCGCCAGGTCGCCGTAGTAGACGCCGTCCGACCCGCCGACCTTGACGAATCCGCAGGCGCCGGCCGTCCGGTACAGCGCGTAGCCCGAGGCGGGCAGCCGGGTCCACGTGTCGGTGCCGGGGTCGTAGGCGTGCGTCTCGTTGGTGATGACGGACGACCGCTCGGCTGCCCCGCCCGACACGATCAGCCGCCCGTCGACGACGGCGTACGCCGCGGCCCACTGGTCCAGCGGCAGGTCCGCCACCGGCGTCCACTCATCCTCCGAGGGCGAGTAGACGTAGGCGGACAGGCTGTCGCTGCCCGGACCGATGCCGCCCGCGCAGTACACGCGCCCGTCGATGCCGCCGCACGAGGTCCAGGCGGTGTTCTGCGGGTAGTCGGCCAGCCGGGTCCAGGCGTCGGCGACCGGGTCGTAGCGCAGCACGTCGGTGTTGCCGCAGGTCTCGGCCGCGCAGCCGCCGACGACGTACAGCTGCCCGTCGAGCACCGCCGTCCCGGACGCCGCCCACGGCGACGGGTTCGGCGCGCCTTCGGACCACGTATCGGTGGCCGGGTCGTAGATCGACGTCGCGGCGACCGGCCGCAGGTCGTCGCCCCAGCCGCCGCTGAGGACGAACCGGCCGCCGAGGAACGCCCCGGCCGGCTTCTGCCGCCCCGTCGGCAACGGGGCGAGCGGCGCCCAGCTCCCGGCCGCCTCGTCGTACGTGTAGGCGGTGCGCAGCGGCGGGCCGTCGCCCAGCGAGCCGCCGAACGAGTACAGCCGTCCGTCCAGCACCCCGGCGACGCTGTCCTTCACCCGGGTCGGGTACGGGGCCAGGTCCACCCAGGGCGCCGCGTCGAGCCTCGCCCCGCGCGCAGCGTCCGGAGTGGGCCGCGCGCCACCGGGCAGCGGGCTCACCTCGGCGGGCACCCGGCGGACGGCGTCGGCCCGCGGCGCGGCGTCGGCCGCGGCCGGCGGCGCCGACGCGAAGCCGGCGCCGTCGCGCTCCTCCAGCCGGAAGCCCGCCGGCCGGTCGCCGGTGTTGGTGACGGTGAAGGTCGCGGTGACGACGCCCGGCCGGCCGGCGGTCGCCTCGACGACGGCGGGCGTGGCCTCCAGGCGACCGGCGCCGAGCGCGACGTCGTACGGCGTGACCGCGCCGGCCGCCACCCGCACGGTCTGGACCGACGGCGCCAGCTCGCCGCCGGACACCGTCACCCGCTGCCGTCCCGCGGCGGCGAAGAGCCAGTACCGCCCGTCCTCGGCCGTCGTGGCGGCGCCCGCACCGGCGGTGACCTCGGCGCCGGCCACCGGTGAACCGGTATGGGTTCCGGTGACGTCGCCGACGACCAGCCCGCCGGGCGCCGCCTCGCAGCCGCTGTCGCCGAGGTACACGTCGTCGACCTGCCACCACCAGGTGTGCTCGCCGCCCACGTAGTGGAACCGCACCAGCACGCCGGAGCGATCCGCCGCGGCCGGCACCGGCACCCGCACGACCGCCGGGCCGCGCAGGTCGGCCCGCTGCCGGTAGACGTTCTGCCAGGTCGCCCCGCCGTCCACCGACACGTCGACGTCGCCCCGCTCGAACCAGTAGTGCTGCAGGTCCGTGCGGAACTCCAGCACCGGCCGGTCCACGCCGCTGAGGTCGACGGCGGGCGCGACGAGCGACGCGTCCTGCTCGCCGTCCTCGCCGTAGGCGTCGCTGTCGAGGACGGCGAACCCGCCGCCGCCGCCGGTGCGGTTGCCGTGCCCGCCGGGGTCGTCGAAGGTCCAGCCCTGGCCGGTGCCGGCGTGGTCGACGAGGCTCCAGCCGGCCGGCGTCGCGGCGTCGTCGAACGACTCGTGCAGCCCGCCGGAGCCGCGGCGGTAGCCGGGCGCGACGCAGGTGTCCGGGTCGACGGCGACCGCGACGTCCGCCGTCGTCGCGGCGGTCAGGTCGAGGGTCGTCGTCTCCGGCAGGTAGCCGGGGTAGCGCGGCGTCACGGTCAGCGTCGCGGCCCCGACCGGTACCTGCAGCTCGTACGCGCCGGTGACCGGATCGGTGACCGTCGTCAGGGGCGTCCCGTCGACGTCGACCCGCGCGTCGAGCGGCCAGCCGGCGCCGGACCCGTCCGTGACGACGCCGCTCACGGCGACCCGCTCCAGCGGTGTCAGCGCGAGATCCTCGACCGTCGTGGCATCGGCGGCGACGACGACGCCGTCGAGCCGCACCGGCGCGTAGCCGAACACCGACACCGTCACGTCGTAGCTGCCGGCCGACAGGCTGAGCCGGAACGCGCCGCTCGCGTCGGTGGCCGTGCCGCGCGACGCCGGCCCGGTGACGGACAGCTCCGCGCCCTCGACCGGCGCGCCGGTGGCGGCGTCGGTGACGGTGCCGCTCAGCGTCCCGACGTCGCGGGTGGGCGCCGACGCGATGACGGCGAGCGCGTCCAGCCGGCCCTCGCCGTACACGTTGTTGTCGTCGGCGGTGCCGCCGCAGCTGGTGTCGTCGGTGTCGCGCGCGCCGTCGTCGAGCAGCCGCCGGGTCGCGTCGACGTCGCCGGCGAGCGACGGCGCCGCCGACCACAGCAGCGCCACCGTGCCCGCGACGTGCGGCGCGGCCATCGACGTCCCGCTGTAGACCGCGTAGCCGCCGCCCGGGACGCTGGAGCGCACCGCGGTGCCCGGCGCGGAGATGTCCGGCTTGGTGTCGCCGCCGGTGCCGGGGCCGCGGCTGGAGTCGAACGAGATGCGGTCGTTGACGTTGTGGTTGCCGACGGCGTAGACCTCGGCGTACTCGCCCGGCGCGCCGGCGGTGCCGCAGGCCGGTCCGGTGTTGCCGTTGGAGAACACCGGGAAGATCCCGGCCGCCCGCCAGGCCCTGACGATGTCGCGGAACCAGTCGTCGCCGGCCGGGCCGCTCCACGAGTTGTTGACGATGTCCGGGCGGCGCGCGGAGTCCGGGTTCCGGCCGTCGAGGTCGGTCGGCTGCAGCACCCACTGCGCCGCCGAGGTCAGGCCGAACTCGCTGCAGCCGTCGAACTCGCAGCCCTTGGCCGAGATCCACGTGGCGCCCGGCGCGACGCCGATGCGGTTGCCTGCGCCGTCGTCGCCGACCATGGTGCCGATGGTGTGGCTGCCGTGGCCGACGTTGTCGCACGGCGCGGTGGACGGGTCGCCGCAGACGTTCGACGGGTCCCACCAGTTGTAGGCGTGGTCGAAGGTGCCGTCGTGGCGGTTGCCGCGGTACGACCCGACCAGCGCCGGGTGGTCGAACTGGGCGCCTGAGTCGATGCTCGCGACCACGACGCCCTCGCCCGTGACGCCGTCCTGCTCCCAGACCTGGTCGGCGCGGATGTTCGCGACGCCCCACTCGACGCCGGTGGCGGCCGCAGTGCGGACTGGCGCGGCCGCGACCGGCTCCTCCAGCGCTACGGTGTCCGGCTCGCGCACGGCGGTGACGGCGCCGTCGGCCACCGCGACCGCGGCCAGCTGCTCCGACGCGCCCTCGACGATGATCGTGTTGGTGATCCAGAACGACTCGTAGCGCACCCCGCGCGCCTCGAGCTCGGCCACGACGTCCGCCTGGCTGGTCTGTGCCGCGTCCCGCAGCGCGCCGGCCACGGCCTCGCCGCGCGCCGTCCAGTCCGGGACGGCGGCGGCCGCGGTCAGCTCACCGGCCAGGCCGTCGGGCTGGGCGAACTCGATGACGAGGTCGCTCGGCGCCCCCTCGGCCAGGGTGTCGCGCAGCTCCGGCGCGATCTTCCGCTCCGCGGCGGCCGTCTGCGCGCCGTCCGCGGCGGGGACCAGGGCGAGCAGCAGCGCGGCCGCCGCGGACGCCGTCGTGAACCATCGAACCCGCTCGTGAGTGCGCACGTCAGCCTCTCCCCACGCCCCGGCTCGGGAGGCGTCGGGGGCGCGTTCACGCTGCCAGTCGCGGTGGGCCGCCGTCTATACTCGGCGCTGGCCCGCAGCGGACAACGTCCGGTTCAGGACATCCGATGGGAAAGGTGTGACTCGACCCCAACCCCGGCCACTCGGCTCTCTCGGCGTCTCCGAGCTGGACGAACGCGTCTACCGCGCGCTGCTGGTGCGGCCCGGCGGCTCGCTGGCCGACCTCGCGGAGCTGACGCCCCGGCGGGCCGAGCTGACGGCGTCGCTGCGCCGCCTGCAGGACCTCGGCTTCGTCCGGCCCGTCGGCGCCCGGCCGCGCCGCTACGCGCCGGTGACGCCCGAGACCGCCATCGAGAGCCTGGTCCACCAGCGCCAGCAGGAGCTCCTCGGTGCGCTGGCGATGACCGCCGAGCTCAGCGCCGAGTACCGCATCGGCCGCCACGACGACCCCGGCGCGCTGGTCGAGATCCTCACCGGCGCCACCGCGGTGGCGCAGCGGTTCGAGGAGTTGCAGAGCTCGTGCACCAGTGAGCTGTTGCTGTTCGACCGCCCGCCGTACGCCGCGCCGCCGGACAACCCGCAGCAGCAGTCGGTGCTGGCCCGCAACGTCACCTCGCGGACGGTGTACGCGCCCGAGTCGCTGCTGCGCGAGGACGCGACGGCGTACGTGCGGGCGCTCGGCGACGCCGGCGAGGACGCGCGGGTGCTGCCCGGCCTGCCGCTGAAGCTCGCCGTCTTCGACCGGCGGGTGGCGCTGATCCCGCTGACGCTGGACTCCGACATCCCGCAGAGCGCCGTCATCCGCCGGTCCACGCTGCTGGACGCCATGGTCATGCTGTTCGAGTTCTTCTGGGAGCGGGCGCTGCCGCTGACCGCCGCCGCCCCGGCCTCCCCAGCCGGCCCGGACCTCTCCGCCGACGACCGGCGGCTGCTGTCGTTGCTGGTCAGCGGCGCGAAGGACGAAGCCATCGCGCGCGACCTCGAGGTCGGCGTCCGCACCGTGCGACGGCGGATGCAGCGGCTGCTGCAGCTGCTCGACGCCGAGACCCGGTTCCAGGCCGGCATGCAGGCAGCCCGGCGCGGCTGGGTCTGACCGATCGGCCCGCGGGCTTCCGGGTACGCACCGCGCATGGGCAGCGTGCGCGCGATGACGTGGAACGTCTGGTGGCAGTTCGGCGAGCGGTGGCGGGAGCGGCAGATCGGCATCGCCGCGACCCTGGCCGCGCACCGTCCGGACATCGTCGGCCTGCAGGAGTCGTGGGCCGGCCGGGAATCGTCGCAGGCCGAGGTGCTGGCGGCGCCGCTGGGCCTGTACTCGGTGTTCGGCGGGCCGTCGCTGCCCGACCCCGTCGAGGAGCCCGGCCACGACGGCGTCGACCTCGGGCTGGCGATCCTCAGCCGCTGGCCGATCCGGCACGCGTGGACGCACCGCATGCCGTCCAGCCGCGCGACGGCCCCGGTCGCGCTGGTCGCCGCCGTGGAGCATCCCGGAGGTGTCCTGCACGTCGTCTGCGTGTGCGCCGAGCACCACGCGCACCTCGCCGCCGACCACCTGGCGCAGACGCGGGAGCTGGCCCGGCTGCTCGACGACCTCGGCGGGCTCGGCGCCGCGCTGCCGGTGCTGCTGCTCGGCGATCTCAACGCCGGACCCGACACCCCGGAGCTCGCGGCGCTCACCGGCCACGACGGGATCGTCGACGCGTGGACACAGAGCGGTGCGGACGGCGACGGCGTCACGCTGAGCGCCGCGCTGCCCATCGCCCCGCTGGGCGCGACGAAGCAGCTGAACCGGCGCATCGACTACGTGCTGTTGCGCCCGTCCGCCGGCGGACCGCCGCCGGAGGTCCGGCACGCCGCCGTCGTCGGCGAGGCGGTCGAGGGCCTGCACCCGTCCGACCACTTCGCCGTCGTCGCCGACCTCGAGCTATGACTCCCGCAGCTGACGCGTGAACGCGGACAGGTCGTGGACGAACTCGTGCACCATCGGGTGCAGGGTCCGGCCGCGCACCCAGTTGATCGCGAGGTCGAAGGCCAGCCGCCGGCCGTCGGCGTCGCAGAGCGGGCGGGTGAGCAGGTCACTGCTGCGGCTGTCGACGGCGTCGCTGAGGACGCCGATGCCGACGCCGGCGGCCACGAGCGCCGCGATGGTCTGGCCGGCGCTGCACTCGAAGATCACCTCGGGCTGGACGCCGGCCATCTGACAGGCCGAGCGCAGCAGCTTGCTGGTGCGGAACTGCTCGCCGGTGACGAGCACCGGCTCGCGGTCCAGCTCGGTGACGCGCAGCGGGCCGGGCTCGTTCAGCCGGTGCCCGCTCGGGATCAGCGCGCCGACCTCGACCCGGGTGATCGGCAGGCTGTCGACCTCGCGCGGCATCGGCGGCGACGCGATGGCGGCGTCGCACTCGTGATCCATCAGCCGCTGCCGGGTGCGGATCGGGGTGTCCTCGATCAGCCGGACCCGGGTCGAGCGGTGCCGCGGGATCCAGTCGGCCAGGAAGTCGGTGAGGTAGGTGCTGACGGCGGTCGGCGTGCAGGCCACGACGATGGTGTGCGACCACGCGCCGCTGGTGACGGCGCGGGCCTCCTCGACCGTCGCGAGCACCCGGCGGGCGGTGGACAGCAGCGCGTCACCCTGGGTCGTCACCTTGACGCCGTGGCGGCTGCGCTCCAGGAGCAGCACGCCCAGCTCCTGTTCGAGCCGGGCGATGCGCCGGGTCAGCGACGGCTGCGAGACGTACAGCGCCTCGGCCGCGCGCCGGAATCCGTTGTGCTCGACGACGGCGATGTACGCCGTGAGGTCCTCCAGCTCCATGCCTCATCCTCGTGCCCGCACGTCACACGATGGCGTCCGGGTATCCGTGCGGGCGTACGGCTTCACGGTAGCGCTCGTTCAGCTCGGGCCACGACGTCTCGTGGATGTACACGGCCTCGGTGAAGTGCCACAGCAGGTACGGGTGGGCGCCGAGCGCGTAGAGCGCCGCGTAGTCGCGGGCCTCGAACGCCGCCCGTTCCGCCTCGGTGAGTACGCGGTCGTCCGGACGCTGGTCCGGCCCGGGCGCGCCACCCAGCCACGCCGCGACGAACGCGGCGGGGTCGGCGACGTAGCCGCGGACGGCGTCGTCGCTCATCTCCACCGCGCGCATGAACTTGTTGATCATGTACGCGCTCATGGCTCGGTCCACAGGAAGAAGGGGCTGGGGGCGAACCGCGACGGCGTCGCCTCGGCGAGGTCGGCGGGCCGGCCACCGGCGGCGGCGAGCGCGGCCACGACGTTGACGTACTGGTAGGTCATGTTGCCGGCGCAGGTGACCCGCTCGTACGTGCACCCGGCGACGGCCGCGTCGAGGTCGCCGTCACGCATCCAGCCGACGGCCTCGGCGTCGAACCCGGAGTCGGACGACGCACCACCGAGGAACTGCCGCGGCCCGCCGATCTCCGTCGCCATGTGCCCGGACGTGAGCAGCGCGACCCGCGCGCCGGAGTCCCAGCGGGCGATGCCGTCGCGCACCTGCTCGCCCAGCGCGACGTAGCGGTCCGCCCCCGGCAGCGGCGGCAGCACGCCGTTGACGTGGATCGGCACGATCGGCACGTCGAACTGCGGCGTCAGGTAGAGCAGCGGCAGCACGAAGCTGTGGTCCAGCCGCCACTCGTGGCTGACGGCGAAGTCGATCGGCCCGGTCAGCAGCTCGCGCCCGGCGATCGCCTCGGCCAGCGCCCGGTGGCCACGGACCTCCCGGTACGGCAGCCCGAACGTGCGCACCTCGTTCTCGAACGTCCCGTGGTACTCGTCGCCCAGCCCGATCACGAACGCCGGGTTGTTGTCGGAGTAGAACTGCCTGATGTGGTCGGTCCCGATCACCACGATGACGTCGACGGCGGCGGCCTCCAGCGCCGCGCGGATGCGGGCGAAGTTGGCCGCCACGGCGCGCAGGTCGTCCGGCGGTGGGTCGGTCAGCACCCGCCACAGCAGCGGGTTGTGCGGCGTCGCCGCGGTCAGCACCAGCTCGGCCACGTCACTCCCCCTCGGACAGGCCGAACAGCCGCAGCGCGTTGTCGCGCAGGATCTTCCGCCGCGACGTGTCCTTCCAGCCCAGCTCGTCGAACTCGGCCAGCCAGCGCTCCGCCGTCAGGACCGGCCAGTCGGTGCCGAACAGCACGCGGTCGCTGATCACCGAGTCGGCGTAGCGCACGACCTCCGGCGGCAGGTACTTCGGCCCCCAGCCGGACAGGTCCAGGTACACGTTGGACTTGTGCCAGACCATCGCGATGTTGTCCAGGTGCCATGGCCACGCCGGGTGCGCGGAGATGATCCGCAGGTCGGGGAACTCGGCCGCGACGTCGTCGACGTACGGGATCGGACGGGCGTTCTCCAGGCGGTGCCCGCCGCCGCCCGGCGTCCCGGCGCCGGCGCCGGGGAAGCCGCCGTGGAACATCACGACCAGCCCCAGCTCGGCGCAGGTCTCCCAGATCGGGAAGAACCTCCGGTCGTTGGGGAGGAACCGCTGCCGCGAGGGGTTCAGCTCGCCCACGCCGGCGATGCCGTACTCGGAGTGGCAGCGGCGGATCTCGGCCACGGCCGCCGCGCCCTTCCACGGGTCGATCCCGGCGAAGGCGAGGAAGACGTCGGGATGGTCGGCCTGCGCCTTGCCGAGCAGGTCGTTCGGCGCGCCGCGGATGCCGGACGTGGTCTCGGAATCGGAGTTGACGATCACCGCCATCATCCGTCGCGACCGGTACTGGTCGGCCTGCTCGGCGAACGAGACGACCGGCCGTTGCTGGCGGAAGTGCTGCGCCATCTGGGTCCGGCGCGGGCCCATCGCGGCGAGGAACTCCTCGGTCTGCGGATGGGTGTGGACGTCGACGGCGACGAGGTCGCGGGGCACCGTCACGACGCCACCGCCTCGCCGGCCGCCAGCGGCGGCGCCGGCCGGTAGCCGGGCGCGCCGCTGCGGTGGAAGACGGTGGACAACCGCGGCTGCAACACCTCGCGGCCGTCCGCCTCGGCCACTGGCTCGGTCAGCGCGAGGTGCGCGACCTGCGGATCGGCCAGCAGGTCCTCGACGCCGTTGAGCGCGGCGTGCGGGATGTCGGCGGCGGTCAGCCGGCGCAGCCAGTGCTCCCGCGGCCGGGCGGCGGTGATCTCCTTGAGGACCGCGTCCAGCGCGTCGTACTGCCGCACCCGGTTCTCGCGGGTGGCGAAGCGCGGGTCGTGCGCGAGGTCGGGCCGCTCCAGCACGTCCAGCAGTCCGGTCCAGAACTTCTCCGGCACCGACAGGTGCACGACGAACGCGCCGCCGTCGGAGCCGACGCAGGCGAACGCCTGGGCCCGCCGCGGCCGGCTGTCCGGCTGGGACACCTCGCCGGTGCGCAGGTACGTCGACACCGGCTCGGTGAGGAAGTCGACGACGGAGCCGAGCATCGACACCTCCACGTGCTCGCCCCGCCCGGTCCGCTGCCGGGCGTGCAGGGCGGCGAGGACGGCCTGCGCGGCGGACATCCCGGACAGCAGGTCGGAGAAGGCCGGGCCGAGCGGGCGCATCGTTCCGGCCGGCACGACCTGGCTGTACATACCGCTGAGCGCGGAGATGACGGTGTCGTACGCGGGGCGGCCGGCGTACGGGCCGTCCGGTCCGAACCCGGTGATCGAGCAGACGATCAGCCGCGGGTTGACCCGTTCCAGCTCGGGGTAGCCGACGCCGAGGCGGGCGGTGACGCCGGGCCGGAAGTTCTCGATCAGGACGTCCGCCGTCGCCACCAGGCGGGTCAGCTCGTCCCGCCCGGCGTCTGTCTTGAGGTCCAGCACGAGGCCGGACTTGTTGCGGTTGTACGCGGCGAACTGCGGGCTGGTGTCGGCGTCGCCGCCCTCCCACCGTCGCATCGGGTCACCGCTGGGCGACTCCACCTTCAGCACGTCCGCGCCGAGGTCGGCCAGCAGCTTGCCGGCGAACGGCCCGGAGATGTACTGGGCCAGCTCGATCACGCGCAGGCCGGCCAGCGGGCCGGTCATCGGGTCGTCATCTCCTCGTGCTCCTCGCTCAGCTCATCGGGTCGGTCGTCGTACGTGGTGGTGCCGTTGTGGGTGATCAGCAGGTGCACGGGGACGGCCGCTCGCACCAGCGACGTGACCGGGCAGCGGCGCGCGGCCTCCCGGACGACGGAGATGACGGCGTCGGGCGACGCGGGGCTGCGCAGCCGCACGTCGAGGACGAACCACTGCGGGTGTGCCGGGACGTCGTCGACCAGGTGTTCGCCGCGCATGTCCAGCAGGGTGCGTACATCGATCTGCAGCTCATGCAGGGCCGCGTCGTGCAGGGCGGCCACCTTCGCGCACCAGACCTGTAGGCAGAACGCCAACCCGCTGAGCAGGTACCGCATCGGGCTGGGCGCCGAGCCGAGGCCGGCCCGGGCGACCGACTCGTCGCAGCGGAACTCGTACGGCTGGTCGTACTGCATGAACCGGGCGACGGCCCGCACATCCTGCTCCAGCCGGGTGGACACCCAGGGGCGCATGCGCGCCGCGCCGGGCTCGCGGGACAGCCGCTCGCGGGTCGACAGCACGACCTCGCGCAGGTGCGGTGCGTTGGTCAGCTCATCGGACACGGATCACGACCTTCCCGCGCCGGCCGCGGTCGCCCAGGGCCGCCCAGGCGGCGTGGATCTCGGCCAGCGGATACTCGGCGGCGATCTCGGGGACGACGACGCCGGCGGCCACCAGCTCCAGGGCCCGGACGACGTCCTCGTAGCCGGCCGACGCCGCGCCGACGACCGTGTGCCGCCGCTGGTAGAACATCCGCGGGTCCAGCCGCAGTTGCCCGGCGGACGACGCGGCGCACAGCACCAGCCGGCCGCGCCAGGCCAGGCAGCGCGCCGCCGCCGTCAGCACGTCGGCCCGGCCGGTGCCGTCGACGACGACGTCCGCACCGCCGGGTGCACGGGCCGCGACCAGCTCCGGCAGGTCGTCCGGTTCGGCATAGCGCAGCGGCTCGGCGCCCGCGGTCGTGACGTCCGCCGACGTCGACGCGGCGAGCACGCGCGCGCCGGCGTGCCGGGCCAGTTGCACGGCGGCCGATCCGATGGCGCCGGTCGCGCCGGTGACCAGGACCGTCGCGTCGGCCTCGATGCCGCCGGCCGCCGCGATGGCGTGCAGCGCGATGGGGACGCTGTGCACGGCGGCGGTGGCGGTGGCGTGGCCGAGCCCGCCGATGGGGATCGCGGCGCGGGCCGGCACCGCGACGTACTGCGCCGCGCCGCCGTCGCGGTGCCCGCCGACGACCCGCTGGTCGGTGCAGTCGGCGTCCTCGCCGGCCCGGCAGTACCGGCAGGTCCCGCAGGCGATGTTCGGCTTGACGACGACCTGCTCGCCGCGCCGGTCGCCGGGCACGTCCGGGCCCTGCTCGACGATCTCGCCGGCCGGGTCGATGCCGGGGACCAGCGGCAGCCGCGCCGCCGCACCGGGACCCCGTCCGTTCATGACGTGCAGGTCGAGGTGGTTCGCGCCGACCGTCCGCACCGCGACCAGCACCTCGCCGGCGGCCGGGCGCGGCAGCGGCAGCGGCCCGACGACGACACCGTCGGCCCCGCCCGGCGCGACCACCGCCGCGCCGGTCATCACCGCTGGTCCTTCGCGGCGTCGCGGGCGTCGTTCTCGAGCACGTCCCAGAGGTGGTTGCGCAGCTCGACGTAGCGCGAGTCGCCCTGGGCGGCCCGCTCGGAGCGCGGGCGGGGCAGGTCGACGTCGAGGATCTCCGCCACCGTGCCGGGATGGCGGCTGAACACCGCCACCCGGTCGCCGAGCAGGATCGCCTCCTCGATGCTGTGCGTGATGAACATGACCGTCTTGCCGGTCGTGGAGATGATCCGCTCCAGCTCGCCGCGCATGACCTCGCGGGTGAGCGCGTCGACCGCGCCGAGCGGCTCGTCCATCAGCAGGATCGCCGGCTCGGCGACCAGCGCCCGGGCGAGGCCGACCCGCTGCTGCATGCCGCCGGACAGCTCACGCGGGTAGGCGTTCTCGAAGCCGGTCAGCCCGACCAGCTCGATCGCGTCCTTCACCTGCCGGTCGGCGTCGCGGCCGCGCAGCTTCGTCTGCATCTCCATGCCGAAGCGCACGTTCGCCGCGACCGTCCGCCACGGCATCAGCGCGTAGTCCTGGAAGACGACCGCGCGGTCCGGCCCGGGGCCGGTGACCGGCGCGCCGTCGACCGTGACCGTGCCCTCCGTCGCGGGCACGATGCCGGCGACGGTGTTCATCATCGTGGTCTTGCCGCAGCCGCTGGGCCCGAGCACCGTCAGCACCTCACCCGGGAACACGTCGAGGTTCACGTCCTCGATCGCGACCACCTGCTTGCCCTTCCGGCCGGCGCCGTAGCGGACCGACAGGCCGCGGACGCTGATGAGCGGCCGGCGGTCCTGCGGGCGGCGCCCCGGCGGCTGGCCGGCCTCGGTGGCGAGCGAGATGCCCATGCGGTGTCTCCCGTCGATCTGCGATGCGTTTGGTCGAGCGTAGGAAAAAGCGGCGACCGGCGGAAGGAAACGTACCGAGCGAAATCCGCATCGCGTGATACGGGAATGGGGAGAACGCGGGCCTCGACTCCGGCCGCGCAATCAATATGGTGATCCGAATACTGATCGGCCCGGAACCCCGGTGGGCATCGGCGGAACCTCGTGGAACGGAGATGTGAAATGCGCAGATCACTGGTGCTGCCAGTCGCCATGATCGCCGGCACGGCCATGATCACGCTCGCGGCCTGCACCGACGTGCCGTCTACGGCCGGGGACGACGATCCGGTCGAGGCGGCCGACCTCGGTGACGGCGAACCGGGAGCCGCCGAGGACACCGAAATCACCGTCGCGATCCCCTTTCCGGACATCACCATGTACTCCATGTACGTCGTGGGCACGGAGTTGGGCTTCTACGAGGACGAAGGTCTTTCCGTGGAAGTGATCACCGCCGACAACGTCAATGCCGCGGTGTCGAGCGGAAGCGCCGACATCGGCGTGGAAAGTGCCGGCGCGGTGATCGAAGCGGTGCGCGCGGGGGTCGGCGTCATGCCGCTCGCCGGGCACTTCTGCCGGCAGAACTTCGACTTCGCCGTGCAGCCCGGCGTCACCTCCGTCGACCAGCTGGCCGGCACCGACGTCGTGCTGGCCGGCACCACCGGCGACCCGGCCGAGTTCCAGCGCCAGCGGGTGCTGAAGGAGGAGGGCTGGGACCTCGAAGGCGTCGACGTCGACATCGTCTACCCGGGCCCCGACTCCGCCACCTGGCGCGAGTTCTTCGTCACCGACCGCGTCTCCCTGATCCCGTTCTACGGCGACGACCGGCCCGCGCTGGACGAGTACGGCGCGAACATCGTCGTCGAGGCGCTGCGGCCGTGGGCCAACGACCTGCACGTCGCCGGCAAGGGCTGGCTGGCCGACAACCCGAACACGGCGGTCCGGTTCCTGCGCGCCACCATGAAGTCGCTGGAGCACATCCTCGCGCCCGGCGTCGGCGAGGTCCCGGAGAACAAGGACGAGATCCTCGACATCTACGCGGCCAACGACTTCGAGGTCGACGAGCTGCGTGTGCAGGACCACCCGTGGGTGCTGGACGGGCACCTGGCCTGCCCGAACCTGTACTTCGACCAGGAGGCGTGGGACACCACCATCGAGACACAGCAGCTGGACCCGCTGCCGTTCGACGAGCACGTCGACCTGTCCTACCTGAACAAGGCGCAGGAGCTGCTCGGCCTGGAGGCCGCGATGCCCTCTGAGGAGCTGGTCTACCCGTGACGTCCGTCGCGTCCGGTCCATCCCGGGCCGCGGGGCCGAGCCTCGCGGCCCGGCTGGCCGCCCTGGACCCTCGGTACAAGGCGCTGATCGTCACCGGCGAGGTGCTGGTGGTGCTGGCGCTCTGGCAGCTCCTCGTCGGGTCGTGGCGGGTGGTCAACCCGATCTTCCTGCCGCCGCCGCTGAGCATCCTGGAGGGGTTCGACGAACTGCTGGCGTCCGGGCAGCTGGGTGAGCACATCGCCACGTCGATCCGGTCCTGGCTGACCGGCTTCGGGCTGGCGACGGTGATCGGGGTGCCGCTCGGGCTGCTGATGGGCTCGTCGCTCGCCGTCGACCGCGTCGTCGGGCCGATGGCCTGGACGATCTACGCGACGCCGATGCTCGCGTACCAGCCGCTGGCGCTGGCGTGGTTCGGGTTCGGCACCGGGCCGGTGGTGTTCCTGGTGGTCATGGGCGCGCTGTTCCCGATCCTGCTGAACGTGTCGGCCGGCATGCGCACCACCAGCCCGTCGCTCGTCAACGCCGCCCGCGTGTACGGCGGCGGCCGGCTGCAGCTGTACCGCAAGGTGTTCCTGCCGTCGACGGTGGCGTTCCTCATCGCCGGGATGCGGCAGGGCGCGGTGATGGCGACGATCGCGCTGATCGTCGCGGAGCTGGCCGGCACCTCGACGGGCATGGGCGCGCTGATCGTCCGGACGGCGAACAGCTACCAGACCGACCAGTCGTTCGCCGCCATCGCGATGGTCGTCCTCTGGAGCGTCGGTATGACCCAGCTGATCGGCGGCGTCGGGCGCTGGGTGGCGCCCTGGACGAAGGGGGCACGATGAGCCGTCGCTCCGACCTGCGCTACGTCCTGCTGCTGGCGGCCGTCGTCGTGGTGCTGCTGGTGTTCTGGCAGCTCGCCGTCACCCGGCTCGGGCTGGTCGAGGAGGCGTTCCTGCCGCCGCCGACCGACGTCGGCGCCGCGTTCGTCGACCTGCTCGGCGACCCGGAGTTCTGGGACGCGTTCGTGTTCAGCCTGCAGAACCTGTTCGCCGGACTGGCGCTCGCGATCGTCGTCGGGCTGGTCGTGGGGCTGACTGTCGGCTGGTTCCCCGTCCTGCACTTCACCGTGGCGCCGTTCCTCTGGCTGCTCTACTCGACGCCGAAGGTGGCGCTGGCGCCGTTGTTCATCCTCGCCCTGGGCCTGGGCAGCGCGTCGAAGATCGCCCTGGCGTTCCTGCTGGCGGTGTTCCCGATCCTGCTCAACACCATGGAGGGGGTCGAGACCGTGAACGGCTCGCTGATCCGGGCCGGCCGCGTCTTCGGGTTCCGCGGGCCGGCGCTCGGGCTGAAGATCGTGCTGCCGGCGACGCTGCCGTTCTCGCTCGCCGGCATCCAGCGCGGCTCGGCGCTCGCCTTCACCGGCGTCGTGCTGGGCGAGTTCCTCGGCGGCGCCGGCGGGCTGGGACACCGGCTGGAGCAGGTCGCGTTCGACTTCCGGATGGACGAGGCGCTGGCGATCGTGCTGGTCATGGTGATCGTGGCGAATGGTCTGCTGCTGACCATCTCGGCCGCCCGGCGCAAGTGGGCGCCGTGGTACGAGGCCGGCGTCAGGTCGGTGGGCTGATGCGCCGCGAGGTCGTGACGCCGCCTGACGTCTATGCGCCGACGTGGCAGTTCAGCCAGGCGGTGAAGGTGACCGGCGGCAGCACCGTCTACGTCAGCGGCATCATGGGGTTCCGGCCCGACGGCACCATGCCCGACGACATCGTCGAGCAGGCCGACCTCGTCTTCGCCAACCTCCGCGCCGTGCTCGTCGCGGCCGGCGGCACCCTCGACGACGTCGTCAAGGTCACCGTCTACGTCGGCGAGGACTACCAGGCCCACCGCGACGAGCTGCGCGAGGTGCGGTCGCGCTACTTCACCGGGGCGGCGCACCCGGCCAGCACGCTGGTACGCGTAGCCGGGTTCGCCGACCCCCGCTACCGCATCGAGGTCGAAGCCGTCGCCGTCCTGTCCGTCACTCCCCCTTGACGTTCACCAACTGGCGCAGCGTGTGCCGCACCTCGACGAGGTCCACCGAGTCGGCCATGACGACGTCGATGTCCTTGTAGGCGTCGGGGATCTCGTCGAGGAACGCGTCGGTGTCGCGCCACTCGATGCCGGCCATGCGCTTGCGCAGCTGCTCGTGGGTGAACGTGGCGCGTGCCTTGCGCCGCGAGTGGGTGCGGCCCGCGCCGTGTGGCGACGAGTTCAGCGCGAGCGCGTTGCCCTTGCCCGTCACCACGTACGACGCCGTGCCCATGGAACCCGGGATCAGTCCCGGCACGCCCTCGCCCGCGTGGATGGCGCCCTTGCGGCTCAACCACACGTCCTGGCCGAAGTGCCGCTCGCGCTCGGTGTAGTTGTGGTGGCAGTTGATGCGCTCGTGCTCCACGACATCGGCGCCGGCCCACTCCGACAGGCATCCGGCCAGCCGGTCCATCATCTCCTCGCGGTTGAGGAAGGCGAAGCGCTGCGCCCACCGCATCTGCCGGATGTAGGCCCAGAACTCGTCGGTGCCCTCGACCAAGTAGGCGAGATCGGGGTGCGGCAGCTCGATGTACCAGCGGGCACACAGATCGCGGGCGACCTTGATGTGCCGCTGCGCGATGCGGTTGCCGACGCCGCGGCTCCCGGAGTGCAGGAACAGCCACACGCGGTCCTCTTCGTCGGCGCACACCTCGATGAAATGATTGCCGGAACCGAGGCTGCCCAGCTGCAGCCGCCAGTTGCCGGCCGTCGCGTCGGCGGCGTCGGCGCCCTGCATGCCCTCGAGCGCTGCGACCCGCTCGGCCGCCGATGGGGTCAGCTCGCTGTTGTAGTTGCCCGCTGCCAGCGGGACGGCGGCCTCGACCGCTCGCCGCAGTTCGGCGCGGTCGCGACCGGCGAGGTCGGCCAGCGTGAACTGCGTGCGAACGGCGATCATGCCGCAGCCGATGTCGACTCCGACGGCGGCCGGGATGATCGCCCGGACCGTCGGGATCACCGACCCGACCGTGGCGCCGAGCCCCAGATGGGCGTCGGGCATCAGCGCAACGTGCGGGTGGATGAACGGCATGGCAGCCGTCGCCTCGGCCTGCTCACGCGTCTTGGGGTCCAGGATGCTGGCCCAGTTCACGAGATGCTTCGACAACTGCTCCATGCGATGCATGGTCGCAATGCCGAGGCGACGGCGGCCACCGAATTACGGTGCGATGTTCTGGTTCAGGTGGAACACGTTGTCCGGGTCGTAGACGCGCTTCACGGCGCGGAGCCGCTCGTAGTTGCCGCCGTAGTTGGCGGCGACCCGGTCCTGGTCGTCGGCGGCCATGAAGTTGACGTAGCCGCCTTCCTCCGAGTGCGGCGCGGTGGCCGCGTAGTAGTCGCGCACCCAGCCGATGTTCGCGTCGTTCTGCGCCGGGTCCGGCCACATGCCGGCGATCACCGTCGCGAAGGTGGCCTCGCGGTGGCCGAAGGCGGTGGCGTCGGGCGCGACCCGGTGGACCGCGCCGTTGATCGGGTAGATGTGCATCGTCGAGTTGACGACGGGCACCTTGGGGCCGTGGTCGAGGTGCGCCGCGATCACCTCGTCCGACAGGTCCCGGACGAAGTTCGCCTTCCAGTAGTGCTGCAGTCCGGGCGGCACCAGGGCGTCGAACGCGCTGTTCAGCGCCGGGTACGGCATCGGGCCGACGTGTTCGGCGACGATCGGTGCGACATCGCGCAGTTCCTTGAGCACCGACTCGCCCTCGTCCATCGGCCCGGCCCAGCAGGACACGAACGCCAGGAACGGCTCGCCGTGACGGGCCTCCGGGATGAACGGCAGCGGCGGCGCGATCTGGTACGCCGGGAAACCGCCGAACTGCTCGGGCGCGTCCTGGATGAACTCGCGGTAGAACCGCAGCACATCGGCGGCGTCGTCGAGTGAGAAGAACATCGGCCCGCCGTAGATGTCCTTCACCGGGTGCAGCTGGAACTCCAGCGACGTCACGACGCCGAAGTTGCCGCCGCCGCCGCGCAGCGCCCAGAACAGGTCGGCGTTCTCCTGCTCGCTGGCCACCAGGATGCTGCCGTCCGCGGTGACGACGTCGGCGGAGACCAGGTTGTCGCAGGACAACCCGAGGCCGCGGGCCAGGTAGCCGATGCCACCGCCCAGCGTCAGCCCGCCGACCCCCGTCGTCGAGATGATGCCGCCGGTCGTGGCCAGCCCGTACGGATACGTCGCGGCGTTGAAGTCGCCCCAGGTCGCGCCGCCCTCCGCGCGCGCCGTCCGGGCGGCCGGGTCGACCCGGACCCCGCGCATGGCGGCGAGGTCGATGACGACCCCGTCGTCGACGGTGCCGAAGCCGGGCACGCTGTGCGAGCCGCCGCGGACGGCGACCTCCAGGTCATGGGCGCGGGCGTAGCGGACGGCGGTCGCGACGTCGCCGGTGTTGGCGGCCCGCACGACGACCCGCGGCCGCCGGTCGATCATCGCGTTGTACACGCGCCGGGCCTGATCGTAGCCGTCGTCGCCGGACGCGTACACGGCGCCGCGGACCTGCTCGCGCAACTGGTCGAGCGTGAAATCGGACATGGTGCTCCCCCTCGGGTGTCAGCCGTGTCCCCGTTCTCCCACCGTGCCGTGTGACGCCGCGTGTGACCTGCCCGGACGGTTGCCAGCCGGGGCCACGGGGAGTACGACTGGACGATGGGCACGGTCGAGGACTGGGTGAGCGCACCGGCGCGCGTCGCCGAACCCGGCGAGGGCGTCTCGGTCGACGAGCTGCGGCTCGCCGCCCGCAACCACGGCCTGCCGCTGGAGGCGTTGCGCTACGACGTCACCCCGGCCGGCCTGCACTACCTGCTGACGCACTACGACATCCCGGCGCTCGACCCGGCCGGCTGGCGCCTGACGGTGTCCGGCGCGGTCGCCCGTCCGCTCTCGCTGAGCCTGGACGACCTGCGCGCACGGCCACGGGTGACCCACCGCGTCACGCTGGAGTGCGCCGGCAACGGGCGGGCCCGGCTGAGCCCGCGGCCGGTCAGCCAGCCGTGGCTGGACGAAGCGGTCGGCACCGCGGAGTGGACGGGCACACCGCTGGCGGCCGTGCTCGCCGAGGCCGGCGTGGCCACGTCCGCCGTCGACGTCGCGTTCACCGGCGCCGACCGCGGCCTCGAACGCGGCGTCGAGCAGACGTACCAGCGCGGGCTGCCGCTGGCCGAGGCGCTGCGCGACGACGTCCTGCTGGCCGACGAGATGAACGGCGGGCCGCTGCCGCCGCAGCACGGCGCGCCCGTGCGGCTGATCGTCCCCGGCTGGTACGGCATGGCGCACGTGAAGTGGCTGGTCGGCGTCGACGTGCTGGAATCGGCGTTCGACGGCTTCCAGAACGTGACGGCGTACCGGGTGAAACAGGCGGCCGACGACCCCGGCGAGCCGGTGACCCGCATCCTGCCCAGGGCGCTGATCCAGCCGCCCGGCGTCCCCGACTTCCAGAGCCGGGTCCGCGTGCTCGACCCCGGCGTCGTCGAGCTGACCGGGCGGGCGTGGTCGGGCTGGGCGCCGGTCGAGTCCGTCGAGGTCAGCACCGACGACGGCGGCAGCTGGCGGACGGCCGAGCTGGGCCCGCAGCCGGCGCCGTACGCGTGGCGGTCGTGGCGGTTCGAGTGGACGGCCCACCCCGGACGGCACGAGCTGCGTGCCCGCGCCCGCGACGCCGCCGGCCACGAGCAGCCCGTCGACCAGGCCTGGAACCGTCAGGGCATGGCCAACAACCACGCGCAGCAGGTCACCGTCGTCGTGCGCTGACGACATCTCCTCGGCCGACCTTGTCGGTATCGGCGGTTACGGTTCGACGTCTCGGTGGGGGGACGCACCGTGCGCCCCCGTGGCATGGACCACGAGGAGGGACCATGAACGCTCTCGCGATCGAGGCCGAGGGCCTGGTCAAGCAGTATCGCGGCCGATCCGGCACCGTCGACGCCGTCCGCGGCGTCGACCTCGGCGTCACCGCCGGTGAGGTCTTCGGATTCCTGGGGCCCAACGGCGCCGGGAAGTCGACGACCGTCCGCATGCTCACCACGCTGCTCACCATCACGTCGGGCACCGCGCGCGTCGCCGGCATCGACGTCACGGCCGACCCCGACGCCGTCCGCCGGCGCATCGGCGTCGCGCTGCAGGAGGCCGGGCTCGACCCGCGGCAGACCGGGCGCGAGCTGATCGAGCTGCAGGCGCGGCTGTTCGGCAGCGGCGCGGCCGACGCGGCGGCCCGGGCGGAGGAACTGCTCGAACTGGTCGAGCTGACCGAGGCCGCCGACAGGCGGATCAAGGGCTACTCGGGCGGCATGAAGCGCCGGCTCGACCTCGCGTCGGCGCTGGTGCACCGGCCCGAGGTGCTGTTCCTCGACGAGCCGACCACCGGCCTCGACCCCGCCAGCCGGCTCGGCGTCTGGGACGAGGTGCGGCGCATCAACCAGCGCGGCACCACCGTGTTCCTCACCACCCAGTACCTCGAGGAGGCCGACCAGCTCTGCGACCGGCTGGCGATCATCGACGACGGCCGCATCGTGCGCTCCGGCACGCCGGCGTCGCTGAAGGCGGAGCTGCGCGCGCGGCTCGGCCTGGCGTCCGACCCCACGCTCGACGAGGTGTTCCTCGACGCGACCGGCCGCACCCGCGAACGCGTGGCCGGCGACGTCCAGGAGGTGACGGCATGAGTGCGCTCGTCCAGACCGAACTGCTCGGCCGCCGGGCCATCCGCGAGTCGCTGCGTACCCCCGAGGCGCTCGCGCCGACGCTGTTCATCCCGGTGTTCTTCCTGGTGGTGAACTTCGGCCAGGCCGGACGGATCTTCCCGTCCGACTCCACCCCGTTCCTGTACGGGCAGACGTACGCGGCGTTCCAGCTGCCCAGCTCACTGCTGCTGGCCGCGTCGTTCGGCTCGGCCGCGCTGTACCTCGTCGAGGACATCGAGGGCGGCTACTTCGACAAGCTGCGGGCGGCGCCTGTGTCGCGCGCCGCGCTGGTGGTCGGCCGGCTGATCGCCGAGGGCGCGAAGACCGCGGTGCTCACGGTCGCGCTGGTCGTCATCGCGCTGCCGTTCGGCGTGACGATCGCCAGCGGGCCGGCCGGCCTGGTGCTGCTGGTCGTGCTGACGTCGCTGTGGGGCATGGTGTTCGCCGGGTTCATGCAGCTCATCGCGTTGAAGACGCGCAGCGCGGCGGCCACGAACTCGGGCGGGCTGGTGTTCTTCCCGCTGCTGTTCCTGACCCCCAACTTCGTGCCGCGCGAGCTGCTGACCCGGCCCATGGAGATCGCGGCGACGTTCAACCCCGTCACGTACGTCATGGAGGCGCTGCGGTCGCTGATCCTGCAGGACCTGCAGTGGGACGTGCTGGCCCGCGGGTTCGGCGTGGTGGCGGCGTTCGGCGCGCTGATGGTGTTCCTCAACCTGCGGATGGTGCGCCGGTACGACTGAGCCGACCTCGCCCATGATCATCAATGATCCGACCCTCTCCTGATGGTCGGATCATTGATGATCTTCACCCTCAACTGTCGACGTCGTCGATGTCCGCCATCACGGCAACGTCCTCGGGATCGAACCGCTCGGGTGCCTCGTCAGGCTTCTCGTTCTCGAAATCGTCCTGGACCTGCTTTCCGGTCGCTTGCTCGATCAGCCGCAGGATCTCCACGCGCCGCTTGCGGAAGTGCCCGTCGAAGTCGTCGGCACGCATGGCGTCGGCGTCGAGCCCATGGCTCGTGAGCAGCTTGTCGAGGTCGTCTGAATTCAGGCTGGCCCGCTTCTCGACAACCGGCAGGTAGCGCGACGGTGCCACACCGCCGATCGCGCGATTGGTGGCCGCGGAGAGCGGCGTCTTGTTCACGATGCTCTCGCGCAGGACGGGGTCGATCCCGTTGTCGAGACACCACCGATAGGGGAAGACGTGATGGATGTCGACGGCCAGATTGACGTATTGCACCTTGTCGAGGGCCTGGTCGAACATCCAGTCGCGAGCGCCCTGACCGATGATCAACGCGTAGATGCCCTTGTAGGCGGCCGCGTTGCGGGTGCGCAGTGTGAGCAGCCGAGACGCTCGGAACCCGAAGTCGGCCACGGTCCGGGGCTGCGCCACGTCATCGCGCCCTCGCGCCCAGTCCGGGACCTGCTCGGCGTCGCGAGCGAAGCGCGTCTCGATGGAGCCGCCGTAGAGCTCGCCGAGGATCCCGCACCAGAACCACTCGCCCAGCCTCTTGCGCACTCCGTGCAGATCGGCATCCGAGCCGAGAAGCACCTTGAGCACGGACAACGGGACCAGTTGTTTCGGGTACGGCAGGAACCTGGCGCTGAAGATGTGATGGTCGGCGAGGAAGGTGGCCGACCACAGGAACGCCTTGCGCAGCGGCTCCACCCACTCCAGATAGTCGTCGAGCCGCAGCGTCAGCACGTCCTCGCGGCGCGCGGACACCGCCGGCGGCTTGCCATTGCCCTCGTGGGCGGCTGCACGCTTCAGAGTGGCGAGCAGGCACACGGCCTGGAGGAAGTCGGTGTTCTCGACCCCGCTCAGCACCGGCTGCGCGGCGAACCGTTCCTTGGTCCGGGTCCAGTCGTCGTTGAGTCGGAAGTCGGTGCCGTGCTCGGCGAAATAGGCGGCGTCACCGGCGAAGACGGCGGTAAGTAGCTCGAAGACGTTGAGCGGCAGTCCCCCGGTGTTGACCTTCTCGAAGACGGTAGCCACCGCGGACTTGCTGGTGAACTTGTCCAGCTCGATGGCCGGGATGTTGTAGGTGGACGCCGGCTGCACGACGTCGGCCCAGAACTGCGTGGCCTGCCCCTTGTCCTCGCAGGCGAACATCCAGGTGCCGGTCGCCGCGCCGCCGAAGAGCAACCGCACCGGGAACAGCCCTGCTGCGCGCTCCTTTTCCGGGTCGGACAGATCGAGGACGACCTCCTTGCCGAAGTTCTCCCGGACGATGCCGTCTCCGGGGATCGAGCGCACAGCCTCGTCCATCCGCGCTTCGCCCTCGAGCGCCAGCGCCATGTCGATGTAGTAGCGGCGCTGCAGGAGCTTGCCGCGGCTGTCCTTGGTGGCGACCACGCCGTCGCCGGTGAGCGCCTGGGTCAGTGAAGTGAGCCGCTGCTGGCCGTCCAGGAGTAGCCAGTCCGCTTCGACGCCGTCGGGCAGGACGACCCCCTCGACGGGTCGTGGCTTGAACCGGATCTGGTCGTTGCCGGAGTGCAACAGCATCACCACGCCGAGCGGATGACCCTTGAGGATGGTGACCAGGAGCTGCCTGATCCGCTCGTCCTCCCACTTGTACGCGCGCTGGAAGTCCGGCAGTTGGATCTTGCCGCCGGCGGTCCACTTCAAATAGTCGGCCAGTTCGTACTGAGGCGTCTGGAAGCCCATGACGGCATCGTCACAGGATGTCCGGACAGAACTATTGACAACATGTTCCCGAAGTGACAACATGTTGTCTATGACACAGACAGCGCACATCGCCCTGTACGACACGCTCGCCGACTCCGAGATCGGGCACTTGCTCGTGGAGCTGCGCACCGGCCGGTTCACCGGCACGCCGTGGAACGTCGTCACCGTCGCCGAGACGGCCGAGCCGATCACCACCATGGGCGGCATGCGCATCGTCCCGGACATGGTGCTCGCCGACCTCGCGCCCGAGTCGAGCGACCTGCTGGTGCTGGCCGGCGCGGAGATGTGGGACACCGGCGGCGGGCAGGCATGGACCGACACCGCCCGGCGGTTCCTCGACGCGCGGGTGCCGGTCGCCGCCATCTGCGGCGCGACGGCCGGCCTCGCGCGGGCGGGGCTGCTGGACGACCGCGACCACACCAGCGCGGCGCTCGAGTACGTCACCATGCAGCCCGGCTACGGCGGCCGCGACCGCTACGTCGACGCGCGCGCCGTCGTCGGTGGCGACGTCGTCACCGCCGGGCCGGACTCGCCGGTGCAGTTCGCCCGGGCGACGATGAGCCGGCTCGGCCTGGCATCGGAGGAGACGCTGCAGGCCTACGAGGCCGTGTTCCACGCCGCCGACGCGAGCGCGTTCCCGGTGCTCATGCGGGCAGCATGACGGCGACGACGGAGGTCCCGCCGCGCGCGGAGTGGCCGGAGCCCGAGCCGGCCACCCCCGCGGGCGAGGTGCTCACCGACCTCGCGTTGACGACGTTCCGGCTCAACGCCCGGCTGATGGAGGCCGCGCAGGACATGGCGGCCGCCGGCGGCATCACCGCCGCGTGGTGGCAGGTGCTCGGCGGCGTCCTCGACCAGCCGCGCACCCACGCCGACATCGGCAGGCTCATGGGGATGTCACGGCAGGGCGTGCGCCGCGTGGCCGACCTGCTGGTCGAACAGGGGCTGGCGGAGTACCGCGACAACCCCGCGCACCGCCGGGCCAAACTGCTGGCCTGCACCGAGGCCGGCTACTGGGCGATCCGCCGCATCTCGCTGGTGCAGCATCCGTGGGCCGAGCACATCGGCTCGCAACTCGACCTCGGCGACCTCACCCGCGCGCTGGACACCATGCGCGCGCTGGTCGCCGTCCTCGAGGCGGACCGCCCGGCCGGCGGCTGATGTCGTCGGGGCTGGGCGCCGCTCGAGTCGGTCAGGGCTGGACGCGCAGCCCCGCCACCAGCACGGCGGCCAGCAGCGTGAGCACGATCGCCGCCGACGCGGCCCACTGGACCTGCATCAGCGTGCCGCGCAGGTCGCGCGCGAACGCCGGCGTCAGGACCTCGGCGAACCTGCGCCGATCCGACCGGAACCCCCCCCGCCTCGGCGTCGCCATGTCGCGGCCTCCTCTCCCGAGGGGCACCCTCCTCCGGGCCTTCGGCGTCCACCACACCCCCGGAGGAGGCTGCACCCCTCGTCCGGTAGGAGACCGCCGGTCACGGGATCAGCACGCCGCGCGATCTGTGATCTGCGTCACAGCGGACGGGTCATGAACACGCTGAGCGGGTCGGGGCCGTAGCCGGCGAACGGCGGGCAGTAGTCGAACCCGAACTTCTCGTAGAGCCGCCGGGCCGGCTGGAAGAACGCGTCCGACCCGGTCTCGAGGCTGAGCCGCCGGTACCCCATCGCCCGCGCCTCGCCGACGATGTGGCCGAGCAGCAGCGACGCGATGCCGCTGCGCTTGCGGGCGGTCGCCGTCCGCATCGACTTCAGCTCGGCGTGCTGCTGGTCCAGCCGCGAGATGGCCCCACACCCGACGACCGTCCCGGCGTCGTCGCGGACCGCCCAGAACGTGACCCCCGGCCGGCGCAGGCCGTCGAGGTCGAGGGCGTGCTTGCTCTCGGGCGGCGTGATGGACCGCAGCTCGCGGACGTGCTCGTCCAGGAACTCCGCGATCTCCGCCCCCGCCAGGTCGTCGACGGCGATGTGCATGATGACGACGCTAGGACGCGTATGTCACGTCGAGGTTTCGCCGATGTTCGCCACGTTTCGCGCCGACCGCCCGCCCGACGTTGCGCTGCGCCGTCCGCAGACCCCTCCCGGCCCGGGTGGGGCCCACCCTACGGGCGGGCACTGACACTCGCGCGCGCTCGATCGGCCCCTCCGCCTCGGCCGGCTGCGCTCTCACCACGCGTGCATCCGGCCGGCCGCCACACTCGCACCACACAAGCCCACGGCCGGCCGCACTCGCACCACGCATTCCTCGGCGGTTCGGTGCACTGTCTGCAGACCCCTCCCGGCCCGGGTGGGGCCCACCCTACGGGCGGGCACTGACACTCGCGCGCGCTCGATCGGCGCCCGGTGCCCTCCGCCTCGGCCGGCCGCACTCGCACCACGCATTCCTCGGCGGTTCGGTGCACTGTCTGCAGACCCCTCCCGGCCCGGGCGGGGCCCACCCTACGGGCGGGCACTGACACTCGCGCGCCCTCGACCGGCGCGCGCTCGCCCCACCCACGCGCCCCGCCCACCCCGCCGCGCCCGGGTGGATCAGCCTGCGACGGCGCGTTGGCGGACGTCGCGGAGGAGGCGGGCGACGGCGAGGCGATGGGCGCCGGAGGTGATGACGAGCAGGCGGTAGGCGCGGCCGTGCGGGCCGGGGAAGGCGGCCTCGGTGCGCGCACCAACCGTGGTCCCGCCCGGGGTCGCGGCGAGCGTGAACGTCAACGCATAGCGGGAGAACCGGTGCCGCCCGACCAGCCGGACCAGCCGCTCCGGCTCCGCCGCCGCCACCGCGAACCCCGGCACCGTCGCGCCCGGCACGAGCGGCACCCCCGACGCCCGCCGCGGCGTGGTCCCGAGCAGCCACGCCAGCGCGCCTCCCCCGCGCAGGTCGCCCACCTGCTCACCCAGCGCCGCCCACACGGCGGACGGCGGGGCGGGGACCAGCACCTGGCGCTCGTCGACGAACGGGAGAAGGGTCATGGCGACGGGATCGCGGCGGCGACGGCGGAGGCCCAGACGTGGTAGCCGGTCGCGGACGGATGGAAGCGGTCGGCGCTGAAGAAGTCCATCGACGGCAGCCCGTCCGACACGACCGTCGTCCACGCCGCCCGCGGCCGCACCGCGCAAACGTCCCGCGACACCGCGTCGAGGGCGGCCGCCCGCTCACCGAGGTAGCGCCGCAGCGTCCGCGGCAGCGCCGGGAACAGCCCGAACGGCGGCACCCCCGCGACGACCACCCAGGCCGAACGGTCCGCGAGACCGTCGACGATCGCGGCGAGGTCGGCGCCCCAGTCGGCCGGCGAGCGCCGGGTGAGCACGTCGTTCGCACCGGCCAGCACCACGGCCACGTCGTACGAGCCGGTCAGGCGGGGCAGCAGCCGGTGCCGGACCCGTCGCGCCGTCGCGCCGTGCTGCGCGGCCACCGTCCAGGAGACGGGGCGGCCGGTCCGGCCGGCGAGCAGCCCCGCCAGCGCGCCGGCGAACCCGTCGTCGTGCGAGGAGACGCCCGACCCGGCCGCCGTCGACTCGCCGAGCACGGCCACCCGCAGCGGCGCGCCTTCGCCGACACCCACGGTGCCCGCCACCCGCGAGTCGACCGGCTCGGCCAGCGTGAACGTCGAACGCACCCACATCCCCTGCACCGCCGCCAGCGGGAGCAACAGCCGGTTCACGACGCCGCACCGGGCAGCAGGGAGCCGACGGCCGCCCGCGTGCCGTCAGCGAGATCGACGCCGATGGCCTGTAGCAGCACCACCAGCGCGCCGTCGGCCAGGAACCGGGCGAGGTCGTCGGCGCCGGCGCCGGTCAGCGCGGCCGACTCGCCGAGGAGGACGGTGATGACGCCGCGGCAGCGCTCCGCCACCACCTCGTCGCGCCGGGCGATCGCCGACGCCTGCAACCACAGCCCGCCCGTGACGCCGCCGGAGAGCAGCTCGCGAAAGCCCGCGCCCATCGCCGTCATCGGGTCGCCGGGCCGGTCGGCCGCGGCCGCGCGGAACGCCGTCCGCACCCGCTCCTCCACCTCGTCGACGCAGGCCAGCAGCAGCCCCTGCTTGCTGCCGAAGAGCCGGAAGACGTACGGCTGCGACACTCCGATCTCGTCCGCGACGCGTTGCAGCGCGCCCGTCGTCAGGCCGTCGTCGGCGATGACCCGCATCGCGACGGCGACGGCGTCGGCTCGCCGCTGCGAAGCGGTACTGCGTACCTCTGCCATGCCCCGCAGCATGACAGAAGTAAGTACTTACTTACAAGGGCGCCACCTAGACTGCTCCGCGGAGGTCGGATGAACGCGGTCGAGATCGTGACGCTGCTGGTCTCACCGGTGCACGCGTACGAAGGCCGGCCGCAGGACGGGCCCCGGCCCGATCCGGAGCCCGCCGCCCGGACGGAGGTCACGGTGCGCGCCGGACTCGGACTTGTCGGCGACCGCTACTTCGGCCGACCGGCGCACCGCAACGCCGCCGTCACGGTGTTCGACGCGGCCGCACTGGACGACCTCGCCGCGTCGCTGGGCGTGGAGCAACCGCTGGATCCGCTGCTGACCAGGCGCAACATCACGATCCGCGGGTTCCCGGTCGATCAGCTCGCGGCGCGGCGGCCGGCGCCGGGCGCGGTGTTCGCACTCGATTCCGGCGCGGGCCCGGTCCGATTCCAGGCCAACCGGCCGGCCAATCCGTGCGCCTGGATGGACGTCACCCTGGCACCAGGCGCGTTCCGCGGGCTCCGCGGCCGCGGCGGAGTCCGCTGCACCCCGCTCGACGACGGCGTGCTGCGGCTCGGGCCGGCGATCCTCACCCTCGAGTGAGCGGCCGCACGTCGAACGTCAGCCGAGGCCGAGTCGCTGCCAGGTCTGCTTGCCGGGGATGCCGTCGGCGTCGGTGCCCTTCCAGCCCTGATCCTCCTGGAACGCCTTGACGGCGGCCTGGTCGGTGGCCGACCACGTGCGGCTGGGACCTTCCTTGTAGAGGTCGCGGTATTTCTTGCTCCGCAGCACCAATGCCGAGCCGACCAGGAGCACGTAGTCGTTGACCTTGCCCGCCCCGAACACGTCGGGACCGGGATACGGAACCACCTCGACCACCACAGCTTCGGACATGTCCCCTCCAGCGTGATCGGCGACGATCGTGGACCACAGCGTAGGGACCGGATGGCTGCCACCGCAGCGGAACCGGGACGAATCTCGCGGCAAGCTCTTGCCCGGCCCCGCCCACACAGCTACCGTGGCACGACGTTTCATGTCGATCCGCCGGACTTGTCAGGGAGTGGACGCATGCCACGCACCGCCGTCGTCGCCGCCATCGCCGCGCTGGGACTCGCCGCCGGGCTGGGGGTGAGCACGTCGGCCGCCGCGTCCGGCGAGGTCCGGACGTTCGACGCCGAGCCGCTCGGCGCGGCGCCCGCCGGCTACACCACGCAGGGCGACATCACCGTCGCCGAGGCGCCGTTCGGGCCGCCCGGGAACCGCGCGGTGCACCTGGCCGACTACACGGCGACGCTCCAGTCTCGCCTGCAGATTCCCGCCCCCGCCGCCGCTGCCAGGCGGTTCGAGTTCGACCTCGCGATGCACACGACGCGGCAGGCGGTGTTCCTCGCCGTGCACGCCGACGGCGACAACCCGGCGCTCGGCGCGTATCGGTTCATGATCACCCCGGTGTACGCGTACGGCGGCAGCACCACCGCGCAGGTCCTGGTCTACGACGGACGGCAGTACCTGCGCCTGGCCACCGTCCCGATGCTCACGGCGCGCGACCACCCGAGCCGGGTCCGCATCGACGCGAGCGGCGACGCGGCCGTGCTGACGGTGAACGGAATGTCGTTCCGTACCACGGTGCGCGCGTCCGGCGGCACCGCGATCACCGGCCTCGAGCTGGCCTCCAGCGGCGCGGCCGGGGTCGGCTCGGACGCGTACCTGGACGACGTCGCCCTGAGCGAGCTCGACCCGGCCAGCCCGGCGCTGGCCGAAGGGCTGCTCGTCACCGGCGCCCTCCCGTCCTACGTCGCCGAGAAGCACCCGGCGTCCACCGTCGTCGCCACCATCGACGCACCCGGTGTGCGGGCCGCGCAGGTCCGGGCCAGCGTCGTCGTCGACGGCGTCGCCGAGCCGTTCCCGGGCCGCGTGCACGGCGAGCCCGGCCGGCTGGCCGTCAGCGCCCCGATCGACGCCGCCGACATCGGCCTGCACCCGGTCACCGTCACCGTCACCGACCTGCGCACCGGCGTCACGCGGTCGACCCAGATGCGGATCCAGGCGTACGCGCCGATCCCTGCCCAGGTCGTCGCGCAGGAGCCGGAGGGCGCCGCCGAGCCGCGCTTCCCCGACGCCGTCCGGCTGGCCGACGGCACCATCGTGCTGGCCTACCACTACGCCGACGCGCACACGAAGGCCGACGGCGTCGTCCGCATGGTCCGCTCCGCCGACGGCGGCGCCACCTGGACCGCCCCCGTCACCGTCGCGGCCACCGCCGGCGCCGACAACCGCGACCCGAAGCTCAGCGTGCTGCGCGACGGCACGGTGCTGCTGACGGTGTTCCGCACCGACTGGTCGACCAGCCCCGAGAGCAACCTCGGCACGTTCGTCTACCGCTCGGCCGACGGCGGGCTGACGTTCCCCGAGGTCACACAGGTCGAGAGTGCGCAGCCGGGCGCCTGGCAGCACGGTCCCGCCGTCGAGCTGCCGAACGGCGACATCCTGCAGCCGCTGTACGGGTACGGCGCGCGGGTCGCCCGCAGCACGGACGGCGGCCGCTCGTTCCCCGCGGCGAACGAGCGCACCGTCGTCGAAGACGACGAGCGGTTCTCCAACGGCGAGCCGAACATCGTCCGGTTGCCCGGCGGCGAGCTGGTCATGCAGATCCGGCGGCACGACAACCTGCTGGCGATCGAGAGCGAGTCGACCCTCGTCCGCTCCTTCGACGACGGCGCGACCTGGACCGACCCGGAGCCGACCGGCCTGCCCGCGTCGTCGGCGCACCTGCTGGTCACCGACGACGGCTCGGTGCTGATGACGTACGGCAACTACGCCCAGGCGGGGCGGCCGACGTACGGCGTGCTGATCGACGACCCGTCCGGGCCGTGGACGGACCAGCGGCCGCTGGCGTTGTACAACTCCGGCTGGGAGGACCAGGCCAACCCCACCACCGTCCAGCTCGACGACGGCTCCTTCCTCTCCTTCGGCTTCGACGTCGCCGCCCGCACGGTGGTCTCCTTCCGCACCACTGCCGCCGACTACGACTGAGCCCAACCGATCAGGACACGCAGCACCTCCAGCGCCCGCTCGGAATACGGCTCAGGCCCGACGACGTGGAGCACCGACAGCGCCACGACGAGCGTGGTCAGAATCACCAAGTTTCGGACGCGGACCGCCCAGCCTGGGCGGTCCGCGTCTCGCTCGTCGTCAGGTCGCAAGCCGCAGTAACCGGCGCCACAGTGCGCGCTTGATCGTCCACATGATGGACGCCGAACGTCTCAGCAGGTAACCATTTGGCATTGCACTCGTCACAATTCCGCTGCTCCGGACCTGTCCGGTTGGCCGACTATCGCCGCCTTGAGCTAGCGTCACCAGCGACCGAACCAGACCAGACGCGGTTGGGGTTGTCGGCCGACGGTGCGGGCTCAAGCCCGCGGTGCCGCTTTCGTCCCCGCTCGCGTCGCTCGTCGCGTGGCTCACCGGCCGCCCTGAACGTGGGCGCCGAAAGCGCGCCCGGTGGAACCGGTGCGTCGCGTGGCAGACGAACGAAGGGGAGGGCGTGACCGCCGTACGCGCGGAAGGACTGTTCAAGGTCTTCGGCCGAGGCGCCGACGACGCCGTTCAGCGGCTCAGGGACGGCGCGAGCCGTGCCGACGTCGTGGCGCAGGGGGCGACCCCCGCGGTGATCGACGCGAGCTTCGAGGTGCAGCCGGGCGAGATCTTCGTCGTGATGGGGCTGTCCGGATCGGGCAAGTCCACGCTGATCAGAATGCTCAACGGCCTGTGGGAGCCCACGGCCGGCCATGTCTATGTCGACGGCGTCGACATCTCCGGTATCGACGCGAGCGAGCTGCGCCGGGTGCGGCAGCAGAAGATCAGCATGGTCTTCCAGCACTTCGCGCTGCTCCCGCACCGGACCGTCGCCGAGAACGCGGCATACGCGCTGGACATCCAGGGTGTGCCGAAGGACGAGCGGCGCGCCAAGGCCGCCGAGGCGCTGGAGCTGGTCGGGCTGCGCGGGTGGGAGGACCGCTACCCGGCCCAGCTGTCCGGCGGCATGAAGCAGCGGGTCGGGCTGGCCCGGGCGCTCACCGCCGGCAGCGACATCATGCTGATGGACGAGGCGTTCTCCGCCCTCGACCCGCTGATCCGGCGCGAGATGCAGGACCAGCTGCTGGAGCTGCAGGCCAGCCTCGGCAAGACGGTGGTGTTCATCACCCACGACCTCAACGAGGCCATGCGCCTGGGCGATCGCATCGCGGTCATGCGCGACGGCCGCATCGTGCAGGTGGGGACGGCGGAGGAGGTGCTGCGCGACCCCGCGAACGACTACGTCGCGCAGTTCGTCGCCGACGTCGACCGCACCCGCGTGCTCACCGCGTCCAGCGTCATGGTGCCGGCCCAGCTCGAGGTCAACGCCTCGGCCGGGCCGCGGGTGGCCCTGCACGGCATGCGCGACAAGCAGCTCAGCGCGGCGTTCGTCGTGGCGCGGGACCGCAAGCTGCGCGGCGTCGTCCGTGACGAGGACGTCGTGGCGGCCGTGAACCGGGGCGACAGCACGCTCGAGTCGATCATCGTCTCCGACGCCGCCTCCGTGCACCCCGACACCGTGCTGGCCGAGCTGTTCGCGCCGTCCGCCGAGTCGGCGCTGCCGCTGGCGGTGGTGGGCGACGACGGCCGGCTGATGGGCGTGATCCCGCGGGTGACGCTGCTGACCGCCATGGCCAGCCTCGCCGAGGCCCAGCCGGACCTGGAGGTGGCCCGATGAGCGACTCCTTCGATCCGCTGGACCCGCGGTTGCGCGTCGGCACCTGGATCTCCGACGCGTTCGACTGGTTCACCGACACCTTCCAGCCGGTGCTCGACTTCGTCGACACCGTGCTCGACGGCGCGTACACCGCCGTCACCGACGCGCTGAGCGCGCCGCCGTTCCTGGTGATGATCGTGCTGTTCGCCGCGCTCGGCTGGGCGGTGCGGTCGTGGAAGTTCGCCGTCTTCACCGTGGTCGGGTTCTACCTGATCGCGGCCATGGACAAGTGGGACGGCGCCATGCAGACGCTCGCGCTGGTGCTGGTGGCCGCGTTCATCGGGAGCGTCCTGGCCGTGCCGCTGGGCATCTGGGCGGCCCGTTCGGCGACGGTGAGCAACCTGGTGCGGCCGGTGCTCGACTTCATGCAGACGATGCCGGCGATGGTCTACCTGATCCCGACGCTGGGCGCGTTCGGCATCGGCGTGGTCCCCGGCATGATCTCGACCATCGTGTTCGCGATGCCGCCCGGCGTCCGGTTCACCGAACTGGCCATCCGGCAGGTCGACACCGAGGTCGTGGAGGCCGGGCAGGCGTTCGGGTCGTCGCCGATGCGCATCCTGCGGCAGATCCAGCTGCCACTGGCGCTGCCGACGATCATGGCCGGCATCAACCAGGTCATCATGCTGTCGCTGTCGATGGTGGTCCTCGCGGCCATGGTCGGCGCGGCCGGTCTGGGCCTGGACGTCGTGGCCGGTCTGCAGTCCCTGAACGTGGCTCGCGGCGTGGAGGCCGGTCTGGCCGTCGTCGTGCTCGCCATCTATCTGGACCGCGTGGTGTCGGCGCTGGCCGACCGCGCTCCAGTCGTCCGGGCGTCGAGAGTGCGCGCCTGAACGTCGCTTCACGAGTTGGTCCTCGAACCCAGAGTGCCTGGTATCGAATCAAGAGGAGAATCATGCGCAAGTCCACCCTCACCCTCGTGGCCGGCCTGGCCGCGAGCGGTCTCGTCCTCGCCGGTTGCGGCGACGACGACAACGGCGGCGGGTCCGCCGACGGCGGCGGTTCCGGTGACGGTGCCGGCGCCGACGTGCAGACCATCGGCGACGTCGACAGCGGTAGCTGCGACCCCGCCGAGGGCGACGCCGAGATCCCCGATGCCGAGGGCACCGGCGACGACGAGACGTCGCTGACCATCGGCGTCTTCACCGGCTGGGACGAGAACTACGTCGTCGCCGAGCTGGCCAAGGTCGCCCTGGAGGAGCAGGGCTACACCGTCGAGTTCGAAGAGCTCGAGGCGGGCCCGGCCTACACCGGCGTCGCCGACGGCGACATCGACGTCATCATGGACGCCTGGCTGCCGAACACGCACGCCGACTACGTCGAGCAGTTCGGTGACGACCTCGAGGACACCGGCTGCTGGTTCGACGAGGGCTTCCTCACCATCGCCGTCAACGCCGACTCCCCGGCGCAGTCGCTGGCCGACCTCGCCGGTGAGGCCGACGCGTACGGCAGCCGGCTGGTCGGCATCGAGCCCGGCGCCGGGCTGACCAACACCACGCAGAACGAGGTCATCCCGACCTACGGCCTGGAGGACTGGGAGTTCCCGACCTCCTCGTCGCCGGCCATGCTCGCCGAGCTGGACAGCGCGATGGCCTCGGGCGACAACATCGCCGTCACGCTGTGGCACCCGCACTGGGCCTACGCGGCGTACGACATCCGCGACCTGGAGGACCCGGAGGGTTCGCTCGGTGAGGCGGAGCGGCTGTACAGCCTCGGCCGGCCGGGCTTCCACGAGGAGTTCCCGAACGCCGCGCAGCTGATCCGCAACCTCTACCTCTCCAACGAGCAGCTGCTGGAAATCGAGGACCTCATGGTCGTGCAGAACAACCGCGAGGACAACGCCGGCGCCGTGGCGCAGTGGCTGGAGGCGAACCCGGACTTCGTCGAGAACTGGCGGGCCGGCACGCTGACCTGACCCGACGCCGTCCTGGCGGGGCCGCGGCACTGCGGCCCCGCCAGGACGCGTTCAGGAGCCGGTGCCGACCGGACGGGGTTCCGGCTCGGCCACGGCGACCGGCGACGGCGGGACGCGCAGCAGCCGGGCCGCCCAGTCCGGCAGGTACCAGTTCCACTTTCCGAACAGCGACACCAGCGCCGGCGTCAGCAGCGACCTGATGACGGTCGCGTCCAGCAGGATGCCGAAGCCGAGCCCCGTCGCCATGACCTTGAGGTCGGTGGCCGGGCTCGCCGCCAGCGCCGCGAACGCCAGGAACAGGATCAGCGCCGCGCTGGTGACCAGCCGCCCGGTCCGCCCGATGCCCTGGACGATCGCCAGGTCGGTGTTGCCGGTGGCGTCGTACTCCTCCCTGATCCGGGCCAGGATGAACACCTCGTAGTCCATCGACAGCCCGTAGAGGAACGCGAAGATCAGCAGCGGCACCCAGAACGTGATCGCGCCGGTCTCCGGTATGCCGAACACGGCGTCCGATCCCCAGCCGTACTGCCAGAACAGCACCACCAGCCCGTACGCCGCGCCGAGCGAGAGCAGGTTGAGCAGCACCGCCTTCAACGGCAGCAGCAGCGACCGGAACGCCCGCACCAGCAGCACGTACGTGAGCAACGCGATCAGCGTGAGCATCAGCGGGAAGTTGCCGTAGACGGCGTCCATGAAGTCCGACTGCATCGCGCCGACGCCGGACACGCCGGTCACGCCGTCGAGGTCGCCGGCCCGTTCGGCCACCCGGTCGACGACGTCGACGCTGGTGGAGTCGACGGTCTCGTGGTCGGGGATGAGCACGACGACGGATTCGCCGTCGCGGCTGCTCGCGGCGTCCGTGGACACCAGTGCCCGGTCGATGCCGTCGACCCCGGCCAGGTCGCCGGCCACCGCGTCGGCGTCGTCGGAGTCGACCAGCACCTCGATCGGCGTGAGGGTCCCGCGTGGGACGCCGCCGTCGGTGAGCCGGTGCAGATTCTCGTACGCGGCGCCGTTCTGGGCCAGCGCCTCCGTCGACGCGAGCCCGATCTTGAGCCCGGAGAACGCCCCGACCAGCGCGAGCAGGACGGCGAGCGAGGCGGCGGCCGCCGCCCAGCGGGCCCGGACGACGCGGGTCGCCCAGCCGGTCCAGGCGCGGCTGGCCGTGTTCTCGCGGCGGATCCGCGGCCAGTCCACCCGCGGGCCGATGCCGCCCAGCAGCGCCGGCGTCAGGCTGAGCGTCGCCGCGACGCTGGCCAGCGGGATCAGCGCACCGCCGATGCCGACGCTGCGCATGAACGGCACCGGCAGCACCAGCAGCGAGATCAGCCCGATCGCCACCGTCCCGCCGCTGACCAGCACGGCCCGGCCGGCCGTGCCCATCGCCACGACGACGGCGTCGTGGTTGTCGCGGCCGTGGTGGCGCTCCTCGCGCCAGCGGGTCACCAGCAGCAGCGAGTAGTCGATCGCCACGCCCAGCCCGATCAGCGCGATCAGGAACGTCACCAGCGCGGAGAAGTCGCCGAGGTAGGTCAGCCCGAGCAGCATCACGAACGTCGCCATGATCGACCCCGCCGCCACGACCAGCGGCAGGAACGCCAGCAGCGAGGCGAACACGAACGCCAGCACCGCCAGCGCGCCGACCGAGCCGGCCACCACCTCGGCCAGGACGCCCCAGCCCTCCTCCTCCGAGCCGGCCGCGAGCGCGTCGTAGCCGGTGACGCCGACGGTCGTGCCGGGCGGCGCCGCCTCCTCCAGCGCGTCGCGGATGCGGTCGGTCGGCAGCGACGTCGCCGTCTCGTCCCACCGCCAGAACAGCAGCGCGTACGCCGTGCTCCCGTCGTCGGTCACGAACGCGTCGTCGCCGGTGTTGCCGGCGTGCAGCAGCCGCAGGTCCGGCAGCGCCTCCCCCACAGCGTCGAACGCGGCCGCGTCGCCCTGCTCCGCCGCCTCACCGTCGGGGTGGGTGAACGACACCAGGTACGGCGCCTGGTTGCCGCCGTTGCCGAACCGCTCGTCGATCCGTTCCGCGGTCTCCGCGCCCGGCTCGCCGGGCAGCGAGTAGTCCGTCGTCAGCCGTTCGTTGGCCGGGCCGGACGCCATCGCGCCCGCCACCACGACCAGTAGCCAGAACACCATGACCCATCGGCGATGTGCCAGGACGAACTCAGCCCATCGACGCATCGTTGCCCACTTCCTTCCCGTTCCGCGGTGTCACACCTGCCGCCTTTCATTCGTCAGCGCACTGACGGACTGCGACGGAGGAATGTGACCGATGAGCGACGATTGGCTGGTACGACAGTTCGAGGACCACCGCAGTCACCTGCGCGCCGTGGCCTACCGGATGCTCGGCTCGACCACCGAGGCCGACGACGCCGTCCAGGAGTCGTGGCTACGGGTGGCCCGGGCCGGCACCGGCGGCGTCGACAACCTCGGCGGCTGGCTGACGACCGTCGTGGCCCGGGTCTGCCTGGACATGCTGCGGTCCCGGACGGCGCGGCGCGAGCAGCCGCTGCCGCCCGAGCCGGCGCCCGCCACGGCCGTCAACGGCGCCGACCCGGAGCGCGAGGCGCTGCTGGCCGACACTGTCGGCCCGGCGCTGCTGGTGGTGCTGGACACGCTGGCGCCGGCCGAGCGGCTCGCGTTCGTCCTGCACGACCTGTTCGCCGTCCCGTTCGACGAGATCGCGCCGCTGGTCGGCCGCTCACCGGCGGCGACACGCCAGCTGGCGAGCCGGGCCCGGCGGCGGGTGCAGGGTGTGGAGGCGCGTTCGCCCGGCGCCGACGACGTCAGGCGGCAGCGCACCGTCGTCGACGCCTTCACGGCGGCGTCGCGGCAGGGCGACTTCGAGGCGCTGCTCGCGGTCCTGGACCCGGAGGTCGTGATGCGGGCCGACGCCGTCGCCGTCGACCTGTCCCTCGCGGCCCGGTCCCGCGGTGCGGCGCCGCTGGCCGGCGTGATGCTCGGCCGCCAGGCGGTCGCGGACGTGTTCCTGCACCGGGCCAAGAACACCCGCCGGGCGCTGATCGACGGCGAGCCCGGCCTGGTCTGGTGGTCCTGCGGCGAGGTCCGCGGCGTCTTCCCGTTCACCGTCGCCGGCGGCCGGGTGGTCGAGATCGGGATCGTGATGGACCCCGACCGGGTCAGCGCGTTCGACATCGAGCTGCTCACGGACTGACCGACCTCCGCGTGAGACGCTGGGCCGCGTGCTGACGCCGCCCTCCTTCATCGACGACGCGACGATCGGCCGGGCCGTCGGCGCGCACTGGCTGCCGGAGGTCGAGACGCTGGAGCACCTGCCGTGGGGGTTCGGCGCGCACCACTGGCGGGCCACCGGGGCCGGCCGGGCGCTGTTCGTGACGCTGGACCACCTGGCGCCGCGGCACACGGCGGCGTCGCTGGAGGCCGCCTACCGCGGCGCCGCCACCCTGGCCGCGTCCGGTCTGGACGTCGTCTGCGCGCCGCTGCCCACCCGGTCCGGCCGGTTCACCGCCGAGGCCGGACCCGGCGCGCTCAGCGTCACGCCCTGGCTGGACGGGCGCAGCCCGTCGGAGGACGAGGCCGCCGCACCCGCACACGCGGCCGTCGTGCTGGCCGCGCTGGAGGCCTTGCATCGCGCCGACCCGCCGGACGGCCTGCCGGTGTGGGCGCCGCGGGCCGGTCCCGGCTTCGCCGCGCGGCTACGGGAGCGGACGCGATCGCCGTGGACGAGCGGGCCGCTGGCCGAGGAGGCACGCGGCCTGCTGGCCGCGAACGACGCCGCGATCGCGGCGTGTACCGCGCGCTACCTCGAGCTGGCCGGCTGGGCGGCGGCCCGCCGGGACCACTGGGTGCCGACGCACGGCGAACCGCACCACGCCAACCAGGTCGTGACCGGCGACGGCCTGCGGCTGGCCGACTGGGAGTCGCTGGCCCTCGCACCGGCCGAGCGCGACCTCGTCGACCTCGCCGGCCAGGCGCCGGCCGGCCCGGAGATGATCGAGCTGTTCCGGCTGGACTGGCGGCTCGTCGAGCTGGACGAGTACGCGCGCTGGTTCGCCGCTCCGCACACCGGCACCGACGACGACCACACCGCCCTCGACGGCCTGCGCGAGGAACTGGCCGACGCGGAAAACCCGTTGCCGGTCCACCGGCCGAGCTGATGGGGTGATCGGGTGCTGACCGGAGACCTCGTACTGCTACGCCCGCTGGAGCCCTCCGACGCGGCGGCGCACCACCGCTGGAACCACGACCCCGAGGTCATGCAGTGGTTCGCGCACGGCTACCCGGTCAGCGCGGAACGCTTCGCCGGCGAGTACGGCGAACGGCCGAAGAACTCCTACGAGCGCGTCGTCCTCGGCATCGAGACCCTCGACGGCGGCCGGCTGACCGGGGTGGTGGCGCTCACCGGCGCCGAACCCGAGACCGGCGGCGCCGAGCTCGACCTCTACATCGGCGAGAAGGACTGCTGGGGCCGCGGCTACGGCACCGAGGCGGGCCGCCTCATCTGCCGCTACGGCTTCGACGCCATGCGCCTGCACCGCATCCAGCTGTGGGTGGCCGACGAGAACGCGGCGGCCATCCGCGTCTACCAGAAGCTCGGGTTCGTCGAGGAGGGCCGCGCCCGCGACACCCTGCGCCGCCACGGCCGCTGGCACGACATGGTGCTGATGAGCGTGCTCGAGGGCGAGCTACGGGGCTGAGCGGCCGGCGATGACGGCCGTCAGGGTGAGGCTGAGGGCCAGCATGTAGGCGGCGAACAGCCAGGAGGCCGGGGCCGGGTCGGTGATGGTCAGCAGCGTCACGGTGGCGCCGAGACCGACGAGCACGTAGAAGAGCGCGTTCTCCGTATGCGGCTCCCGCCACGCCTTCCGGACGGTCGGGGTGGCGGCCGCCGCGTCGGCGGCCACCGCCACGACCACGGCCCACGACGCGCTGCCGAGCCCGATCCAGACGAGCAGCGCGATCACCGAGACCGCGCCGCAGGCGAGGTCGAACGGCGTGATCGTGGCGCTGCCGTGCCGGCCGGCGAACGACGCCGTCAGGACGATGAGCGGCCCGACGCCCGCGGCGAGCGTCAGTACCGCCGGCAGGCCGACCCCCGCGTCGAGCTGGGCGGAGAAGGCGATCAGCGGCGCCGCTGCCCAGAGCACCCAGGTGACCCGGTTGGGACTGGCTCGCCCCCGCATCGTCGCGACGGCGTAGCGGAGGCCGCCGATGAGGCCGAGCGCCGCGCTCAGCACCACCCAGTTCTGGTCGATCATCGCGACCGACGCTACGTCAGGCGTCGTCGAAGCCGGAGGCGTGCAGGAACGGGCCCGCGTGCCGGGTGACCGGCGGGTGGTCGAGCAGCCGGAGCGCACCGTCGGCGCCGTCGCCGTCGGGTGCGACGATGCGCGCGGCGGGGACGCGGGTCAGGACGGCGTGGCGGAACGGGTCCTCGAGCAGGTTGCCGGTCCGGAACAGGCCACCGCCCCACGAGAAGAGCGGCTCCAGCCCGGCGGCGGCCGCGACGGCCGACTCGGCGAGGCGCTCCCCGGCGTCGCGCCAGATGCCGCTCGCGACCGGGTCTCCGCCGTGGGCGGCCTCGGCCACCGCCGGGGCGAACGCCGCCAGCTCGAACGACGGCGAGTCGCCGTTGTACACGCGGCCCAGCAGACCCGCCGGCTCGCCGTACCGCGTGGCCACCGCCGCGGCGAGCGGCGCCGACCCGCCGGCGCGTCCGTCGAGGTGCCGAAGGGCGGCGGCGAGCCCCCGGCGGCCGATCCAGGCGCCGCCGCCCTCGTCGCCGAGCAGGTGGCCCCAGCCGTCGGTGCGGTTCCAGACCGGGCCGAGGTCGGTGCCGAGCGCGATGACGCCGGTCCCGGCCGCCACGACCACGCCGGGACGGCCGCCGAGGGCGCCCAGGTGCGTCGTGAGCGCGTCACCGGCCACCATCACCCGGCGGGCGCCGAGCCGGTCCCGCAACGCCGCGGCGATCGCGGCGGGGTCCTCGATCAGCCCCGGCAGGCCGGTCGTCCCGACGCAGACGGCGTCGAGCCGCGGCGGGTGTTCCGCGTCGGCCGCCTGTGTCACGGCCTCGACGGCCGCCTCGACGACGCTCGCGCCGTCGATGGTGGCGCGGCGATGGGTCGGGCGGGTCAGCCGCACCCGGCGTCGTCCCGTGGCGAACTCCACCACTGCCCGGACGCCGCTGCCTCCGACGTCGACGCCGGCCCGAGCGCTCACGCGCGACCCTCGAACCGCGCGACGGCGGCCCGCACCGAACCGGCCTCGGCCAGCACCGTGCGCGCGTCCTCGGCGCCGGCGCCGGAGAGCAGCGCGACGAGGGCGACCTCGATGTCTCCCCCGGCGTCGCTCAATGCCGCCCGCGCGGCCGCCTCGTCGCGGCCGGTCGCCGCACGGACGACCGCGACGGCACGCTCGCGGAGCTTCTCGTTGGTGACGGACATGCCGATCATCAGGTTCGAGTACACCCGGCCGCGGCGGGCCATGAGAGCGGTCGAGAACGCGTTCAGCGCCACCTTGGTCGCCGTGCCGGCCTTCAGCCGGGTCGATCCGGTGAGCGCCTCCGGGCCGGTGTCCAGCACGATGACGTGGCCGGCCTCGATCACCGGGTCCGGGGAGCAGCTGATGAGGACGGTCGACGCTCCCCGCCGGCGCGCCTCGCCCAGCGCCGCGGCGACGTACCGCGTCGCACCGGAGGCCGTGATGCCCAGCACGAGGTCGGCGCCGGTCACGTCCCGGACGTCCGCGGCGCCGAGGTCACCGGAGTCCTCGAAGTCCAGAGCGGAGTCGACGAGCGCCGCCGCGCCGCCCGGGAAGTGAGCGGTGACGAGTGAGCGGTCCACGCCGAAGGTCGGGGTGAGCTCGGTCGCGTCGAGGACGGCCAACCGGCCCGACGCTCCGGCGCCGACGTAGTGCAGCCGCCCGCCCGCGGCGAGCCGGGCGTCGGCGAGCTCCACCGCCGCGGCGATCGCCGGCAGCGCCGCGCGCACCGCCTCGACGGCGGCGGCGTCCTCGTCCACGATGCGCGCGAGCGCCTCTCGCGTCGGCAGCGTGTCGAGGTCCAGCGTCGCCGGGTTGCGCGCCTCGGTCGGTCGGGTGGTCATGGGTGCGGGGTCCTCTCGGCCGGGGGCGGGGCGATGATGTCGGTGAAGGCGCTGACAGCCCGCCGGCTGATGGCGGCGAGCCGGTCGAGCGGGACGGCGGGCGCGTCGACGCCGCCGTCGACGAACCGGCGGTGCAGGTCGTCCAGGTCGCGATCGAGCCGCGCCTCGGCGCGGGGCCGGTCGGTCCCGGCGAGCTCGACGGCCGCGGCCCAGGCCGCGAGCCGCCGGTTGTAGTGGCCGCCCACCAGGCCGCGCCACAGCCGTCCGGAGTAGTCCTCCAGCGTGGTCCGCGGCGTCTCGTTCCAACTGGTGACGAGCCGCCGGGCGGAGCCGACCAGCTCGGCCGGGTCGACGCCGTCGGCGGCAGCGCGGGCGGCGGCGTCCTCCCAGGTGTCCAGCCGGGACTCCGCGCGGGTCGCGAACAGCTCGTCGAACCCGTCGAGCTCCGCGCTCAACCGTTCGGCGAACGACCGCCGCCGGGCCGGGTCGGGCTGCTCGGCGATGCGGACGACGAGCTCGTCGGCGATCCGCGAACAGGCGGCCTGCGCGAGCTCCACGAGGTCGAGACCGAGCGGACCGGCGGCGAGCGCGGGGTCGTCGTCGAGCACGTCGACCAGCAGCCGCCACGACCGCGCGAACCGGTCCGCGTCGAACCAGCGCTGCGACTCGACGTCGCGGCGCAGTGCGGCGGGGTCGTCGATCCAGGCGAGGGTCGGGCGCCGCATGAGCACCCCGTGGAAGGTCTCCGGGAAGATCGGCCGGCCGCGTGCGTCGTAGATGGTGGCGAGCAGTCCGGACCACGCGTCCTCCAGCCGGTCGTCGCGGCGGCCGTAGCGATCGGCGGCGAAGCGGCGGCCCCACGCGTCGAGGTCGGGCCGGTCGCCCCAGGCGAGGTCGGCGAGGAGCTCGAAGAACACGCCGTTGTGGTGGATCGACTCCATCGTCAGGCCGAGACCGGCGGGCGGACGGGGCGAGGCGAGCGCCGCCTCGAACTGGTCGCGGGCCCGGGGGAGGTCGGCGACCGCGTCGCTGCGCCCGCCGAAGTTGAGCAGCCCGCACCACTGCCAGGTCCGGCCGGCGAAGCCGTCCTGCCGCGGCCAGACCGGCGCGTGCTCGGCCCAGAGGTCGAGGACGTACAGGGCGTCGTGCGGCACGGCGTCGAGGAAGGCCCGCACCCGCTCGCGGGTCCAGTAGTCCGCCTGGTACGCGAACGGCCAGGCCTGCAGCACCCAGACGGCGTCCGGTTCGGCGTCGCGGAAGCCGCGCACCAGCTGCCCGGCCACGCGCGTGGGGAAGTCGTCGTCCTCGTCGGCCGGCGGGGTCTCGATGAACGGGTCGGACGCGATGTGGGTGACGGCGCCGAAGCGCTCCTGCTGGACGCGCACCACCTCGGCGGCCAGCCGGGCGAACCGGGCGTCGCCTGGGTCGAGGAACCAGGTGGTGTTGTCCTGCCACCGGCGCGGCCGCGACGCGTCCGGCGCGAGGCTCTGGGGCACGTGCCCGGTGAAGCCGGGCAGCACCGGGGTCATGCCCAGCGAGCGCATCCGCTCGATGATCCGCCGGCCGAGGCGAGCCCGCCGCTCGAGGTCGTCGGCGGTGAGCTGGACCCGGTGGCCGTCGCGGCAGCCCATGTACTGGAACGGCAGGTAGAGCGGTTCGCCGAGGAAGCCCAGGATGGTCTCGTCATCGCAGCCGAAGCGGCGGTAGACGTCGGCCAGCACGGCCTCGTGGCCGGTCAGCGCCAGCGGCATGGTGACGCCGTGCAGCGCCATCCAGTCGATCTCGCGCTCCCAGTCCGGCCACGACCAGTGCGCGGTGGAGTAGCTGAACGTGCAGAAGTTCAGCATGTACTGGTCGCGGACGCGGGCGCGGACGGTGCGCTCGGGCGTCTCGGCGACCGGCGCGACGTCCAGGGGCGTCCGGGTGGGCCAGTGGACGGCGGTTCCGTGCTGCTGGCGCAGGTGATCGTGCAGGCCGGCGCACGCGCTGACGGGGTCGCTCGCCGTCAGTTCGAGGCGGCCGTCGCGCACGCGATGCCGGAACCCGCGGCCGAGGCCCGGGTCCCAGCGGATCGCCAGCCGACCGGCGAACCCGGCGCCCGCCGCCCGCTCGGCGAGCTCGCGGACGGCGGCTTCGTGGGCACCGTTCATCACGCCTCCAAATATTTACGTACGGCCCGCAACTATATGGTACGGTGACGCGCACTGACAAAGGGAGGCACCGGTGACGACGCACACCGTCGCGGTCGACACGCAGATCATGCGGGGTATCAACGCCGCCGCCGTGCTGACCGTCCTGCGCGACGCGAGCCCGCTGGGCGTCTCGACCATCGCGAAGCGCACCGGCCTCTCCCGCCAGGCGGTCACCCGCGCCATCGCCGGTCTCGAGCAGCTCGGGCTGGCCGAGTTCCGGGCCCCGGAGCCGCATGCGACGCGCGCGGGGCGCCCCGCCCAGTCGGTCGTGTTCCGCGGCGACGCGGCCGCCGTCGTCGGCATCGCCATCGCGCCCGACGTCGTCACCGTCGCGACGGCCGACCTCGCCGGCGAGCTGCTGGACCGGCGCGACCTGCCGGTCACCGAGCCGTCGTCCGTGCGCGAGCAGGTCCGCGCCGGCATCGGCGCCGCGCTCGACGAGCTGTCGCTCCCGCGCGAGCGGGTCTGGGCGGCCAGCATCGCCGTCCCCGGCATCGTCGACGTCGCCACCGGCACCGTGGTGCTGAGCTCGAGCATGGCGCACCTGCACGGCGACGGGCTGCGGTCGGCGGTCGCGGAGCTGCTCGACTGCCCGGTCTACGTCGACAACGACGTCAAGCTGGCGACCGAGGGCGAGCAGTGGCGCGGCACCCCGCACGAGACGTCGTCGCTGGTCCTCGTCGAATGGGGGGAACGGGTCGGCGCCGGCCTCATGCTCAACGGCACCCTGTACCGCGGCGCGTCGAACGACTCCGGCGACATCGGCTTCCTCCGCCTCGACCCCACGTCGCGGCCGAGCGAGGCCGACCGCGCCGACGTCCTCGGCCCGTTCGAGCGGACAGTGGGCGGCGCGGCGCTGGCCCAGCTGGCGATGGACGCGGCCGGCCGGCACGGCGACGACGAGTGGCTCGCGACGCTCACGTCCGCGCCCGCCGACACGCGGCTGGACCTCGTCATCGCCGCCGTGCGCGACGGCCGGGCCCCCGCCCTCGAGGCCATGCGGACCGTGGCCGCGCGGTTCGCCCGCGGCATCGCGGCGATCCGCGCGCTGCTCGACCCCGAACTGGTGATCATCGGCGGCCCGATGGCCCGCTGCGGCGAGGAACTGCTCGTCACGCTCCGGTCCGAGCTGGAGGGCGAGACCCTCAACCAGCCGTCCATCGAGCTCTCCACCCTCGGCGGCGACGCCGTCGTCCAAGGGGCGCTCCACCACGCCCTCGCCATCGTCGAGGCGGAGCGACTCGCACCGAGCGCGCTCTCGGAGTAGCCCCGCCCCACTGTCCTGCGTCACAGCAACGAGAGGAGCAGCACATGCTCACCACCCGGAGATCCGCTGCGCTGGTCGCGGCCGGAGCGGCGGCACTCGCCCTGACGTCGTGCGGGAGCGACTCGGCCGACGCGCCCGCCGGCGCCGCCCCGACCGAGGTCTCCACCGAGATCACCTCCGATCCGGTGACGCTCACGCTCGCCTACACCGACGATCCGCCGACGCAGGCGCTGGTCGACGGCTTCACCGCGCTGCACCCCAACGTCACCATCGAGACCCAGCAGACGCCGTTCAGCGACTACGTGAAGTCGGTGCAGCTCTCGATGTCGTCGGAGACGCCGCCCGACATCGCGCAGTACAACCCCGGCGCCATGCGGTCGCTCGTCCCGGCCGGGCTGATCCTCGACCTGACGGCGTGGAGCGAGGCCTACGGGTGGGACGAGAGCTTCCCGCCGTCCAGCCTGGAGGTGCTGACCTCCGACGACGAGGCGAAGCAGTACGGCGAGGGCGGCCTCTACGCGGTGCCCGGCGCGCTGTCCGTGCTCGGCGTCTACTACAACAAGGACCTCGTCACGGCCGCCGGAGTCGACGGCCCGCCGGCCACCCTGGACGAGTTCGAGGACGACCTCGCCGCGGTGGCCGCGAGCGGCGTCGACCCGCTGACCGTCCCGTCCCTCGAGGTCGGCGGCCTGCACCTGTGGGGCGCGCTGCTCAACCGCCTCGGCGACATCCAGGACTACAAGGACTGGGTGTACGGCGTCGACGGCGCCACCATCCAGACGCCGGCGGCCGAGGAGGCCACCGACACCCTGGTCGACTGGATCGCCGAGGGCTACATCCCCGAGTCGTCGAACGCGGTCGGGTACGCCGACGCCATCGGCGAGTTCACCGCCGGGGACGCCGCCTACCACGTCACGGGCAACTGGGCCGCCGCCGCGATCGAGGCGGAGTTGGGCGACAACGTGGGCTTCTTCCTCATGCCGGGCCCGACGGCGGACGCGCCGCTGGTCGCCTCCGGCGCGAGCGTCGCGTACTCGATCTCGGCGAAGACCGAACACCCGGACGTCGCGGCCGCGTTCCTCGACTACCTCGGCTCCGCCGACGCCGCGCCGGTGCAGGTCGAGAGCGGCTTCATGCCCGTCAACGTCGACGCGACCGTCGAGGCGACCGGCCTGAAGGCCGACATCGCGACCGGGTTCTCCGAGGTGGTGGCGGTCGACGGCATCGTGCCGTTCGCCGACTTCGCGGCGCCGGCCATGCTCGACCAGCTGGTCTCCGGCATCCAGGGCCTCATCAGCCAGCAGTCGACGACCGAGCAGTTCCTGGAGGGCCTGCAAGGTGTCTGGTCCTCCTACCATGGCTGAACCCCGCACGTTGCTCGCCCAGCGCAGCGCCGCCGCCTCGCCCGCCGCGGGGCGGAGGCGCGGCGGGCCCGCTCCGCGACGCCGGTGGTCCGGGTGGCTCTACATCCTGCCCGCGGCCGTGGTCTACCTGGCCTTCGCGATCTGGCCGACCATCGCGACGGCGCGGCTGTCGTTCTTCGAGTGGAACGGCATCCTGCCGCCGCGCTGGGTCGGGCTGGACAACTACCGGGAGATCTTCGACACCCCGGCTCTGTACGGCGCGGTCGGGCACAGCCTCGTCCTGGTGGTCTTCTTCTCGATGATCCCCGTGGCGTTCGGGCTGTTCCTCACCGCGATGCTGAGCGGGCGCGTCCGCCGGGGCATGGCGTTCTTCCGCGTCGTCTTCTTCCTCCCGCAGGTGCTGCCGCTGGTGGCCGTCGGCATCACCTGGCGCTGGCTGTACAGCGACGACGGCGTCGTCAACGAGGCGCTCACCGCCGTCGGGCTCGGCGGGATCACCCGGGCCTGGCTCGGCGACTACGGCGTGGCCCTGTTCGCGCTCGGGCTGATCGGCACCTGGGTGATGAGCGGGCTGTGCATGATGCTCTTCCTGAGCGGCGTGCAGAAGATCGACCCGTCGCTCTACGAGGCCGCCGTCCTCGACGGCGCCGGCGCCGTCCGCCAGTTCTTCGCCGTCACGCTGCCCGGCCTGCGCGGCGAGGTCTCCATCGCGGCCGTGATCACCACCATCGCCGCGCTCGCCAGCTTCGACCTCGTCTACGTGACGACGAACGGCGGGCCCGCGAACCAGACCACCGTGCCCGGCCTGCTCGTCTACCGGCTCGCCTTCACCCAGGGCGACATCGGCGGCGCCGCCGCCCTCGCCGTCGTCCTCGCGGTCATCGTGATCGGCCTCGTGACCGTCATCCGCTGGCTCACCAAGGAGCGATCGTGAGAGTCGGACCCGCCGGGATCACGCTGCGCTACGGCGTCCTGTTCGCCCTCGCCGCCCTCGTGCTGGTGCCGTTCGCCGGCATCATCCTCGCCTCGGTGCACCCGCCGGACCAGGCGGTGTCGGGACTGAGCCTGCCCGACCACATCTCGTGGGAGAACTTCTCCGAGGCGTGGAACCAGGCGCACTTCGGCAGCCTGGTGAAGTCCAGCCTCATCATCGCCGCCGGCGTCGTGCCCACCACCGTCATCCTCGCCACGCTCGCCGGCTACGGGTTGACCGTGCTGCGCGCGCCCGGCAGCCGCCCCGTCACCGGGGCGTTCGTGCTCGGCCTCACCATCCCCGTCGAGCTCGTCGTCGTCTCGCTCTACTTCAACCTGCGCGACGTCGGCCTGTCGAACTCGTACCTCGCGATCATCATGGCCGAGGTCGCCCTGTTCCTGCCGTTCGGCGTGTACTGGATGTCGGCGCACTTCTCCCAGGTCCCGGTCGAGCTGGTCGAGGCCAGCCGCATCGACGGCGCGCGCGACCTGATCGTGCTGCTGCGCGTGCTGCTGCCGATCTCGTGGCCGGCCATCACGACGCTCACGGTGCTCGTCTTCATGTGGTCGTGGAACCAGTTCCTGCTGGTCCTCGTGCTCATGCAGGATCCCGAGAAGCGCACCGCCCCGGCCGGCCTCGGCTACTTCGTCGGGCAGTACTCCACCAACATCCCGCTCCTGTCCGCCGCCAGCCTGATCGTCATCCTCCCCATCGTCGTCGTCTACCTCGCCTTCCAGCGCAACTTCGTCAGCGGCCTGACCCAGGGGGCGGTCAAGTAGGCGCGGCGGGTGAGCCCAGCCCGGCTACCGCGCGCGATCCCGAGCCAGCCGGAAACCGAGATGGGTGGTCGACGAGTCAGGGGTCTGCGGTGATCGAGCCGCGGGGCGATAGCGGAGGCAGTACTCCGGTGAGCAGAGATGCGAACCGCCCTTCGTGATCACCAGGTCATCCCCGCCACCGCCATGAGCTGGGTGAGACGCCGGCGCGCAATGATCGTCGTCACGATGCGACGCACTCCACGACGTCGAGGTCCACTCCCAGGTGTTGCCCGTCATCTCGTGGAGGCCGTAACCGTTGGGCGGAAAGCTGCCCACGGCGGCGGTGTACACCCAGCCGCGGGCGCCGTCATTCCGATAGGGGAACCGGCCCTGCCAGGTGTTCGCGAGGGTCCCATCGTTCGGATTCTCACCCCAGGCGAACGTCGCGCCGTCGAGTCCACCTCGCGCCGCGTATTCCCACTCCGCCTCGGTCGGCAGGCGGGCACCGGCCCAGGCCGCATAGGCCGTCGCGTCCTCGTAAGCGACCTGCACGACCGGATGCTCGCCCTTGTCGTCGATCCCGCTCTCCGGCCCGTGCGGATGCCGCCACGACGCACCAGGAACCCACCGCCACCACGCCCGCCAGTTGCGCAGGTCGACCGGGCCTGGAGTGGGTTCGAAGACGAGCGAGCCTGGGCCCAGGTCCTCGGCATCCGGGAACTCGCGGGGGTCGAGCGGACGCTCGGCCACGGTCAGATACCCGGTCGCCTCGACGAACGCCGCGAACTCGCGGTTCGTGACCGCGTATCGCCCGAGCCGGAACGGATCGACGCGGGCCCGATGCACCGGTCGCTCCTCGGGGCAGAACCGATCGGAACCCATGGTGAACTCACCGCCGTCGAGCGAGACGAACTCGGGAACGATCACCTGAACCACCTCACCACCACGCGAGTTGTGACCGTCTCAGGACAGGTCCCGAGACGAACGGCCAGGGTGCGGTTGGCCGGTCCAGTCCACCGAGGCGTCGTCTACGACCGCCAGGTCACCGTTCGGGGCGGCCGCTGTGCCGATCGCCGCGAGGGCCGACTCGAGCTCGCGGAGGTCGGCCTCCGACACGCCGGGCAGCAGATAGGCCAGCTGGAGCGGCGTGAGCCGCCCGTAGCGCCGCTGGAACAGGGGTGAGACGGTGACGCCGAGCCGATCGCCGATGACGTCCGCGGCGCCCGGCAGGTCGAGCAGGATGTCGACGGTGGCCGACACCGGGCTGGTGGTCGCGAACTGCTCGCTCTGCACGGGTTGGTCGGCCGACGCCCGCACCTGCTCCCACTGTGCGGCGATCAGCAGGTGCTCGCGCGTGACCGCGCCCTGTTCGGGCAGCCCGAGTCGGACGTACTGGCTCGGCGGCGCGTCATTGGCGCGCATCGCCTCCACCAGGAGGGTCGCCATTCGGAGCTCGAGCTCGTCGTCGCGCAAGGGGTGCTGCTGGCCGGGGTCCTCGTCGAGGTCGTAGAGCAGCGTGCCGAACCGGAAGGGGCTGTTGACCGGACGGCCGGGCACGCGGATGACCGGCACGCCCTGCGTGAACGGCAACGGCCCGATCAGTTCCGCGGCCTGCAGCTCCTCCGGCCGGAACATGTGGTCCGAGTGCGACGGCATCAGGGTGTGCTCGAACAGTGGAGCGTTGTCGCGGTCGACACTTGCCCGCATGTAGACGTAGCGCCCGTCAGTGATGCAGGCGTGCCCGCCGAAGATGCCGAACATGCCGATGTCACGCACACCCCCATTCCCGTCGATGACCGGCAACAGCGATCGCCCTTGCATCCGCGCGGTCGGCTCGACGCCGAAGAAGTCGAGCAGCGTCGGGCCGAGATCGATGGTCTGCACGAGAGCCGAGCGGCGTTCGCCGGCGACGCCGGAGCGCGGATCCCAGACGAACAACGGCAGGTGGATGTTCTCGTCGTACCAGGGCTGGACGTTCTTGCCCCACCAGCCGCGTTCGCCGAGCAGCAGCCCGTGGTCGGTGCACACGATGAGCAGCGTGTCGCCCCACATGTCCTGCTCGTCCAGCAGATCGAGCACCCGGCCGAGGCTGTCGTCGCACATGCTGAGCAGGGCCGCGTACTCCATTCGAGCGTGCTCGACGGTGGCGGGGTCTTCGGCGACCCGGCGGTAGTCGGGCCAGTCGAAGTGCGCGCCGTCGTACTCGTGCGGGTACCGGCGCTTGTGCTCGGAGTAGCTGAAGAACGGCTCGTGCGGATCGAAGCACTCGATCTGGAGGTACCAGCGGTCCTCCGCGGCGTTCGTGCGCAAGAACTCGAGCCCGGCATCGACCGTCCGTGTCTGCGAATGCGTCTGCTCAGTCGGCATGTGCTTGCGGTTCACCCAGTCCTGCCGCCACCGGTCGCCGCTGCGCCAGCTCACCGTCTCCGGAATCTCCGGGTCGGCCACTTCGCCCTTCCAGGCGTCGCCCTCCTGGCCGCGGTGCAGCTCGAACGTGCTGAACCGGTTGTGATAGGTCGCCCCGCCGTCTTGCCAGTAGTGGTAGTGGTCGGTGGTCAGGTGGGTGTGCACACCGCGGTCGGTGAGCATCTGCACGGCCGAGTCGTCGAACGGCTCGAGCGGCCCCCACGAGCGGTGCAGGAAGTTGTACCGGCCGGTGTGCATCTCCCGGCGCGCCGGCATGCAGGGCATGCTCCCGCCGTAGGCGGTGTCGAACGTGACGGCGTGCCGCTCCAGCCGGCTGAAGCTCGGCAGCTCGTGCCAGTCGGCGCCGTAACTCGGCAGGAAGCGCCGGTTGAGGCTGTCGAACATGACCATGATCGCCCTCATGCGGGGGCTCCGTTCTCGCCGGACGGCTCCTCGATGGCGCGCGACGCGAGCAGCGGCGACGTGGGGGTCGCAGCAAGCAGCGAGCGGGTGTAGGGGTGCCGGGGTCGTTCGAACACGTCGTCGACGTCCCCGGTCTCGACGATCTCCCCGCGGTGCATGACCGCGACGCGGTCACTGACGCGCCGCACCACGGCAAGGTCGTGGGAGATGAAGAGGTATCCGAGACCGAGCTCGCGCTGCAGACGAGCGAGCAGGTCGAGCACTTGCGCCTGGATCGACACGTCGAGCGCCGACACGGGCTCGTCGCAGATCAGGACGGAGGGCCGCGCGGCGAGGGCACGGGCGATGCCGATGCGCTGGCGCTGGCCGCCCGAGAACGCATGGGGATACCGATCCAGGTGTTCCGCGCCGAGACCGACCAGGTCGAGCAGTTCGCGTGCCCGGACCTCCGTCTCCCGCCCGTGGACGCCGGCGGCCGTGAGCGCCTCGGCCAGCGACTGCCGGATGGTTCGGCGCGGGTTGAGCGAGGCGTACGGGTCCTGGAACACGTACTGCACGGCGGAGGCAACGATGCGGCGCTCCGCGGGGCCCATCCGCGTGACGTCCCGGCCGTCGATCTCGATCGAACCGGCCACGGTGGGCATGATCCCGACGATCGCCTTCGACAGCGTCGACTTGCCCGAGCCCGACTCGCCGACCAGCCCGAGCGTCTCGCCCTGGTGGACCTCGACGCTGACGCCGCCGAGGATCGGCACCCGGCGGCGCCGGCCGAGCGCGCTCGCTGGCCGCCGGTGCACAACCGTTTCGAGGTCCCGCACCCGCAGCATCGGCGTGCTCGCCCGCTCGATCGCCGGTCGGTCGCGCGGATCGGTCAGCCGCGGCACCGCGTCGAGCAACTGCGCCGTGTACGGGTGGCGGGGCGCCGTGAGCACGTCGCGGACCGAGCCGCGCTCGACGATCTCGCCCTTCCGCATCACGAGCACGTCGTCGCAGAACTCCGCCACCACGCCCATGTCGTGCGTGATGAGCATGATCGTGAGGCCGTACCGCGTGCGCAGGTCCGTCAGCAGCCGCAGGATCTGCGCCTGCACCGTCACGTCGAGCGCGGTGGTCGGCTCGTCCGCGATCAGGAGCCGCGGGTTGTTGGCGATGGCGATCGCGATGACGACGCGCTGCCGCATCCCGCCGGAGAACTCGTGCGGGAACTGCCGTGCGGCCGTTCCCGGGTCGGGGATGCCGACGTCCTCGAGCAGTCGCAGGGAGCGCGCCGCGGCGTCCCGGCGTCTCGCGCCGTGGATGACCAGCGCCTCGGCGATCTGATCACCGATGCGCACCACCGGGTCGAGCGAGGCTTGCGGATCCTGGAACACGATCGCGATGTCCGCACCGCGCAGACGGCGGATCCCGTGCTCGCCGATCGCGGACAGCTCCCGCCGGCCGAAGTCGATCGACCGCGCCTCGACCCGTCCGGGTGCGCGCACCATCCGCAGCATGGCCCGGGCGGTCAGCGACTTGCCCGACCCGGACTCGCCGACCACTCCGAGCGTGCGACCGGCGACGACGTCGAACGAGATGTCATCGACAGCCGGCGCGGCGGCCCCGGGGAAGGTGACCCGGAGCCCGTCGACTCGCAGAATGGCCTCGGAGCCGGTCGTCACCGGCAGGCTCGCGATCTGGGGTCTCGTCATCGTGTGGTGACCGTCTCGTTCAGGGCGTCCGCCAGGAGGGTGAAGGCGAGGGCGAGCAGCAGGAGGATGAGCATCGGCCCGACCACGTAGCTCGGCGACTCGTAGACATAGCGCATCCCGGCGTTCAAGAGGGTGCCGAGCGACGGCTCCGGCGGTTGCAGGCCGAGACCGACGATGCTGAGGCCGGTCTCGATGAAGATCGCGGTCACCGCGAACACCGCGGCGTGCACGATGACCGGATCGAGCGTGCTCGGCAGGATGTGCCGGACGATGATCCGCGCGCGTCCGACGCCGAGGGTGCGCGCCGCGAGCACGTACTCGCGGCTCTGCTGACTGAGTTCCACGGCGCGTGCCAGGCGTCCGAATCCCGGCAGGCCGGCGATCACGATCGCCACGAACAGGGCGGTCCAGCCCGGCCCGGACAACAGCACGATCGAGATGCCGAGGATGAGGCTCGGGAAGCCGACGATGACGTCGAGCACGTGCTGCGCGGCGATGCCGAGGACGCGAGAGATGCTGCCGAGCATCCCGAGGATCATGCCGACGACTCCGCTCACCGGCACGGCGGCCACGATCAGGGTGAGGTCGGCGCGGACGCCGAAGACGGAGCGCACGAGAAGATCGCGACCGAGCTCGTCCGTGCCGAACGGGTGCTCGAGGGACGGGCCGGCGAGACTGTCGGCGCTCTGCACGTCGTACCCGGCCGGGAACAGCACCGGTGCGAGCGCCGCAGCGGCGCCGATCAGCACGATGATCGCGCTGGCCGCGATGCCGCGCGGCGAACGCAGCCCGCTCGCATATCGGCGCAGGGTGGGGCCGGGCCGGGTACGGCGGATCGAGGAGCGTGTGGGGATCGTCATGCGCTGGCGTCCATTCGGATTCGGGGGTCGAGCGCAGCGATGGACAGCTCGGTGAGGATCTGGATGACGGCGGCGACGAGCACCGCGCCGACGATGAGCACCTGCAGCACCGGGGCATCGCGCGTGCTCGCGCTCGTCACCGCGAGCTGGCCGAGTCCGTTCCTGGCGAAGATCGCCTCGATCACGATCGCGCCGCCGAGCAGTTCGCCGATGCGCAGCCCGAGCGCGACGACGCCGGTGGCCAGGCTGTTGCGCAGGACGTGCCGGGTGACCCGCACGGGTGAAGCGCCCTTCGCCACGACGAGGTCGATGAAGTCCTCCGTCCGGGCGGTGCGCATCGACGTGTGGATGAGCCGCGCGATCGCTGCCCCCTGCGGTATCGCGAGCGCGAACGCCGGCAGTATGAGGTACTTCAAGCCTTCCGCCGGGTCCTGGAGGACCCCGATCTCCCCGCTGATCGGCAACAGCCGGTACGTGATCCCGACCACCAGGATCAGGATGATCCCGGTCAGGAACGGCGGCATGGCGACGAACAGCGTGTTGACCGCGGAGAGCATCGTCCGCACCCGTCCGGACCGCACCGACCCCTCCGCCGTGCCGAGCACCAGCGCGATGAGCACCGTGAGCAGGACCGCCAGGAGCGTGAGTTCGAGGGTGCTCGCCAGCCGGTCGTTGATCAGCGAGGCGACGTCGCGGCCGAGCACGTACGAGGTGCCGAGGTCGCCGCGGAAGAGGCCGCCGACCCAGTCGAGGTACTGCACGGGCAGCGGCTGATCGAGCCCGAGGCGCTCGCGAATGGTGGCGAGCGCCTCGGGCGTCGCATCCGGGCCGGCGATCGCCGCCGCGGCATCGCCCGGCGCGAGCCGGGGAAGCGCGAAGGCGATGATCGAGCTGACGAGCAGCACGACCACGATCGACGGCAGCCGGCCGAGAACGTAGCGGATCATGGTGGTGGCACGCGCCCCGGCTCAGCCGACGAGGGAGGCGCCGCCGAAGAGCAGGCCTCCGGTCGGTCGCGCGGTGACGCCGCTCACGGCGTCCGAGACCACCATGATGTTCGGCGTCTGCCCGAACGGGAGGGTGAACGCCTGCTCGAGCAGGTAGGTCGACAGCGCCTCGACGGCCGACGCGGTCTCGGCCTCGTCGCGTGCGGCCCGGAGATCGTCGCGCAAGCGCTCGTACTCGTCGTTCCAGAAGCCGGACGGGTTGCCCTCGCGCAGCGACGGCAACGAGTCGAGCATGGTGGCCGCGCTCAGGCCCACCTGACCGTGGCCGAGCACGAACGCGGCACCGAGCTCCCCGTTCGTCTGCTTCTGATCGAACTCGGCGACGCTCAGCGCGACCGATTGCGGTTCGAGGCCCACCGCCTCGAGGTTGTTCTGCACGATTTCGTACACCGCCGTCTGCGTCGGGAGAGCGGGGTAAGAGATCGGGACGACAGCGCCTGTCGCTCCGGCGGCGTCGATCAGCTGCTTCGCCTTGTCCGAGTCGTAGGTGAAGTGGTTCGCCAGCTCCGGCGTGTAGCCAGGCGTGCTCGGCGACCAGAACAGGTCGGTCGAGATGGCGCCGTCGCCGAGCGCCTGGTCGAGGATGCGCTCGCGGTCGATCGCGTAACCGATCGCCTGCCGCACCTCCGGGTTGTCGAACGGGGGCACGGTCACGTTCAGGCCCAACACCGGGATCCCGCCTCCGCTGGTGAGAGAGGTGTACCCCGGGCCCGCGAGGAGTGAGGAGATGTCGGTGGCGCTGAGATTCGCCCCGATCTGGGCCCGGCCGCTGCGTAGCGCGGACACCATCGCGGTCGGATCCGTGATGACCTCGAACTCGATCCCGTCGAGGTGGCCGACGTCCGCGTCGCGGTAGTCCGCATAGCGGGTGAGCGTGATCGAACTGCCAGGGGTCCAGCCGGCGAACTCGTACGGGCCGGTGCCGATGATCTGCGAGCCGTCCGCCAAGCCGGCGAAGGTCTCCGCGTCGAGGATGTACACCTGCGACAGGAGGTCGAACAGGCTCGACCCGAGCGGGGTCGTGAACACGATGTCGAGGGTGGCCTCGTCCACGACCGTGATCGACTCGAAGCTGCGCGCGATGAAGCCGACCTGCGCGGCCATCTCGGGGTCGGCCGCCTTCTCGAGCGAGAACTTGACGTCCTCGGCGGTCATCGGGCGTCCTGTGTGGAACGTGACGTCCGGCTGCAGGTGCAGCCGCACGGACATCCCGTCGGCGGCGACTTCCCAGCTCGACGCGAGCAGCGGCTCGGGCGTCAGGGTCGACGGATCCATCAGCACGAGCGTCTCGAAGACGCTCGGCGCCCAGGTCAGGTTGCCCGCCCGGATCGCGAGGATGACGCCCGGCTGAGCGTCGACCGGCTGGGCGACGACGAGCTGGCCGCCGCGCACCGGCGTCGGGCTGGCGGAGTCGGCGGCGGGGTCGCTACTGCTGCATGCGGCCGGCGCGAGTGCGATCGTGGCGACAAGGGCGCACGTCGCGAGTGACTTCTTGCTCCACATTGCTTCTCTCACTTCCTTGCCGAGATGGAGGTAGAGCGGTGCGGGTAGCGGGTCAGGCGGACGCGGGATCGTCGTCGATCTCGAGGGTCTTGATGAGCTGCTCGAGCCAGCCGATCCACGCGTCGAGCGCCTGCGCGCCGTGGATGTGCAGGGAACCGGTCGTGAAGCCGAGCAGGTCGAGGTCGACCTCGGGACGCGGGTCGAGCGGCACAACCGCGCGGTCCTGTCCGCGGCGGCGGCGCACCTGTTCGCGCCGCGCGCGCAGCTCGACGCGGGCGAGGGCGAGGGCGTGCTCCCGGCCGAGCATTCCGGCGAAGCGGAGCCTCAGGTTGAACTCGGGGTCCTGGAACGCGAGCGGCGGCTGGTACGGCGAGGCCGCCCAATCCTGCAGGCTGTGGATTCCAGCATCGGTGATCCGGTAGAGCTTCGCGTCGGGCGCGCCGCCACGCGGGTCGATCTCGTACTCGACCCAGCCGGCATCGTGCATCCGGGCGAGCTCCCGATAGACCTGGCTCTGGTGGCGGGCAAGGCCGAGGTAGCGGCCCTCCTCATCGATCCACTTCTTGATGTCGTAGCCACTCATCCGTCGCACAGCGAGCAGCCCCAGTAGTGGCCTGGAGAGATCCATCCGTACTCCTCGGCGAAGATCTATGTGCAAATGCAGATATGCACCGTAGCCGAGAAGCCCTCCCTACGTCTACGTTCACGAAAAGCTTGGGCATCCTGCCCTCATTAATATGTGCATATGCACTGCCGCAGAGATGCCAGTTCGATGACGCGGTGAAGCATGGGCCGCTGCTGGCCGCCTGACGGGTGCGAGCCGATCGTCGCGGATCATCACCGCTCATCGTCAGTTCCGGGGGTCATCCGGGGTTCCTGGGGGTGCGGCACCTCGGGCGCCCTGCTGGTGTCGCCCTTCCGACCGAAGTAGAACCGGGCCGTCGTGAGCGGCCATGCCGCCGCCGATGAGCCCCCGGACGGGGTGCGGTGACGCCCCCAGCCGGCGACCCCGGTGCGGCCATCTCGACGGCCGCTCTCCACCCTCGTGAGCAGCAGCCCGGCGCCGGTCATCATCACCGTGCGGCCGGCGACGCGGGTGGAGAGCACCGACCCAGGATCAGCGACTTCACCGATCAGGAATCCTCCGCCACGTCGTCAGTTTCTGGTAGCCCTCTCGCACCGGTGGAAGGATTGACGACCATGACCGACGCCAGCTCGCTGGGCGCCGACGAGGCCACGTTCATCGCGGCGGTCCGCTCGAACGACCCGACGCGGTTCGCGCACATCACGGAGCGTCACCGGCGTGAGCTGCAGGTGCACTGCTACCGGATGCTCGCGAACTACGAGGACGCCCAGGACATGACGCAGGAGACGTTCCTGCGAGCGTGGAACAAGCGGGAGTCGTTCAAGGGCCACGCGGCCGTGCGGACCTGGCTGTACCGGATCGCGACGAACGCCTGCCTCGACTTCCTGAGGAAGCGCAACGACCGCGCACCCGTGCCGTCCGAGTTGCCGGACCCCGGCGCCGAGCTCGGGTACCTGCAGCCGTACCCCGACCGGATGCTCCCCGAGGACCCGCAGGAATCGGTGGTGGCGCGGGAGACGATCGAGCTCGCGTTCATCGTCGCCGTCCAGCACCTGCCGCCGCGGCAGCGGGCCGCGTTCATCCTGCGCGACGTCCTCGGCTGGCCGGCGTCGAAAGCCGCCGACGCCCTCGAGCTGACCGTCGCATCGGTGACCAGCGCCCTGCAGCGGGCGCGCGTGACGATGCGCGAGCAGCTGCCCGGCCGCCGCCTCGACTGGCGCAGCCCCGCCACCCACGAGCTGTCGAACGACGAGCGCGGCGCGGTGAGGTCGTACATCGACGCCCATGAGCGGAACGACCTCGACGGGCTGACCTCCCTGCTGCGCGCCGACCTGCGCTTCGCGATGCTGCCCGACCCGGGCACCGTGACCACGACGGCCGAGGACGCGGTGGACGGCTGGGTCTCCGGTGGGCTCTTCCAGCCCGGCCGCGACGACTGGCGCGGTATCAGCACGACGGTCAACCGCATGCCCGCCGCCGCGCTGTACCTGCGCACCCCCGACGATCCGGAGTACCGGCTGTTCGCCGTCGCGGTCCTGCACATCGCCGACGGGAAGATCGCCGAGCTCACCGGATTCGACGCCACCGACAAACCATGGCTGGACCTGCCGCCGACGCTGTGATCGGACGAGCGCTCATCGCCTCGTCTCGTAGCGGCTGAGCACCACGCCGCCGGGGAACGTCCGGGTCTCCACCAGGGCCAGGTTCACCCAGCTGTCCAGCGCGGTGAAGAACGGCGTGCCGCCGCCCACCAGGACCGGATGGGTGACGACCACGTACTCGTCGATCAGCCCGGCCCGCATGGCCGCCGCGGCGAGTGTGGCGCCGCCGACGTCCATCGGGCCGTCGCCCTCGGCCTTGAGCCTGGTGATCTCGGCGACCGCGTCGCCGGTGACCAGGCGGGCGTTCCAGTCGACGGTGCTGATCGTGGAGGAGAACACCACCTTCGGCATGTCCCGCCAGCGGCCGGCGAACTCGATCTCCGCCGGTGTGGCGCCCGGCTGCTGGTCGGCGGTCGGCCAGGCGGAGCTCATCACCTCCCACAGCTTGCGCCCGTACAGCGACAGGCCCGTCGCCGCCACCCGGTCGGACCAGAACTGGAACAGCTCGTCGCTCGACGACGAGTCCGGCCCATCACCCCCACTCCAGCCGAGGTCATCGCCGGGCGCGGCGATGTAGCCGTCCACGGTCACGTTCATGGCAAAGGTCAGTTTCCGCATGGCGTCAGCCTTCCGTCAGTTGATTTCACACGTACCGACGAGCGCGGCGCGGAAACCTGATCGGTGCGCGATCTACGTCCGCAGGGAGCGGCCCGGCAAAAAGTGTGGCCTCTGCTGGCCGCCTGGATCACACAGGCCACTGACCTGGTGTGGGGTGGGCCCCCAGGGAATCGAAACCTGAACCCGCGGATTAAAAGGCCGCATGACAGCGCCTCATCTGACCTCTACCAGCGACGATGGTTTCAACCGACGCCCCTCAGGAATGCTTGATCCACACGAGACACCGTCAGTTCGTGCCACGAACCATGCCACGCGACCGCGTCCGCACAGGACCGAAACCATCGGCTAACCAGTGACACAACCCGGGCGCCGCACGACCGGCGCCGATCACGTGGCGTCGACAGCTTCCACTTACGAAGCTCGGCCGTCTAACGACGGCGCAGTAGCCACGATAACCTCGGCGAGCCCCCTATCCGGGCGAGCAAGTCGTCTGGGCGCTGGTCGAGGTCCAGAACGTGGCAGCTGATCCGGACGTCGCACCTCGCACCTCGTGCACCTGACCGACTTCATTTCCCGCGGCGTAGACGAGATGGCCGTGGTCTGAGACCCAGCCCCGTGCAGTAGGCGAGCAGTTGGTAGAGGTCGGCTTCTGGGAACCGGCGGGCCTCTCGGCCTCGTACTTGGCGTCGGCCAACACGCGATCAACGCCTTGATGACACCAGATCAGGTCCGGTCTGATGCTCACGTGGCCATGCTCGTCTAACGTCATTCCGGTCCGCTGTAGGGAGCTGGTTCCGCCGTAGGGCCGGAACGCTTCCTTGAGCGCAATGCCTCTGAGACCTGGCGGGGCAGCGATCTGTTCGTCGGGCAGGCGGAGCAGCGGGTCGGGTACGTCTGCGTCTACGGAGCTAGTAGGCCAGCAACGAGGACCAGTGTCTACTAGTCCCCGATACCCAAACCCTCCCCCGTGATGATCGATCGCAATCCAGAGTCCAAAGGTCGCCGCCTACGCGAGCCGGATTCGTTGCCACGTACTCGAAGGTGTGCGATATTCGCACTATGGCGGGTGGCGTGGAGAGCTGGGAGCAGGTGGGCCTTCGGGTTCGCGAGGCGCGGATCGCGGCTGGGCTCAGCCAGGTCCAGCTCGCGGGCCTGCTGGGCGTTGACCGCTCTGCTCTCGTGCGCATCGAGAGTGGACAGCGTCAGGTCTCTGCGTTGGAGCTCTTCCGGCTGTCGGATCACCTCGGGGTGCCGCCGACTCACTTCGTCTCTGCGCCGACTCCTGCCATCGTGTCGCAACGGATGGATCTCGATGAAGCCGCTCAACCTGCGGCGCGCGACCGGTTCCGCTTGGACGCTGTCCTCGAGGCTCATGCACGTGACGCCGATTTCCTACGGGCTTGCGGCCTTCTCCACGACGGCATCCGGCTGTCACCAGAACCGGTGGCGAGCATCGCCGATGCCCAAGTCTTGGCAGCGTCAGCGCGGGTTGCCATCGCCCATGACGATGGACCCTTGCCGGGCATGGCGTCGATAGCCGAGTCCTTCGGGCTCTACATCCTTGTGGCAGCACTACCTGGCGAGGGTGCGTCACTGCGCCTAGACGACCGTTTCGGCGTTGCGATCGTCGGCGCTGGCGCTCCGGCGGGTCGGCGCCGATTCACCGCCGCTCACGAACTCGGCCATCATTTGCTCGGCGACGAGTATCAATCAGACATCGGTGTCGCGGCCAGCCGTGATGAACGTGAGCGCCTCATCGACGCGTTCGCAGCGGCCTTCCTGCTGCCAGAGGCAGTCGCCATCAGCCGCTGGACGCATCTAGGGGGTTCAGAGCGCGACCGGTTGATTCAGCTCGCCGCCGAATTCCGTGTGTCCTGGAGCGTCGCCGTGAAGGTGGCCCAGCATGCTGGCCTCATCGCTCCTCAGCAGGCTGGCAAGCTGCGTTCTGAGACCCCGCAGCGAGGCGACTTCTTGGCGATCTGCGGTGCGGAGCCGGCAGAAGACTTGCGCGCAGGAGAGACGGGCCCGGCATGGCGTCGGGCCGTGCTAGCCGCGTACCACGATGGCACGGTGACGCCGGCCCGAGCCATCGAACTGTTGCATGGTGCGCTCGACGAGTCCGATCTGCCCGACCGCCGGGACGACGCGTTGCAATGACCGACCTCGTCTGGGACACGTCGCCGATCCTCCATGCCGGCCGCATTGATCGACTTGATGTCCTGGGCGACATCGCGTCGGGCTGGAAGAACGTGACAACCGCCGCCGTCATCGAGGAGTTGGAGACCGAGGGCGTCGCCTTGCCCGGCTGGCTGGATGTCGTCCACGTCGATGGCCTGGCAGAACTCGTCGCTCTGGGATCCTGGCTTCAGCGTGTCTCAGCCGGCGCGCGCAATCGGGGCGAAGCCACCGTGCTGGCGTGGGCGGAGGTACACGGGGCCATTCCGATCATCGATGATCGGAATGCGCGTGCGGCGGCGCAACGTGGAGGCCTCGACGCCCACGGCCTGCTCTGGGTAGTCGCCGCAGCCGTCAAGAGCGACCGAATCACGAGGCCAGCCGCGAGCGGATTTGTGGACGCCATGCTCGCTTCAGGCGCGCGGTATCCCTTCGAGCCAGGCGGCTTCGTCGACTGGGCAACCGAACATTCGCTCCTGTAGCAGCCGTTTGCCCTGGTCAGATCGGTGGGCCCCCAGGGGACCGAACCCTGAACCCGCGGATCAATGAGACGCATGACACCGTCTGCTGCGGCCCTGAGCAGCAACAATGGTCTCGCCAAGGCCCTCTGGAGGTACCCCAGCAACACGGGCCGCCAGGAGTTGATGCCACGGTGCGTGCCACGGCTGCTGGCAGATCCGTCGCGATCGCGAGAGATCGTGACAGGGCTGGGCGTGAGGTGGCCAGGTTCAGTGACGTACCGTGAACCGAAGATGCAGCACGCGGTCACCCTGGATGACCACGTGTGGGTCGTCGAGCAGGTGTTGTCGGTCGATGTCTCCGAAGTAGCGCCTACCCGACCCGAAGACCACGGGCACGACGTCCATCGCCACCTCGTCGACGAGTCCGGCGGCGAGGGCTTGGCCTCCGACCATCCCGGCGTTCACGATGACGGTCCGGTCGCCCGCCAGCTCCTTCGCCGTGGCGACGGCCGTGGTCACGTCGTCGACGAAGTGGTAGGACGCCTCGGGATGCCATCCGTTCGGTTTGGGCCGGTGGGACACGACGACCACGTGGTCGCCTGCGGGTGGCTGACCTTCCCAACCGTTCACGAGGTCGAACAGGCGCCGACCCATGATGCTGGCGCCGATGCCTTCCCACATGGGTCCGACGTATTCCGCCGAGGCACCGGACACTTTGAACTCGACTCCGGCGCCGGAGTGGTCGAACTTCTCGGGCCCGTCGGGCCTCTGGTTGTTGGGCGGCGTGATGGGGGTGTCTCCGCTGAAGTACCACTCATGCAGTGGCCCGACGTCGTCGTTCTGGTCGGCGATGAACCCGTCGAGCGACACCACGTTGTGCATGATCACTTTGCCCACAGGATCTCCTTCGGCTGAAACACGCTCAGCGCTGATGCTGCCAAGGACGTGTCGTCTCGTCTTGTAGAAAATCACTCGGCGGGCATCGGCCCGTTGTCCGGAGGGAAGCCCTTGTCAGCGGGGTGCTGGCGCCGAAGAGCCACGTACGCCGTCGGGGTGAGACCGGTGAACTCCTTGAACTCCTTGGTGAAATGAGCCTGGTCGAAGAAGCCCGCGGAACCAGCCAGGTCCGACCAGTCGACCTGACGTCGGGCATCGATCGAGAGGATCAGCCGCGCGAAGCGATAGATCCGCGCCACCCGCTTCGGACCGAGCCCGGTGTGGAACTTGAACTGAGCGGCCAGCTGATTGCCGCTGACCCCGGCGTCCTTGGTCAGCGCCCCGATCGAGACGTTGCCCCAAGCGGCCTCCACGCACCCAGCCGTCTGAGCGACCAGTTGGAGTCCACGCGAGGGTACGGCGACGAGCCGAGAGCGCAGCTCGTCCTCGAGCACCTGCAAGGCCTCGCCGACGGTCTTGACGGCAGCGATCCGGCCGCGGATCCGGTCGACGGACCGGCCCCACACCCCATCGACCGGGACACACCGATCCCGCAACTCAGTGGACGGCAGGTCGACGAAGGGTGACAGGCCCCACGGCTTGAAGTGCACCCCGACCATCCGCGCCGGGGACGGGAACTCGATCACGAAGCGTCGGGTCCGCATCCCCATGAACCAGCCGTCCTCGAACACCATCGGTGGCACGGCCGCGTCCGCGTCGTAGAGACGCACAGGCCCACCCATGGTGATGAACAAGTGCGCGGACGGCATCGGTGGGACGTTGAGTCGAGGGTGCCGCGGCACCCCGCTCAGGCAATAGATGTCGTCGATGAGCCCGTCCAGCGGCGGCGCGGGCACGCGGCTCGTGTACTCCACGAGGCCATTCTCCCGTGCTCGATCCAGGCCACGCCTGGACAGTCATTGCCGCGGAACCCGGGGGAAGTGGTCGATCGTCGCACCTGCCGGCTGCGTGGTAGATCAGTTCACGTCATGGGTCGTGTGGATGGCGACATCGTCTCCGGACTGACGTGCAGCGTCAGCCGATCGAGCAGGCCGACGTCGGAATCACGCATGACGCCGGGCCCTGCCGGTCGCGGCTCGAGGCTCCGCTGCTCAGGTGTTGGGGATTGCGCAAGAGCCGATACCAGCTGTCGAACAGAGGACCGGCGGACCATCGCGTGGCATGAACTCGTGTCCACCAGGGTGACCAGAGTGAGCAAATCGGTGGCGCCAGCCGATACCGTCGCAGCTCAGCGGTGGGCCCCCAGGGGATCGAACCCTGAACCCGCGGATTAAAAGTCCGCTGCTCTGCCAGTTGAGCTAGAGGCCCCGCGGACAGGCTACCCAGTACCCACGCCACCGGCCGAACCGGCGCGGGCGCGCTGGCCGGCCGAACTATCCGGCGCCGCTGACAGAACGCTGACGGTACCTGGCGGAAAAACGTGCGGACTCTGTCAGTGTGCGCGAGTTGAATGGGTCTTCCACACCGGACGGGCACACCTTCCGCCCCGGCGTGGTGACCACGAAGGAGAACGCCCTCATGACCACGCTCGACGTCTCCGCAGTTCGTACTCGCTTCACCGGCCAGGTCGTCGCTCCCGGCGACGACGGCTACGACGGCGCACGTGCGCTGTTCTACGGCGGCCACGACCCCCGGCCCGCCGTCGTCATCCGCCCGGCCGATCCCGCCGAGGTGGCCTCCGTCGTCAGGCTGGCCCAAGAGACCGGCCTCGAACTCTCCGTCCGCTGCGGCGGGCACAGCCCCGTCGGCCACAGCGTGGTCGACGGGGGCATCGTCCTCGACCTCACCCACCTGCGCGCCATCGCCGTCGACGTCGAGGAGCGGACGGTGTGGGCGCAGGCCGGGTTGACGGCGGGCGACGTCACGAAGGCGGTGGCCGAGCACGGGCTGGCCGTCGGCTTCGGCGACACCGGCACCGTCGGCATCGGCGGCATCACCACCGGCGGCGGCGTCGGCTTCCTGTCCCGCAAGTACGGCATGACCATCGACAACGTGCTCGCCGCCGAGGTCGTCACCGCCGACGGCCAGATCCTGCAGGTCGACGACACCCACCACCCCGACCTCTTCTGGGCCATCCGGGGCGGCGGCGGCAACTTCGGAGTCGTCACCCGGTTCAAGTACCAGCTGCACGAGGTGCCCGGCGTCGTCGGCGGCATGATCCTGCTCCCGGCCACGCCCGAGGTCATCCACGGCTTCCTCCGCGAGGCCGCCGCGGCGCCGGAGGAACTGTCCGTCATCGTCAACGTCATGCCGGCGCCGCCGATGCCGTTCATCCCGGCCGACCACCACGGCACCATGGTGGTCATGGGGCTGGTCTGCTACGCGGGCCCGGCCGAGGAGGGCGAGAAGGTGCTGGCGCCCATCCGCGCGCTGGCCGAGCCCATCGCCGACTTCGTCCGCCCCATCACCTACGCCGAGATGTTCATGGAGGAAGGCGGCGACGACGAGTACCACCCCACCGCCACCGCCCGCACCATGTACGCCGACGAGCTCGACCTCGGCCGCGTCACCCAGATCGTCGAGCAGTTGCGCACGGCGCCGGCGCCCATGCGGGTCGCGCAGTTCCGGCCGCTCGGCGGCGCCATCGACCGCGTCTCGGCCGACGCCACGGCGTACGCGCACCGCGGCCGGGCGTTCATGGTCAACGTCGCCTCGTTCCTCGACGGCGCCGACACCAGGGCCGAGCGGGAGCAGTGGGTCCTCGACACCTCCGCCGTCGCCGAGAACGGCGGTCCCGGCGCCTACGTCAACTTCCTCGCCGACGACGGCGCGGCGCGGGCGCGCGAGGCCTACCCGGGCGCCACCTGGGAGCGGCTCGTACGGGTGAAGCAGCAGTACGACCCCGGCAACCTGTTCCGCCGCAACGTCAACATCCCGCCGGCGAACTGAATCGCGGCTGGGGTGGCCGGCCGCGACCGGCCACCCCAGCCGTGCGAGCCCGTCAGCGGGCGAGGTTCAGTTCGGCGAGCATCGACGCTCCCGCCGAGGCGGTGATGACGATCTTGACGTGCCCGGCCGTCGTGCGATCGATCTCGGCCCACGCGATCTCGCCGGCCACCGAGACGTGCCCGGTGCGCACGTCGACCGGCTCGCCCCAGTCGACGCCGTCGTCGGAGAGGTAGACCGAGGCGGTCTCGGCGTAGCCGGGCTTGAGGTTCAGCCCGATCCACGAGATCCGCTGCGGCTCGGCGAAGCTGAGGGTGAAGTGCCGCGGCGCCTCGGGGGTGGCGACGGGGCCGAGCGAGGAGTACCAGTACTCGGCCACGCCGTCGACCGCGCCGCCCGGCTGGGCGGTCGGATGGTTCTGGTGGCTGCTGGTGAGGTCGGTCGTGAAGGTGGCCTCGCCGGCGGCGACCATGGCGGGCAGGTCCAGGACGGCGTCCGGCGCGGGCACGTCGGGCTTCGGCGTCTGGATGCCGAGGTAGTCGCCGAGGGAGCTGAACGTCCCGACCACGGCGTGGATGTTGGTGTCGTAGCTGACCGTCAGGAACCGGCCGCCCCGCACGATCGCGGTGCTCGGGTCGCCCTGGTCCACGTTCTGCTGCGACATGTACAGCAGGACGGGGTCGGTGTCGGTCCACGCCTGGTCCTGGCGGCGCAGCCGGCCCACGATCGGCTCGTTCGAGCCGTAGTCCCGCCCGCCGTAGGTGAGCAGCACCCTGCCACCCGGCAGCGTCATCAGGTCCGGGGCCTGCATGCTCCACGGCACCTTGCTCGCGACGCTCCAGGTGCGGCCGCCGTCATAGGAGTCGCTGACGTAGCCCGGGCGGATCACCGCCGTCACGTGCCCGCCGGGGAGGACGGCCAGCTCGGTCTCGGACAGCCCGACGCCCGGCTCCGCCGGCAGCATGACCTCGTTCTCCAGCGGCCAGGTGCGCCCGCCGTCGGTGCTGCGCACGACGCTGGCGCGGCCGAGCGTGGCGTCCGGGCGCGTCCCGTACAGCGGGATCAGCAGGTCGCCGTCGTCCAGTTCGACGACCTCACCGGACTCCGCCGCCCAGCCCAGGTTGTAGGCGCCGCTGCGCGGGCCGCACCCGCAGCTCATCGACGACTCCACCAACGCCGGTTCCGACCAGGTCTGCCCGCCGTCCTCGGAGCGCACCACGTAGGTGCCTCGAATCGTCCCGGCCGCCTCGGGATAGCCGGTCCAGTCGGTCTGGAACCAGGTGATCACGATGGTCCCGTCGCGCAGCTGCGTGATCTGCGCGTCGCGGTCGTCGTACGACGTGTCGATCACGACCCGCGGCTCGGACCACGTCGACCCGCCGTCGGTGCTCTCCGTCCAGCGCACCTGCCCGTCGTGATCGCCTCCGGGGATCCCGGCGGAGTGCTCGTTGTTCCAGTAGTAGACGGTGACCAGCCGGCCGTCGTCGAGGTGCACGAGCTCGGGGAAGAACGGCTTCCGGTCGCCCTCGGGCGTCGCGATGAGCACGTCGGGCTGGGTGGGGTCGTCCGGGCCGGCGCCCGCGGGCGCTCCGGCGAGGCCGCTGACGACGAGGGCCGAACCCGCGATCAGGGCGCCGAGCAAGCCCTTGCGGAGGTTCCGGGGAGATCTGGTCATGACTGCTCCTTTCGATGCGTGGCCGTGCGGCACTGCCGTTCGAGAGAGCTGCTGACGCAATGGCGGAACTCAACCTGGCATAGCGTTCCGTGTCAAGAGTTCGACGGGGTGAGCGGCGCATCAGCCGTGGACAGGCATTGACATGGAACATCATTTTGCGCTTTCTTCGACGCAACGCGACGCCGGCCCGATCCCAGTGGAGTGATCAGATGAGGCTGGCCGCTCCCGCCGCACTGGCCGCCGCGTCCGCCGTCATCGGCGCCGCGCTGACCCTGGCCCTGGAGCCCGCCGACCCCGCCGGGCCGGGCGCCGCCGCCCCACCGGGCCCTTCGGTGCCGCATCGGCCGTCCTGACGAGCGACGCCGCCGCCCTGGCGCCGGGCGGCACGCTGCGGGTCGAGATCCTCGACGCCGACGGCGAGCCGATCCCCGGCTTCACGCTGGACGAGAGCCGCAAGGTCATGGGCGACCGGACCGACCACCGCATCCGCTGGGCCGGCGCCCACGACCTCAGCGCCCTGCCGTTCCGCAGTGGCAGCGAGCCTCCGCCGGTGCCGTCAGAGGCTGACGCGGTCCCGGGTGCGGCGGCGCCAGTCGCGGGCGTACGGGCTGAGCTCGTCGTCGCGGTGGACGTCGGCGACGGCGACGGCGGGCGTGCCGTCGGGCGGGCAGCTGGCGGACCAGCCGCCGCGCGGGCCGATGATCCCGGCGTGCGGGCCCGTCGCGTCGGCGGGGACCGCGAGGCTGATCCAGTAGCTGTTCGCCGCCGCGTAGCCGCGGGCCTCGGTCGTGACGGTCTCGCGGCCGGGCACGCCGCCGGTCTCGTACGACACCAGGACGCCGTCGACGTCGAGGCGCTCGTACTCGGTGAACAGCTCCGGGAAGTGCACGTCCATCCCGAGCGCGAGCCCGAGCCGGTACCCGTCGACGCTGACGGTGACGGGTGCGGCGCCGGGGTCGTACAGGTAGCTGAGCTTGGTGTTCGAGAGCGTCCGCTCGTCGTACCGGGCCACCACGGCACCCTCGTCGGACACGACGTAGAGGCTGTTGTGCGGACGTGACGGCGCCGGGCGGCGGTGCGGCGCGGCGAGCACCGTCCAGATCGCCAGCTCACCCGCCAGCCGCGCGACCTGGCCGAGCTCGTCCTCGAGCACCGTCCACGCGGCCCGGCTCCAGTCCGCCGGCCCCGCCTCGTCCGGGCCCAGCTCGGACAGGGCGTACTTGTCCGGGAAGCAGATCGCCCCCTCGGTGAAGTGCACCAGCCGCGCGCCCGCCGCGGCCGCGTCCGTCATCAGCCGGCGCACCTCGGCGCCGCTGGCACGCAGGCCGACGGCGTCGGCGGGATCGGTGCGGACGGTCGACTGCGCGACGGCGATGGGCAACGGCGCTGCCCCCGGTGGCTCGTTGGTGGACGGCGCCGAGCGGACGTGGCGCAGCGCGGCCGTGTACGACTCGCCGGTCTTGGCGGCGCGGGCACGGACCCGTCGTTTGAGGTTCCGGTCGGTTGTCATCGCTGGCCTCCCACGCACTCGCACGTGATCCCCCAGCGATCCCGTCCGAGGCGGTCGACCAGGACGAGCGGCTCGAGATCAGAAGTCCCTTTGCCTTCGGGTGCGGGGCCGGGCTGGGGCCGGCCGGCGAAGGTGAGGCGGGAGCCACGCCAGGCTCACAGCCTGACGCACCGTCTCGGACGGCGTCAACACCACGCGCCGGGTCGACGAGCCCGTCAGGCCGCCCCGCGCGCCGCGACCCAGGCGTCGTACTCGGCGTCGTCCTCGGGGGTGCGGTCGATCAACGCGACCAGCTGCGCCCGCGCCGTCGTGAGCTGCTCGATCGCCGACGTCAGGCGGTCGCGCTCGGACTCCAGCGGCGCCAGCATCGACCGGCAGCCGGGCATCAGCCCGTCGCCGGTGTCGACCATGCACGGCAGCAGGTCGGCGATCAGGTGGCTCGGCAGCCCGGCCGCGAGCAGCGAGCGCACGTGCCGCACCGCCTCGACGTCGGACGGGGCGTAGTCGCGGTAGCCGCTGGGCAGCCTGGCCGGACGCAGCAGGTTCTGCTCCCCGTAGTAGCGCAGCGCGCGTTCCGTCACGCCGGTCCGCCGCGCCAGTTCGCCGATCCGCATTCGCACCCTCCGCCGAGCTTGACCCTCACGCCAACGTGAAGGTTTAGCGTACCTGGAATGACGACATCGACGCAGGTCACCGCACTCGGGCTGGGTAACATGGGCCAGGCCCTCGCCCGAGCCTTCCTCGCCCACGGCCACCCGACGACGGTCTGGAACCGCTCCCCGGCGAAGGGCGACGCCCTGGTGGCGGCGGGCGCGCGTCGGGCCGGGAGCGTCGCCGACGCGGTCGCCGGCGCCGATCTCGTCGTGGTGTGCGTGGTCGACTACGCGGCCGCGCGACAGCTGCTCGAGCCGGCCGCCGCGGCGCTGCACGGGCGCACCGTCGTCAACCTCACCGCCGACACACCGGACGCCGCCCGAGACCTGGCCGCCTGGGCCGCCGATCACGGCGTCGACTACCTCGACGGATCGATCATGACGCCGACGATCACCATCGACACGCCGGACGCGGTGCTGATCTACAGCGGGCCGGACGACCTCTACCGCCGGCACGCGCCGACGCTGGCCGCGCTCGGCGGGACGCAGCGCCACCTCGGCGCCGACCCCGGCCGCGCCGCCGCCTTCGACGTCGCGCTGCTGGACTTCTTCTGGACGGCGGCCGCCGGCATGACGCACGCGTTCGCGCTGGCCAAGGCCGAGGGCATCGACGACGCCGAGCTCGTGCCGCTGGCCGAGGACCTGGCCGGCCTGCTGCAGGCCTCGATCGCCGAGCACGGCGAGCGGCTGGACGGGGATCGCTACCACGCCGACGTCGCGACGCTGGCGACGATCGCCGCCGGGCTGGACCACGTGGTCGCGGCGTCGGAGCGGCGCGGCCTCGACACCAGCGTCCAGCTCGCCGCGCTCGCCCAGATGCGGCGGGCCATCGACGCCGGGCACGGCGGGGACGACCACTCGGTGCTCAGCGCCGTGCTGCTCGCCGAGCGGGAGGCGGTCAGCACGGCCTGACCAGCGGCATCTTTGCGCCATTGGCGCCTACCGGCCACGCCTAGTCCTTCCGCGCCGGGCCGCGGCGATGCCAGATTGGCCGGACCGGACATCCGGCCCATCTGGGACGGACCACGTCTCGTCCCGCCCCCGCCGAGAGAGGACGACGCGATGCCCCCGAGCGCGCCCGTGCCCCGATCCCGCCGACGACGACCGGCCGCCTGGACCGCCACCGCACTGACCGTCGCGCTGGCGGCCACCGCCGGCACCACCGCGCCCGCGACGTCGGCGCCCGGCACCGCGGCCACGGCCGAGACGGACGCGTCCGCCGCGACGTCCGGCGACCCGGCCGGCGCCGGCTCCGGGACCACCACCCGGGTCACGCTGGTCACCGGCGACATCGTCGACGTCACCACGGTCGGCGGGAAGACGTCGGTCGCGGTCGCCGCCGCGGGCGGCGGCGCGGTCGAGGCGTACGAGCTGGACGGCGATACGTACGTCGTCCCCGCCCGGGTCGCGCCGCAGGTCCGCGCCGGCACCGTCGACGCGCAGCTGTTCAACGTGACGCGGCTGATCGAGAGCGGGTACGCCGACGACGCGGCGACCGAGCTGCCGGTCATCGTCACCTACGACGGCGCCGCCGCGCGGTCCGCGTCCACCGTCGCCGCCCGTGCCGAGAACCTGCCGGCCAGCGACGCCACGCTGCCGCTGCCCAGCATCGACGGCGCCGCGGTCGAGGTCGCGAAGGCCGACGCCGGCACGTTCTGGGACGCCGTCGAGGCCGACGGCTCCGTCGGCGGCATCTGGCTGGACGGCACGGTGGCCGCGACCCTCGACGTCAGCGTGCCGATGGTCGGCGCGCCCGCGGCCTGGGAGCAGGGGTTCGACGGCACCGGCAGCACGGTCGCCGTCCTCGACACCGGCATCGACCCCGCGCATCCAGACGTCGCCGGCCAAATTACGGTTCAACAGGACTTCACCGGTGGGAACAACCCGGTCGACGGGCACGGCCACGGCACCCACGTCGCGGCGACGGTCGCCGGCACCGGCGCGGGGTCCGGCGGCGCTCGTCAGGGCGTCGCGCCGGGCGCCGACCTCATGATCGGCAAGGTACTCGACGACGGCGGCAACGGGCAGGACTCGTGGGTGATCGCCGGCATGGAGTGGGCCGCGCGGAACGGCGCCGACGTCGTCAGCATGAGCCTCGGCGGGTGGCCCACCGACGGCACCGACCCGCTCAGCCAGGCCGTCAACGAGCTGACCGCCGAGACCGGCGCGCTGTTCGTCATCGCCGGCGGCAACTACGGGCCCAGCGCCTACTCGCTGACCAGCCCGGGCGCCGCCGACGCCGCGCTCACCGTCGGCAACGTCACGAAGACCGACGACCTGGCGTCGACGTCGGGCCGCGGCCCGCGGGTCGGCGACCACGCCGTCAAGCCCGACCTCACCGCGCCCGGCACGAACATCGTCGCCGCCCGCGCCGCCGGCACCGCCATGGGCACGCCGGTCGACGAGCTCTACACCAGCGCGTCCGGCACCTCCATGGCCACGCCGCACGTCGCCGGCGCCGCCGCGATCGTCCGCCAGCAGCACCCGGACTGGACGCCCGAGCAGGTCAAGGCGGCCCTGGTGTCGACGGCGATCCCGCGCGACGGGCTCACCGTCTACGAGCAGGGCGGCGGCCGCCTCGACGTCGCGACCGCCGTCGCGCAGGGTGTGTACGCCGGTCCGGCGCCGCTGAACTTCGGCTACCTGCCCTACCCGCAGACCGAGCTGGAGCCGATCGTCCGCACCGTCACGTTCAGCAACACCACGGCGGCGCCGGTCACGCTCGACCTCACCGCGACCGCCACCGCCGGGACGACGCCCGCGGCGGCCGGCATGCTCGCGCTCGGCGCGCCGTCGGTCACCGTTCCCGCCAACGGCACCGCCACCGTCGACGTCACGCTCGACCCGTCGCTCGGCGCGGCCGGCCTGTACAGCGGCTTCCTCACCGGGACCGGCCCGGACGGGGTCAGCGTCGTGCTGCCGCTCGGGCTGAACAAGGAGCCGGAGGTGTACGAGCTGACGGTCACCGTCCTGGACCGCCGGGGCAACCCGAACCGGGGCGCCACCGTCCAGATCGGCAACGTCGACGACTCGTCGACGCACGTGTCGTTCCCGAATCTGGACGCCCGCGGCCAGGCGACCGTCCGCGTCCCACCGGGCACGTACAGCGCGCTGAGCATCATGACCGAGCTGGACGGCGAGCGGTACACGTACACGTTCGCGGGCGAGCCGGAGATCGAGGTCGGGCCGGGCGGCGCGAGCGCCGTGCTGGACGGCCGCACCGCGGTCCCGGTGACCGCCGACGTCGGCCGGGCCGTCGAGGGCGTGTCGGCGAAGGTGGAGTTCTGGCGGTTCCCGCTGGCCGGTGAGGCGATGCACTACCGCTACCTGCTCGGCGAGCCGTTCACCGACGTGTTCGCGACGCCGACCGAGGAGGTCACCGAGGGCGGGTTCCACCTCGTCACCCAGTTCTCGCTGGCCGAGCCCGACCTCGTCGTCGACGGCGACGGGCTGGCCGCGTTCGAGCCGGAGTACTTCGTCTACGCGCCGAAGCTGCCCGACGGCCGGTTCCGCCACGACGTCGTCGACGCCGGCGCCGCGACGCCGGCCGAGCTGGCCGCCGTCGACCTCGAGGGGAAGATCGCACTGGTCGACGCGACCGATGGGCAGTGGAGCGAGCGGATCCGGGCGGTCGCGGCGGCCGGCGCCGAGGTGGCGTTCCTCTACAACCGCTCCGGCTACCCGTTCTCCGGCGCGGTCGAGCGCGGGCTGCCGATCCCCGCGGCCGCGCTGGACCTCAGCGAGGCCGAGACCCTGCTGGCCCGCGGCGGCGGCACCGTCACCGTCCACTCGACGCCGGTCAGCGACTACCTCTACGACCTGCGCTTCGACGAGGACGGCAGGGTGGGCACCGACCTCGCGCACGACGTCGACACCGACGACCTCGCCACCGTGACGAGCACGTACCACGCGGACGCGCCGGAGCGCACCGTCTCCGACGTCAACCCGTCGTTCGCGCCCTGGCAGGTGTCGTCGTTCGACTCCTACCGCTACTTCCGGGCGCCGCTGGAGCGGACGGAGTACGTGCTGACCTCGTCGGACCTGCTCTGGTTCAAACAGCTCTCCGGCTACGAGACCGACGAGGTGATGCTGGCCCGGCACGCCCGCGACCGGCTGCGCACGCTCGAGCCCGGCGACGAGCTGGAGGACACCTGGTTCGGCGCGCCGTTCGTGCCGACGCCGCGGCGCGAGGTGCTCGAGCAGGAGCGGATGGCGATCCCGTGCCCGGCCTGCCGCGACGACGACGAGCTGTTCTTCTGGATCGAGGACCTCGCCGACTCCGGCGACGGCCACTACGGCGCCTGGGACACCCGCTGGGAGAACTCGGCGACCCGCCTCTACCGCGACGACCAGCTGGTGGTGAGCCGGCGGACCGGACGTGGCGTGCTCGCCGCGGTCCCGGCGGACTCGGAGTACCGGCTGGAGATCGACGCCTGGTCGGACGCGCCCTGGAGCTTCGGGACGCGGTCGTCGACGGCGTGGACGTTCCGGTCGGCCGCCCCGGCGTCCGGCGTCGGCGACCTGCCCGTGCAGTACGCGTGCACCGACCGCGGACACCGGAACTGCGCGTTCCTGCCGCTGCTGTTCGCGTCGTACGACGTGCCGCTGGACGGGCTGAACCGGGCGCCGTCCGGCCGGACGTTCCGCTTCGACCTCACCGTCGGCGGGCAGGTCGGCGCGGAGTCGCCGCCGGTCCGGCGGGTGCGGGTCGACGTGTCCTACGACGACGGCGCCACCTGGCGGCCCGCGGTGGTGCGGGCGACCGGCGACGACGAATACTCCGTCACCGTCCGGCACCCGAAGGACGCCGAGCACGTCTCGTTGCGCATCGACGCCCAGGGTGACGGCACCCGGCTGGAGCAGGAGGTGATCCGGGCCTACCAGCTCGACTGATCCGCCGCGCGGTCTGGACGTCCTGAGCTGCACCGTGATACACCTTGTATCGTGAGTGAATCGACGGTGTCTCAGGACGTCCTGGCCGCGGCCAAGCGGCTGGCCGAGCGGCAGCAGCTGGGCGGCGCCTCGATGGCCGACATCGCCAAGGAGGCCGGCATCACCCGCGTCACGCTGTACCGGCGCGGCGAGACGCGCGCGGCGATCCTTGTCGCGCTGCGCGACGAGCTCGCCCGCGAGGAGCGCGAGCGGCTGCTCCCCGTTCTCACCGGCCCCGGCGACGCCCGCACCCGGCTGACCGCGGCGTTCGAGGTCTTCTGCGCGATCACCGACGAACGGGCCGACCTCATGGCCGGGCTCGACGACCCGACGCTGAACGCGATCTACCACGACCCGGGCGACGACTCGCTCACCCGCACCGAGTTCACCGCGCCGATCGTCCGCCTGCTGCGTGACGGCGCGCTGGACGGCTCGCTGCGCCCCTGCGCCGATCCGGACGAGACCGCCACCGTCCTCTACGTCCAGGTGTGCGAGACGTATCGCCACCTGCGCCGCGAACACCGCTGGTCGGCGAAACGGGCCACCGACGCCGTCCTCGACCTCGCGCTGCACGGGTTACTGCCATGACGGCCCTGCTCGAGCGGGTCATCCCCGGGCAGGACGTCGACCGCGGCCGGGTCGCGCGGCTCACCGTCGCGCACGCCGGCGCCGACCTGTTCCAGGCCGCCGTCCCCGCGCTGATCCCGTTCTTCGTCGCCGAGCGCGGCATGTCCTACGCCGACGCCGGGCTGCTGGTGCTGGCCGGCAGCCTCGCGTCGTCGGTCATGCAGCCGCTGGCCGGCGTCGTCGGCGACCGCGTCCGGGCGGCGTGGCTGCAGCCGCTCGGGCTCGCGCTGACCGGCGGCGGGCTGCTGGCCGCGACCCTGCTCGACTCGTTCGCCGCCATCGCCGTCGCGCTGCTGCTCGGCGGCCTCGGCGTCGCGATCTTCCACCCCGAGGCGTTCCGCGCGACCCGCGCCGCGGCCGCCGCCAGCCCCGGCGCCGCGCTGGGCGTCTTCGCGCTCGGCGGCAACATCGGCTTCGCGCTCGGCCCGTCGCTGGTCGTCCCGCTCGGCGCCGCGTACGGGATCGAGGCGGCCGGCGCCGTCGCCGTCATCCCGCTGGTCGGCGCGCTGCTGCTGGGCCGCGGCGTGCCATCCGACCTCGTGACGCCGGGCGACGACGCCGCCTCCGTCGAGGTGCCCGACGACTGGCGCACGTTCGGGTTCGCGACGCTCGGCGCGACGGCGGCCGCGGGCGTGCTGTTCGGGCTGATGGCCTTCGCGCCGGTCTGGTTCGACGAGACGCTCGGCACCGGCGTCGGACTGGGCAGCGCCGCCGTCACCGGCATGCTGCTGGCCGGCGCCGTCGGGACGTACGCGGCCGGCGCGGTCGGCGACCGGCGCGGGCGGCGGCCGGTGGTGCTGGTGTCGGTGCTCGCGCTGGTGCCGCTGTCGGCGGTGCTGCCGCTGACCGGGCCGCTGCTGGCCGTCGTCGTGCTGATCGTGATCGGGCTGGTGATCGAGGGGGTCTTCTACCCGCTGGTCATCGTCGCGCAGGACGGCCTGCCCCGACACGCCGGGCTGGCGGCGGGGACGGCGCTCGGGCTCAGCGTCGGCGTCGCAGCCGGCACGACCAGCCTGCTCGGCGTCCTCGTCGACGCGAACGGGCCGGTCGCCGCGCTGTGGGGCTGCGCCGTCATGGCGGTGGTGGCGTTGGCCGCCGGAGCCCTGGCCGTTTGCCGCCCGCACTGATGACCGCGGGCGGCTGGCGTGGTGGTCCGGGGGGATGCCGTCCCCCCGGACCACCACTGCGACGTCGTCAGCAGGGCGTGGTCGTCTCGGCGGCCGCGACCGTGTCCACGAAGTCGAGGACGGCGGCCTCCAGTTGTTCGGCCGGAGCGCCGCCGTCGGCCAGGATGTCGGTGCCGTGGCGCGCGCTCGGCAGGATCAGCAGCTCGCTGCTCGGCAGCCAGGCGTGCAGTTGCTCGGTGGCATCGGCGCCGCCGTAGGAGTCCTGGTCACCGCTGACGAGCAGCGCCGGACACGCCAGCCCGGCGACCGTGGCCTGGTCGAAGTCCAGGCCGTCCGAGTGCAGGAGGCCGGCGATCCAGACGACGGCGTCGGTGGGCGGCTCCGGCTCGAGCGCGACGTGCAGCGACGCCATGGCGCCGAGGCTCGCGCCGGCGACGACCACCCGCTCGGCGCCGTTGTCGCGCAGGTACTCCACGGCGCCGACGATCTCCTGCCAGACCTGGTAGCGCGGCCGGAGCCGCTGGTACGTCACGACGCGGTGACCGCGCTCGGCCAGTGCCTGCGCCGTTGCCGCCCAGTCGTCCCAGCTGTCGCCGTCGCTGCCCATGTGCGAGAGGACGACGCCGACGGGTGCGTCGTCCTGGCCGTAGAGACGCCCCTCCCGCGGCTGGCCGTCGCCGCCGGTGAACTCGATCTCCTGGTACGGCGACGTGGGCGTCGGGCCGCCTCCTCCGTCGCCGTCCCGCTCGTCGCCCGAGCAGCCCGTCAGCACGAGCCCGAGGAGCAGGAGGAGCGTGATCGTTCCGCGCATCTAGCCTCCGCGACGGGTCCAGGCCAACAGGTCATCGACCGGCCAGGTGTTGACGATCTTCTCGATCGGCACGCCGCAAGCGGCCGCGCGCTCGCACCCGTACGGCTGCCAGTCCAGCTGGCCGGGCGCGTGCGCGTCGGTGTCGAGCGCGAACGAGCAGCCGGCCTCGACGGCGAGGCGGAGCAGCCGCTTCGGCGGGTCCAGCCGCTCCGGCCGCGAGTTGATCTCGACGGCGACGCCGAACCGCGCGCACGCGGCGAACACGATCTCCGCGTCGAACGTCGACTCCGGCCGGGTGCCGCGCCCGCCCGTGATGAGCCGGCCGGTGCAGTGCCCGAGGACGTCCGTGTGCGGGTTGGCGATGGCCGTCACCATGCGCTCGGTCAGCTCGTCGGACGCCATGCGCAGCTTCGAGTGCACGCTCGCCACGACGACGTCGAGCCGCCCGAGCAGCTCGTCGGTCTGGTCCAGTGAGCCGTCCTCGTTGATGTCGACCTCGATGCCGGTGAGGACACGGATTCCCTCACTCTTGTCGTTCAGCTCCGCCACGACGTCGAGTTGCTGGCGCAGCCGTTGCGCCGACAGCCCGTTCGCGACGGTCAGCCGCGGCGAGTGGTCGGTGAGCGCGACGTACTCGTGGCCCAGGTCGGCGGCGGCCGCGACCATCTCCGGGATCGGGCTGCCGCCGTCCGACCAGTCCGAATGCATGTGCAGGTCGCCGCGCAGCGCCGCCCGGATCTCCGCGCCGCCCTCCGCGACCGGCCGGCCACCGGTCGCCTCCAGGCGGCGCAGGTACACCGGGACCTCCCCGGCCAGCGCCTCGCTGATGACCGTCGCCGTCACCTTGCCGATGCCGGGCAGCTCGGTCAGCGTGCCCTCCTCCACCCGCTCCACCAACTCGGCGATCCCCACCTCGTCGACGGTCGCGGCCGCCGTGCGGAAGGCGCGCACCCGGTAGGTGGGCTCGCGGGCCCGCTCCAGCAGGAACGCGATGCGCCGCATCAGATCGCCCGGCGTGGGATCGGCAGTCACGGACCCAGTCTGGCAGGGCTCCGGTTCTGTCGCGGGTGATCAGTACGGTGACGGCACACATCGTCTCCCGGGGGGATCATGACACAGGCACCACCGCCAGGCTGGTACGACGACACCACTGACGCATCCATCCACCGGTGGTGGGACGGCGCACGATGGACCGAGGCGACCCGCCCTCGCGAGGCACCCGCAGCAGTTCCGGCGCCACAGGCGGCGGCGGCCACCCCACTCCAGACTGCAGCAGCTCATCCGGAGCAGGCCGCACGAACGCGCCCCGACCAGAAGGTCTCGTTCTTCGGTGCGCGAGCCCGGGCCAAGGAGCTGATGGTCGAGAACGACGAGCTCAGGAACGCGCTCGACCGGTTCGGCGGCATGAGCCTCGTCGAGGCCGAACGCCTGCGGGCCAAGGCGACGAGCGAAGCCGAGCGCGTGCGAACCGAAACACGCAGCGAGGTCGAGCGGATGAGAATCGAGGCGGGACGAGAGGTCGAGCAGCTGCGAGCCGAGGCGGCGACCCAGCGCGCCGAGGTGACCCGGCTCGCCGCGGAACTCGTCGACGCCCGCCGCGCTGTGGCCGTCCAGGAACTGGGCCTGTACGACTTCGAGCACCCCGCAGAGGAGTCGGCGGCCCTCGCCAATCAGCTGGCCGCGCTCCGACTCGAGATCAAGCAGCTGGTCGCAGAGGGCCGGGCGACCACCGCGACCGAGAACTTCACCTTCAACAACTCCACCGCCAAGGGGCGCAAGTTCGTCAAAGACATGTCGAAGACGATGCTCGCCGCCTACAACGCCGAAGCCGAGAACTGCATCAAGACCGTGCGGGCCGGTGGCCTGGAGACCGCCCGGAATCGCCTCACCAAGGTCGTCGACCGGGTCGAGAGGAACGGCACGATGATCAACCTGCGCATCGCAGCGCGCTACCACAGGCTTCGGCTCGACGAGCTGGCGCTGGCCGCCCGGCACCTCGAGGCCGTGAAGGCGGCAAAGGAGGCCGAACGCGAGCGGCGTGCCGAGCTCCGCGAGCAGAAGAAGGTCGAGGACGAGCTGCGCCGGGAACGTGAGCGGTTGCAGAAGGAGCGCGACCACTACGCCAACGCACTCGAGGCACTCCGCGCCCGCGGCGACACCGCCGGCGCCGAAGCGCTGCAGGCGAAGCTCACGGACGTCGACAAGGCGCTCGACGACGTCGACTACCGGGCGGCGAACATCCGCGCAGGCTACGTCTACGTCATCTCCAATGTCGGTGCCTTCGGCGAGCGCATGGTCAAGATCGGAATGACCCGCCGGCTGGACCCGATGGACCGCATCCGGGAGCTCGGCGACGCGTCGGTGCCGTTCCGGTTCGACGTGCACGCGCTGTTCTTCTCCGACGATGCCGTGGGCGTCGAGACGATGCTGCATCGCGAGCTGGCCGAGGTCCGGGTCAACCGCATGAACCCGAGGCGGGAGTTCTTCTACGTCACGCCGGCCGAGGTGCTGGACGCGCTGCGCGAGCACAACATCGCGGTCGTCGAGTTCAGGACCGAGCCGGACGCCGAGGAGTTCCGGCTCAGTCAGGCGGTGGCGGCGCAGTCGAGCTGACGGCTTGACCCCGACGCGACGTCATAGTTTTCGCTGGAGGCATGAGGCTGATCCCGGTCGCGTACCTCGCGTCCTACACGCTGAGCCTGCTCGGCAACTCCGTCGCCGGCGTCGCGCTACCGCTGATCGTGCTGCAGACCACCGGCAGCGCGCTCGGCGCCGGCTGGGTGGCCGCGGCGACGGCGGTGCCCGCGGTGCTGGCCGGCCTGTTCATGGGCGTCGTGATCGACCGGATCAACCGGCGCACGTCGTCGGTGGTCACGGACCTGGTCTCGGCGGGGGCGGTCGCCGCGCTCCCCCTCGTCGACGCGGTCAGCGGGCTGGAGCTGGGCTGGTTCGTGCTGTTCGGGATCATCGGCTCGCTCGGCGACGTGCCGGGGATGACGGCGCGCGACGCGCTGCTGCCGGCGATCGTGCGGCACAGCGGCGTCGCCGCGGAGCGGCTCATGGGCGCCCGCGAGGCACTGGGCGCCGTCGCGCTGCTGGCCGGGCCGGCGGCGGCCGGAACGCTGATGGCACTGTTCGACGGGTCGACGGTCCTGTGGCTGACGGCGGCGACGTCGCTCGGCGCGGCGCTGATCACGTTGGCGATCCCGCATCGGGTCGGCGTCATCGACGCGGCCTGCAGCGCCGCTGGACCCGCGGGCTCGTCCTGGCGGCAGTTCGTCGCCGGCTGGCGGGTGCTGGCCGGGTCGCGGTTCCTCGCGACCGTCACCCTGATCGCCGTCACGTCGGTGTTCGTCCTGGCCGCGCTGCAGGGACTCGTCCTGCCGGTGTACTTCCTCGACGCCGGTCGCCCGGAGCAGGTCGGGTTCGTCCTCACCGCGATCGCCGCGGGCATGCTGCTCGGCGCCGGGACGTACGCGGTGGCCGGGCCTCGGGCGTCGCAGCGGTTCTGGCTGGTCATCGGCACCGTCGGGACGGCCGGCGGGTTCGCCGTCGTCGCCGGCCTCGTGGCGCCATGGACGGTGTTCGCGGGCGCGTTCCTGGTGGGCGCGTTCAGCGGGGTGTCCGGCAGCCTGCTCGGCGTCCTGATGATCGAGCGGGTGCCCGAGGCGTTCCGCGGCCGCGTCATGGGCACGCAGAACGCCGTCACGACGGCCGCGCCGCCGGCCGGGATCATGCTCGCGGCCGTCCTCACCGAGTACGGCTCCGTGCGGGTGGCGGCGGTCGCGGTGGCCGCGGTGTGGCTGGTGACGGCGATCGTCGCACTACGTTCACAGGCGCTGCGTACCGTTGATTCCACGACCGCGCCGTCCGAGGAGGTGTCCATGAGTGCGCAGTAGCGAGCTGGCCGCGCTGGCCGGCGTCACCGTCCGCGCGTTGCGGCACTACCACCAGGTCGGGGTGCTCGACGAGCCGCCGCGGAAGGCGAACGGGTACCGCGCGTACGACGTGCACCACCTCATCCGGGTGCTGCGGATCAAGCGGCTGACGGCGCTCGGCTTCCCGCTGGCCGCGCTGCCGGGTCTGCTCGACCAGCCCGACGCCGACGCCGTCGAACTGCTCGATCAGCTGGACGACGAGCTGGCGGGGCAGATCCAGCGGCTGGAGGCACGCCGGGCCGTCGTCGCGGAGTTGCGTCGCGACCGCGCCGCGCCCGACCTACCGCACGAGCTGGCCCGGCACCTCGCGGCGTGGGCCGACGCCGACGCGCCGGCCACGCTGGCCCGGATCGACCGCGAGCAGACGATCCTCGTCGCGCATCTTGTCGGAGAAGAGAACCTGCCGCGGCTGTCCCAGCTGTACGAGCGGATGACCGCCCCGGACGTCGTGGCGGCGAGCCGGACGCTCTACGCGCGCATGGACGCGCTGGGTCCCGGCAGCGACGACGCCGAGATCGAGCGGCTGGCCGACGACCTCGCGGCGATGGTCGCGCCCATCGCGGCGGAGTTCCAGGCCGCGAGCGACGACGAGCTCGATCTCGATGCGGTGGCGCCGCTGCTCTCGGCGTACACCGGCGACGTGCTGAACGAGGCGCAGCGGCGGGTGCTGGCGCTGGTGGAGTCGCGGCTCAGCGCGCCGGCCTGAACACCGCGGCGACGGCCTCAGCGAGTCGCCCGGCCGTGGAGCCGTCGGGTTCGCCGTGGTCGGGGTTGAACTCGGTGAGCACCAGGCCGGCGAACCCGGGGTGGCCCGCCATGACCGTCACCGCGCTGGTCACCTGGGCCAGCGTGAGGCCCCGGTACTGCGGCACGTCGGCGGCCGGGAGGTCGAGGAAGTTGACGACGTCGACGTCGAGGTGCACGACGAACCGGCTGGTCACCGACGTGACGGCGGCGAGCGCGAGCCGGGCGGCGGCGGGCGGGTCGGGCGCGACCGACGCGACGGGGAAGCGCCAGCTGGGCACCCGCCCGTGCACGTCCTCCTCATCGTCGGCGTACCCGAAGAAGCAGACCTGGTCGGCGGTGAGCAGCGGACGGCGCGGACCGAAGCCGCTCAGCGCGGGCGCGGTGCCGGGGAGGTCGAGCAGGTGCGCGACGCCCATGCCGTCGGCGATCGGTTCGTGCGGGTGGTCGGCCGGCGTCTGGAGATCCTGCCCGCCGTCGACGTAGACGAGCCCGACGTCCTGCCCGGCGGCGGCGAACGCGCTGATGACGGCGATGGTCAGCGTGCACTCTCCCCCGACGACGACCGGTGTCTCGCCGGCCTCGATGACGGCGGCGACGGCCGCGCGGGCGTCGTCGAGCACCTCGATGACGCCGCCGACGTTGTTCGGCTCACCGGCCGCCGGGTGCGCGGCCCAGCGCCGGACCGGGCGGTCGCCGTGATCGTGCACTTCGTGGCCGGACTGCCGCAGCCGCTCCACCAGCCCGGCGGCCCGCAGCACCGCCGGCGCCCGCTCCTGACCCGGCCAGTGCGCCGCCACACTCGACGGCACCCCGACCAACCCCAGCGTCGTCATCGCACCAGCCCCGACCCTGCCACGTGCACCGGCCAACGCGCCGCCACGCCCGACGGCACCCCGACCAACCCCAGCACGGTCATCGCATCACCTCGGGGTACCGGCCGATAGCGCGCGTTGCACCACGGCCGACTCCGCCTCGCACCGGCCGCCTCACACCCGCCACCGCCGCCGCACCGTCGTCGTCCCACCAGCAAGGCGTCGTCATCGCATCAGTCCCGCCCCTGCCACGTGCAGATGCAGATCTCGTTCCCCTCGGCGTCGGCCAGCACCCAGAACGCCGGCGCGCGCCCGTCGTTCACCAGCCGCCCGCCCGCGTCGAGCGCCGCTGCGAGCCGTCGCCGGGCCTCGTCGTGCGGGACGCAGAGGTCGAAGTGGATGCGGTTGCGCTGCGGCCGCGGCTCGTCCATCTGCTGGAACCAGACCGCCGGACCCTGGCCGAGAGGATCGACCAGCGCGTCCGTGGGGCCGTCCAGCCCGGGCTCGTCGTCGTACGCGAGCACGGCCTTCCAGAACGGCCGGACGGCGGGGATGTCCAGCGCGTCGATGGCGAGCTCCAGCGCCTGCTCCGACCGCGGCCGCCCGCCGACCGCGGGGTCGGCCTCGCGCCCGGCCGCCAGCAGCGCCGTCGTGATGCGCGCCGCGGCGTCGACGTCCACGCTGGTGACGTTCGCCAGTGCGGCGTCCTGCAGGCTGAGCAGCACGCGTCCCGGCCGCAGGTCGGCGCGCAGGTGACCCTCGGCCGCCGGACCCGCCGCGCGGACGGCCGTCGCCGTCACGTCGACCGCCTCGGCCGGCGACCCCACCGCCACGCCGGTGTGGAAGCGCGCCAGGAGGTACCGCCAGCCCAGATGCTCGACGGCGGCCGACGCCTCGGGCCGGCGCAGTGGTCGCGCGGTGTCGTCCATCCGGCCATGCTCGCACGCGGGTCCGACAGTGTGGGCCGGACGACGCCGGCGTCGCGGGCCGCGTCGTTACGCTACGGACCGACCATCGTCGGCACCCTGGGAGCCCGAGCGTGCATCATCCGCTGACGCCTGCGCGCCGCGACGTCGTGCTGGACGGGTTGTCCGCGATCTGCGGGCGACGACCGGTCGTCCTGGAGGCGGACGGCGTCGGCCACGCCTGGGCGCCGGTGACGCGGCTGGTGTTCGATCGGGAGCTGCCCGGTCTGGGCGGCGACGACGGCCCGGGTCGCACGGTCATCGTGAAGACGAGGCGGGTGGACGGCGACGGGCACGGCGGGCCGGCGTACCTGCGGCGCGAGATCGCCGGGTTGCGGACGCTCGGACGAAGCGACGTCGCCGCGCGGGTGATCCTCGCCGACGACGAGGCCGGTGTCGTCGTGCAGTCCGACCTCGGGACGTGGCCGACGCTCGAGCAGGTGCTCCTCGGGGACGACCGGGACCGTGCGGCCGCGGCGATGGTGGAGTACGGCCGCGCCGTCGGGCGGCTGCACGCGAGCACGTTGGGGCGCCGCGCCGACCACGAGGCGGCCTTGGCCGAGTTCGGCGCGGCCGACGTGACGACGGGCGGCAGCACGGGGATCGGCGGCATCCGCCGCTGGCGTGTCGTCGAGGAGGCGTGCGCGGACCTCGGCCTCCCGGACGCCCGGACGGCGCGGGCCGACGTCGCGCTCGTCCGCTCGCAGCTCGACGACCCGGGCGCCTTCGCGGCCCTGGTGCACGACGACCTCAACCCGACCAACGCACTCGTCACCGAGCACGGCGTGCGGCTGGTCGACTTCGAAGGCAGCCGATACGGGCATCTCGGCCCCGACGTCTCGTTCCTGCACTATCCGTTTCCGCACCACAGCCCGAACTGGTCGATCCTGCCGGCCGGCGTCGTCGCCGACGCCGACCGCGCGTACCGGGGCGTGCTGGCGGGTTCGCTGCCGGCCGACGCGTGGCCGGCGTACGACGAGATGCTCGCGGTCGGCGCGGCCGCCGCGTTGGCCGGCCGCGTGACCCGCCTTCCACTCCTCGCGCGGCCGGACCAGTCGGTGTACGACAGCTGGCGGCGGCGGGCTCAGCTGGTGCAGCAGCTCGGGGTGTTCCGGCGGCTCGCGGCTCGCGCCGGCGCCCTGCCCGACCTCGCGCTCTGGTCCGCCGAGCTGGCCGAGGCGATGGTGCGGCGCTGGCCCGATGCCGGCGCGCCACCGCCCCGCCTCTACCCGGCGTTCGCCGAGTAGGCCTTCGGAGCGCGCGCCGGCTGACTCCACCGATGATCGCCGGCGCCCGCCCGCGTCCATTCCGGGCCGTCGAGCGATGGCACCGGTGAACGGTCGTCCCGCTGTTCGAGAGGACTGGAGGGACACGATGGACGCGGCTCGGTTGAAGGATCAGGGGTGAGACCGGTGCCCTCTGAGGGCCAGAGCACTGACGCGCGCCCGGCGCCGTCGTACCGGGCGTTCTGCCCGGTCTGCAAGAAGGCCGGCCGCAGGTTCTCCTCCTATGGCAGCGCTGAGCACGTGGCCCAGGGACATGCCGACAAGTACGGCCACACCACGCACGTCATCGACCAGTACGGCATTCGCGTTGTCGGCTCGGACCGGACGACGGGCCGCTAGGACGCAGCCGGGACCGCGTCGTCGGCCGGACCCCGGACGGCGGCGGCGAGGTCGGTCCGGAGCGCGAACGGCACGAACGCCGCCAGCACCGCCACGCCGAGCGCCGTCGCCGCCACGAACGCCGTCCGCAGCCCCCACACCTCCGCGATGACGCCGGCCAGGGCGGCGCTCGCCGGGATGACGCCCCAGCTGATCATCCGCGACGCCGAGTAGATGCGGCCGAGCAGCTCCGGCGGCGACAGGTTCTGCCGGATCGTGCCCGCGAGGATGCGCCAGATGCTCGACCCCGCCCCCGCGACGACGGCGCCGCCCGCGACCGCCCAGATCCCGGCGTCGAACGCGACCGGCGCCACGAACAGCACCGTCCCGACGGCGTCGGCGATCATCAGGCGGGTGGTGCCGACCCACCGGCGCAGCGGCTCGACCAGCACCGACGCGATCAGCCCGCCGACCGCCATCGCCGTCAGCAGCAGCCCGTACTGCGCGGCCGTCAACCCCAGCGGTCCCGGCTCGACGACGTAGACGACGAGCAGCGCGGTCGCCACCGCCCAGACGACGTTCATGGCCGCCGTGAACAACGTCAGGATCCGCACGACCGGCTGGCGCCACAGGAACCGGAACCCGGCGACCAGCTCGCCCCGCCGCCGCCCGGCGGGCACGGCGCTCGCTTCGGCAGGCGCGTCGGGCTGCGGGCGGCGCAGCGTCATCATGAGCACCCCGGCGACGGCGACGAGGTAGAGGGCCGCGCTGGCGCCGGTGGCCAGGGCCAGCGTCGCGCCGGCGAGCAGGCCGGCGAGCGGCGGGCCGGCCAGCTGGTTCGCCACGTTGATGGTCGCCTCGATGCGCGCGTTCGCGCGGCTGCGCCCGACCGGCTCGACCACCAGTGGGATGGTCGAGGTCAGCGCGGTGTCCACCAGCGTCTCGGCCACACCGAGCAGCACCGCGGCGACCAGGATCAGCGGCAGCGACAGCGCGTCGGTCAGGAAGGCGGCCGTCACCCCGCCCAGCACCAGTCCGCGCACCACGTTCACCGTGGTCAGCAGCGCCCGCCGGTCGACGCGGTCGACGATCCAGCCCGCGTGCAGCCCGAACACCGGCCACGCCAGCGTCAGAGCCGCCGTCACCGCGGCGACGCCACCGGCGGACGCGTCGACGGCGATCGCCAGCAACGGCAGCACGAACAGCGCCATGCCGTCGCCGAGATTCGCCGCCCCGGTGCCGAACCACAGCCCGTTGAACGACCGGCCCAACGACACCGGGAGCGCACGCATCGGATTCTCACCCTTCATCGGCGTTTTGCTGGTTGTAGTTCTGGCACAGGTCGTTCTTACCTGTCAACGCCTGATGAACGGTGAGATATTCTGGGCCGCATGACCGACGTCGAACTGGTCGGCAACGCGCTCTGCCTCGACTTCGCCAACACCGTCAACGCGCGCCCGGTCGCCCGGCGCGACTGGCTGGCGTCGCCGCAGGAGGTCGTGACGTGGGCGCGCGCCGCCGGGCACCCCGTCGACGGCGATCCGAGCCTGCGGTTCGCGCTCCCGGTCGCCCGCGACCTGCGCGAGACGGTGTTCCGGGTGTTCCAGCCGCTGGCGCACGGCGAACGGCCGGCGCCGGACGATCTCGACGTGGTGCACGGCCTGCACACGGAGGGCATCGCGCGCGGCCGCTTCGTCGACGACGGCGAGACCTTCCGGGTGTCGTGGGCGCAGCCGCAGACGTTGCGGGTGCTGATCTGGGAGGTCGCGGCGTCGGCGATCGGGCTGCTCACGCGGGGACCGCTGCACCGCCTCGGCGACTGCCCGTCGTGCCACTGGCTGTTCCTCGACACCAGCAAGAACGGCCTGCGCCGCTGGTGCAGCATGGCCACCTGCGGCAGCCGCGACAAGTCGCGCCGCTACTACGCCGCTCACGGTTCCGCTGACGACGCCGACGGCGGCTGAGCCCCGGAGCGACGGCCGGCCGCTGTTCCGGCGCGCCGGGCTGGCAGCACGGACGGAGGCTGTCGGAGCGGCTGTCGGAGCGGCTGTCAAAGCGGGCGCCGCAGCCGCGTCCACGACGACGTCCGCGCCATCGCCGGCCGCCGGACCGTCAGGCGGGCAGCGTCTTCGCGAAGTGCGCGTCCAACGCCTCGACGGCGAAGGCGACCTGGGCCGGCTGGTCGTAGAAGTCGGTCTGCGACCCCGAACCCCATGCGACCGACACCGGCCCGCGCAGCCGCGACCGCAGCGCCTCGACGTGCGACGGGAACACGCAGTCGTCCGAGTGGACGAACAGCGTCGGTGCTGCCACGACGTCAGCCGCCGACAGGCCGTCGAACGTGAGCCACGGCAGCCACGACGCCTCGGCCATCTCGTTGCGCCAGGACGGCACGGCGCCGCGGGCCGGGTTGGCGTAGTAGTCCATCTCCAGGGACATGCCGGCGCGGTCGGACCCGGCGGCATAGGCGGGCACCGTCACGACGGTGCGGTCGCGGCGGAGCTCCTCCAACGCGAGGGCCGCCCGATCCAGACGCAGCCGCACGCCGTCGGGGCCGCCGTAGAACGGGGCGACCGACTCGGTGTCGTGGAACCAGCCGGCGACGCCGGCGAACGACGTCACAGGCGCGCCGGAACCGATCGCCGCCAGCGCGTACTGGGCGCTCGCGCACACCCCGACGTAGCCGAGGCCGCCGGGCCGGACGAACGACAGCGACGAGGCGAACCGGGCGGCCGCGACGATGTCGGCGATCTTGCGGCTCGGCAGCTCGAACTGACGGGGCTCGCCGCCGCTCTCGCCGAAGCCGGCGAAGTCGAACGTGATGGCGGTGTACCCGCGGGCGGCCAGTTCGGCGGCGTACCGGTCGGCCATCTGTTCCTTGACGGTCAGCCAGGAGCCGGTCACGAGAACGGCCGGCTGCCGCTCCAGCAGGTCGTCGCCGGCACGGTGCACGCGGCCGGCCAGCAGCGTGCCGTTGCTCTCGAACACGACGGGAAACGTGGTCATGGGCCGACGCTCGCACGCCGGCCCATGACCACGGAGGGTCGAAAGCTGCTGACCTACGGCCGCGACCGGTGGAAGTCGCGGCGGCACTGCTTGAGGTCGACGGTGACCGTCTCGCCGAGGTCGACGTTGACGGGGACGGTCTGGAGGACGGTGCCGTCGGGGCGTTCGCAGGTCAGGATCCACGGCTCCTCGTAGAACCCGGTCTGGAACCCGTGGATCCCGTCTTCCTGGTACGCCGGGATCGGCCGGTACGACGGGTTCACGGCCCACTCGAACTTGCCGTTCCGCCCGAGCGTGAGATCCGACGTCAGCGTGGTCGTGAACGACGACGGCCGGGTGGCGCCGTCGGGCTGGGCGTAGGGGCTGGTGTACATGTCGAACGCCTTGGTGATGCGCAGCACGGCGCCCTTCGGCCCCTTGCCGTCGATGACGGCGTACTGGGCGGGGTCGGCGGCGGTCGCGAGCATGGTCGTCATCGCATCGCGGTGCTCGTCGTACACGTCGAGCACCTGCGTCTCATAGGTCCGCGCGACACCCGCGTCGGGGCACGTCTCGGTGGTGAGCGCGAGCCCGCGGGTGGCGTAGTAGGCCCAGTCGATCGCCTCGCCGGTCGTCTCGTAGTCCTCCGCCGACGGCAGCGCCTTGTAGCCCGGGCCATAGATCGACGCGACCTCGGACGCGAGGGCGTGCAGCCGGTCGACGTCCTGGGCAGGGCCGGCGGCGAGCTGCAGCGGCGGGTACAGGACGACCTGGATGCAGGTGTGCTGGGTGTTGAACACCGTCGCCTGCCGGGTCGACAGCAGCCACTCGATGTTCCGCGTCTCCGGCTCGGACCACGCGGCCGCGCCGCCGGTGGAGATCGGCAGCCAGCCCAGGCCGTAGTTGCGGTTCATGTCGGTGTTGGTGTCGGTCTGACGGCGGCCGCGGACGAACCCGTCGACGTTGACGATCGGCACGACGACGACGCGGGCGCGGTCCAGCAGCCGGGTCACCGAACGGTCGCCGGCGGCGGCGCGCTGGACGAGGTCGATGGCGAACTCCATGGTCAGCTCGCCGCTCGGGAACTCGTTGCCGTGGTGCATGCCGACATCGACGAAGGTGGGCTTGCCGTCGTCGGCGTTGACGTTCGTGCTGATCTCGACGCCGCGGACGGTGCGCCCGGACGTCGTCGGGTAGGGCAGCGTGATCGGTTTGACGAGGTCGGGGTGGTCGGCGACCAGCTCAGCGAGGTCGGCCTCGTAGTCGGCCAGCGTCCGGTAGGCGGTGTTGCCGCTGGGTAGGTCGGCGGTCGCGGTGGACGACGCCGACGGCGACGCCGCGCCCACGGCGGTGGGGACGGCGGCCGCGGGGACGGCCAGGACGGCGGCCGCGGCCAGCATGACGGTGCGACGACTCGAACGGGAGTGACCGGTACGTCTCATGAACGCGTTCCTCTCCGCAGACCGACAGGGCAGGACCAGTCAAGATCGACCGATGTCCGCCGAGGTTATCGTTTTGTGACGTTTCGCACGAGAGGTATGGCATGTCACGTGGCGACCGAGCCGAGCGCGCGTTGAGTCCGGGCCCGGCGCTACCGTGCCCCCATGTCCGAGCCCGCCGCGCCGACGTCGTCCGAGGAGGGCTCGCGCCGGGGTCCGTCCGCCGGCTGGACCCGGCTGCCTGACCACGAAGCCGGCGCACCGGGACCGTCCGACGCGGCCGCGGGCTCGCGTGCCGACTGGTCGCACCCCCCATACCGGCCGTACCCGCAGCATCAGGGGCCGTTCCCGACAACCGGCCCCGCACCGGGCGGCGGCCAGCCGCCGTGGACGCCCGATCAGCGGACGCCCGGGACGAACGGGTTCGCGATCGCCGCGCTGGTGTGCGGCCTGCTCCCGCTGATCCCGCTGGCGCTGATCTTCGGCGTCATCGCGCTCGGCCAGGTCGCCGAGCGGAGGCAGGACGGCCGCTGGCACGCCATCGTCGGCATGGTGGCAGCGGGCGTGTGGACGGCCGTCCTGGTGCTCGGCGGCACTCCGACCCAGGTCCTGCGCGACGACGGCGAGCGCGTCTCGTGGGCCGATCGCGCCGACGGAGAGTGCGTCGACGGGCTGAGCGGGCTCGATGCGGACGACCTGCCGAGGCCCGCCGACCTGCCGGTGGTGCCGTGCACCGGCCCGCACGAGGGCGAGATCTACGCCGTCTTCCAGCTCGGCGACGGGACCGGCGACGAGGCCCGTGCCTACCCGGGGCAGCCGGCGGCGCGTCAAGAGACCGACCGCCGCTGCCGGGACGAGATGAGGACGAACCCGCCGAGCACCGTCAGCACCGACGCGATCGTCGGCTACATCTACGTCTATCCGCTCGAGTACGGGTGGCCGGAGCAGCGGACCGCCGTCTGCATCGCCTACGACCCGCAGGACGTGACGGTGCCGGGGGTCGCGCCGATCCCGGGGGTCTGACCAGATCGCTTGCAGTCTGAGTTAGGTTAGGCAAACCTAGTTGACTGTCGATCATTCCCCGTGAAAGGACCGCGCCCGTGGCGTACCACGAGGGTCTCAGGCTCGCCGAACCACCAGCAACCGGAACCGCCGAAACCGCCGATGACCTGCTGGAACGCCAGCGCCGCCGAGAATCCTCCGCCCGCTCCTATCCGCGTCGGCTGCCCGTCGCGCTCGCGTCGGCCGAAGGGTCCACCGTCCGCGACCACCACGGCCGCGAGTACCTCGACTGCCTCGCCGGCGCCGGCGCGCTGGCCCTCGGCCACCACCACCCGGTCGTCGTCCAGGCGCTGCGCGACGTGCTCGACGACCATGCGCCGCTGAGCACGCTGGACCTGCCGACGCCGGTCCGGGACCGGTTCGTCGAGCAGCTGTTCGCCGTCCTGCCCGAGCACCTGCGCGACGGGCGCATCCTGTTCTGCGGCCCGACCGGCGCCGACGCCGTCGAAGCGGCGGTCAAGCTGGCCCGCACCGCCACCGGCCGGTCCGGCCTGGTCGCGTTCGGCGGCGCCTACCACGGCATGACGCAGGGCACGCTCGCGCTCACCGGCCGCAAAGCGGTGAAGGAACCGCTGGGCACGCTGCTGCCCGATGTCCACCACCTGCCGTTTCCGACGGCGTTCCGCTCGCCCTTCGGCCTGGAGGACGGCGCGGCGATGGCCGGCCGCCTGGTCGAGTGGGCACTGGCGGACGACCTCAGCGGCATCGCGACGCCGGCCGCCGTCATCGCCGAGCCGGTGCAGGGCGAGGGCGGCGTGCACCCCATGCCCGCGACGTTCGCCGCCACCGTCCGGCGCAGCACCCGGGCCGCCGGCACCGTCCTCATCGCCGACGAGGTGCAGACGGGGCTCGGCCGCACCGGCGACCTGTGGGCCAGCGACGCGATCGGGCTGGACCCGGACGTCCTGGTGCTGTCGAAGGCGATCGGCGGCGGCCTGCCGCTGGCGGTCGTCGTCCACCGTGGCGAGCTGGACGGCTGGCAGCCGGGCGCGCACGCGGGCACGTTCCGCGGGCAGACGCTGGCGCTGGCGGCGGGCGCGGCGACGATCCGTGAGGTGGTCCGCGCCGGGCTGGCGCAGCGGGCCCGCGAGGCCGGCCGCCGTCTGACCGAAGGACTGCTCACGGTCGCCGCGGACGACCCGCGGGTCGGGCACGTGCGCGGCCGCGGCCTGATGTCCGGCGCCGAGCTGGTCGATCCGGGCGTGGTCGACGCCGACGGCGTCCCGGTACCGGACGGCTGGCTGGCCGGCCGCGTCCAGCGCGCGATGTTGGAGCGCGGCGTCATCGTCGAGGTCGGCGGCACGCACGACGCCGTCGTCCGGTTCCTGCCGCCGCTGGTCATCACCGACGAGGAGATCGACCGCGTGATCGACGCGTTCGGCGCGGCGCTGCGGGCCGTCCACGCCGACGACGGGTCCGAGCGGTGAGCGCGCCGTTCTTCCTCGACGGCAGCCCGGCGGCGCACGACGCGCTGCGCGACGCCGTCGCCGAGGTGCTCGCCGTCCTGGCCGCGACGGACGAGCGTGGCCCGTTCCCGTCGGCCGGGCCGGCGCGGCTGCGCGAGTCGGCCGCCGCCATCGAGCCCCTGCCGGACGACGCCGAGCCGCTCGGCGAGGTGCTGGCGGACGTGGGCCGGACGGTGCTCGCGCAGGGCGCGCGGGTCACCGACCCGTGGTGCGCCGCCCACCTGCACCCGCCGACGCTGCTGACGGCGGCCGCGGCGGAGGTGGCGATCGCCGCGACGAACCAGTCGATGGACTCCTACGACCAGGCGCCGATGGCGACGTACGTCGAGGACCGCCTGGTCGGGCGGCTGGCCGCGCTGATCGGGCTGCCGGCGGTCGCGTCCGGGGTGCTGACCTCCGGCGGGACGGCGTCCAACCTGCTCGGGCTGCTGCTCGCCCGCGACCACGCCGCCGGTGGGGCGAACGTCAACGGGCTGCCGGCCGGGGCCGCGCGGTGGCGCATCCTCGCGTCGGCCGGCGCGCACGTCAGCATCCGGCAGGCCGCCGCCGTGCTGGGGCTGGGCCGCGACGCCGTCGTCGCCGTCGGCACGGACGACGACGGCCGCATGGACGTCGCCGCGCTGGACCGGACGCTTGCGCAGCTGGGCCAGACCGGGGGCGTGCCGATCGCCGTCGTCGGGACCGCCGGCACCACCGACACCGGCGCCGTCGACCCTCTGACCGCGCTGGCCGACCGTGCCGCCGCGTGCGGCGCGTGGTTCCACGTCGACGCGGCCGTCGGGTCGGCGCTGGTGCTCAGCGACCGGCTGCGGCCGCTGGTCGCCGGGCTGGAGCGGGCCGACTCCATCACCGCCGACCTGCACAAGCTCTGGTGGCAGCCGATCGGCGCGAGCGCGCTGCTGGTCCGGGCCGCGGCGTCGCTGGGCAGTGTGCGCGAGCCGGCCGACTACCTCAACCGCACCGAGGACGACGACGTCCTCAACCTGGTCGACCGGTCACTGGACACGTCGCGGCGGTTCGACGCGCTGAAGATCCTGGTGTCGCTGCGGGCCACCGGCCGGCGGCGGCTGGCCGGGCTGGTCGAGCACCTGGTCGACCTCGCGGCGATGGCCGGCGAGGCGGTCCGCCGCGGTCCCGGCCTCGAGCTGGTGGCGCCGCCGCAGACGGTGACCGTGCTGTTCCGCTGCCGCCCCGACGGCGTCGACGAGGCGCTGCTGGACCAGCTGAACGTCGACGTGCAGCGGCGGCTGCTGGCGTCGGGCCGGGCGGTCGTGGGCCGGACCCGTCACCGCGGCCGCGTCGCCCTGAAGCTCACCTTCACCAACCCGCTGACCAGCCACGACGACGTCGCCGCACTGCTCGCCGCGATCTCCGCCGAGGCGTCGGCCGCCGTGGGGGTGGCGGCGTGACCGGCCTGCTCGAGACCGCCGCGCCGACGCCCACGCCCACGCAGGCGGCCGACGACGCGACGGCGCACGCGCTGCTGGCGTGCTGGCTGCGCGAGGTGCCGGGCTGGACGTTCGAGCCTGCCGGCGGCGACCTGGGTGGGCCGATCTCGGAGCGGACTTCGGAGCGGACTTCGTCGCCGAGCTCGGAGCGAACCCCTCCCGGCCGGGTGGGCCATTCACTCTACGGTCAGCCACCGACAAACTCCCCGACGACCGGCGATCCGGCGGGCACGAGCACCGCGCTCGACCACGCCACAGGAGCAGGTCCAAGAGACGCCACGGGCGCGAGCACCGGCTACGCGGCAGGCGTGGGCACCGGCAACGCGGCAGGCTCGGCGACCGGTCACACTCACGCCGCGGGTGCGCAGGCCCCTCCCGGCCGGGTGGGCCATTCACTCTACGGTCAGCCACCGACAAACTCCCCGACGACCGGCGACAACGCGGGACCACGCATCGTCATCCCGCTGCCGCGCTGGAACGCCCGCCTGCTGGTCGGCGTCCGCCGCGTGTCGGCGACCTACCGGCACCAGCTGGAACTGCCCGCGCTCCTCCAGCTCGCCGACGCCGAGCCGCGGCCGGTCGGGTTGGCGCAGCTCGCCGTCCTGCTCGCCGACACCCTGCCGGCGCTGCGTACCGAGCCGCTGCTCACCCGGGTCCTCGACAGCGCCGCCGCGGTCGCCGGGTATCTCGACGGCCGGGCGGACGAGATCGACCAGCTGTGGTCGGCCGAGCCGCTGCCGTTCGCCGCGACCGAGCAGGCGCTGCTGCTCGGGCACCTGGTGCACCCGACCCCGAAGAGCAGGGGCGAGCTGGGCGCCGTCGAGCGGCTGCGGTTCTCCCCCGAGACCGGCGGCCGGTTCGCGCTGCGCTGGCTGGCCGTCGACCGCGACCTCGTCCGGCACGGCAGCGCCCTCGACACGCCGGCGCCGGAGCTGGCGGAGGCGCTGCTGCGCGACGATCCCACCGTCGACCACGCCGCCCTGCGAGCGACCCGCGACGCCGTCGGCGGAGACCGGGTCCTGATCCCGGCGCACCCGTACGAGGCCGACCGGCTGGCCGCCGACCCCGTCACCGCGGACCTGTTCGACACCGGCGCTGTCGTCGACCTCGGCGCCTGGGGCGCACCGTTCCTGCCCACCACGTCGGTGCGCACGGTGTACCGCGCCGACGCGCCGTGGCAGCTGAAGTTCAGCCTGCACGTGCGCGTGACGAACTCCATGCGGGTGATGCTGCCGAAGGAGCTCGACCGCGCCGTGGAGTCGGCGGCGCTGGCACGCACCGTCATCGGCGAACACACCAGGCAGGCCGCGCCGCACTTCGTCCTCGTCCAGGATCCGGCCTACCTCACGGTCGCCCGCGACGGCGCCACGCTGGACGGGTTCTCGGTGCTGCTGCGGGAGAACCGCTGGAACCACCACGGCCCCTCCGACGTCAGCGCGCTCACCACGCTCTGCCAGGACCACCCTTACGGCGGCAGCAGCCGGCTGGCCGCCATCATCGCGGCCATCAGCGGCCGCGAGCACCGCGCCGAGCACGTCGTCGCCCGCGAGTGGTTCGGCCGGTTCTGCGACGTCGTGGTGCGGTCGCTGGTCCGGCTCTACCTCGACGTCGGCCTGTGCTTCGAGGCGCACCAGCAGAACACGCTGGTCGAGCTGACCGACGGCTGGCCGGTGCGCGGCGTGTACCGCGACAGCCAGGGCTACTTCCACCGCGCCGCCGCGCACGACGACCTCGTCACCGTCGTGCCCGGCCTGGGCGAGGTCACCGAGTCGATCTTCCCGGAGGACCTGGCCGACGAGCGGCTGGTCTACTACCTGTTCGTCAACCTCACGCTCGGCGTCGTCAACGCGCTCGGTCCCTGCGTCGACGAGACCGTGCTGCTGCGCCACCTGCGCCGGGTGCTGACGGAGGAACGCTCGCGCGGCGGGCGCTACCCGGCCACGCTGCTCGACCGGCTGCTCGACGACGAGCGCTGGCCGTGCAAGGCCAACCTGCTGACGAGGGCGCACGACATGGACGAGCTGGTCGGCGACATCTCGACCCAGTCGGTGTACGTGACGCTGCCGAACCCGCTGCTGGGGGTGGGCTTATGACGTGGTCCGTCACGCTGCCAGGGGCGACGACCGAGCTGACGTTCACGCCGGTCCGGGCGTCCGACGACACCGAGCTGATCCACGACTGGATGAACCGCTCGCACGTCGTGCCGTGGTGGCAGCTGGGCGTGTCGACACCGGAGATCCACGCCTACCTGGCCGGGCTGACGCACCTGCGGCCGTGGCTGGTGTCGGCCGGCGGGGTCCCGTTCGGCTACGTCGAGACCTACGTCGTGGCCGAGGACGCCCTCGCCGCCCACTACCCCGCACGCCCGGACGATCAAGGGTTCCACCTGCTGGTCGGGCCGCTGTCGATGCTCGGCACCGGCGTGCCGCGGCTGATGGGACGCGCCGTGCTGGCCTGGCTGCTGAACCGCGGCGAGCGCGCCGTCTGCGAGCCCGACGTACGCAACGGGCGCATGCTGGCCTACTGCCGCCGGCTCGGGCTGACGTCGCTGGGCGAGGTCGACCTGCCAGAGAAGCGGGCCGCCGTCCTGGCCTGTGAGCGGGCGGAGTTCGACGCGCGCTGGCCGGGCGACCGCGCCGCGGTGGGGGTGCTGGCATGACGCACCACGACGTCATCGGCGTCGGGCTGGGGCCGTTCAACCTCGGCCTCGCGGCCCTGCTCGACCCGGTCGGCGACGTCGACGCGGCGTTCTTCGAGGCGGCGCCGCGGTTCGCCTGGCACCCCGGCCTCATGCTGCCGGGCACCACGCTGCAGGTGCCGTTCCTGGCCGACCTCGTGACGCTGGCCGACCCCACCAGCCCGTGGTCCTTCCTCAACTACCTGCACGAACGCGGCCGGCTGTACCGGTTCTACTTCTACGAGCGGTTCCACGTGCCGCGGGCCGAGTACGACGCGTACGCCCGCTGGGTCGCCGAGTCGCTGCCATCGTGCCGGTTCGGGACGCGGGTCACGGCGGTCGAGCCGGACGGCGGCGGCTGGCGGGTCACCGTCGAGACCGCCGGCGGCGCCGTCGCGCAGCACACGGCCCGCTCCGTCGTGTTCGGCGTCGGCACCCGGCCGTCCGTCCCCGCCGTCGCCCGCGAGGTGCTGGGCGCGGACGTCTTCCACACCGAGAACTACCTGACGTACCGCGAGAAGGCGGTGACCGCGTCCGCCGTCACCGTCGTCGGGTCCGGGCAGAGCGCCGGCGAGGTCGTCGCCGACCTGCTCGAGGCCGGGCTGCCCGGCGGGCTGACGGTCGACTGGTTCACGCGGTCGCGCGGGTTCCTGCCGATGGAGTACTCCAAGCTCGGGCTCGAGCACTTCACGCCCGAGTACACGGCGTACTTCCACGGTCTGCCACCGGCGACCCGGGACGAGCTCCGGGCCGGCCAGGACCTGCTCTACAAGGGCCTGTCGGCCGAGACCAGCGAACGCATCTACGACCTGCTGTACGAGGCGACGGTCGACCGCGCCGACCCGCCGGTCGTCTACGCGGGGTCGTGCGAGCTGCGCTCGATCGAGCCGTCGCCGCTGCCCGGACGGCGCTGGCGGCTCGGCTGGCACCACCGCGACCAGGACCGCGCGTTCACCCGCGACACCGACGTCGTGGTGCTGGGGACGGGGCACGAGCCGGCGCCGCTGCCGGTGCCGTCCGGGCTGGTCGCACTGGACGACGCCGGGCGGCCGGAGGTCGCGCTGGACTACCGGCTGACGCTGGCCTCCGGCGCGCCGTCGACGCTGTTCGCGCAGAACGCCGAGCTGCACACGCACGGCGTCGGCGCACCCGACCTCGGGCTCGGCGCGCACCGCAACTCCGTCATCGTCAACGCGCTCGCCGGCCGCGAGGTCTACCCCGTCCGCGACCGCACCGTCTACCAGAGCTTCGGAGGCCCGCCCGCATGAGCGCACCTGACCTGCAGCAATGGGAGCGGGCGAACCGCGAGTTGATCGCGAAGCTGCTCACCGAGTTCGGCTACGAGGAGATCCTGACGCTGTCCGGCACGGTGTCGGTGCCGCTGCCGGGCGCGACGCTGACCGGACGGGCGACGCGGCGGGCGCTGGGCTGGTGGCGGGTGGACCCGTCGTCGCTGACGGTCGAGGGCGGCGGGCCGCTGCCCGACGCCGCCGCCGTGTTCACCGCGGTGCTGGGCGCCGCAGGAGCCGAGGCGTCCACCGTCGCCGGCGCCGTCGCGGAGCTGTCGTCGACCCTGCTGACGGACGCGCGGCAGCTGGCGGCCGCCCGGCCGGCGGCCGAGCTCGTCGACCTCGAGCCGGTGCTGGTCGAGGCCGAGCTGACCGGGCATCCGTGGATCGTCGCGAACAAGGGCCGGGTCGGGTTCGGCGCCGGCGACCTCGCGGCGTATCCGCCGGAGGCGCGCGCCGACGTGCGGCTGCTGTGGCTGGCCGCGTCGCCGGCCGTCGCGGACGCCGTCGGGCCGGACCACCACCAGGTGGTGCGCGAGCAGGTCGGCGACGCGGCGTTCGAGGCGCTGCGGGCCGGGGCGCAGCTGGGCGGGCTGGACCCCTCGACCTGCGTGTTCGTGCCGGTGCACCCGTGGCAGTGGGAGCACCGCATCCTGCCGCTGCACGCGCCGCAACTGGCCCGCGGCGAGCTGGTGTTCCTCGGTGAGGGTCCGGCGCGGTACCGGCCGCAGCTGGCCATCCGCACCATGACCGACCTCGACGACCCGGCCCGGCGCTACCTCAAGCTGCCGCTGTCCATCCTCAACACGTCGGTCTACCGCGGGCTCCCGCGCGAGCGCACCTTGGCCGCGCCGGCGCTGACGTCCTGGCTGTCGTCGGTCGTCGGCGGCGACGCGTTCCTGCGCGAGACCGGACTGATCCTGCTCGGCGAGGTGGCCGGCGTCAGCGTCGCGCACCCGGTGTACGCGGGCCTGCCGGGGGTGCCGTACCAGTACACCGAGCTGCTCGGGGCGATCTGGCGCGAGCCCGTGCAGCCGTACCTCCGGCCCGGCGAACAGGCCGTCTCGCTGGCCGCGCTGCTGCACGTCGACCCGTCCGGCGGCTCCTTCGCGCAGGCGCTGGTGGCGCGGAGCGGGCTGCCGGCGGCGGAGTGGGTGGCGCGGCTGCACGCGGCCGTGCTGCCGCCGCTGCTGCACGTGCTGTACAAGTACGGCGCGATGTTCTCGCCGCACGGGCAGAACTGCATGATCGTCCACCGTGACGGCGTGCCGACGCGGCTGGTCGTCAAGGACTTCGTCGACGACCTCGCGATCTGCTCCGAGTCGCTGCCGGAGCACGCGGGCCTGCCGCCGGCCGTGCGTTCGGCGCTGGCCGACGTCGTCCTGGACGGCAAGACGCTGCGGAAGTACCTGCAGAACGGGCTGCTGATCTGCGTGTACCGGTATCTGGCGGAGATCTGCGCCGACCGGCTGGACGTGCCCGAGGCGGCGTTCTGGGGGTCGGCCCGCTCGGTGCTGGCGGCCTACCAGGACCGGTTCCGCGGCGAGCTGGCCGAGCGGTTCACGCTGTTCGACCTCGAGTCGCCGACGTTCCCGAAGCTGTGCCTCAACCGGCTCCGGCTGTTCGAACGCGGCTACGCCGACGACCCCGAACGCCCCGTCATCTCCGCCGTCGGCACCGTCCCCAACCCCCTCTCCCCCTCGTTCGCCGAGGACTAGGCGGCACCCAGCGTGCGAGCGGGAGGGGGACGCCGGCAGGGGTAGGCTGCGGGCGTCCGAGCGAGGAACGAGCGAGGCGGGCGGAGGCCGGCATCCCCTCCCACCCGCGGATCGCAAACAGCGACCTAGTGAAGCTCGTCCCGCCGCCACAACGCCGCAGCGCGTTCGAGCTCTTCCGCCATGCGCAGGTTCCCCCGCGCCAGCCGCGTCTGCCGTTGACCGTCCTCGTGCGCCATGTCGTCGGCGGAGTGGGCCCGGCCGGCGGCGACGACGCGGCAGAACGCGGCCGCCCGTTCCAGCGCGACCGCGAAGTCGCCGGTGAACGCGCTGGTCAGCACCGCGTCACCGAGGGCGGCGACCTCCGCCGGACCCGGTGGGTGCGCGACGCCCGCCACCGCCGTCGACACCTCGGCGACCCGCTCGCCGACGGCGAAGACGCGGGCCGCCTCGGCGCCGTTGCGGTGCACCCAGCTGCGCAGCAGGTACAGCGACCAGAGGGTGCCGGGCAGGGTGTCGGCGCCGGAGCCGCGCCACAGTTCGGCCATCTCGTCGAGGCCGAGGCGGTCGGCGAGGTCCAGCAGCCGCGGCGCGGCGCCGGGTTCGGAGCGGGCGGCCTCCAGGACGGCGGCAGCGGTGGCGTGCGCGACGGCGGTGCGGTCGGCGGGATCGGGGTCGCCGAGCAGTTCGGGCATGTCGGGTCGCAGCTGGGGGCGTCGGTGGCTGCCTTCGGTCACGTCTCCATTGTCCCTTGTCGTGGGGTCAGGCCTCGAACGTGCCGCCGGGAGCCACGACACGCAGCTCCGTCTCTTCCGGCGCCAGCTTCTCGTACAGGTTGTAGAAGAAGCCCGGCACGGCCAGCAGAGCCTCGTGGATCGGGATCGCGACGTTCGGCGTCAGCGCCCGCAGGTAGTCGGCCGACTCGCTCGCCTTGAGCCACGGCGCCGCGGTGGGCAGGCCGAGGATCTCGACGTCGACGTCGGGGATGGTGAAGGAGTCGCCGGGGTGCAGGAACCGGCCGCCGATCAGGTAGGCGACGTTCGGGATGACCGGCACGTCGGGGTGGATGACCGCGTGCTGGCCGCCGAACACGTCGACGCTGGTGCCGACCTGCAGCCGCTCGCCCGGCTGGACGCCGGTGGCGGCGATGCCCGACTCGGCCAGGACGGCCGCGCTGCCGCCGTCGGTGTACAGGGTGGCGCCGGGGTTGGCCGCGAGCAGCGCGGGCAGCCGCTCGACGTCGAGGTGGTCGGGATGCTGGTGGGTGACCAGCACCGCCGTCAGACCCGTCAGCGTCTCGAAGCCGTGCGAGAAGCCGCCGGGGTCGATGAGGATGCGGGCAGCGCCGTCGTCGACGAGGACGCAGGAGTGCTCGAACTTCGTCAGCCTCATGATCTCGAGGCTAACGCCGATCCGGCGCTTCCGCGCGCCCACCGCCCGGCTGCCAGAGCACGTCGCCCGCCTCGCGGTTGGCATAGCGGGACAGGATGAACAGCAGGTCCGAGAGCCGGTTGAGGTACTTCGCGGTGAGCGGGTTGACGCCGTCGATGTCGCCGGTGCCGTACTGCTCGACCGCCGCCCACGCCGACCGCTCGGCGCGTCGCACCACCGTCGTCGCCACGTGCAGGTGCGCGGCCGTGACGCTGCCACCGGGCAGGATGAACGACGTCAGCTTCGGGACCTCGGCGTTGTAGCGGTCGCAGTCGGCCTCCAGCTCGTCGATCCAGGCCGGCTGCACCCGCAACGGCGGGTACTCGTACTCGGCCTTCAGCGGCACGCACAGGTCGGCGCCGACGTCGAAGAGGTCGTTCTGCACCCGCTGCAGGACGGCGAGCACGTCCGGGCCGAGGCCGCCGCCCCCGCTGCCGGACCGCTCCAACGCGACCACCACACCGATGGCCGCGTTGGCCTCGTTGGCGTCGGCATAGGCGACGAGGCGCGAGTCGGTCTTGCGCGTGCGGCTGAAGTCGCCCAGCCCAGTGGTGCCGTCGTCGCCGGTGCGCGTGTAGATCTTCGTCAGCCTCACCATGTCCCCACACTACGGTGACGAGATGTCGTCGACACTGCTGCCCGTCGGGCCGGGCCTGGCCGTGGCGATGGCGGTCCTGGTCGTGGCCGCCGTCGTGGTGAGCGCGGTCGCCCGGCTCGGGTACGACCGCGGCATCGTGACAGCGGCGCTGCGGGCGGTCGTCCAGCTGGCCGTCGTCGCTCTTGTGCTCGCCGCCGTCGTCGAGGTCGAGCCGCTGACGGCCGCGTTCCTGCTGGTGATGCTGGCGACGGCGACCCTGACCGCCGGGCGGCGGATGACCCGGCACCGGTCCTGGGCCTGGGCCGTCGTCCCGGTCGCCGCCGGCCCGCTGCTGGTCGTGACGACGCTGCTGGCGGTGGGCGTGCTGCCGACGACGCCGCTGGCCGTCATCGCCGTCGCCGGGATCCTGATCGGCGGCGCCATGACGGCGGCCGGGCTGGCCGGGCGGCGGGCCCTGGACGAGCTGGCCGCGCGCCGCGGCGAGGTGGAGGCGGCGCTCTCGGTCGGCCTGCTGCCGCGCGACGCCGCGCTCGAGATCGCCCGTCCGCAGGCGGCGACCGCGCTGATCCCGGCCCTCGACCAGACCCGCACCGTCGGCCTCGTCGTACTGCCAGGCGCGTTCGTCGGCATGCTCATCGGCGGCGCTGCTCCCATTCAGGCCGGCGCCGTGCAGCTGTTCGTGCTGATCGGCCTGCTGGCGGTCGAGACGGCTGCGGTCGCGCTGACGATCGAGCTCATCGCCCGCGGCCTGATCGTCCGGCCGTGAGCCGGCCGCTGGCCCGGGGAGCACGCCCGCTTTCGCCGCCCTCGTCGGCAATCGTCGAGGCCGCCACCACCTGGTGACCGCTCGGGCGCCGGGACTTGTCGTCGGGCGTGGTGACATCAGGGCCAACTGTTGGCGCTGGTGTCACCACGCCCGAAGAGCACTCACCCACCCACGACGGGCCACGCGCCCCCTTGATGCTCAATCCAGCAGTCCGCGACGGTCGACTGTCGTGCCGTGGTTCTCGAGCCGGGTCTACCCGGCTGCCGCCGCCTCGTTGCCACCGGGTTCGGCTGCGCCCGCGGCTGTGATCATGTGGTCGTGAAAGCGCGGATGCCCGCAATAACAGACGCTGCGGGACATAGAGGTTGGGTCCGTTGATTGCTCTGGTCCTGCACCGCAGGCGGGGCATGGAGGCGGGGCATCGTGGTCACCCAGCGATGCGCCACCATCACGGCCCGTCATGGACTCATACGCGACGCGTTCCATCGCGCCCCGCCCCGTCCTCCGCGCCAAGACCGGGTCCGGACATGAAACAGCTCAGAGGATGGCCTCTGAGCTGTGGTGTGTTGCTGGCGGTCCTGACGGGACTTGAACCCGCGACCTCCGCCTTGACAGGGCGGCGAGCACTCCGAGCTGCTCCACAGGACCTTGCTTGTACTGCCTTACTCACCCCGCCGGAACGGGTACCGCATCCCCAACGGGATTCGAACCCGCGTTGCCGCCTTGAAAGGGCGGAGTCCTAGGCCGCTAGACGATGGGGACCAGATCTGACGACATGGCCCATGGCTCGTCGCCGTTCGGGACGTTGAAAGCATAGGGGTGGCCCGCTCAGTTCTCCAAATCGGGAGCTGGGGACGGGTCCTCCGGACCCTGGGCTGCGCCGTTGTCCTCGTCGGCCTGGTGGCGGTCGATCTCGGCGCTGGTCTGGCCGAGGCCGCCGAGGGTGAGGTCGTCCCACGCGACCAGCTCTTTCGTCTCCGGATTGAAGTAGAGCACCGACAGCGCGACCGGAGTGGGATCTTCGTCACGTAGGCCGCGCAGTCCGGCGCCGCCGGTGGAGCCCTGGACCATGACCCGCGTGCCGTCGTCGAGGACGTAGGTGTCGCGTTTGTGGGCGTGGCCGGACAGCACCAGCGGGGCGATGCCGTCGAACAGCTCGGCGTTGCTGGGGTCGTGGTAGACGATGACGTCGGGTGGCGGGTCGACGTCGGCGGCTGCGTCGGCGAACTCCTCGCTGCCCTCGCGCAGCACCTCGTCGGGAACGCCGCGGACGGACTTGTCCGGCGTGAACCGCGGGTCCGGCGCGCCGATGAAGCGCAGCCCGGCCACCTCGACCGGCTCGCCGTTCAGGACGACGGCGTTGGGTGCGGCGGCGACGGCGGCCGCGGTGGCCACGGAGTCGTGGTTGCCCTTGGCGAAGACGTAGGGCCGGCCGAGGTCGGCGATGGGGCGCACGTAGGAGTTCTCGAGCGGCGTGCCTTGGTCGACGATGTCGCCGCTGTCGACGATGGCATCGACGGAGTACTGGTCGGCCACCGCGCCGATGATGTCCCACGCCGCCGGGTTGAGGTGCAGGTCGGACACGTGCAGGACGCGGATGGTGTCGTCGTTGGGCTGGAACGTCTGCAGGTTGAGCGTGGTGTCGTAGACGGCGGCGACGTTGGCGACGAAGCCAGCCAGCTGGTCGGCGTAGGCGTCGAAGTTGTTCGCGATGTCCTCGGCGTTGCCGATCAGCTGCGGCGCGGCGGCCAACGGGCCGGTGTACGCGGGCTCGCGCACGGCGTCGGAGTCGTACGTCAGCGCGACCATCCCGTAGCTGCCGAGCACCGCGCCGGCCGCCACGCCGGCCGCCAGCGCCGTCCGCCGCACCGACCGCAGCACCAGCGCCGCCGCCAGCGTGCCGCCGATGAGCGCGGTGAGCGCGGCCCGGATCGCGGCGTCGACGAGGACGTCCTGGATGCCGGCGGCGATCTCGTCGTCGAGGGTCGACAGCGAGTACGGGTCGGCGACGTAGCCGTTGAGGCCGTCGAGGTCGACCTGCCGCACGGAGATGTCCAGCGTGACCGGCCCCGAATGGGTGTCGAGGACGACGGCGCCCACGGGGTCGAGATGGATGACGGACTCGCCGGTCAGCGTCGGCCGGAACGCGACGTCGATGGCCAGCGGCCCGACGTAGGTCTGCGTGGTGCCGGCGATGACCAGCGCCACCCAGGCGCCGGCGAGCGCCAGCACGGCCGGGCTGAGCAGCGTGAACGTCCGGCGCAGCCACGACGGCCAGGTCGCCGGGCGCGTATAGTCGCGCCACGCCCGGCGCTGCGCCGGTTCGCCCGGCGGGCTCGTCTCCGTCACCACGTCCACGCCTCGTTGGTAACACATTTCCGCCCCCGCGATCGGCGCGCACCGCTCCGGCAGGCGAGACTGGTGCCGTGCTGGAGCTGACCGAGGCGGAGTTCGAACGGCTGGTGTCCGAGGCGATCGACGAGATCCCGCCGGAGCTGGCCCAGATGATGGACAACGTGGTGATCCTCATTGAGGACGAGGCTCCCGACGACGTCCCCGACGTGCTGGGGCTGTACGAGGGCACCCCGCTGACCGAGCGCGGCGAGTGGTACACCGGCGTGCTGCCCGACACCATCAGGCTGTTCCGGCTGCCGATCCTGCGCATCTGCGACACCCCCGACGATGCCGTCGAAGAGGTGCTGATCACGGTCGTGCACGAGGTGGCGCATCATTTCGGTATCGACGACGAGCGGCTGCACGAGCTCGGCTGGTCGTGACGGAAGAGGGATGGTTCGGGCGCCGGGCCGGGAACGCCTCTCGGCGCAACGGCCGCTCGTAGCGGCTATAAGTGGGACCCGGGGTTACCACGGCCCGCCGCCCAGCGAGAGCCCCGAAAGGCTGTCGCCAGTACCTGAAACTACCCGATGTCCGTCGTTGTTCCCAGCGTTGTCGCGTGGGAAGGATCACCTTGACGACTGGCGGAGCCACCACTCAGTCCTCTATCCCAGCTTGAGCATTGCCTCCGCGACCTCACCGGTCGCCGCATCGGGAATCGCCGTGGCAGCGTCCTCGAGGACGAGCAGCCGCGCCCCGGGAATCTCGCGCGCGATCGCTTCCCCGTTGCCAACGGGGAAGAACAGATCCCGGCGGCCGTGGACGACGAGCCTGGGAACCTCGATCTCGGGTAGCCGCTCGCGCCAGCGGGGTTCGCAGTCGAGGCTGGCGAAGACCATGCCGAGCTGGTTGGCCAGGTGGGTCGGGGGTGAGGTCCCGGGTGTGCGGTCCCAGATGCGCGCCGCGATCGCGCGTGCGGTGTCGGGGTCGTCGCCGAGGTCCTCCGCGCCGGCGGCCGCGAACTCCGCCACTGCCTCACGGTCGGTCCAATCGGGCATCGGACGCGCGAACAGACGATTCATCGTCGCCTTGTCGTGGTCGGGGAGATCAGCGTCGGGCTTGCCCGGAGCGACCGCGCGAGTGCCGACCAGGGTCAGCGCCGAGAACGCGCCGGGATGGTCGAGCGCCGCGACCTGGGCGACCATTCCGCCGACGCCGATGCCCGCCAGGTGCGCGGGCCCGCCGCCGAGCGCGTCGACAAGGGCCGCCGCGTCAGCGGAGAGGTCGCGCAGGGTGTAGGCGGGGGCCGCCGGGTCCGCCGTCGTCGACTCGCCGCTGTCGCGCAGGTCGTAGCGCACCACGCGCCGCCCACCGGCGGCGAGGTGCTCGCACAGCGCGTCGGGCCAGGAGAGCATCGTCGTCCCGCCCACGAGCAGAACGAGTGGCGCGTCGTCATCACCGAAGGACTCGACGCCCAGGGCGACCTCATTGGCGTTGATGGTGGTCATCGTTCGGTCACCGGTCAATGTCCGGTCAGCTCGGCGACGACAGGAGCGAGCGCATCAGCGGCGTTCGCGCCGACGACGAAGTATGAGAAGCCGCCCTCCTCACGTCGTCGCAGGATCTCTTCAGTGGCTGCCGCCGGGTCACTCGGAAGCACCAACAGCGAGTCCGCTGCGCGCAACGCGGCAGGGTCCGTGGCTGGATGCGTCATGAACGGGGAGACGGCGTCGCCGACCACCGCCACGTGGCATGCCAGTTCAAGGTCTCGGAGTGCGCGAAACTCGGCGGCCATTCGCATGATCTCGGCCCGAGCGTCGCCTGGCATCGTGACGAACGTGACCGTATCCGCCAGATCGGCCGCCAGTGCTTGGGCCTTCGGGCCACGCACGGCCATCACCACCGGTGTATGGAGGTCGGGGCCGTCGAGTTCTCTGAGCGACGTGACAGTGTCGCGCACCTGAGACAAGCGCTGGCCCGGTGTCACCGCCGGAAGGCCCAACTCGCGCAGTTCGTCCTCGATTCCAGGCCTGCCGGTGCCGATGCCCATCTCGAAGCGACCTTCGGTGAGCACCGACAGGGAGTGTGCCTCCCAGGCCAGGTTCTGGGGCGTGCGCAGTGGAGAGGCATACACCCACGCACCGACCCGCAGATCGGCGAGAGTCGCCGCGACAGCCAGCGTGGGACCGGGCGCTGGCTGCCACCGCTGAACGTCGGGCATCAGGAGTGTCGAGAAGCCGCTGTCGGCAATACGGCGCACCTGGTCTCGCCACGCCGGCAGATCACCTCCGAACGGGGCAACAACACCGAATCGAAAGCTCCTTTCTCCGCCGGTCGCCTCATCGTCTGTCATCGTCGCGGTCCTCTCGGGTCGATGTGCGTGCGGCTGTCACCCTATTGACTGCCGAGCAGGTCCCAACTCATCGAGCGGATGACGGTCGTTGAGCTCAGGTGTCGCTGCGTCGCCGCCAGTAGGCCAACGCGACGGCGAACAGCAGCGGTCCCCACAGCATGAGCGGGGCGTAGCAGACGAACACGACGACGCCGTCGATGCTGTCGAGCTGCAGAGGCGAGCCGTCCGCGAGCCGCTCGCCCTGGACGTTCCGGCCCAGCAAGAACGACACGCCGACCCATCCCCACAAGGCGGTCAGGATCGTCGCTCCGAGCAGGGCCGGCACCAGTGCCACCGGAACAGGGATCCGCCGGCCGCGCAGGACGGGGACCCACCGCGGCCACACCTCCCCCCACCTCGCGATCAATCCGACACACAGCAGCGCCAGTCCCTCCGACACCACCGAGAGGAGGAGGACGTAGACCTCGAGGGGAAGCCACGTCGGCAGGTCTCCGCGGGCCTCGGCGGTTGTCATACCGTCCGGCAGAGGGAGGAACACGACGGTGACGATCCGCCAGATGCTCGAGGGCAATACCACGAGCGGGATTGCCAGAGCTGCACGGCGAGTCCACACCGACACCCCCGCGACGGGTTCGTGGAGCGACCGCCACCATGGCGCGAGGGAGCGGACCGGAGGGTCGGGCGAGATCGTGCTCATGCCTCAACCCTCCACATCGGCAACGCAGCGCACATCCCTCCCGAGGGTGACCGGATGCCCCGCGCGCGGGAGTCAGCTCAGGTGCGGGATGACCGACGTCCCGAAGCGGCGGAGTTGGGCGATCGGGTCGGCGACCGGCCAGATGAAGACCTCGTCGACGCCGGCGTCGGCGTAGCGAGCCAGCTTTGCGGCGCACACGTCGGCGGGCCCGATGAGCACCTGGTCGGCGAGGGCGGCCGGGTCCCGGCCGAGCATCCGAGCCAGGGCGTCGAGTCTCGTCCGCGACTCGGCCGCGGAATCGGTCAGGTAGGTCCACATGGTCGCAAGGGCGATCGGGAAGGGGCTGGTGTCTCGCCCGGCCGATGCCAGGGCCTGGTGCAGGAGGTCGCGGCCGGCGGAGATCTGGCCGGGTGTCGTGTTGTATGCCGACGCAAGCCAGCCATCGCCCAGGCGGGCCACCCGGCGAAGCCCGGCCGCCGAGCCCCAACTGCCGATCCAGATCGGGACCGGCCGGGCCGGCCGGGGTTCCAGGGCGGGTGTGACGTAGAAGCGCTCCGCAGCCGGTGCGGGATCGTGGGTGAGCGAGGCGCGCAGCACCCGGACCGCGTCGTCGAACCGCGGCCACCGCTCCTCGAACGGCACCCCGGCCGCGTCGTAGTCGGCGGCCGAGGATCCCGGACCGACACCGAGCACGAAACGACCACCGGACAGGGCGTCCAACGCCGCGGCAGCCTTGGCCAGCGCCACCGGCCCGCGCACCACCGGCAGAGCCACGGTCGTCGCCAAGGTCAGGTCGGCGCTGCGATCCACGACGCTGGACAGCGCGACGATCCCGTCCAGCCACGGTCTCTGGAACACCAGATGGTCATTGGCGCTGATCGCGCTGAACCCCGCCTCGCGCGCAGCATCCACGTAGCCGGCCAACGAGGCGATCCCCGAACCGTCGAAGTCGATCAGCGGCAGATGCGCACCGAACCTCACAATCGGACCCTAACGGCCACGGTGACGCGGGCTGTCAACGTCAGCCGATCGCCTCCATGACGTCGTCGAGGGCGGGGCGTCCGGCGTCGCAGGGTTCGCCGGGGGTTACAGCGGGGCGCCGAGGTCTTCGACGATGACGTCGACCTTCGTCTGGTCGTCGACGGTGAAGGAGTACAGGCAGGTCATCTCGGAGTCGTAGGCGACCTGGACCGGGCGTCCGTTCATCTCCTCGACGTCCATGTCACCGTCCTCGATCGGGCCGAGGTCGTAGGCGAAGTCGACCGCGACGGCGATCGACCGGTCGAGGCTGTCCCACACGCAGGCCGGCACGCCGGCCCGGTCCCGCTGCGCACCGTCGGCCGGGGTCAGGTCGGACGCCGCCGTCGTCGTCTCCGCAACCGGCGAGCAGGAGGAGAGAGATCGGGAGGACGATGAGGGTCCTCTTGAGGCCCTGCGTCATGAGCGAGAACCCTACGGGAGCGGGATGTCGAGAATCGGAAGGCGGCTCCGTCCCTGGGTTACAACCACCGAAACAGGAGGATGGCAGCGATGACACACGTACGGCGTTTCGACCACATCGGCATCACCGTCGCGGACATGAAGACGGTGACGGAGTTCTTCGTGCGGCTGGGGCTCGAGGTCGAGGGCACCGGATCCGTCGAGGGCGAGTTCGTGGAGGCCGTGTGCGGCATCCCCGACGCGCGCTGCGAGATCACGATGCTGCGGGTGCCCAACGGTGGACCGCGGCTGGAGCTGTCGAGCTTCGTCACGCCCGACCACGTGCCGGGATCACCGGCGGCGATGGCCAACGAGCTGGGGCTGCGCAACGTGTCGTTCGAGGTCGGGGACCTCCAGGCGGCCGTCGACGCGGTGGGGGCGGACGGGTATGGGCTCGTGGCCGGTATCGGCGAGTACGCGGGCAGCGTCCGCATGGCGTACGTCCGTGGACCCGAGGGGATCGTCGTGTCGCTGTTCGAGCAGCTCAGCTGACCGTCGGGAAGGCGAGAGGCGCGGCCGGCGCCTCGCGGAGCTGCGGCCAGCGTGTGGTCACCACCTTCGCGCGCGTGTAGAACGCCACCCCCTCGGGGCCGTGGATGTGATGGTCGCCGAAGAGGGACTGCTTCCAGCCGCCGAAGGAATGGAACGCCATGGGGACCGGGACGGGCACGTTCACGCCGATCATGCCGACCTCCACCCGGCGCTGGAACTCGCGCGCGACACCGCCGGACGAGGTGAAGACGGCGGTCCCGTTGCCGTACGGGTTGGCGTTGATCAGGTCGATCGCCGCGTCGAGCGTCGGGACCCGCAGGACGGTGAGAACGGGGCCGAAGATCTCGTCCCGATAGACGTCCATCGAGGACGAGACGTGGTCGAGGAGGGTCGGTCCGATGAAGAAGCCCTCCTCGTGGCCGGCGACGACGAGGTCACGGCCGTCGACGACGACCTGGGCGCCGTCCTTGGCTCCCTGCTCGACGGCGTCGGCGATGCGGGAGCGGGCGGCGGCCGTGACGACCGGCCCCATCTCGACGCCCGGAGCGGTCCCGGGGCCGACGGCGATGCGCAGGGTCCGTTCGCGGAGCCGCGGGACGAGGTCGTCGGCGGCCGAACCCACGGCCACGACGGCCGAGATCGCCATGCACCGCTGGCCGGCCGACCCGTACCCGGCGGCCACGATGTGATCGGCGGCGAAGTCGAGGTCCGCGTCGGGGAGCACGACGGCGTGGTTCTTCGCGCCGCCGAGCGCCTGCACGCGCTTCCCGGCCCGCGACGCGGCGGCGTGGACGTACCGGGCGATCGGCGTCGAGCCCACGAACGACACCGCGTCGACACCGGGGTGGTCCAGCAGCGCGTCGACGGCCACCTTGTCGCCGTGCACCACGTTGAACACGCCGTCGGGCAGCCCCGCCCGCTGGTACAGCCGCGCGACCAGGTCGGACGCGCCGGGCACCCGCTCGGACGGCTTGAGCACGAAGGCGTTGCCGCACGCGATCGCGAGCGGATGCATCCACAGCGGCACCATCACCGGGAAGTTGAACGGGGTGATGCCGGCGACGACGCCGAGCGGCTGGCGGAACGAGTGCGAGTCGACGCCGCGGGAGACCTGGTCGCTGAACGCGCCCTTGAGCAGGCTCGGGATCCCGCAGGCGAACTCCACCACCTCCCGGCCGCGCACCACCTCCCCGCGTGCGTCGTCGAGGGTCTTGCCGTGCTCGGAGGAGATGACGGCGGCCAGCTCGTCCTCGTGCCGGACCAGCAGCTCCCGGAACGCGAACATGATCCGGGACCGCGCCGTCACCGACGTCTGCGCCCAGGGCCCGGCCGCCGCGCGGGCCACCCGCACCGCCGCGTCGACGTCCGATGCGGCCGCCAGCCGCACCCGCCGCCGAGCGACACCCAAGGCGGGATCGAACACCTCCCCGAACCGGTCACCGGTGCCGGGGACGGCACCACCGTCGATCCAGTGCTCGTACGTCACGGCTCAGCCTCCGGCCAGAGTCCGGACCGCGCCGGCCAGCACCCGCAGATGCAGCTCGACGTCGTCCTCGGTGGTCGCCGGGCACATCAACGCCATGTTGTGGAACGGCGTCAGCATGATGCCCCGGTTGAGCAGGTAGAGGTGCAGGTAGTCCTCGAGCTCGACGTCGGTCGACCCGTAGGACTCGGTGCCGTTGCGCGGTCCCGGCGACATGAACCGGTACTCCGAGCGGGCGCCCAGCTGGGTCACCACCCACGGCAGCGCGAACTCGTCGATCAACCCCTGCACCCCCGCGGTGTAGTGCGCGGCCAGCGCGATCATCCGCCCGTACGCCTCCTCGGTCAGCGACGATTCCAGCGTCGCCCGCGCCGCCGCGAGCGACAGCGCGTTGCCGGCCAGCGTCCCGCCGACGCCTCCGGTGTCGACGAGGTCGAGGTCGCCACGGGCCAGCAGGTTCTCCGCGAACGCGGCGGACAGCCCGAACGCGCCGATCGGGACACCGCCGGCGATGGCCTTGCCGATGGTGAGGATGTCCGGTTCCAGCTGCCAGGCCCGTGTGCAGCCGCCCGGCCCGGCCGAGACGGTGTGCGTCTCGTCGTTGATCAGCAACGTGCCGGTCGCCCGGGTCAGCTCCCGGACGGCGGCGAGGTACCCCGGCTCCGGCAGCACGATGCCCATGTTGGTCATCGCCGGTTCCATCAGGACGGCGGCGACGTCGCCGGCGGCCAGCTCGCGCTCCAGCGCGGACACGTCGTTGAACTCGACCACCCGGCTGGTGCGCGTGACGTCGAACGGGGCGCCGACGTTGCCCGGCCGCGGCCGCGGCCCGTCGGCGCCGGTGACGATGAACGACTCGTCGACGCTGCCGTGGTAGCTGAAGCTCATGACGAGCACGCGCGGCCGCCCGGTGACGGCGCGGGCCAGCCGCAGCGCCCAGCGGTTCGCGTCGGTCGCAGTGAGCGCGAAGCTCCACTGCGTCAGGCCGAACCGGCGGGTCAGCTCGTCGGCGACGGCGGCGGCGTCCTCGGTCGGCATCATGGTGGTGGCGCCGCCCTGCTCGCCGAACCGGGCGGCCACCGCCGCGACGGTCGCCGGCGGCGAGTGGCCGGCCATCGCGCCGGTGTCGCCCAGGCAGAAGTCCACCAGCTCGTGGCCGTCGACGTCCCACAGGCGGGCGCCGCGGGCGCGGTCGAGGTAGAGCGGGAACCCGGCCGCCGTCTTGGCCATCCAGGTCATCGGCACCCCGGTCAGCAGGTGCCGGCCGCGGCCGTGTGCCGCTCGCGACCGCGGATTGCGCTCGGCGAAGCTCGCGCGCTCCTCCGTCAGCAGCCGGTCCAGCCGGACGCGGTCGACGGTGTGCAGGGTGCTGGTCATGACTGCGCTCCGATCGTGACGCCGGCCCGCAGCCGGGCGGTGCCTTCCGTGTCGACGTCGCCGGCGTCGTCGAGCTCGACGCGGTAGACGGCGAGCGCGCGGTCCCGGCTGACCCAGCCCTCGCGGACGTCGCGGGCGACGCGGTGCGGATCGCGGGAGACCGGATCGCCGTAGCCGCCCCCGCCACTGGTCCGGGCCACCAGCCGCTCGCCCTCCTGGATGGTCACCGGCCCGCAGATGTCCAGCGCCGTGAGCACGCCGTCGCGGCCCCGCTTGAACTGGGCCGACGGCGCGCCGGGCTGCCCGCCGCCGGCGCCCATCATCGGGTTGATCGAGCCGTCGTTGGCGTAGACGGCCTCCAGGTGGGTGCCGACCGGCCCGTACTCGACGTGCAGTGACGGCGCGCCGCGGAACCGGCCGGCGCCCTCGGTGTCGGGGTCGATGTGCCGGCGGTGGATGACGATCGGCTGCTTCAGCTCGTCGATCTCGACGCTGTCCAGCAGCAGCGTCCCGCCACTGCCGAGGTCGCTCATGGTCAGCCAGCCGTCGGCCGCCGGGGCGCCGGCGCCGCCGTTGGGGCCGGTGAAGATCTGGTTGACGAACGGACCGTGCTGGTCGCGCCGGTCGATCCCGGACACGACCGCCTCCGACGGCGACATCCCGCTGCCCACCTCGGCCATGCCGAGGCCGTCGCCGATCTCCGCCATGGCGCGCTGGACGGCGTTGCCGACCCGGTTGGAGAGGTTCGTCGTCGCGACGGAGCAGCTGGCCGGGTGCCGCGGGATCCCGACGACGCAGTTTTCCCGCAGCAGCACCCGGACCCGCCGGAAGCTGCCCTGGTTGTGCGGCACCGTGTGGTCGATGCTGTTGAAGATGCCGATCAGCGCGGCCGTCCGCGACGTCGCCTCGCTGAGGTTGAGCCCGGACGGCACGCAGTCGGGGTTGTCGCGCAGGTCGACCTCGATCATGCCCTCGTCCGGGCGCACCTGCACCGACACCGACAGCGGGATGCCGTCCGGCACGCCGGGGAACGGGTCGTGGACGGTCGTCGTGGTCGCGGACCCCGCCGGCAGCTGCCGGATCGCGGCCTCCATGCGCAGCTCGCCGTAGTCCAGCCAGCCGGCGGCGAACTCGTCCAGCGTGTCCCAGCCGACCTCGTCGGCCAGCCGCAGCAGCGCCCGCTCGCCGATCCGGGCACTGCCGAGGATCGCCAGGTAGTCGCCGCGCCACTGGTCCGGGACGCGGATGCGCATCTCGCACATGCGCAGGATGTCCTCGCAGTCCGTGTAGTCGCGCTGGGCACGGACCACCGGGAAGATCAGCGCGCCCTCCTCGTACACGTCGCGGGCGCTGGCGAGGTAGGTGGTCGGCACCGAGTTGCCGCAGTCGGCCTGGTGCGCCTTGGCCAGCACGGTGAAGCGGTGCCGGCCGTCGTGGTCGACGACGGGGATCAGCACGGAGTGGTCGGCGGCGTGGGTGTTCCCGTGATACGGCGAGTTGTGGAGAAACGCGTCGCCGGCGCGCACCTGTGGATAGAACTCGAGCATCGACCTCGCCTGCAGGTCCGGACCGCCCATGACGTGGATCGGCGGGCTCTGCCCGGTCATCAGCACGCTGCCGTCGGCGGCGAGGATGCAGCAGGAGAAGTCGCGTGCGGTGTTGAGCACGCCGGAGCGGCCGGAGCGGGCCAGCGTGTTCGACATTCGGCGGACGATCGCCTCGAAGCGGTGGCTCAGCACCGCCAGCCTGGCTCCGTCGCGGATCGCGGTCATGGTCATGTCAGGCCACCTCGGTCAGGGTCGGCTGCCGGCGCTCCTGCGCGGGCCGGATGACGAGCGAGCCCGACGGCGCGAGCTCGCAGACGCTGGGGTCCGCCACGACGACGGTCGTGAACGGCGACTCGATCAGCACCGGTCCCTGGATCGGCTCGCCGGCCGTCACCGACGACAGGGCGCGGACCGGGATCTCGATCAGGCCGCGGCCGGGGACGTAGGCACGGCGGGTGGCCGGCACCGCCGGGTCGCCGAGCCGGGCCCGGACCGCGGTGTCGCGCCGCAGCGGCACGGTGACCCGGGCGCCCCAGCTGACCGCCTCGACCGGCGAGCCGGGATCGGTCACGCCGAGGATCTCCTCGTGCGTGGCGTGGAAGTCGGCGGCGAAGTCGCGCACGTCCTGCGACGAGAGGAACGATCGGACCCGCAGCGGCACCTCCAGCTCCCAGATCTGCTGCGGGTAGCGCGCCTCGGCGAACAGCGTGACGGACGGCTCGGACGCGCCCGGCCCGACGTGCGCGACGAACTCCTGGCACTGCCGCAGCAGCCCGGCCAGGGCGGCGTTGACGCGGTCCGGGTCGAACGCGGTGGTCAGCGTCGGCAGGGTGACGTTGTACACGGCGGTGAGGTCGGACATCAGCGCGCCGGCCGCCGCCAGCGCCGCTCCGACGGCCGGCACCACCAGCTGGTCGCAGCCCAGGCGCTTGGCCACGGCGACGGCGTTGAGCCCGGCCGCGCCGCCACCGCCGACGAGCACGGCGCCGGCGGGGTCGATCCCCTGCTGCAGCGTGATCTCCTCGATGGCGCGCACCATCTGCTCGGTGGTGAGGTCGAGGACGGCGTGCGCGGCGGCCACCGGGTCCAGGCCGAGCGGCACGGCGACGTCGGCGGTCACGGCGGCCAGCGCCGCGCCGGTGTCGAGCCGCAGCGCGCCGCCGGAGAACACGTCCGGGTCGAGGTAGCCCAGCACGAGCGCGGCGTCGGTGACGGTGGCCCGTCGGCCGCCTCGGCCGTAGCAGGCCGGCCCGGGCACCGAGCCGGCGCTCTGCGGGCCGATGTGCAGCAGCCCGCCCGGGTCGACCCAGGCGATGCTGCCGCCGCCGGCGCCGACGCTCTTCACGTCGATCGACGGCAGCCCGGTCAGGTGCCCGGTCCCCTCGTCGCCGACCCAGGCCGACCGGGTGGACGGGATCTCGCCGCGGCGCACCAGCGTGACGTCGTACGTCGTGCCGCCCGCGTCGGCGACGATGACGTCGTCGGCGCCCAGGTCGGACCGGGCGTAGGCCCGGCCCGCGACCGGAGCCATCGACGGCCCGGAGTTGAGGGTGAGGATCGGCGCGGCCGCGGCGTCGGCGACGTCGACCACCCCGCCCATCGACGTCACCATGAGGATCCGTCCGGTCAGCCCGGCGTCGCGCAGCTTCGTGGTCAGCGCGCCGATGTAGGTGGCCATCAGCGGCTTGAGCGACGCGTCGATCGCCGTCGACGAGGCGCGCCGGTACTCCCGCAGCGACGGGTTGAGCGTGTGCGACAGCGAGTACGGCACCCCGGGCAGTGCCTCGTCGAGGACGGCGCCGACGGCCAGCTCGTGCGCGGCGTTCACCGTCGACCACAGCAGGCACACCGCCACCGCCTCGACCTCCAGGGCGGCCAGCCGCGCGCACAGCGCCCGCACGGCGTCGAGGTCGACCGGCTCCAGGATCTCGCCCGTCGACAAGATGCGCCCGGGCACCTCGAAGGTCAGCGACCGCGGCACGTACGGCTCGGGGAACGGCACGGTGAAGTCGAACGGGTCGCGGCGGCCGCCCTCGCGCAGCAGCAGCACGTCCGGGTGGCCGCGGGTGGTGAGGAAGGCGGTGCGGGCGGCGTTGCCGGTCAGCACCGCGTTCAGCCCGCGCGTCGTGGCGTGCACGAACGTGCCGACCCGGCCGACGAAGTCGGTCAGCGACTGCCCGTCGGCGGCGGCCGCGACGGACAACACGTCGAGGATGCCGCGCACCGGGTCGTCGGGGACCGTCGGCGACTTGTACAGCCGCAACCGGTCGGCCTCCTCGACGACGAGGTCGGTGAACGTCCCGCCGATGTCGACCGACACCCGCAGCTCCCGCTCAGAAGCCATAGCTGGACACCTTCTCCTGCTCCGCCGCCGTGACCTCCGGGGTCAGCGGCACCGCCAGTTCCATCGCCGCGCGCAGGTCGGCGAGGAACCGCGAGGTCTGGCCCTCGTTGTGCGGCATCGGCACGACGACGATGCCGACCGGCGCCGGGACCTGCCGGGCGGCGAACATCCAGCCGCGGCGGCGGATCTCCTCGACCACCGGCCGCAGGTCGAGGGCGGGCGAGTGGATCAGCGCGATGTTGATCTGCGAGCCCGGGTAGACGTCGAGGCCGGGGATCCCGCGCACGCCGTCGATCAGCTCGTCGCGCAGCGCCATCGACTTCAGCGACACCGCCGTGTAACCGGCCTCGCCGAGCAGCGTCGCCATCGTCCAGGCGCCGGCGATGGGGCCGGTGCCGCGGGTGCCGGACATCGTCCCGTTGGGTGGGCAGATCTCCTTCGCCGCGGCCAGCAGCGACGCGTCGCGGAAGAACAGCGACCCGGCCGGCGGCGGCGCCATGCCGTTCTTGTGCAGGTCGGCGCTGATCGAGCAGACGCCGGGGACGCGGAAGTCCCACGGCTCGATCGCCGGGTCGTACCCGGACCGCTCCAGGAACGGCAGGATGTAGCCGCCGAAGGCCGCGTCGACGTGGAAGTAGAGGCCGCGCCGCTGGGCGATCTCGCCGATCGCCTCGATCGGGTCGATGCTGCCGTACGCCCACGTGCCGGCGGTCGCGATCAGAGCGATGGTGTCTGGACGGATCGCCGCCTCGATCGCCTCGGGGTCGACGTGGTGCAGCCCGCTGTCCGGCGCCGGGACGGCGATCGCGTCGAGGTCGAACATCCGGCAGAGCTTGTACAGCGAGTAGTGCCCGTTGTCCGGGAAGACGACGCTGCCGCCGCGGCGGCCGGACAGCTGCTTCGCGGTCAGGATCGCGCACATGTTGGACTCCGAACCGCCGGAGCTGATGAAGCCGGCGGCGTCGGGCGCGCCGAGCAGCCCGCCCATCCAGCCGACGATCTCGGCCTCCATCTCGCGGGCGCCGCCGCCGGTGATCCAGGTCTCGCCATGCAGGAACCGGGCGTAGGCCTGGACCGAGAGCTCCCGGATCTCGTCGCCCCACGGCAGTTCGGGTGCGGAGACCAGGTGCGGGCCCTCGTCGAACAGGTTGCGGGGCATCTCCGGGAACCGGGACACCCGCTCCAGCCGGGCCAGCCGCGCGTCGAGCTCGGCGGCGGTGAGGCCGCCCGGGAACGTGGTCACTGCGCCACCACCCCGCCGTCGACGAGCAGGCTGACGCCGGTCACGTAGCCGGACGCCGCCGACGCCAGGTACACCACGGCCGGGCTGATGTCGCCCACCTCGCCGATGCGCCCGGCCGGCGTCATCGCGAGGATCTCCTTCTCCACCTCCGGCGTGATGAGGTCGCGGTTCATCGGCGTGTGGACGTTGCCCGGTGCCACCGCGTTGACCCGCACGCCGGCCGGCGCCAGCTCCGTCGCGAGCGCCTTGACCAGCAGTTCGATGGCCCCCTTGGACAGGCAGTAGGCCGAGTCGTTGGGCGAGCCGACGTGCCCGGACATCGACGACACGAAGACGATCGACCCGCCGGACCCGAGGTGCGGGGTGACCGACCGGGTGAGCCGGTACGGCGCGCGCACGTTCGTCGCCCAGTGCTCGTCGAGGAGGTCGTCGCCGGTGTCGGCCAGCGACGCCTGGGCGTAGATCCCGGCGGAGTGGACGAGGACGTCGATCCGGCCGAAGGCGGCCAGCGCCTGCGCGACGATCGCGTCCGGCGCGTCGTCCTGGCAGAGGTCGACGGCGACGGTGGCGGTCGGCGCGCCGGTGGCGGCGACCGCCTCGGCGGCCGCGGCCAGCCGGTCCGGGGACCGGCCGACCAGCACGACGGCGCTGCCGGCCGCTCCGAGGGCACGTGCGATCTCGGCGCCGATGCCCGAGCTGGCACCGGTCACGACGGAGACTCTCCCGGTCAACCCGAAGGGGTTTTCGGACGTCATGAGCTCCCTTTCACGAAGCTGTCGGGGTGGACGAGGACAACTGGTCCGATCGCTGGATGGCCCGTTCGTCGGTGCCGAGGTACGACGCGATGACGGCGGGGTCGCGCCGGATCCGTTCCGGCGTCCCCTCGGCGATCACCCGGCCGGCCTCCAGGCAGTACACGCGGTCGGAGATCGCCATGATCAACGGCATGTCGTGCTCGATGACCAGCAGCGACGCGCCCAGCTCGCGCTGGATCCGGACGATCAGCGGACCGAACGCCTCGGTCTCGCGCTGGGCGACGCCGCCGGTGGGCTCGTCGAGCATGAGCACCTTCGCGTCGGCCGCGATCAGGCAGCCGAGCTCGACGATGCGGCGGGTCCCGGTCGAGAGGTTCGCCGTGAACTCGTCGGCGAAATGACCGAGCCCGAGCAGGTCGATGACGTCGTCGGCGGCGGCCCGCTTGCGCCGTTCGGCGCCCGGCGCGGGCGGCAGCCCGGTGATCGAGGGCAGCAGCAGCGTGCGCGACCGCGCCTCCAGGGCGACCATGACGGTCTCGCGCACCGTGAGGTCGGGGTACAGCCGGGCCGCCTGGAAGCCGCGGCCGAGACCACGACGATGGCGGCGGTGCGCCGGCAGGCCGTTGACGTCGGAGCCGAGCAGCTCGATCGTCCCCGTCGACGGCACCAGCCCGCTGACGGCGTTCATCAGCGTCGACTTGCCGGCGCCGTTGGTGCCGATCAGGCCGACCAGCTCGCCGGGCCGGACCTCGAGGTCCACCCCGTCGACGGCGCGGTTGCCGCCGAAGTGCACGCTCACGCCGGTGAGCCGCAGCCACGGCGCCGCGGCGGCCGCGGTCCCGGCGGGCACGTCCGGTGCGTCGGCACGCGGCCGCGGGGTCGCCGTGGCCGGGCGGGCGGACACCGGTTCCGGCTCCGTGCGGGCGCCGATCGCGCCGAGGACGAGACCACGGACGCCGTAGACGATCTGCATCAGCCCGCCCGGGAAGTACATGAGCAGGATGAGCAGACCGATGCCGCTGGTCAGCAGACGCACCTCGTCGAGGTCGCCGAACAGCGCCGGCAGCCCGCGGACGAACAGGGCGCCGAGGATGGGCCCGGCCACCGAGCCGACCCCGCCGATGATCGTCGCCGAGATCAGCAGCAACGACACGTCGGGGGTGAAGGTGCTGCCGGGCACCACCTCGACCCGCAGCGTGATGAACAGGCAGCCGGCCAGCGCCGCCATCGCGCCGGACAGGCCGAACGCGATGAGCTTCATCCGCACCGGCGACACGGTGGCGGCCGCGGCCATGTCCTCGTTGTTGCTGACGGCGATCATGGCGCGGCCGATGCCGCCGCGCCGGATCAGGCACAGGACCGCCACCATGAGCCCGAGCACCAGCAGACAGAGGAAGTAGAACGTGCGGCGGTCGGAGAAGTCGAGGCCGCCCAGCACCGGCGGCTCCATGTAGGGCGTGGTCGTCGACCACGGAGAGCCGGTGAACCAGGCCTGCCGGAAGATCCAGGTCGAGGCGGCGACGGCGAACGCCAGCGTGACGACGGCCAGGAACGGGCCGCGCATGCGCACCGCGGACAGCCCGACCAGCAGCGCCGCGGCGCCGCCCACGGCCGTGGCCACCAGCAGCGCCGTCCACCAGGACAGCTGCAGCCCCCACCCGGGCAGGAACGGCAGCTCGGTGCCGTGCGTCACCATGACCATGACGCCGGACCCGAGGCCGACGAAGGCGAACTGGCCGAGGGTGAACTGCCCCGCCCAGCCGGTCAGCATCGACAGCGGGAGCGCCATCATCGCGAACACCAGCACGTCGGTCCACACGAACTGCTGGCTCTGCCGGGTGAACACCAGCGGGATGACCGCCAGCAGCGCGAACAGCACGACGAAGCCCATGGTGTTCAGGTGCCGGACGTACCAGAGCCGCCGCAGCCGCTGCGGCACCGCCGCCACCCGGGCACCGAGCGACGGCGCCGTCTCGCCCCGCCGGCCGCGGACCCAGAACAGCAGCAGCAGGATCGTCGCGGCGAAGATCCACAGGTCGACGACGGACCGGTTCGCCTGGTCGACGTTGCCGCGCAGCACGCTCTCGCCGATGCCGACGATCAGTCCGCCGGCGAGGGTCATCGGCAGCGAGCTCATCCGGGCGATCAGCGCGACCAGCAGCGCGCGCACCAGCAGGCCGGGGCCGACCGCGGCGGCGCCGGAGCCGATGATGGTGCCCGGCGTGATGCCCTGGATGGGCGCGATCATGATGGCGGTGACGGCGGCGAAGGCGGCCGCCAGCGTCCACACGATCGACGACGTCGTCTTCACGCTGAGGCCGAACACGCGGGCGGTGTCGGGGTTCGCGGCGGTGGCCCGCACCATCAGGCCCCACTTGGACCTCGTCATGAACAGCGCCAGCGCGATGATCGTCACCGGCGCGACGATGACCACGAGCACGTCCCGGGCGACGATCAGGATCGAGTCGGTGACGTGCCAGGACAGGTCGAACGGCAGCGGGAACGCCTGCTCCGAGCCGCTCTTGGGCAGCGACATCCGGGCCACCATCAGCAGCTGCGCCACGCCGATGGTGGCGATCAGCACCACCAGCCGCGACGCGGTGAACAGCCGCCTGATCACCGAGAGCTCGACGACCAGGCCGACGATCGCGGTCGCGGCGATGGCCAGGGCGAAGGCCGGCCAGTACGGCACGCCGAGACCCGCGCTGAGGTAGCAGAACACGGCCACGCCGAACGCGCCCATCTCGCCCGCGGCGAAGTTGAGCACGCCGGTCGCGCGGTACACGAGCACGAAGCCGGCCGCCAGGATCGCGTAGACGAGCCCGACGATCACGCCGTTGACGAGCATCTGTGCGGAGACGTCGATCATCGCGACCCCCGCGTCTCGCCGAGGAACACGGCTCTGACGAGGTCGTCGCGGCCGGCCAGTTCGGCGGCCGAGCCCTCGAACATGATCCGCCCCTTCTCCATGAAGACGGCGCGGTCGGCGAAGGAGAGCGCGAGGTTGAGCGACTGCTCGACGATGATCATCGTCGTGCCCTCGCGCTTGAGCTCCTCGACGACGGCGAGCAGCTCCTGCACCACGACCGGCGCCAGCCCGAGCGACAGCTCGTCGATGATCAGCAGCTCGGGCTCGTGCACCAGCGTCATCGCCAGCGCGACCATCTGCTGCTGCCCGCCGGACAGGTCGCAGGCGCGGCACTGCCGGGCGTCGGCCAGCGCCGGGAACCGGCCGAGGGCGCGGTCGACCCGGTCCTTCGCCTCCGCCGGTGACAGGTCGGTGGTGAGCAGCGCGGTCCGCAGGTTCTCCGTCACCGTCAGCTCGGGGAAGACGCCCGCGCCGCCGCGCAGCTGCACGACCCCGGCGCGGAAGCGCAGCTCCGCCTCGGCGTAGGTGAGCGACCGCCCGTTGAGCCGGATGACACCGCGGTCGGGGATGCCCAGCCCGCTGATGACCCGCAACAGGCTCGACTTGCCGGCGCCGTTCGTGCCGAGCAGCGCCAGCACCTCGCCGCGCGCCACCTCCAGGTCGATGCCGAACAGCACCTGCACCGTGCCGTAGCTGAAGTCCAGGTTGCGCACCTGCAGCACCGGGGTGCCCTGCGGGTCGGCGGCGATCCGGCGGCGCTCCTCCTGTTCCTCCAGCAGCTCCTCGACCGCCCGTGAGATGTCCTGACGCAGGTAGCGGGCGCCGCGGTGGAACAGGTAGCCGCCGGCGACCGTCGACACCGGCACCGCGATGGTCAGCGCGACCCGCTGGCCGTGCGCGTCGGAGATGGCGCCCACCACCAGCGCGCCGAGGAAGCCGCCCATCAGGAACGTGAAGATCGGCACGATGGCGAACGCCTGGGCCCGCAGCCGGTACGGCGCGACGGAGGCCACCAGCGGGTTGATCGCCACCAGCGCCATGCCGGTGAACGCGGTCGCCAGCGCGTAGCAGACCAGCAGCAGCGCCGGCTGCTGCAGCCGCAGCGCGACCAGCGTCAGCACGCCGTAGGCGACGATGGCGAAGCCCGCCACCCGCATCGTGCGGGCGGGGTCGACCCGGTACATCCGGTCGAAGCGCCGGCCGGCGATCAGCATGGCGACGATCGACGGGATCTGGCAGAGCGACAGGATCCAGCCGCGGGTGAAGGCGCCGTACCCGTACTCGTCCCGCAGCAACAGCGTCAGCTGCAGCGGGACGGTGATGAGGGCGAGCCCGAGCGCGCCGATGCCGAGGCACATGAAGTAGAAGGTCTTGATCTTCTTCATCCGGGCGAACGCCGTCCCGATGGTGATCGGCAGCTCGCCGCCGCGATCGCTCTGGTCCAGCACCTCGCCGGTGACCGTCTCCTGCTCGTACCGTCCGCGCACCGGCTCGCGCAGGAACACCAGCGCTGCGATCGCCAGCACCGCGACCGGCACGGCCAGGGCGAGGTACGCCCACCGCCAGCCCTCAGCGCCGCCGGCCAAGGTGGCGATGCTCCCGGCGGTGAACGGCCCGAGCGCCAGGCCCAGCGGCGTCGCCATCGCGTGCAGCGAGAAGATCCGCCCGCGGCCCTCCAGCGGATAGCCGTCGGAGATGAGCGAGCCGAACACCGGCGTGGAGTAGGCGGCGGCGAGCCCGATGCCCGAGTAGGCGAGGAACAGCTGGAACGTGTTGCCCGCCAGGGCCGCACCGACCAGGCAGATCGCCGCGCCACCGGCGGAGCCGGCCACGACGTACTTGCGCGGCACGCGGTCGGCCAGCCACGCCATCGGCACCGCGCCGAGCACCAGCGCGATGCCGCCGAAGCTGGCCAGCGCCATCAGCCCGGTGTCGGACAGCCCGAAGTAGGCGCGGATGTCCGGCGCGAGCACGTTCGTGGTCTCGCGGCTGAGCTGCTCGATGACCACGAGCAGCACGGCCAGCGTCACGATCGCCCAGCCGCCGCGGCGCAGCGTCTCGCGTACCGACAGCTCTGCGGCGCCGACCGCCGGCAGCAGCTCGTCGGGCAGCACCAGCGGCTCGGACCGCTGGCTCTGCGCCTCCTGCCGCCGCGACTCCTCCGCCAGGACCGCCGCGGTCAGCGTCGCGGTCCGCGGCCCGCCCGGATCCGCCGGCTCAGTCATCGGCCGGCAGCGGGAGGAAGTCGGTCTCGGGCACGATGCAGTGCGGTGAGGCGCTGCCGAACTCCGCCGGGCACGGATAGTGGAACCGCTCGATCACGATCGCGTCGGGGCCGGTCGGTTTGCCGGGGCCGAAGCTCGCCGGCAGCGACTCGCCGTGGTCGAAGTCGCCGAAGCCGGCCAGGACGGCCGCGACGTCCTGCCGGGTCGGGTTCGCACCGGCCGCCTCGATCGCCCGGGCGAACAGCCGGATCCCCGAACAGCTGGAGGCCACGTTGCTCGCCCGCAGGTTGTCGGCGTCGTCGAGCAGGTCGTACGGCGCGTCGATCACGTCGCTGTACTCGGCGTAGACGCTGTTGCACATCTCGACGAACGGGTCGGGGACGAAGTCGTCGAGGCGGTGCTCGCCGGCCCGGCTGCCCGAGACGATCGTGGCGCCGTTGTAGAGCGCGGCCGCGGCCTCGCCGGCGAACTGGACGATCTTGCCGGTGACCAGCTCGCTGTCCTGGGCCTGGAAGCTGGTGTTCACGAACTCGACGTCGCCGGGCTGGAAGCCCTGCGTGACCATCTCGCCCAGGTACGTGGGCATGGTGATGGTGTCGAGCAGCGGGAACACCACCTCGACGCCGTCGGCGCGCATGCCCTGCACCGACTCGATCAGGCCGTCGGTGCAGTTGCCGGCGTCGCAGCCGATGGCGTCGACGCGGGCGACGTCGAGGCCGAGCCGTTCCAGCTCGGCGACCAGGCCTTCCTGGACGACCTGCGGGTTCGGTTCGGTGTCGGTGTAGACGACGCCGATCGGCCGGCCCTCGAGCTCGCCGGCCAGCTCCCTCGCGGCGTAGGTGAGGATGTCGGCCGGCGAGTGGTTGACCGAGAACAGCATGCCGTCGGCGGCGTCGAAGTCCTGCGCGCCGAGGTCGTACGTCGTCACGTAGATGACGTCGTTGGGCCCGGTGAGGCACCCGGCCAGCGGGTTCCCGACCCCGGTGAAGGAGAAGGCGCCGAGGGCGTGCTGGTCCTTCGCGATCTGCGTGCACACCTGCTGGGCCTCGACCTGCGGATCGGTGGCGCCGAACCCGGGCACCGCGACCTCGACGGTGTTCAGCTCGATCAGGCGCCCGTTGATGCCGCCGCACTCCTCGTTGACGATGCGCACGAACGTCTCGACCTGGTCGGCGGTGTCGCCGACGTCCTCGGCGAAGCCGACCTCCACGAGGTCCTCCAGCCGCAGCCGCACGTTCGTCAGGACCACCGAGTCGGCGGTGATGCCCGGCTCGACCTCCTCCGGCTGGTGGTCGCCGGTGTCCGCGGTGCAGAACGCCTCAGTGCCGGTGAACCGGCTGTCGAACGACTCGGCGACGCCCGGCGCCGACGAGGTCGGTGCGGCGGCGGGGTCGTCGTCGGTGCTGCGGACGACGCCCGAACAGCCGCCGGCCACGATCAGACATCCAAGAGCGAGCGCGCAGGCTCGTAATCCGTCAGAACGCATGAGGGACTCTCCGTAGATGAGGGCGCCCGCTACAGGCGGTCGGCCAGCCAGTCGAAGAGGTGCTCGGCAGCAGTGGCGGTGGCGCCGTTCTGGCAGTGCAGTTGAGCGGTCGACTCGGTGCCGAAGAGCATCAGCTCCTTGGGGCACTCGAGCGCCTCGTAGAGCTGCTCGGCCTGACCGGTGGAGAAGCGTTCGTCGACGCCGTCCATCACGAGCGTCTCGCACTCGATGAGCTTGGCGACGTCGGTGAGGTCGCAGGCCTCGAACTCCTTCATCAGCGCGTACGGCGTGTCGACGCCGTGCTTCCAGCACGAGTCGCGCAGGAACCAGCCGGCCGTCGACGACTGCTCCGCGATGGCCGCCGCGGCGGCGTTGAAGACCTCCGGGCCCTCGCCGTAGGCCTCCATCAGCGACGGGGGCAGGCCCGCGCTGATGCTGGCCCACCAGCTGAGGACGCCGGGGTCGGCGATGCAGAGCTTCAGCCGCTTCTCGTACGCCGCTGCCCGCGGCGCCAGGTAGCCGCCGAAGCTCAGGCCCATCAGCGCGATCCGGTCCGCGTCGACGCCGTCGAGGCCGACCGCGACGTCGACGATCGGCGTCACGACGTTCTCCCAGTCGGGCCGGAACGGCAGCCCGTTGAGCCGCAGCGCCAGGCCCTGGCCGGGACACTGGACGGCCAGGCAGTGGATGCCGCGGCGGATCGCGCCGTCGTACACCCACCGGGTGTCCTCGGGCCAGGCGTCGCGGCCCTGGAAGAAGATCAGCAGCGGCGCCGACGGGTCCGCGACCGGGCTGCGGTAGAGGTAGGACGGCAGGGACGAGCCCTCGTACGGGATGGCGAGGTACTCGCCCGGGTAGCCGCTGAGCTCCAGGTAGCGGTCGTAGTGCTGGTAGCTGCGGCGGGCGTGCTCGGCCATCCGCGGGTCGTCGGGCGGGCCGAAGTGCATGAGCGAGGCGCGCCAGTAGGTCGACGCGCGCAGGTGACAGTCGGCCGCGGTGACGGTGCGGCCGGCGGCCTCGGCGGACTCGGCGCGGTCCTGCAGGGCCCGCGCCATCGGCGTCCAGGCCTGGATCCAGCTCTCCTCGTCGTCGACGGCGATGGAGCGGGCCACCTCCAGGCATTCGCCGAGGTCGGACATGCCGAAGAGCATCATGCCGAGGTGGTGCTTGAACTGGTCGTCCATCACCTCGTCGGCGATGAACTGGTGCGAGGTCCAGTGCTGGCCCGGGAAGAGCGGGTTGACGGAGGGTACGGCGGTGGTCATCGGGCGCTCCTACTCGTCGGTGATGTCGACGGGGTCGCCGGTGCTTCAGGCGGCGACGCCGAGTGGCGGGATACGGCCGGCCCACGGGCGGGCCCGCTCGAGTTGCGCGGCGAGGCGGAACAGCATCCCCTCGTCGCCGTAGGGCCCCACGAAGTGCGCGCCGATCGGCACGCCGTCGTCGGTCCAGTACAGCGGCACGGTCATGGCCGGCTGGCCGCTGACGTTGATGAGCGACGTGAAGGCGACGAAGCCGGCCGACGCACGCATGCCGCGGGTGGGGTCGTCGGCCGTCGACGCGAACGTGCCCAGCGGCGGCGGCGTGCTGCCCGTGGTCGGGGTGAGCCACACGTCGTACGGCGCCTGGAACGCGGCCAGGTCGTCGCACAGCGTCTGCAGCTCGGCCAGCGCGTCCATGAAGTCGCTGACGGAGGTGGTCGTGGACCGGCCGCGCTGGATCAGTTCCCAGGTGGCCGGCTCGAACAGCTCCTCGACGGCCGGCTTGCCGGTCGAGCGCTCCAGCCGGGCGATGTCCCAGGCCAGCCCGCCGGCCGACACGGCGGCGAACGGGCCGGACAGGCCGCCGACGTCGAGGGTGGGCACGCCCTCCTCGACGATGTGGCCCAGGCTCTCGCACAGCCGGGCGGCGTCGTCGACGGCGGCCAGCGTGTCGGCGTCGAGCGGCGTGCCCATCGGCGAGCGGCGGCTGACGACGATCCGCAGCCGGCCCGGGTCGCGGGACACCTCCTCGAGGTACGGCCGCTCCGGCCGCGGCGCGATGAACGGATCGCCGGGCGCCGGCCCGGCGGTGGCGTCCAGCAGCGCCGCGGAGTCGCGCACCGACACCGTGATGGAGTTCTCGCTGAGGAACGCCATGCGCATGGAGACGCCGAGGTGCCGGCGCGCGGACGCGATGCGCAGCCGCGTCGGCTTCATGCCGAAGACGCCGCAGCACGACGCCGGGATGCGGATGGACCCGCCGCTGTCGCTGGCGTTGGCCATCGGCACCATGCGGGTCGCGACCGCGGCGGCCGCGCCGCCGCTGGACCCGCCGGCCGTCAGCGCGGGGTTCCACGGGTTGCGGGTCGGGCCGAACGCCTCCGGCTCGGTGGTCGGCTGCAGGCCGAACTCCGGCAGGTTGGTCTTGCCGGAGCAGACCAGCCCGGCCGCCCGGTACCTGCGGGTGAGCGGCCCGTCCTCGGCGGAGACGTTGTCGAGCAGGTAGCGGCTGCCGGACGTCAGCCGGGTGCCGGCGTACCCGACGGCGCCGCCGTCCTTGAGCAGGAACGGCACCCCGGTGAACGGGCCGTCCGGCAGTCCTGCCTCGATCTGTGCCGCGGCCTCGTCGTACATCGTGGTGATGACGGCGTTGACCTGCGGGTTGACCTGCTCGATGCGCTTGATCGCCGCGTCGAGCAGGTCGTGTGGGGTCACGTCGCCGGAACGGACCAGCTCGGCCTGTCCGACGGCATCCAATGCGGCGATGTCACTCATGGTTCGGCTTCAACGGCTCGGACACGTCAGTCTCCTGTCGGTACCGGCAAACTCGAACGAGCCATCAGTATGGCGCTCAGATCAGAGCGTGACAAGCTTTTTGACGGCTAGATCTTGGTTCACGATTCATTGGATTGATTCTTCAACGTTTCGAGAGCGTTTTGATCTGCCTGCTGTATCAGCAAGTACGTGCATATCGTCAGTGAGGCCACCTTTCCGCGAGCGCATTGTTCGGTTGCGCGGGCCGATTCCGTGCGATTGGATTGCCCCTGCAGAACGTCCACTCAGGGAGGCCGTCGTGGTCAACGGATCGCGTCCGCAGCAGGTCGAACTCGACGAGATCGACAAGGCGATCATCCGCGTCCTCCAGGTCGACGGACGCATCGCCTACTCGAAGCTGGGCCCCCAGGTGGGCCTCTCCCGCGCGGCCGCCCGGCAACGCGTCCAGCGCCTCATCGACAGCGGCGCCATCGAGGTGGTGGCCGTCTCCGAGCCGCTCAAGATGGGCTTCGACGTCCAGGCCATGATCGGCATCAACGTCGACGGCGACCTCCAGGAGGTCGCGTCGGCGCTGGCGGCGGTCGAGGAGGTCGTCTACGTGGTGCTGTCGGCCGGGCGCTACGACATCCTCATCGAGGTCCTCGGCCGCGACCCGGGCGAGCTGCTGCGCATCCTCAACGACGTCATCCGCCGCACGCCCGGGGTGCGCAGCACCGAGCTGTTCACCTACCTGAAGATCGAGAAGGTCACGTACTCGTGGGGGGCGGTGTGACCGGTGCGTGACAATGCGGCGCCGGGTGCGGCTCGACGTCCAGCGCGGGGTTGCGGTCGAAGAACCCCGACGGCTTGAGCCAGAACGAGATCGTGTCCACCGGCATCACCGGCCAGTCCTCGGGGCGCGGGATGTGGTGGATGCCGAACACGTACCACAGCACCACGTCGGTGCGGTCCGTCGCGCGTCGCGCCGCCACCCACTGCGGCATGCCCATGCCGGGACCGCCCTGGTTGACGAACTCGCCGGCCGGCCAGCGCTGGTCCGGGTCGTGCGGGGTGACCCAGACGGTGTGGCCGACCACCTCGGCCCGCTGGAACACCGGCGAGGCGGGGTCGAAGAACGACGGGATGGCCGCGCCGGGGACCAGCTTGTACCCGACGGGCGTGCCGTGCGCGTTGAGCGAGTCCGGGTTGACCACCGACCACGCGCGCTGGGTCTCCCAGGCGTAGTCGTCCGGCCCTTCGACGACGATCGGCGCCTTCACCTGCCGGACGCCGAGGCCGTACGGGTTCGCCGGGCCGATCGGGTCGGTCACCGTCTCCGAGCGCACCACCGTGTTGTCCGTCCCGTCGACGTCGAGGTCCAGCCGGGCGACGACGAAGTGCTGGTGGACCGGCGCGTACGTGCGGGTGTCGACGAGCGTCCCGTGCGGATGGGCGGCGCCCTCGGGGAGGTGCGAGACCACCATGATCCCGGTCGCCCGCACCTCGCACTCGATGCTGCCGTCCTCGTAGAACCGCCAGTACGTCAGGTACTCGTAGTTGGCGACGGTGACGTGGAAGGACACCACGAACCGCCGCTGCCGCCGCACCTCCGCGGCGCCGTCGTGGTCGACGTGCTTCCAGCCGACGGCGGAGTCCTCCTCGTGCAGGCAGATCGCGTTCGCGATGGTGTACGGCCGGCCGGTCGAGTCGTGCATCGTCGCGTCGAGGTAGCGGATCTCGCCCAGGCAGTCGCAGCCCAGTCGCAGCGACTGGGTGAGGAAGCCCAGGCCCCACTCGCCGATGTCGAAGGCGGTGCGGCGGTAGTGGTCGACGCCGGGATCGCGGTACGGGACCATCATCTCGGCGAACGAGAGCTTGTGCGCGATCGGCCGTTCCCGGCCGGCGTCGGTGTAGCCGACCTGGTGCAGCGTCAGCCCTTCGCGGTGGTTGAACCCGATGCGCAGCCGCCAGTTCTGCCAGCTGACCTCGTGCCCGTCGACGCTGAACCCCGGGCCGCCGGGCTGGGTCACCTCGAGCGGCGCGCGCGGCGGGCGGTGGCCGCGCAACGCCTCGGGCAGCAGGTGCGGGCGGTACTCGCCCATGATCTCCGGTCGCGGCACCGCGTAGGTGTCCTCGATCTCCAGCAGCTCCATCGCGCCGACGTCGACGACGAAGTGCAGCCCGTTGACGGGGCCCGCGTACGGGTTGCCGCCGGCCACCCGCCGCACCCACACGTCCGACCAGCCCAGCCGGCGCCCGGCGTACGCGTCGGGCACCAGCGCGCCGCCGTACGTCCAGGTGTCGATGAACACCGCCGACAGGTCGGTGATGCCGCGCCCGGCCAGCGCCGCCACCACGTCGGGGTGGTGGCGGAGCATGTGGTCGCACTCCTCCCACTCGTCGATGGTGAAGTTCGGCTGCACACCGGGCACCGGCTCGAACGACTCGACGGCCGCGGCGGACAGGTCCACCCGCGCGCGGTGCGTCTCGCCGTCGCGGCGCCGGAAGCAGACCACCTCGGCGCGCCGGGGCGGCAGCGGCCCGCCGTCCGCGTACGCCGCCAGGTCGGCCTTGGCCGGCTCGACGGTCTCGATCGACGCGTACCGCCAGCCCGCGCCGACGCCGTGCGCCGACGTCAGCAGCTCCCGGACGAGGTCGATCTCGTCCGCCGTCAACGGATCCAGCGGGTGCACACTCACAGTGTCAGCCCAGCGACGCCATGACGTGCTTGATGCGGGTGTAGTCCTCGAGACCGTAGACCGACAGGTCCTTGCCGTGGCCGGACGACTTGAAGCCGCCGTGCGGCATCTCCGCGACCAGCGGGATGTGGGTGTTGATCCACACGCAGCCGAAGTCCAGCTCGGCCGACACCCGCAGCGCCACCTGCACGTTCGCCGTCCACACCGAGGAGGCCAGGCCGTACTCGACGCCGTTGGCCAGCTCGACGGCCTCGTCCTCGGTGCGGAAGGTCTGAACCGTGATGACCGGGCCGAAGATCTCGTGCTGGGTGAGCCAGTCGTCCTGGCGCAGGCCGGCGATGACGGTCGGCTCGACGTAGAAACCGGTGCTGCCCTGGCGGGCGCCGCCGGTGGTCACGGTGGCGTGGTCCGGCGTCCGGGCGATGGCGCCGAGGACGCGGTCGAGCTGCTGGGCGTTGTTCACCGGCGGGATCCAGGCGTCCTCGTCGCCGGGCCGCGCGCCGTACGTGGTCCGCGCCTGGGCCGCCTGGTCGGTCAGCGCCGCGGTGAAGTCGGCGGCCGCGGACTCGTGGACGAGCACGCGGGTGGCGGCGGTGCAGTCCTGGCCGGCGTTGAAGTAGCCGGCCTCGGCGATGGTCGCGGCGGCGGCCGCGAGGTCGGCGTCGGGGAAGACGATGACCGGCGCCTTGCCGCCCAGCTCCAGGTGCGTGCGCTGCAGCCGTTCGCCGGCGCCGGCCGCCACCGCGCGCCCGGCCGCGACCGAGCCGGTGATCGAGACCATCTGCGCCGCCGGATGGGCGACGACGGCCGCGCCGGTGCTCCGGTCGCCCGCGACGACGTTCAGCACGCCCGGCGGCAGGTGCCGCGCGGCCAGCTCGGCCAGCAGCACCGTCGTCACCGGCGTGGTGTCGCTCGGCTTGAGCACCACCGTGTTGCCCGCCGCGATGGCCGGGGCGAACTTCCAGACGGCCATCATCATCGGGTAGTTCCACGGCGTCACCTGGCCGATCACGCCGATCGGCTCGCGGCGCACCCACGAGGTGTGACCCGCCAGGTACTCCCCCGCGGACCGGCCCTCGAGGACACGGGCCGCACCGGCGAAGAAGCGCAGCTGGTCGGCCATCGGCGGGATCTCCTCCGCCGCCGTGAGGTGCGCCGGCTTGCCGGTGTCGCGGCCCTCGGCCGCCACCAGCTCGTCGGCGTGCCGCTCGACCTCGTCGGCGATGCCGAGCAGCGCCTTCTGCCGCTCGGCCGGCGTGCTGCGCCGCCACCCGGTGAACGCCTTCGCCGCCGCCTCGTAGGCGGCGGCGACGTCGGCCTCGCCGGACAGCGGCGCCTCGCCGTAGGTCTCACCGGTGGACGGATCGACCAGGGGCATCGTCGCGCCCGACGCGGCCGGCGCCGACTCGCCGCCGACGAAGTTCTGGACCGTGGTCATGCGCCGCTCCATCCGATGCTGAAGTACTGGGTCTCGGTGAACTCCTCCAGGCCCTGCCGGGCGCCCTCCCGGCCGAGCCCGCTCTGCTTCACGCCGCCGAACGGCGCCGCCGGGTCGGAGACCAGCCCGCGGCCCACGCCGACCATGCCCGCGTCGACGGCCTCGGCGAGGCGCAGCGCCCGCCGCAGGTCACCGGCGTAGACGTAGGCGGCCAGACCATACTCGCTGCCGTTCACCATGCCCAGCAGCTCGTCCTCGTGTCGCCAGGTCACGACCGGGGCGACCGGCCCGAAGATCTCCTCGGTGACGACCGGCGAGTCCGGCGGCACGTCACGCAGCACGACCGGGGCGACGAAGTGCCCGGTCAGCCCCGCGGGCACGGTGGCCCGATGGGTCACCGTCGCGCCACCGGCGACAGCCGCGTCGACCAGCGCCCGCACGTCGGCGACCGCGGTGGCGGAGATGAGCGGGCCGATCTGCGCGCCGGTCGTGGCCGGGCCGACGGTCAGGGCTTCGACGGCCGCGCCGAGCTTCGCGACGAACGCGTCGGCCACCTGCTCGTGGACGTAGAACCGGTTGGCGGCCGTGCAGGCCTGGCCGCCGTTGCGGAACTTCGCCACCATCGCGCCGGCGACCGCCTCGTCGAGGTCGGCGTCCGCGGTGACGATGAACGGCGCGTTCCCGCCCAGCTCCATCGACGAGTTCACCACCCGGTCCGCGGCCTGCTTGAGCAGCGCCCGCCCGACCTCGGTCGAGCCGGTGAAGGAGATCTTGCGGACCCGCGGGTCGGCCAGCCACGCCGCGACGACGCCGCGGGAGTCCGTCGTCGGGACCACGTTCACGACGCCGTCGGGGACGCCGGCGTCGGCCAGGATGCGGGCGATGGCGAGCGCCGTCAGCGGGGTCTGCGACGCGGGCTTGAGCACGACCGTGCACCCGGCCGCGAGCGCGGGCGCGATCTTGCGGGTGGCCATCGCCGCGGGGAAGTTCCACGGCGTGACCAGCGCGGCGACGCCTACCGGCCGGTGCGTCACGACGATGCGGGTGTCGCCGGCCGGCGACTCGCCGTAGCTGCCCGACGTCCGGGCCGTCTCCTCGGAGAACCAGCGGAAGAACTCGGCGGCGTACGTGACCTCGCCGGCCGCGTCGGCCAGCGACTTGCCGTTCTCGGCCGCGATCAGCATCGTCAGCCGGTCCGCGTCGGCCGTCATCAGCTCGTAGGCGCGGCGCAGCGCCTCCGCCCGCCGCCGGGGCGCCGTGCGCCGCCAGCCGGGCGCGGCCGCGGCCGCGGCGGTCACCGCGTCGGCGGCGTCCCGCACTGTCGCGTCGCTGACGGCGGCCAGCACGTCACCGGTAGCGGGGTCGTCGACGGCGAAGGTGGCCGCCGCGGGCCGCCAGCGGCCCCCGACGAAGACGCCGTTGGCCGGGTCGAGCTGGTCCAGGTGGGCGGCCAGGCCGTCCGTCGTCAGGGTGGTCACGGCCGGCCTCCCAGGGCCTCTTCGAGCACGTCCAGTCCGTCGTGCAGCAGCTCGTCGTCGATCACCAGCGGCGGCAACAGCCGCAGCACGTTGCCGTAGGTGCCGCAGGTCAGCACGATGACGCCGCGGGCGTGGCAGCCGGCGGCCACGGCCCGGGCCAGCGCCGCGTCCGGCGCGCCGTCCGGGCCGACCAGCTCGACCGCCATCATCGCGCCGCGCCCACGGACGTCGCCGATGCGCGGGTCGGTGGCGGCCAGGCCCTCCAGCCGGTCGCGGAGCACCGCGCCGATCTTCCGGGCCCGCTCGATCAGCCCGTCGGCCTCGATGGTGGCGATGGTGGCGAGCGCGGCCGCGCAGGCCAGCGGGTTGCCGCCGTAGGTGCCGCCCAGGCCGCCGCCCTTGGGGGCGTCCATGATCTCCGCGCGCCCGGTGACGGCCGACAGCGGCAGCCCGTCGGCGACGCCCTTCGCCGTCACGACGAGGTCCGGGACGACGTCCTCGTGCTCGCACGCGTACATGGCGCCGGTGCGGGCGAGGCCGGACTGCACCTCGTCGGCCACGAAGACCACGCCGTTCGCGCCGCACCACTCGGCCAGCGCCGCGAGGAAGCCCGGCGCCGGGACGATGAACCCGCCCTCGCCCTGGATCGGCTCGATGACGACGGCGGCCAGGTTCTCGGCGCGGACCTGCGTCTCGATGACGTCGATCGCCCGCCGCGCGGCCGCGGCGCCGTCGGTGCCGCCGTCGCGGTACGGGTAGGACAGCGGCGCCCGGTACACCTCGGGCGCGAACGGGCCGAAGCCGTTCTTGTACGGCGCCGACTTGGCCGTCATGGCCATCGTGAGGTTGGTGCGGCCGTGGTAGGCGTGGTCGAACACGACGACGGCCTGCTTGCCGGTGTAGGTGCGGGCGATCTTGACGGCGTTCTCGACCGCCTCGGCGCCGGAGTTGAACAGCACGGTGCGCTTCTCGTGCTCGCCCGGGGTCAGCCGGTTCAGGGCCTCGGCGACCTGCACGTACGCCTCGTACGGCGTCACCATGAAGCAGGTGTGGGTGAACGCGGCGGCCTGCGCGGCGACGGCCTCGACCACCCGCGGCGCGCTGACGCCGACCGTCGTCACGGCGATGCCCGACCCGAGGTCGATGAGCTGGTTGTCGTCGGCGTCGCGCACGATGCCGCCGGCCGCCTCGACGGCGAAGACGGGCATCGTCGTGGCCACGCCGGGCGCGACCGCCTGGGCCTTGCGGGTCATCAACGCGACGGATCGCGGGCCGGGGATGGCCGTCACGACCTTCCGGATCTGGGTCAGCGGCATGGGCCCATCGTGAGGTCCGCCACTTCATGCCGTCCAATACCCGATAGCATGACGACCTATGCCTGCTGAGCATGTCTGAGGGGTGCGATGGAGCTCCGGGTACTGCGTTACTTCGTCGCCACAGCCGACGTCGGCACCGCGAGCGGCGCGGCGGCCGAGCTGCACCTGACCCAGCCGGCGCTCTCGCGGCAGCTGCGCCAGCTCGAACGCGAGCTGGGCGCCGACCTGTTCGCCCGGGTCCGGGGCCGGTTGGTGCTGAGCGCGGCCGGCCGCGAGTTCCTGCCGATCGCGCGCGACCTGCTGGTGCGGGCCGAGCACGCGAAGCAGGCGGCGGCCGAGCTGGCCGCCGGGCGGCTCGGCCACATCGCGCTGGCCGCGCCGACCACCACGCTGACCGACGTGCTGGCGCCGTTCCTCGCCACCCTCCGCGACGACGACCCCGTCCCGACGGTCATCGAGTCCGGACCCGACGACGCCTACGCCGCCCTCGACCGCGGCGTCGACCTCGTCATCGTCACCGAGCGGCCGCACCGCGAGCTGGCCCGCACGGCCATCGCCGTCCTGCCGGTGTTCGCCTACGTTCGCGCCGACCACCCGTGGTCCGGCCGCCCGGGCGTCACCCTGGACGAGCTGGCGGCGATGCCGGTCGTCGTGCTGCCGCCGCACCTCAAGACCCGGCAGATCCTCGACGGCGCGCTGCACCAGGCCGGGCTCGCCCTCGAGTCGGCCGTCGAGACCTCCAACGCCCAGGTCGCCCAGGCCCTCGCCGCCGCCGGCCGCGGCGCCGCCGTCGTCACCGACGACCCCCGGTTCGGCCTGCACCCGCTGGAGATCCTGCACAAGGGCGCCGCGTTGCGCATCCACCTCTGGGCCGCCTGGCGGCCCAGCCACCACGCCTCACCCACCCTCGGGTCGTTCGCCGCCCGGCTGCGCGGGTTCTGCGCCGAGCGCTACGGCCCCCAGGTGCTGCCGCCCGACGCGCGGTAGCGCCGCTGCCGGCAGGCGGGCGAGCAGTACCGGCGGGGCCGGCCGCGGGCGGGTTGCGTGAGCGGCTCCCCGCAGACGAAGCACTGGCGGCCTGAGGCCGCAGCTGTTTCGCCACGCGTTTCGTCACGGCTAGCCGGGACGTGGCGGCGCAGTTCGTCGTCGAGGTAGGGGCAGTCGCGGACGATGTCGTCGTCGGGGCACCGGAGCAGGTGCAGCAGGTACGCCTGGGCCCGGCGCAGCCGCTCGATGCGCTCCGCGACGACGTCGGCATGGCGCTGCACGGCCTCCTGCCAGTCCTGGTTCCGGCTCGCCGACGTGACGACGGCGGCCTGGTCGAGCGGCATCGCACCGGTGACGCAGCACAGGTAGGCGAGGCCGATGCGGCGCAGGTCTGTCTCGGTGTAGGCGCGCCGGCCGTTGCGCCGCGACGGCGCGCGCAGCACGCCCTGGGACTCCCACCACCGCAGGGTGGACGGCGCGAGGCCGAAGCGGGCGGCGGCCTGGCCGATCGAGACGCTCATCGGTCCAGTTGACATCAACTCACCTTGAAGACTCAAGATGCTGCGTGAGGTTAGGCATACCTTCCCAGGAGGACCAGTTCGATGACCGCCGACACCCGTGCGCCCGCGACGGCCGCCCACACCGCCGCGGATCCCGTCGCCGGCCTCGCGAAGCCGGGAGCGCTGGCCCGGCTGCTCGCGCCGATCAGGGGCCATCTCATCGCCTGTGCGATCCTCTCGGCCCTGAGCTCCGCGGCCGGCATCGTGCCCTACATCGCCGTCGCCGAGATCGCGCGGGTGCTGCTCGACGACCCCGACGGGGCGCGGCGGGCGATCTGGACGTGGGTCGGCATCGGCGCGGCGGGCGCCGGCCTGTGGCTGGTGCTGCTCGTGCAGTCGTCCCGGATCGGCCACTACGCCGACGCCGCGATCCTGCACGAGCTGCGCGGGCGGATCGTCCGCCACCTCGGCGCGCTGCCGCTGGGCTGGTTCCGCGCCGCGGGCTCGGGCCAGGTCAAGCGGGCGATGACCGGCGACCTCGAGGAGATGCACGAGGTCATCGCGCACGCGCTGGGGCAGCTGACCGGCGCGGTCACGGTGATGACGGTCGCGAGCGCCTACCTGTTCGTGGTCGACCCGCGGATGGCGCTGATCGTGCTGGGCGTGCTCGCCCTGATGGCGATCTTCTACCGCGTCTCCATGCGCTCGATGACGACGCACATGAACCGGCTGATCGCCGCCGACCAGCGCATCAGCGCCGCCAGCATCGAGTACGCCGACGGCATCCAGGTGGTCAAGACGTTCGGCACCGGCGGGCGTGTGCTGCGCCGCTTCGACGACGCGGTGGACGAGCACACCCAGGCGTTCGCGGCGTGGGTCGCCGAGGTGCGGCACAGCTCGGCGGCGTCGCGGCTGTTCGGCTCCGAGCTGGCCGTCCTCACCGTCGTGACGGCGGCCGGGCTGGCCTTCGTCGACCGCGGGACGCTCGCCGGCGCTGACCTCGTCGCGTTCCTCGTCGTCGCGATCGGGCTGCCGAACTCGATCCTCCCGGCCGTGACGGCCATGCAGGGCGTGCGCAAGGGCCGCATGGGCGCGGCCAACATCGAGCGGCTGCTGGCCCGGGCACCGCTGCCGGAGCCGGCCCACCCGCGCCGGCCGGACGGCCACGGCGTCGAGTTCGACCGCGTCCGCTTCTCCTACGACGGCGTGACGAACGCGGTCGACGGCGTCAGCGCGGTGTGCCGGCCGGGCACGGTCACGGCGATCGTCGGCCCGTCCGGCGCGGGCAAGACGACGCTGGCCTCGCTGCTGCCGCGGTTCTACGACGTGAGCGACGGCGCGGTGCGCGTCGGCGGCGCCGACGTGCGCTCGATCCCGTCCGCCGAGCTGCTGGCGTCGATGTCGCTGGTGTTCCAGGACGTCGCGCTGCTGCGCGACAGCGTCGCCGAGAACATCCGCATCGGCCGGCCCGGGGCGAGCGACGCCGAGGTCCGCGCGGCCGCCGTCGCCGCGCACGTCCACGACGTCATCGAGCGGCTGCCCAGCGGCTACGACACGCTGCTCGACGCGGGCGGCGGCAGTCTGTCCGGCGGCGAGCGGCAGCGGCTGACGATCGCGCGGGCGATCCTGTCCGGCGCGCCGATCGTCGTGCTGGACGAGGCGACCGCCGCGCTCGATCCCGACAGCGAGGCCGCCGTCCAGGACGCGCTGGCCACGCTCGCCGTCGGCAAGACCGTCCTCGTCATCGCGCACCGGCTGCACACCATCGCCGACGCCGACCAGATCCTCGTCCTCGACGACGGGCGGCTGGCCGAGCGCGGCGGCCACGACGAACTGCTGGCCCGCGGCGGGCTGTACGCCCGCATGTGGGCCGCTCAGGAAGGGGTGCTCGCATGATCCGCCGTCTGTACCGGTTGTGGCCGGAGCCGCGGCTGCTGGGACGGTTGTGGCTGCTCACCGCCGCGCAGGCCGTTCTTCAAGGGCTGCTGCTCGGCCTGCTGGTCCCGATCCTGGACGCCGTCGTCCGGCCCGAGCCCGACCTCGCCGCGGCGACGCCGTGGCTGTGGCTCGGCGCCGCCGGCGCGGTCGTCCACGCGGTGCTGAGCATCGTCGCGACGCCGGTGGGGTTCCGGGCCGCGGGGACGCTCGCGGCGCAGCTGCGGCGGAGGCTGATGCGGCACGTGAGCACGTTGCCGCTGGGCTGGTTCACCGCCGAGCACGAGGCGCGGCTCGCCCGCGGCGTCACGGCGGACGTCGGCGACGCGGCGCACCTGGCCGTGACGGTCGCCGGGCCCGCGATCACGTCGACGCTGCTGCCCGCGACGGTCGTCGTCGTGACGTTCGCGGTGGACTGGCGGATGGCGCTGCTGCTGTGCGCGATCGCGCTGGCCGCCCTGTGGGCGCTGCGGCGGGCCGCCCGCATCGCCGAGATCGCCGAGATCGAGCTGGAGCGCGCCGCCGTCGGGGTGGCCGGGCGGGCGATCGAGCTGGGCCAGGCGCAGCCGGTGCTGCGCGCGGCCGGCCACGCCGGCGGCACGCCGCGGATGCGGGCCGTGCTGGCCGACCACCGCGACACCTACCGCGACGGCATGCGGCGGGCGCGGCGGCCGTTCTTCGTCTACACCGGCGTGATCAACGCCGGGTTCGTCGCGGTGCTCGCGCTGGCCGCCGGCCTCGTCCTCGACGACCGCATCGGGATCGCCGCCGCGGTCGCGCTGCTCGTGCTGGCCGCCCGGTTCCTGGAGCCGCTCGGCAACCTCATCGAGCTGATCGGCGCCCTGCGCGCGATGACGAACAAGATCGGGCGGATCGAAGGGCTGCTGGCCACGCCCGCGCTGCCGGCGTCGTCCGCACCGGTGCGGGCGATCGAGACCGCCGACGTCGAGTTCACGGGGGTCGGCTTCACCTACCCGGGCGGCGACCGGCCGGCGCTGAGCGAGGTGTCGCTGCGCTGCCGGCCCGGCACCACCACGGCGCTGGTCGGGCCGTCCGGTTCCGGCAAGACGACGGTCACCCGGCTGATCGCCCGGTTCTTCGACGTCGACGCCGGGCAGGTGCGCGTCGGCGGGGTCGACGTCCGCGACCTCGACCCGGAGGCGCTGATGGACGAGATCGCCATCGTCTTCCAGGACGTCTACCTGTTCGACGACACCGTCGAGAACAACCTGCGGCTGGCCCGCCCGGACGCCACCTGGGACGAGCTGGCGGACGCGGCCGCCGCCGCCCGGCTGGACGAGGTGGTCGAGCGGCTCCCCGGCGGCTGGCAGACCCGCGTGGGCGAGGCCGGCGCCCAGCTGTCCGGGGGCGAACGGCAGCGCGTCGCGATCGCGCGGGCGATGCTCAAGCGGGCCCGCGTCGTGCTCGTCGACGAGGCCAGCTCGGCGCTCGACCCGGAGAACGAGGCCGCGGTCACCCAGGCCATCGCCAACCTCGGCGCCGACCCGACCCGCACCGTGATCGTCATCGCGCACCGTCCCGCCACCCTGGCCGCGGCCGACCACGTCGTCGCGCTCGACGACGGCCGGGTCGTCGAGGACGGCACCCCCGCCGACCTGCTCCGGACCGACGGGGTGTTCGCGCGGATCAGCCGCCAGAACGAGCGGACCCGGCACTGGCGCATCGCGGCGCACGGCTGATGCGGCGCCGTCTGCTGGCCGGCCTGATCGGCCTCGCCGTCCTCGCGGCCTGCGGCGGCTGGAGCGGGGGCGACGACGACGCCGTCCCGGTGACCGACGCCGGCATCTGGGCGCTGGACGACTACACCGCCATGCGCCTGCTCGCCCTCGGCGTCGAGCCGACCCACGCCGGGCGCAACGAGTACTCCGGCGACCAGGTGGTCGAGGCGAACTACGACCTGCTCGAGGCCGCGGGCGTCGAGCTGGTCGAGCCCGGCAACGTCGAGCTCGTCGCCGCGGCCGCGCCGTCGCTGATCATCGGGACGGACGACCGCGCCGACCTGGTGGAGCAGCTGGAGCAGATCGCACCAGTCCTGCTGATCGACGACAACAGCCCCTGGGAGGAGCAGCTGGAGCGGCTCGGCGCCGCCACCGGGCACGAGGCCGATGCTGCCGCCGTCGCCGAGCGGCTCGGCGCGGCCGTCGAGGCCACCGCCGCCGACGTCGCCGCGTCGGAGCACGCCGGCGCCACCGTCTCGCTGGTCTCGGCCTGCGGCGAGCAGTACTGCGTCTACGACAACGTGCGCACGAGCGGCGCGCTCCTCGACCGGTTCGGCCTGCGGCGCCCACCCGGCCAGAACACGCCGGGCAACGAGCACGGGTACGTCCTGGTCTCCGGCGAGACGCTCGACCGGCACCTCGCCGACGTCGTCTTCGTCTACACCGGCTCGGTCGCGGCCGGCGGGCCGTCGCCGCTGGACCACCCGCTGTTCGACACGTCCGGCTCGGTCGTCGCCGAGGTCGACTTCGGCGCGTGGTTCGGCACCGGCCCGCTCGACGTCGCATGGATCCTCAACGACCTGCGCGCCCTCCTCCTCGGCGACGGCCACCTCGCCACGACCGCCGACGCGCCGGACCTGTGGGCATCTGTCCTGGGCGACGGGTGAGATCATGGGCTCCATGACGATCGAGGCGCTGGGCTTCGCGCCGTCGGCACGTGTCCTGATCGTCAACTGCGACGACCTCGGCATGCACCCGGACGTCAACGCGGCGGTCGTCGACGCCGTCGAGCACGGGATCGCCGGCTCGGCCAGCCTCATGGTGGCGCCGCCGGGCGCCGCCGACGCGATGCGGCTGCTCCGGGACCGGCCGTGGCTGTCGTTCGGCGTGCACCTCACCCTCATCCGCGACGCCGACGACTCCGCCTGGGGGCCGGTCGCGGCGCGGGAGCGGGTGCCGTCGCTGCTCGACCCGGCCACCGGCGAGCTGTACGCCGACACCCCCGCCGGCCGCGACCGGCTGCTCGCCGGCGCCCGCATCGAGGACGTCGAGCGCGAGCTGCGCGCCCAGCTGGAGTCGGTGCTGCGGGCCGGCCTCGCGCCGACCCACCTGGACTGGCACTGCCTCGCCGACGGCGGCCGCGCGGACGTGTTCGAGCTGGGCCTGGTGCTCGCCGCGGAGCACGGCCTGGCCGTCCGCGCCTGGCTCGACGACGGACGGGCGGCGGCGCGCGCCCGCGGCCGGCCCGTCGTCGATCACCCGTTCGTCGACAGCTTCGCCCTCGACCTCGACGACAAGCCGGCGGCGTACGAGCGGCTGCTGCGCGACCTTCCCGCCGGTCTCAGCGAATGGGCCGTCCACCCGGGGCTTCCGACCCCGGAGTGGCGGACGGTCGAGCCGACCGGCTGGCGGGTGCGCGCCACCGACCACGCGTTCCTCACGTCGGCCCGCGCACGCACCGTCCTCGCCGACGAGGGCATCACCGTCATCGACTACCGGCCGCTCCAGCGCTACGAGAACGTGTAGGCGATCCGGCCGGCGCGGCCGTGCGGGACGCGCAGGAGGTGCAGGCGGCGGGAGGCGTCCAGGAAGTAGGTCCGTGCGGCCGGCGTGACGGTGGCGTCGGCGGCGGCGCCCCAGCCGACCGTCAGGGTGACGTCGCCGCGGGTGATCGCCAGCGCGGTGGCCGTCGCGGCGGCCGGCGCGCCGAAGGCCACCGAAGCGCCGGTCGACCACCGCACGTCGTCGTCCGGCCGGAGGACGAGCGGGACCTGCTCGGACGCGTCGAGGCTCGTCGTGATCCCGCGGACCAGCCCGGCGTCGGTGAACAGCGCCTCGACGGTCACGTTGCCGCCGGTCGTCGTCCAGCGCAGGCCGAGGTCGCCGCGGACAGCGGAGACCCGGCCGGGCTCGACCGCCGGCCCGGCGCCGACCGGCCCGGCGAAGTAGGACGGCGTCAGGTTCGACGCGCCGTCGGTGCCGCCGTTCGCGAGCACCGTCGCCCAGCACTCGGCGTTGGAGTTCTGCCCGCCGTGCACGAACGTGCCGGCGTCCGGGTGCCAGAGCAGCCCGAGGCCCGCCCGCACCACGCCGTTGGGCCGGGTGCCGAGGAACGCCTGCAGGTAGTACGACGGGCGCCGGAGGAACACGTAGTGCTGGTCCTGCGGGTCGGCGCGCAGTTCGGTGAACCGGCTGAACCGCACGGCCGGCAGTCCGGCGATCGCGACATCGCGCTGCCGCCGGGTCGGGAAACCCTCGCCGTACGGGATGTTCGCGGGGATCCGCGGGTTGGTGTCCCCCGGTGCCAGCGCCGGCACCGGGGCCGGGTCCGCCGCCCACGCCGTCCGTTGCGCGTCGCGCTCCTCGCGGGCGGGATAGAACACCCGCAGGTCGGGGACCGAGCGGGAGAACACCGAGCCCAGGTCGCGCTGCTGCCGGTCCGGCGTCACCGGGTCGAGGAAGTACATCGGGGTGCGTGCGGCGCCGGAGGCGAACGAGACCAGCCCGGCGCCGTCCGGCTCGGGGACGACGGTGTAGGTGAGCCAGTCCGCGAGCCGGCGCACCAGCGGCAGGAACACCGGCTCGCCGACCTCGGTGTGCACCTCGTGCAGTTCGGTGAGCGTGACGTTGAGGTTGTAGGCGATGTCCATGCCGCGCGGCTCGTAGAGGAACCCGGCCGGGCTCTGCGCGTGGGCGGCGAAGTAGGCGATGCGATCGTCGAGCAGCCGGCGCAGGCCGGCGTCCGGGTCCAGGTTCAGCGCCTTGGCCGACCCGGCCAGCCCGGCGGCGGGCTGGTTCGCGAACTCGACCATGCCGTCCTGCCAGACGCCGGTGTTGGCGGGGTCGAGGAACCACGTCATGGCCAGGTGCAGTGCGGCGCTGATCTCGGCGCCGCGCTCGGGCAGGACGTCCGCGGCGCGCAGCTCGTGCAGCGTCTTGCTCAGGTACCCGAGCGCGAACGCCGTGGCCGCCCGCGACCGCTCGTCCGGCGCGTACTCCGGCCACGAGCCGTCGTCGTGCTGCAGCCGCAGGTAGTAGCCGATGGCCGCGTCGAGGCGGGCGAGCAGGGCGGGGTCGTGACGGTACGGGTTCCACGGCCGGTCGGCGCCGTGGAACCAGGCCAGCGTGGCGACGTGCTCCATGATCCGCGCGTTGAACGGCTGCACCGGCGTGCGCCACCAGCCGCCGGCCATGAACCCGCGCAGCTCGCCGTCGGAGTCGTCGATGTCGTTGACCATGTCGGCCAGCGTGACCAGGTACGACGCGTACCGCTGCTCCGCCGCCGCGAACGCCGTCCGCGCGGGCGTCCCAGACAGCGGCGCGAGCCTGGCCAGCGGCCCGCCGCCAGTCACCGTGACGGGGTCCGCGTATGCCGGCCGGCTGAGGGCCAGTCCGGCCAGCCCGGCCACCCCGCCGATGATCACCGTCCGACGGTTCGGACGGGCGCCTGCGTCTGCCATGGTGCCTCCGTGATTCCGCCGCGACCGCGGCCGGGTCGGGGGTCCGTCAGCCCTTGATGCCGCTGGCGAAGCCCTTGATGATGTACTTCTGGAGCAGGAAGTAGATGACGAGGATCGGCACGATCGCGATCCCCATCCCGGCGAAGATCACCTGCCACTGGCTGGCGAACTCCCCGCGGAAGGCGAAGATCGCCACCGGCAGCGTCTGCTGCGGGCTCCCGCCGACGTAGAGCAGCGGGGTCAGGAAGTCGTTCCAGATGTTGATGGCCGACAGGATCACGACGGTGCCGGTCACCGGCCGCAGCAGCGGGAAGACGATGCGCCGGAACACCGCCAGCGACCCCGCGCCGTCGACGCGCGCCGCCTCCTCGTAGTCGCGGGGCAGCGCGCGCAGGAACCCGGCGTAGAGGAACACGGCCAGCGGCAGCTGGTGCCCGATCTCGAAGATGATCAGCGACGTGTACGTCTGCAGCAGGTTGAGATCGCGCATCAGCTGGTACAGCGGCACCATGCCGAGCTGCAGCGGGATCATCAGACCCAGCAGGAACAGCAGGTACGTCCCGTAGCTGAGCCGGGTGCCGCGCCGCGCCAGCACGTACGCCGCCAGCGAGCCGCAGGTCACCAGCAGGAACACCGACAGCGCCGTCACCACGACGGAGTTCACCATCGCCGTGCCGAGGTCGCCGCGCTGCCATGCCTCGGTGAAGTTGGCCAGCGCCGGGTCCGAGGGCAGCGCCAGCGGCGAGCGGGCCAGCTCGGCCGGCGTCTTGAGCGCCACAGTGAGGAAGACGTAGAACGGGAACAGGAAGATCGCGGCGACGGCGATCATGCCCAGCTCCGCGCCCATCCGCGGCAGGGTCCACCGCCGCCGCCGGGCCGCCGGGCGCACCGTCACGGCGCTCACCGCTGCACCTCGAACCGCCGCAGCGCCCGGAGCTGGAGCAGCGCGAACGCGAAGACGATCATCGTCAGTACGAGCGCGATCGCCGTGGAGTAGCCGTACCGGCCCGACACGAACGCCTCCTTGTACATGACGACGGAGAGCGTCTCGGTCGCGTAGCCGGGGCCGCCGCCGGTCATGACGTAGACCTGGTCGAACAGCTTGAGGCTGCCGATCAGCGTCAGCGACAGCGCGATCGTGGTGGCCGGCACCAGCAGCGGCAGCGTCACGTGCCGCAGCCGCTGCCAGCGACCGGCGCCGTCCATCGTGGCGGCCTCGTGCAGCTCGGGCGGCACGCCCTCGAGCCCGGCCAGGTAGATCACCATCGTGAGGCCGGCGTTCTGCCAGATGATGACGGCGATGACGCTGGCCAGCGCGACCGAGGGGTCGCCGAGCCAGTTCTGCGTCAGTGCACCCAGCCCCACCGCGCTGAGGGCGTCGTTGAGCGGGCCGGCCGGGGTCAGGATGTACTGCCAGAGGAACCCGATGATCACCGGCGGCAGCAGCGCCGGTGCGAAGAACATGGTCCGCAGCAGGTTCCGGCTGGCCAGCGCCGAGTGCAGCGCCAGCGCGAGCGCCAGGCCCACCAGCGTCTGCACGATGGTCGTCGAGACCGCGATGACCAGCGTGTTCCGCAGCGCCGAGCGAGCCGCCGGCGCCGAGAACAGCTCGGTGAAGTTGTCCAGCCCGACGAAGCCCGGCGCCTCGCGCCGTCCGGCCCAGTCGGTGAACGCGTACCCGGCGCCCTGCAGCGTCGGCCACAGCACCACGAACGCGTAGAAGACCAGCGCCGGGACCAGCAGCAGGTACGGGACACTCGCCCGGCGGGACCGGCGGCGGGCGGCCCGCTGCTCGCCGTCGACCGACGGCGGGCTGGCGGTCAGGGTCACGACTGGCCCTTGGCGTACTCGGCGTCCATCTGCCCGAGCAGCCCGGTCGTGTCGAGCGCGCCGTCGAGCCACTCCTGGCCGGACTGCAGCATGGTCTGCTGGACGTCGCCGTTGGGCCACAGGTAGTTGGCGTAGGCGACGGAGCGTCCGTCCGCGAGCAGCGGCTGGATCGGCGCGAGCACGTCGCTGTCCAGCTCGACGTCGGTGGCCAGGCCGGGCAGCACGCCCATCTCGTTGGCGTAGGTCGCGACGTTCTCCGGCTCGGCCAGGAAGTCGAGGAAGGCCCGTGCCGCCTCGGGGTCGGCCGCCGCGTTGACGGCCAGGAAGTCCGGCGCCACGGGGATCATCGTCGCCTCCGCGTCGTCGTTCGCCGGCAGCGCGAAGACGCCGAACGCGTCGGCGCCGCCCTCGGAGTAGCCGTGCAGCTGCGGCAGGCCGGCCGAGACCATCAGCACCATCGCCGCCTCGCCGGTCGCGACCGACTGCATCCCCTGGTCGGCCGGGATGCCCAGCATGCCGTCGGAGAGGTAGCCGGCGTCGCGCAGCTCGGCGATGCGGGCGAACACCTCGTTCCACTCCGCGTTCTCGGCGAACGTCGTCTCACCGGCGGCCAGCTGCGCGTCGATGTCCGGGTTCTCGGCGTAGACCAGCGTCCCGGCCAGCGCGTAGACCCAGAACTGGAAGAAGATGCCACCCTGGAACGGCGCCGCGATCGGCGTGACGCCGGCCGCGTCGAGCGCCGCGCAGGCGTCGACGAACTCCTGCCAGGTCGTCGGCACCTCGACGCCGGCGTCCTCGAACACCTGGCGGTTGTAAGCCATGACGATGGCGTTGCGGCTCACCGGGAAGGCCAGCACCTGCCCGTCGACCTCGGCGAGGGCGCGGGTGTCGTCGCCCAGCTCGTCCGTCCACGCCGCGTCGGACAGGTCCGTCAGCTCGCCCTCGCGGCCCAGCACCCCGACCGCGACCGGGCTGGAGTTCCCCGGCGACACCCTGATGAGGTCCGCCGCCGTCCCGGACGTCAGCTGCACCCGCAGCTGCTGGTTCAGCTCGTCGGTGGTGGCCGAGGAGATGTCGACGGTGCCGCCGGTCTCCTCCTCGTAGGCCTCGATCAGCGGCGCGAGGCCGGTGTTCTGCTCGGTGTTGACGTACGCCGTGAGGCTGCCGCCCGACCCGCCGTCCTCGGTCGAGTCGTCGTCGCCGGAGTTGACGAACCCGCAGGCGCCGAGCGCGACCACGAGGGCGGTGCCGAGCGTGGCCCGCTGGATCAGGACACGGGCGGAACGCGACCGAGCGGCGTCGATGGTCATGAGGTCTCCTTGATGGGCAGGGGTGGCACGACGACGTCGCCGGGCAGGATCGCCCCGTGGGCGCGCAGGTCGTCGTGGATCAGGTCGAGCGGCAGGTCCAGGACGTCGTCGCCGCGGCCGACGGCGCGCGCCGCCATGACCCCGGCGGACTGGCCCATGGCCATGGACGACGCCTGCACCCGGTACGCGGACGACGCCTCCTGGTCGCCGCTGATGGCGCGCCCGGCCACGACCAGCCGGGACGATCCGCGCGGGATCATCGCCGCGCGTGGAATGGTGGGCAGGGTGCCGTAGGCGAGCGGCCTGATGTCGATGCCGTCGCCGTCCGGCCGGTGCACGTCGATCGGGTAGAAGCTGTAACTCAGTGCGTCGGGCCAGGCGCGGCCGCTGGTGTAGTCGTCCAGCGTGATCGTGGCGTGGCCGTCGATGGTCCAGCTCTCGCGGATGCCGGTCTCGATCGCCCACGACTCGATGACGACGCGTTCCAGGCCCGGCTGCCGCCGCAGGAACCGCAGGATCCGCAGCAGGGTGCGGCGGCCGGCGACCTCGGCCGCCGTCTTGTCGCGGCTGGTGCCGCCCTGCACGCCGGTGACGTGGATGGCGTTCTCGCCGCGGACCCGCAGGAACTTCGCGACGGGGTTGTGCGCGAGGTCGGCGGGCAGCAGGTCGCCGCGCCGCACCGCGTCGTCGTGCGCGGCCTGCACGGCGTCGACGTCGATGGCGGCGAGGTCGTAGCCGCCGAGCCGGACCATGATGGTGCCCGGTTGACGGCGCGGACGGGTCGAGCGGGGCAGCCCGGCGAGCGCGACGACGTCGGCATCACCGGTGCAGTCGACGACCGCGCCGGCCCTGATGCGGTGCAGCCCGTCCTTGGTCGCGAGCGTCAGCCGCCACGCGGCGCCGTCCCACGCGGCCTCGGCCACGATGGCGTGCAGCAGCAGCTCCGCACCCGAGCCGACCACCGTGTCGTCGAGCACGGCCGCCAGCACCGCCGGCGACACCCGGACCTGCAGGCGGTGGTGCGGCTGCTCCCACTGGGTGAAGTCGGGCAGCCGCAGGCCGGCCTCGCGGACCGAGCGCGTCACCGCCTCCCAGCCGATGCCGGCGATCACCTGCCGGCCCCACGCGTGGAACAGGCCGGGCAGCGACACCCCCGCCACCGTCGTCGTACCGCCGAGCGCGCCGTTCTTCTCGACCAGCAGCGTGCGGGCGCCGAGACGGGCCGCCTGCGTCGCCGCCGGCCCGCCCGCCGTGCCGCCGCCCGCGACCACGACGTCGTAGTACTCCGTCATGCGCTCACCCGGCCCGGGTCGGCGCCGAGCATCAGCGACAGCTCGGCGGCGGCGTCGACGACGTGGTCGCGCAGCGAGGCGGCGTGGGCGTCGGTGTGCCGGACCGACGGGTACCCGACGCAGACGGCCGCGATGGTGCGCCCGGTGTGATCGCGCACCGGCGCCGCGACACCGTAGACGCCCGGCGCCTCCTCCTCGAGGTTGGTCGCGAACCCGTGCGTGGCGACGTCGTCCATGGCGTCCATCAGCGCGGACTCGTCCGGCGGGGTGTCGTCGCGCCAGGGCGCCGAGCGCAGCATGGTCAGACGCTCCGGCCGCGGCAGCCCGGCGAACAGCACCTTGCCGGCCGCGGTGCGATACGGCGGGGTCGCCGAGGCGTCGACGAACCGGGCCGTCGTCGGGTCGATGGTGAGCAGCTGCGGGCCGACCAGCACGGCGATGTCGACCCGGCGGTACCCGTGGAACACCGCCAGGTGCACCGTCTCCTGGGTGCGCTCCCACAGCGTGCGCAACACCGGCGCGGCCGCGGCGGAGAGGTCGGTCTGCAGGACGAACCGGCGGTTGAGCTCGAAGAACCGCGAGCCCAGCAGGTAGTGCCGGCTGCTCGCGTGCTGGGCGACCAGCCCGTGCGCCACCAGCGACGCCAGCAGCGTCCGCGCGGTCGACGACGGCAGCCCCACCTGCTGGGCGAGCTCGCCCAGGCCGATGCCGTGCGAGCCGACGCCGGCGACGACGTCGAGCAGCGCCACCGTGCGGTCGATCGCCTGGATGGCGGTCCGCGGCTCCTGGCGGGGGGCGGCCTGCGGTCGCGTGACGTCGTCGTCGGTCATGTCGTTCCGTTTCCGGCCGCGCGGTCCGGCCGCTCGATTTGTTCGGCAATGTCGAAGCACGTTCGACATTGCGGCGAGCGTAGGGCGCGCATTGAATCGTGTCAATGACCGGAGGGCGTAGGGTGCAGGGACTGATCCGGCGATGGGAGGACGTTCCGATGCTCCGATTCCGGCCGGCCGCCACGTCCGACCGCGGCCTGGTGCGCGACAACAACGAGGACTCCGGCTACGCCAGCGCCGGCCTGCTGCTGGTGGCCGACGGCGTGGGCGGCAGCGCGGCGGGCGAGGTCGCGTCGGCCAGCGTCGCGCACGTCATCGCGTCGTTCGTGCTCGGGTCGCGGGAGCGGCAGGACCCGGTGGCGCTGCTCAGCGACGCGGTCGCGTTCGCGTTCGCGCACCTCGGCGACGGCGTGCGGCGCGACCCCGCCCGGGCCGGTATGGCGACGACGCTGACGGCGCTGCTCGCGGACGGCGACGGGTTCACGCTCGCGCACGTCGGCGATTCCCGCGGCTACCTGCTGCGCGGACCGGACCTGCGCCAGCTCACCCGCGACGACACCCTCGTCCAGGAACTGGTCGACGAGGGGCGCATCACGCGCCAGGACATCGCGACGCACCCGTACCGCTCGGTCGTCGTCCGGTCGGTCACGGCCGGGACGACGCCGGAGGTCACCATCGCGCGGGTCGCCCTCCAGCCCGGCGACCGCGTGCTGCTGTGCAGCGACGGCCTTTCCGACTTCGTTCCCGAAGAGGTCATCGGCGACCTCCTCGACGTCGGTACGCCGACAACCGCGGCGCAACGGCTGGTCGACGCCGCGCTGGCGGCCGGCGGCCGCGACAACGTCACCTGCATCGTCGGCGACGTCGACGAGGGCAACCCGCACGTCCGCAACGGCCACCTCGTCGGGGCGCACCGGAACCCGGTGAACCTCATCGACCCGGCGGCCGCGCTGGCGCAGAGCCTCGCCCGCGCCGCCACCGTCGGCTGACCGCCACGGCCGGCCACCGTCGACTGACGGTCACGGCCGGCCACCGTCGGCTGACGGCTGCGGCCGGCCACCCGGACCGTCAGGCCGGGTCGGGCACCCGCTCGCGCTCGACGTCGGGCCCGGGCAGGACGGCGCTGAGTTCGCCGCCGGGACCACCGTCGTGGTCGCCGGGATCACCGTCGAGCTCGCCGCCCAGCTCGTCGTCGCGCCCATCGCCCGGCCCGCGGGCCGGACCACGCTCGGACTCGGGCTCGTCGCGCAGCGGGTGGGCCAGCTCGTCGGCCGGGAGCTTCGCCCAGATGATGGCCACGACGGCCACCAGCGCCGGCACCACGCCCGCGATGACGAACGTCGCCCGCAGCCCGATGAGCTGCGAGACGGGGCCCGCCAGCGCCATGGACACCGGCATGAGCGAGATGGACACGAAGAAGTCGAGGCTGGCGACCCGGCCGAGCAGCGCCGGCGGCACCCGTCGCTGCAGCAGCGTGCCCCAGATGACCATGGGCGCGGAGAACATGGCCCCGAGCAGGAACGCCGACGCGATGACCACCCAGACCGACCCGGCGAACCCGATGACGATCATCGGCAGGCAGCCGATGCCCCAGAGCAGGTTCATGCAGGTGAGGTAGCGGCGCGGCATGCGCATGGACGCCATGATCAGCGAGCCGACCGCGCCGCCGATGCCGAACGCGCCCAACACCCACGCGTGGTCGCCGGGGCCGCCACCGAGGCGGTCTTTGATGATGAACGGCGTCAGCACCTCGAGCGGGCCCATGAGCACGAGGATCATCAGGCTGGCGAACACCAGCGTCGCCAGCAGCCACGGGGTGCGCCACATGTACGCGAGCCCCTCGCGCATGTCGGCGAGCGCGGTGCGGACCGGGTGCGCGACGGCCTCGGCCGGCAGCTCGCGGCGGACCGCCGTCTTCGGCACCGTCGTCAGCGCCAGCAGGCCCAGCGCCGCCGCGCCGGCCGCCACCAGCACGGCCGACCCGGGGTTGGCCATGCCGACGACGGCGCCGGCGACCGCTGGTCCGGCCGCCTGACCGATGGTCGGGCGGACCATGCCCTCGAAGCCGTTGACCGCCATGAGGTCGGACTCGGGCACCAGCGCCGGCAGCCACGCGGAGTAGGCCGGGTAGTAGAACGCCATGCCGACGCCGGTGACGAACGCGACCGCGGCCAGGTGCCACAGCCGCGTGACGTCGGTGAGCGAGAGCACCGCCACCAGCGACATGCCGCCGAGCTCGATGCCGGCGACGCACAACAGGATGGTCTTCTGCGGCACGCGGTCGGCGACGACGCCGGCCAGCAGCGCCGGCAGCAGCACGCCGACGGCCGACGCCGTGGAGACGACCGAGAGCTGGGCCGGCCCGCCGCCGAGGCGGATGACCTCCCACACCTGCGCGACGATCCAGACGCCCGTGGCGAACGTCGACAGCACCAGGGCCACCGCCAGGCGGCGGTAGGCCGGGGTGCGGAACGGCGTCAGCGCCCGCGGCAGCTGCCGGCCGGCGGCGACGGTGTGTGCGTCAGTCATGGTGGGTCCTCCGCGGATGATTGTGCCGATACCGACTGACAAAGTCGCTCGAATTCATCGCCGCCGGCCGGTGGCTCAGGTGGCGTCGGGGTCCATCCAGACCAGCTCCCAGTGGTGGCCGTCCGGGTCGAGGAAGCTGCGGCCGTACATGAAGCCCTCGTCGAACGGGTCCTTGGCCTTCTCGCCGCCGGCGGCCAGCGCCCGGTCGGCCAGCTCGTCGACCTCCTCGCGGCTGGCGACGTTCACGGCGAGGATCGCCTGGGTGCCGCCGGTCGAGACGCCGTTGCTGACCGCCTCGGCGAAGTAGTCCTCGACCAGGGCCATCACGTAGATCGTGTCGGAGACGGCGAAGCAGGCGGCCTGCTCGGTGGAGAAGTCCTCCTGGAGCTCGAAGCCGAGCGCCGCGTAGAACCCTGTCGCCCGGGAGAGGTCCTGCGTCCGCACGTTGACGAAGAGCTTGCGGGACATGGTCGCCCACCTTCCTGATCTGTGTCCGCCGGTCAACTGTTTCCGGCCGAGGACAACTGTGTCCTACCGATACTGTTTCCGCAAGACTCTATTTTGATAGAGTTCTCGCCAACGGAAGCGAGGGCACACATGGTGACGGACGAGGACACGACCGCCGACGGCACGATCCAGCTGCTCTGGGGGCTGCGCGAGGGACCCACTCGAGGACCGAAACCGGTGCTCAGCCTCGAGCGCATCGCCCAGGCGGCGGTCGACCTCGCCGACGCCGAAGGGCTCGCGGCGGTCTCCATGCAGCGCGTCGCCGCCGACCTCGACTTCACCAAGATGTCGCTCTACCGCTACGTCACCGGCAAGGACGAGCTGGTCGCGGCCATGATCGACCTCGCCGTCGGCGCGCCGCCCACGCTCGCCGACCTGCCCGGGTCCAGCTGGCGGCCGCGCATCGAGGCGTGGGTGCGGCTGCTCGGTCAGACGTGGGAGGCGCACCCCTGGCTGCCCTGGGTCACCATGGGCGACCGCGTCATGGGCCCCAACGAGACCGGCTGGACGGAGCTGTCGGCGGCCGTGCTCGCCGAGACCGGGCTGACCGTGCCGGAGCGCATGAGCCTCGCCCGCATGCTCGGCGGCCACGTCCGCACCACCATGTCCGTGTCGACCGCCGGCACCCAGCCGTGGGTCAACCGGCACCAGGCGGCGCTGCTGCGCGAGCACGCCGACCGCTACCCGACCCTGCGCGCCATGCTCGACGACGACCCGGCGCCCCCGGACAACGGCCGCGACTTCGGCCTGCGCCTCATCCTCGACGGCGTCGAGCGCCTCATCACCGACCGCAAGACCTGACCGCGCACCACGACCCGCGGAGGGGGCGGTGGAGGCGGAGCCGGCGTCGCGAGCGCGGCATGCCTGCGGAGGTGCCGGTGGATGCGGAGCCGGCGTCAAGAGCGCACGCGGCATGCTTCACCGCCGCGAAGCGGAGCCGGCGCAGCATCCTCCGGCACCTCCGCCCCGCCGCGAAGCGGAGCCGGCGCAGCCTCCAGCGACCCCGCCGCCCCAACGGACCCCGCGCAGCTGACGAGAGTGGCGATTCCCGAGCTCAGCCCCGACACTAGACGCGTGAACGCCGATGTCAGCGCCCCTCACGGCCACGCGCACGACGACATCACCGTCGAACGTGCGCTGGACCGGCTGCGTGCCCGCGGCCACCGCATCACCGGCGCCCGGCACGCGGTCATCGAGGCGTTGGCGACCGTCGACGGCCATCCGAGCGCCGAGCAGCTGTCCGAGCACGTCCGCGAGCTGCACCCGACGGTGCACCGTGCCACGGTCTACCGCACGCTCGAGACGCTGGCCACGCTCGGCGTCGTCACGCAGGTGCACGTCGGCGGGGGCGCCACCACGTACCACCTGGCCGCCGACGCCACGGGGCACGACGACCACCTGCACGCGAGCTGCCGGGTCTGCGGCCGCATCATCGACCTCCCGAGCGACCTGCTCGACCCCATCAAGCGGCGGCTGGCCGTCGAGAGCGACTTCCAGCTCGATCCGCCGCACATCGCGCTGTCCGGCACCTGCCGGCGCTGCCAGTAGTCAGGCGTCCAGCCGCAGCGTCGCCCGGGCCGGCCAGTGGTCCGAGGGCAGCCGGCCGCCCGGCCGCTCGCGTACGACCTCGGCGTCCTCGTACGTCCAGTGCGGGCTGGCCAGGATGTGGTCGATGCGCCGCCGGTCCGATGCGCCGGTGAAGTGGTGCATCGTCCCACCGGTCAGCGGCGCGGGCCGGAGCCCGGCGTCCAGCAGCGGCCGCAGGGCTTCGTCGCGGGGCCCGGCGTTGAAGTCGCCCATGACGACGGCGGGGAGGTCGGGGTCCAGCCAGCCGGCCAGCTGCCGCGTCGACGCGACTCGGTTGGCGGTGTGGCGCTCGTCGAGATGGGTGTTGACGACGCTGAACTCGCGGGCGGTGCGCTGGTCGCGGCAGCGCAGCAGGGTCGCGATGCGCGGGAACGACGCGTCCGGCAGCGCCGTCGCGGGGACGTCGGGGGTGTCGCCGTACCAGCGGGTGCGGTGCTCGAGGACCCGGATGAACCCGCCGCTGACGGCGATGGGGCTCTGCTCGCCGGACCGGCCGCCGCCGCGGCCCTGCGTGAACCACTGCAGGCCGGGCAGTCGCCGGGCGAGGTACGCGCGCTGGAACTCGTAGACCTCCTGCAGCCCCAGCACGTCCGCACCCAGCGCGCCGATGACCGCGGCCGTGGCGCCGCGCCGGAACCACCACGCGTTCCACCCGTCGAGGGCGCGGCCGTTGCGGATGTTGAATGTCGCGACTCGCAGCTGCAGACCGGGCTCCACGGCGGCAGCGTATCGGTCAGCTGACGGCGGCACCGGTGCGTCGCAGCAGCCCGCCGAACCGGACGGCGTTGCGCACGGCCGCGCCGCCGGGGTCGTTGTTGAAGTAGACGTAGACGTCCTCGTCGCCGGACCACGTCCCGCCCAGCCGATCCGCCCAGCTGCGCAACGCCTGCCCGCCGTACGCCGGCCACGGCCGCGCCGCGCCCTCGTGCAGCCGCAGGTAGCCCCAGTCAGCCGTGCGCCAGAGCGGGGTGACCGGCCGGCCCAGGCGGTCGGCCCAGCACAGCGCCGCGCCGTGTCGCTCCAGCATCGCCCGCACCTCGTCGGACCACCACGACTCGTGCCGCGGCTCCACCGCCACCCGCACACCGCGCGGAAACCGCGTCAGGCAGTCGTCCAGCCGGTCCGGCTCGGCCCGCAGGTTCGGCGGCAGTTGCAGCAGGACCGGCCCGAGGCGGTCACCCAGCCCCGCGGCGACGTCGAGCAGCCGGCGTACCGGCTCCTCCGGGTCGCGCAGCCGCCGGATGTGCGTCAGGTACCGGCTCGCCTTCACCGCCATGACGAAACCGACCGGCAGCCGCTCGCGCCACGACTCGAACGTCTCGCGCCGCGGCAGCCGGTAGAACGCGCCGTTGTTCTCGACCGTCGCGAACTCCTCGGCGTACCGCTCGAGCCAGCGCCGTTGCGCCAGCCCGGGCGGATAGAGGACGCCGCGCCAGGAGTCGTACTGCCAGCCCGACGTCCCCACGTGGACGACCATGTCGGTCCAGTGCCCATTCGCGTGCGGTTCGAACGTGCAGCGCCAGATGCACCTGTAATAGGCGCAGTTGCACTCGCAGAGAGCGCAATCGCACTCGATCTGCGACCACGCTTGGAGATGACCATGGACTGGAGTGAGCCTGCCACTGCCGTGATGTCCCACGGCACCGCGGCCGTCATCCGTGCGCTGTCCGGAGCCCGTTCCTTCGGAGTCCGCGAGCTGGCACGTGTCGCCGGGGTGTCGCCCACCCGTGCGCGCCAGGTCGTCCAGGTCGACGCTCACCCGGGATCACATCTCGTACGGCTGAACTTCGACCACGTCGCCGTCCAGCCGACGATCGCCCTGGCCCACCTGCGGACGGAGATCCTGCACCGCCTCGGCGACGAGGTCAACGGTTGGCCGTCACCTGCGGAGCATGTATCGCTGTTCGGATCGGCGGCCCGCGGTGACGGCAACACATACTCCGACATCGATCTCCTGGTGGTTCGATCACCAGGCGACCAAGAGGCATGGGATCACCAGCTGGCGGACTCTGCCGCCACGATCCGACGGTGGACCGGGAACTGGGTCAGTTGGTTCGAGGTCGAGCTCGACGAGTTGCAGCGCATGGCGAATGAGGAGGAGCCGATCGTCGACGAATGGCGCCGCGACGCCATCCTGCTGCGCGGCCGCTCCTGAACTCACTCCTACGGAAACCATCGTGACTCGAAGGGAACGTACCGGCGGCAGGGCACTCGCTTCGGCGCGCACAGCCGTTGCACCGGAGTACCTCCGACTGGCCGAACTCGCCGCATCCGAGCAGCGGCGGCCCGCGAACAACGCTGCCGCGGGGAACGCCGTACTGGCGGCGATCGCAGCCGCAGATGCCATCTGGTCTACGACTCGGTCGATATCACGCGGGCGAAGATCACCGGCCCGCCGCCGCTCTGCTGGAGCGTGTCGAGCCCAACGGGACTGACCTGGCTCGCCACCTCGCGAAGGTCCTTGCCGTCAAGGACCAGGCGCATTATCCGGCGAGGGAGTCGCGGCGACACGAGTGACCAGCGTCCTGCGCAGCGCCGCCAAACTCGTCGGCGAGGCCCAGGCCGTCCTCGACCAGCTTCGTTGATACGCGGGACGCCGACGCTGGGCCGGTCAGCCCGCGTCGACGCCCCGCTGTGGGGCCGCCGGTGTCACACGGCGACGGCCTGGACCGCGGGCATCCCGATCGCCTTCCGGGCCGCGCCGAGGCTGGACGCCAGGGTGAGCACGGCGGCGGTCGAGACGATGCCGACGTAGATGCCGATGGTCGCGTCGGGCAGCAGGTCGCCGGTGCGCGCCAGGCTGTACGGGAACACCGTCACGATGGAGCCGACCGAGCCGAACAGCACGCCGGCCGCCGCGAGCACCGCGCCCTCCATGCCGACCATGCCGAGCACCTGGGGCGGGGTGGAGCCGACCAGCCGCTGCTGTCCGAACTCGCGGCGCCGGTAGGTGGTGGCCGCGACCAGCGTGTTGATCACCAGGATCGCCGCGAACACCGACAGCATGCCGACCACGACGAAGTTCAGCGTCTCGATCGCCTGCGCCTCGTCCGGCGGGATCGAGGTGCCGGCCGCCGGCGGCGCCGAGTTCTCGATGCTCTGCATGTACAGCGTGCCGGTGGCGATGCCGGTGAACAGGATGATCGGCATCAGCGCGCCGGCCATGTGCTGCGTCCGGCGGCGGACGTTCTCGACGGCGAGGTAGCCGCTGGTGCCGCCGAGCAGCCGCATCGGGCCGGCCAGCACCGCCGTCACGGCCCGCACCAGCACCGGCGCGAACAGCGCCAGCCCGATGGAGAACCAGATGGACGCCTGACCGGCGGTCTGCATGGCGTCGATGCCCTTGTCGTCGAAGACCGTGACGGTGATGATCGCGCAGTTCAGGCCGATGGCGAGGAACGCGATGGCGGCGATCGTGCGCTTGCGGGTCATGCGCGCCTGCTCGATCGTCACCGCCGTCATGGCCTCCTTCGCCCGCATGCGGGTCGACCGGCGGGCGGTGATGACGGCGCCGCCGACCGCGGCCAGGAACGTCACGCCGACGCCGATGGACAGCGCCGCCGCGCCGAAGCCGTACGAGATGCCCTCGGCGACCTGGCCGGTGTTCTGCAGGGTGTCCAGCAGCAGCCGGCCGGCGACCATCGCCGGCAGGATCGCCAGCGCCGACGCCGCCACGGCCACGGCCGCGGCCTCGCCGACGATCATCCGGCCGACCTGGAACGGTGTCGCACCGATGCTCTTGAGCAGCGCCATCTCCGAGGCCCGCTGCCGCACCGACAGCGTCATCGTCGAGACCACCGCGAACAGCACGATCACCAGGCCCCAGCCGCCCACGACCAGCGCCATGGTCGTCAGCGTCTCCTCGCTGACGGAGTCGACGCCGGAGCCGGCGGCGGTGTCGAGCAGGGCGGCGAACGACATCACGACGACCGCGCCGAGGAACATCGACAGGAAGCTCGCGACGAATCCGCCGGTGCGGTGCCGCAGCGAGCGGACGGCCAGGCCGAACACGGTCACTCACCCACTGCCGCGCGCAGGTCGGCGGCGTCGCCGAGGTGCGTCATCCGCTCGGCGACGGCCTCCGCCGTCGGACGGTCCAGCGAGCCGGCGATGCGGCCGTCGGCCAGGAAGATCACCGAGTCGGCGTACGACGCGGCGACCGGGTCGTGCGTCACCATGACGACCGTCTGCCCGAACTCGCGGACGGCCTCGGCCAGCAGCGTCAGCACCGTGCGGGCGCTGCGGCTGTCGAGGGCGCCGGTGGGCTCGTCGGCGAAGATCGCGCTGGGGTTCGTGACCAGCGCGCGGGCGATGGCGACGCGCTGCTGCTGGCCGCCGGACAGCTCGGCCGGACGGTGGTTGACGCGCTCGCCCAGCCCGACCCGCTCCAGGATCGCGACCGCGCGCTTGCGGTCGGCCCGCTTGCCGGCCAGCCGCAGCGGCAGCGTCACGTTCTGCAGGACGGTGAGCGTCGGGAGCAGGTTGAACTGCTGGAAGATGAAGCCGATGCGCTGCCGGCGGAACTTCGTCAGCTGGGTCTCGCTGCCACCGGTCAGCTCGGCGCCGTCGATGAACACCCGGCCGTCGGTGGGCTGGTCGAGCCCGGCGGCGCACTGCAGGAATGTGCTCTTGCCCGACCCGGACGGGCCCATGATCGCGGTGAACGTGCCGGCGGCCAGGCTGACGGACACGTCGTCCAGCGCCCGGACCGGGTTGTCGCCGGTGCCGTAGGTCTTGCTGACCTGGACCAGTCGCAGAGCCTCGGCGGCCCTCGTGATGTCCATGCTCTTCTCCGTTCTCGTCAACGTCTACCCAGAAACCTAGAAATCCGCGTCGCCTGGCGCGATGGAGCGAACTCCCCAGCTGAGGTAGGGCTAGCCCCCGGTCTTGACCCGCTGGGTACAGTGACGGCGTGCCAGGTCTCGGACGCGGTCGAGCGCGCTTCGCGCGCGGCCTGGTCATGTCCGCGGCCTGTCTGCTGCTGCCGACGCTGGCCCACGCGGCCGCCGGCGGCGACGTCACCACGCAGCCCGGCTTCGTCGCCGTCGCGGTATTGCTGTGCGTCGCGTGCGTGGCGCTGGCCGACCGCCGCCGCTCGGTGACCGAGATCGCGGCCATGCTGGTGCTCACCCAGCCGGTGCTGCACGTCCTGCTGACGCTCGACGGCCACCACGACGGCGCGTCGTCCGTCGTCCCGTCGGCCGGCATGGCGCTGGCGCACGTGCTGTCTGCCGTCGTGCTGACGATGCTGCTGGCCGGCGCCGAGAACGTCGCGTGGTCGCTGGCCTCGCTGTCCGCGACGGTGCTGCTCACGCGGGTGCGGCGGCTGCTGGCGGCGCCGGTTCCGCCGGTCGCGCGGGTGCGTGCCGACGGCGCCGTCGTCGACGCGGCCGAGCCGCTCACCGTCCTGCTGGTCCGGTCGACACCGTGGAGAGGCCCGCCGGCACTGCCGGCTCTGGGCTGAACGACCGCTGTCGACGGGGACGCGGCGCCGCGATGGGCGTCGTGTGCTCCCGCGCATCTCCACGACCGAGACAAAGGACGCATTTCATGATCACACGTACCCTCGCCCGGGCGGCCCTCGCCGCCGGTGGCGCCGTCGCACTGGGGGTGGTGGTCGCGGCCGGCGCCGCGGCACACGTCACCATCCGGCCGGACGTCGACACCGCCGGCTCCTACGCCAAGATCACCGTCCGGGTGCCGAACGAGTCGGACACCGCCGGCACGGTGCAGGTCCGGCTCGACCTCCCCGCCGACACCCCGATCCCGTCGGTGCGCGTGCAGCCGCACGCCGGCTGGACCGCCGAGCTCACCACCACGCAGTTCCCTGAGCCGGTGCAGGTCGGCGACCGCACGCTCGAGGAGGCGGTCACGGCCGTCACCTGGACCGCCGACCCCGGCGTCCGCATCGGCCCGGGCGAGTTCGACGAGTTCGCGATCTCCGTCGGCCCGCTCCCCGAGGCCGGCACCTACTTCCTCCCCGCCACCCAGGCCTACGACGACGGCGAGGTCGTCGCGTGGGCCGAGGAGACCGTCGAGGGCAAGGAGGAGCCGGAGCGCCCGGCGCCGTCGCTGGAGGTCGTCGAGGCGACCGGCGACGACGGCCACGGCGGCGCGCCGGCGGCCGAGAACGTGTCCGACGAGGGCGACGACTCCGCGCCCGCGACGGCAGGGTCCGCCGACAGCACCGACGACCTCGCGCGCGGGGTCGGTATCGGCGGCCTCGTCGTCGGGGCGGCCGGGCTGGGCATCGGCGCGGCGGCTCTGAGGCGGCGCCGTGCGTAGCCTCCGCCGCCTGATCGGGGTGGCGGCGCTGGCCGCCGCCCCGGTCGCCGGGCTCGCCCTCTACGCCGCGCCCGCCGCCGTCGCGCACGACCAGCTGGTCTCCAGCACGCCGGCCGACGGCGCCACGGTCGACGCGCCGCTCACCGCGGTCGAGCTGATGTTCAGCAACGCCATCTCCACCGAGTTCGCCCAGGTCGCGGTCACCGACGCCGACGGCGCCGAGTACCAGGACGGCGACCCCGAAGTCGTCGGCGACACCCTGACGCAGGCCGTCCGCGAGCTGCCGGACGGCGCGTACACGATCGCGTGGCGCGTGGTCTCGTCCGACGGGCACCCGATCAGCGGCACGATCGCCTTCACCGTTGCCGGCGCCGGCCCGGCGGTACCGGCCGAGACTCCGTCCGGGGCCGCGTCGTCGCCGTCCTCGCCGCCGTCGTCGCAGGAGGAGCCGTCGGCGCCGCCGTCCGACGAGACCACACCGGCGGCCGGGTCGTCGTCCTCCGACGACGAGGGGCTGGGCTCGACGGCGACCGTTCTGCTCATCGCCGGTGGCGCGCTGGTCGTCGCCGTCCTCGCGTTCGTGGCGGCCGGTGGCCGGCGGCGCTCGGCACCGGAGGACACTGACAGCTGATGAACACCACGACTCCGGCCGCCGACGTCGTCCCGCCCACCCGCCAATGGGGGGTGGCGGCGGCCGGGATCGCCCTGGTCACGCTGATCATCGCGCTGCTGCTCGGCGGCGGCGACGCCACCGCCGGCATCCCCGGCCTGGGCGATCCCGGCGAGGTCACCAAGTGGGGGCTGCCGATCGCCCGGGCCATCCTCGACGGCGCCGGCGCGGTCACCGTCGGGCTGCTCGGCCTGGCGGTCGTGCTGCCGATCCGCAAGGGCCAGCTCGGCGGCGAGGCGCTGCACGCGCTGCGGGCGGCGTCGCTGTCGGCGCTCGTGCTGGCCGTCGCCGCCGCCGTCGTCCATCTGCTGACGCTGTCCGACCTGGTCGGGCGGCCGCTCCCGGACGCGCTGGCCGGCGACTCGTTCGTCTCGTACACGTCGACGGTCGAGCAGGGCCGGGCGTACGCGGCGATGGTCGTACTGGCGCTGGCGATCATCCCGGCCGCCCGGCTGACGCTGGGCCACGGCGGCGCCATCGCGCTGCTCTGCCTCGGCATCGCGACGCTGGTCCCGCTCAGCCTCATCGGTCACTCGTCGTCCGGCGACTACCACCACTCCGCGCGGGTGTCGCTGCTCGTCCACCTCATCGGGATGGCGCTGTGGGTCGGCGGGCTGGTCGCGCTGTCGTGGTACGCGGGACGGCGGGGGAAGGAGCTGCCACGCGTGGCGCGCGCCTTCTCCGCCGTCGCGCTGGGCTGCTTCGTCATGGTCGCGGCCAGTGGCGTGCTGAACGCGTGGGTGCGGCTGGAGTCGCTGGCCGAGGTGTTCACGTCCGCGTACGGGCTGATCCTGCTCGGGAAGGTGCTCGCGCTGCTCGCGCTGGGCTGGCTCGGCTGGCGGCACCGCAGCCGCACCCTGCCGCAGCTGGCGTCGGGCCGTCCGTGCGCGTTCCGCCGGCTCGCCGTCGGCGAGGTCATCATCATGGCCGTGGCGCTCGGTCTCGCCGTCGCGCTCAGCCGCACCGAGCCGCCCGGCCCCGAGATCCCCGAAGTGCGCACCGTCGTCCGCACGCTCATCGGGTTCCCGATCCCGCCCGAGATCAGCCCGGGCCGGCTGCTGACCGAGTACTACCCGGACGCGATGTTCGCGCTCGGCGTCCTCGCCGCCCTCCTGCTCTACCTCGGGGGCGTGTGGCGCCTCCGCCGCCGCGGCGACACCTGGCCCGTCGGGCGGACCCTCGCCTGGCTGACCGGCCTCGCCACCGTCGCCGTCGTCGGGCTGAGCGGGCTGCAGACCTACGGCATGGTCATGCTGTCGGTGCACATGGTGCAGCACATGATCCTCATGATGGTGAGCCCCATCCTGTTGGTCCTCGGCGGCCCCATCACGCTGGCGCTGCGCGCGCTCAAGCCGGCCCGGCGCGGTCAGTTCGGCCCGCGCGAGGCCATCACCGCCGCCGTCAACAGCCCGGTCGCCCAGGTGCTGACCCACCCGCTGGTCGCGCTCGCGCTGTTCGTGTCCGGCTCGTTCACCGTGTACTTCACCGGCCTGTTCGAGACGGCCATGCGCTCGCACACCGGCCACATGCTGATGAGCGCCCACTTCCTCGTCGTCGGGTACCTGTTCTACGAGATGCTCATCGGCATCGACCCGCTGCCCAAGCGCCCGCCCTTCCCCGCCCGCGTCGTCCTGCAGCTGCTGGCCATGTCCTTCCACGCCGTGTTCGGCCTCGCCCTCATGGAGTCGTCGCGCCTCATCGCCGGCGACTACTACCGCGAGATCGCGACGGAGATCCCCTGGCTGCCCGCGCCGCTGGACGACCAGATCCTCGCCGGGCAGATCACGTGGGGCTTCGGCGAGCTGCCCGGCCTGATCGTCATCGGCGCCCTGTTCGTCCAGTGGTACCGCTCCGACGAACGCGAGGCGCGCCGCTTCGACCGCCGCGAAGGCGAGGACGAGGCCGAGCGCGAGGCCTACAACGCCTACCTCGCCCAGCTCGACGAGCGGTCCAAACGCGAACAGACCTGACACCCGGCGGGCACGATTTCGCCCGCGCGTCGGCGTCGGCTAAACTCGTCCCGCCAACGCAAGGACAGGTAGCTCAGTTGGAAGAGCGTCCGCCTGAAAAGCGGAAGGTCGGCGGATCGAACCCGCCCCTGTCCACCCCTTCACCAGCACGTTCACCGGGTCTCGATGCCGACGGCTAGGCCCGGTTGGCCCTGCGCCTGATCACAGCGATGATCGCTGTGGCGACGAACAGGACGACCCCGATCACGCCGAGCCAGAAGATGCCTTCGACCGCGAACCCGACGATCGAGAGAACCAGCCAGACGGCGAGCAGCACGACCACGAGTGTCAACATCCACCAAGACTACGCCGCTGGTCGAGGCGGCAAATCCCGGTCGATGGCAGTGCCGGGGTAGACTGACGTGACGGCGTTGGACATGGAGACGCTGGTAGCTTCTGCCGCGCCGGTACGAGGTACGTCGGTCGTAGAGGCCGGAGACGGGCGTGGTCATGCGACTGCCCAACACAGAACTAGATGATTCCGCTGTCAGAGCGGTGTTCAGCCCAATCGTTCGCGGTGACGTCAGAGCCGTCGACGGCGCGTGGTGGCCCCGATCGCGCGATCTGGCCGCCGAGTTGCCGGCGTTGCTGGCCGTGCTGTGGCGGCGCGACCTCAGGGTGGCCCGGGTCGCGTATCACCGGGACTCATGGGACAGCGACGTCAGTAGGCTGCCCGTGGCCGGCAGGATCGTCCGGCTGGGCTGGTTCCGCACCATCGACCCCCACCTGGTGAGCCTCACCGGTCTCGACATCCAGGACCGGCAGGACCTCCTCGTCGTGCCGCCGACGACCGACCTTCAGCATGCGGCACGGGTCTTCGACTGGATCCAGGACGGCCACCACCACCATCGCAGCGCCAGCACGATCCTGACCGCCGCCGAGGCGAGCCTGCAGGCCACCGCGCAGGGCTCGGCTCCGGTCACTGCGCGCCTCGACCTGGCCGAGGCCGCCTGGGAGTCCGAGGGCGGGTCGCCCCGCCGTACGCTCCTGAACACCGGGAGATCCGCATGAGTGAGACATCGCCGGGCTCGACGGCCGCGACGGGTACTGAGGCCGTGCCGCGGCGGGTGCGGTACGTGAGCACGTACACCGAGCTGGCCCAGCAGGTACGGGCCGCTGGGCTGCTTCGCCGCCGCTACGGCTACTACTGGTCCAGGATCATCATCACGGTCGCGGTCCTCGCCGGTATCTGGGTGGGCTTCGCGTTCCTCGGCGACACGTGGTTCCAGCTGCTCCTCGCCGCCGGATTGGGCGTCGTGTTCACCCAGCTCACCTTCCTGGGACACGACAGCGCACACCGGCAGATCTTCCGGTCCCATCACTGGAACGACTGGACCTCCCGGGTGCTGGCAGGGGTGTTCGTCGGGCTCAGCCACGGCTGGTGGATGGGCAAGCACAGCCGCCACCACGCCAACCCCAACAAGGAGGGATCGGACCCCGACATCGGGCCCAGCGCTTTCGCCTTCACCCCGGCCATCGCCGCGAATCGGCGCGGCCTGGCGGCTCGCCTCACCCGCTGGCAGGGCTACTTCTTCCCCCTTGCGCTGTTCATGGGCCTCGCCCTGCACATCGCCAGCTTTCAGCGGCTGCTGCATCAGCGACAGCTCAAGCACCGCTGGTGGGAAGTCGCGTTCATCGCCGGACGCTTCGGCGGGTACGTCACCGTGCTGCTGCTGGTACTGCCGCCGGGCAAGGCCGCCGCGTTCTTCGGTGTCCAGATGGCCCTGTTCGGCCTCCTGCTCGGCGGCGCCTTCGCGCCGAACCACCTCGGCATGCCGATCGTCCCGCCCGACCTGAAGATCGACTTCCTGCGTCGGCAGGTCCTGATGTCACGCAACATCAGCGGGGGCAGGCTCACCACCTTCGCGATGGGCGGGCTCAACTACCAGATCGAACACCATCTGTTCCCGAGCATGCCCCGCCCCAACCTCCGCCGGGCCCGAGCCCTCGTCCGGGACCACTGCGCCAAGCACGATGTCCGCTACACCGAAACCAGCTTCGTCGGCGCCTACCGCGTGATCGTCCGCTACCTCAACACCGTCGAACACGCCACGACAGACCCGTTCCGCTGCCCGCTCGCCACCCGACTCCGTACCTGACCACCACTGCCGTGAAACGAAGATGACCCCGCGCCCGCCGGCCGGGAGGGACCGACGGGCGCGGGGCCAGCTCAGGGCCACGCTGTTCTGGGAAGACGACCGCAGCCGACGCCTCCAGGCCTGCGGCCGGCGTCGCCGCACCAACGACCGTCAGGGCGGGTGGCCCCGACACCGCCGATGATGCTCTTCCGCATGCTCAACCCCGCATAGTCACAGAAGCGACACAATGCCGACGTCGCGCGTGACCATACCGCACCCGAGCGGCACCGAAACCGGCTCAGCGGAGGAACGCCGCCCAGTGAGCCGCGACGTACGCGTCGGTCCGCTACTCGATGCCAGCCCGGGTAGGGGTCACACGTCGTCGCGCACGCCTCGTGGACGAGCGCCGCCCAGCCTCGAGCGCGTGGGTGCCACCGGAGCAGCGGAGTAGCAATCGAAGCCGCCGCTCGCGACCTCCGTGCGCAGCAGGTCGAGCGCGAACACCGTCTGCTGTTCGGGCGTCATCTCATGACCTCATCATGCTGGTCGGGTCGGACACCACCAGCGGCGCTTGACTTCGAGTGCGCTCGAAACCGTAGCGTCCTGAGATGCGCTATCGACCCCTCGGCGGCACCGGCATCCACGTCAGCCCGTACTGCCTCGGCACCATGATGTTCGGCGCGGCCGGCAACCCCGACCACGACGACAGTGCCCGCATCATCCACGCCGCGCTGGACCGCGGGATCAACGTCGTCGACACGGCGGACATGTACTCGGCGGGCGAGTCCGAGGAGATCGTCGGGAAGGCGCTGCAGGGCCGGCGCGACGACGTCGTGCTGGCGACGAAGGTGCCCTTCTCTTCGAGTGACAGGCCGCTGACCGAGGGGCCGAACCGGAGCGGCTCCTCGCGGTGCACAGGCCCGACCCCACGACCGACGTCGAGGAGACGGTGTCGGCGCTGAGCGACCTCGTCCACCAGGGCAAGATCCGCGCGTTCGGCCACTCCACCTTCCCGGCCGAGGAGATCGTCGAGGCGCAGCACGTGTCCGAGCGGCGCGGGCTGCTGCGCTTCCGCACCGAACAGCCGCCGTACTCGCTGCTGGCCCGCGGCATCGAGACGTCGGTGCTGCCGACCTGCCGGCGCTACGGCCTGGGCATCCTGACGTGGAGCCCGCTCGCCTCCGGCTTCCTGTCCGGCCACCACCGCGAGGGCCGCCCGATCGACCTGACGACGGGACGGGCGCGGCTGACGCCAGGGCGGTTCGACCCGGCGCTGCCGGTGAACGCGGCCAAGCTCGAGCTGGTCGAGCGGCTGATCGAGGTGGCCGACGACGCGGGGTGCACGCTGCCGCAACTGGCCGTCGCGTTCACGCTGGCGCACCCGGCGGTCACGTCGACGATCATCGGGCCGCGGACGATGGAGCAGCTGGAGTCGCTGCTCGACGGCGCCGAGGTCGCCCTGGACGACGCGACACTGGACCGCATCGACGCGATCGTGCCGCCCGGCAGCAACGTCTACCACCCTGACGGCGCGTGGACACCGGTGTCGTTGTCCGATCCGGCGCTCCGGCGGCGCCCATTGGGTGAGCGCAGCGCCGTCGGATAAGGCTGTGTCATCGCGACGGCATCGACGCGCCGCTCGCGTCACAAGAATGGTCGTACATTCTGGCCGAATGGCCGATGAGAAAGAAGATGTGCGAGAAAAGAAAGCAACCGTTGAAAGTAGCGGACACGGGCGGCCGGTTGCCCACCGCCCGTGTCGACGCCTGGCGGCTGGTGCGATGCGACAGCGCAGCCATACCCCACCCGGGGCTGACTCCGTCGCGCTCGCGACGCCGACCCGATCTCGTGTGATCCTGCACCACAGGTCACACGACTTCTAGTTACGCGTTCCCGCGCAGCCCCCGCCGCAGGCCTGGCCCGCCGCCTACGGGCCCAGCCTTGACTTCCCCGTTACCGCCCCCGCTCGGCAAGGTCGAGCGTATGGTGGGACGATTCTCACCCCTTAGAGCTCGCCGACCTCGACGCGCTCCACTGCGGACCCTTGCCCGTTGAGCAGCGCACGCACCTCGGACTCGCGGTACCGCCGGTGGCCACCGAGCGTCCGGATCGACGTGAGCTTGCCGGCCTTGGCCCACCGGGTCACCGTCTTCGGATCCACCCGGAACATGGCCGCCACCTCGGCAGGAGTGAGGAGGGGCTCGGCGTCTTGTGTCCTGGTCGCCATCGTCACCTCCTTAGATCCCATAGCGGGAGGTTTCCCGCCACACCGGATATTCCACCTTGTCGACCCCCTCGAACGACACCGACCGTACGGCTCGACCCAAGCCAGCCATTCGGATGATGTCCACCCAGGGTGTCTCTAGCCTACGTAAGGTTCACGTAAGCCGCGAACCGGCCCAACTCGTGCGGGACCGGTCTACCCGGCATCGGAGATCGTCCGCGTGCCGGCACCACCCACCTCGGCTTCTCGTCGCGTTCGTCCACCCTTGACTGCGAGACACAGCAGTGCCCCACATGCCACGGCGGCGACCGGAACGATCAGCGTCGGCTTCATTGCATCAACATAGCCCTGTATGAACACATCGTGTGCCATTTCGGCGATCTTTCCCGCGACTTCTTGAGAAACTCCCGGTGGAAGTGCCATGTCAATTCCGCCTTCCGCGCCGCTGACCTGCAGACCTCCCTCAGCGGCCCCCGCGAAACCGTCGATGAACGGTTGCCGGGCGTCCGGCGGCAAAGCCGTTGCGGCCGCAACGGCTTCGGAATGCAGGCGGCTCGCGAGCAGCCCTTGCAGCACCGCTCCGACGACCGCACTGCCCACCACCTGACCCAGCTGACGGTTCGTGTTCAGCACTCCGGACGCCGCGCCGGCCACCCGTCCGGGCACGTCGCGCATCGCCACGGTGTTCATGGGGGCGAAGATGCACCCCAGCCCCAGCCCCGCCACCAGCAGCGACGGCAGGAAGTGCCACCACTGCGCGGTGTCGGTGGCGACCACGGCGAAGGACAGCACGCCGCCGCCATAGAGCAAGAGGCCCGCGATCAGGATGAACTTGCCGCCGACGCGGTCGGAGAACCGGCCCGCGAACGGCGCCACGAACATCGAGACGACGGACATCGGCGCGAGCGTCAGGCCGGCCTCCAGCGCGGTGTGCCCGAGCACCGTCTGCAGATAGATGGTGATCGGCAGGAACGTCCCCACCATCCCGATGGCGACCAGCCCCGCCACGCCGTTCATCACCGAGTAGTTGCGGTCGTGGAACAGGCCGAACGGGATCAGCGGCTCGCGGTCCTGACGCAGCGCCTGCAGCACGAGGAACACGGCCAGCAGGACGGAGCCGGCCACCAGCAGCGCCGGGATCGAGACGAACTCCCACACCTGCCCCCACCCGAACCGCTCGCCCTCGACCAGCCCGAAGGTCAGCAGCACGAGCGCCGCGCTGGCCAGCAGCACGCCGGGGACGTCCAGCCGGTGCCGTTCGCGCCGGGCCGACTCCGGGATGATCGACCACGCCATGGCCAGCACGAGGACGCCCACCGGCACGTTGACGAAGAAGATCCACCGCCAGTCGAACACCGTCACCAGCAGCCCGCCCAGCGTCGGCCCGGCGACGGTGGCGACACCGGCCACAGCGCCCCAGATGCCGAACGCCGTCCCGCGTTTCTCCGGCGGGAAGGTCGTGATGAGCAGCGCGGACGTCTGTGGCATCAGGATCGCGGCGCCGATGCCCTGCACGACGCGGCAGGCGATCAGCATGACGGGGCCCTGCGACAGCCCGCAGGCCAGCGACGCCAGAGTGAACACCGCGACGCCGATGATGAACATGGTGCGCTGGCCGCGCAGGTCGCCGAGCCGGCCGGCCGTGATGACCAGCACCGCCAGCATGATCACGTAGGCGTTGATCACCCACAGGATCTCGTCCAGCGACGCGCCGAGCTCGGTCATCATGCTGGGGATGGCGATGTTGACGATCGTCACGTCGAGCAACGTCATGAAGAAGCCCAGACACAAGGTGAGCAGGATCGCCCACGGGTTCCCGTGCCATCGCCGCACCGTGCTACCTCCTCGGAACCGCCGGTCGTCCTAGAGTGAGCTTGACACCAGCCCGCACACCCCGCGGGCTCTGACGTGAAAGGGTCACCACCATGACCAAGGCGTCGCCGCTGGTGTTCGGTCGACACACCGGACACGAGCAGGTCGTTTTCTGCCACGATGCCGGAAGCGGCCTACGAGCCATCATCGCGCTCCACTCCACCGCCCTCGGACCCGCCCTCGGCGGTACCCGCTTCTACCCGTATGAATCCGAGGACGCCGCACTCGAGGACGTCCTGCACCTCTCCCGCGGCATGACCTACAAGAACGCCCTCGCCGGTCTCGACCACGGCGGCGGCAAGGCGGTCATCATCGGCGACCCCGAGCTGGACAAGTCCGAGACGCAACTGCGCGCCTACGGCCGGTTCGTCGAGTCCCTCGGCGGCCGCTACATCACCGCGTGCGACGTCGGCACCTACGTCGCCGACATGGACGTCGTCGCCCGCGAGAGCCGATGGGTCACCGGCCGCTCGCCGGCCGAGGGCGGCGCCGGCGATTCCAGCGTGCTCACCGCGTTCGGCGTGTTCCAGGGCATGCGCGCGGCCGCCGAGCGGCTGTGGGGTGGCACCAGCCTGGCCGGACGGCGGGTCGGCATCGCCGGCGTCGGCAAGGTCGGCTCCAAGCTGACCGGCCTGCTGCTCGACGAAGGCGCCTCCGTCGTCGTCACCGACGTGTCCGAGCACGCGCTCGACCAGCTGCGCGCCGCGCACCCGCAGGTCGACGTCGTCGACGACACCACCGCGCTGCTGGGCGCCGGCATCGACGTGTACGCGCCGTGCGCGCTGGGCGGCGCCCTCGACGACCACACCATGACGTTGCTCACCGAGGGCAAGGTGGCCGCGGTCTGCGGCGGGGCGAACAACCAGCTCGCCCATGCCGGCATCGAGAAGAGCCTCGACGACGCCGGCATCCTCTACGCGCCCGACTACGTCGTGAACTCCGGCGGAGTCATCCAGGTCGCCGATGAGCTGCACGGATTCTCGTTCGATCGGGCCAAGACGAAGGCCACGAAGATCTTCGACACCACGCGCGAGATCTTCCAGCTGGCCGCCGACGACGGCGTCCCTCCGGCCGTCGCCGCCGACCGTCTGGCCGAGCGCCGAATCGCCGCCGTCAGCCGATTGCGCGACGTCTACCTGGGCCGATGACGCACGGCGGCTCGCTAGTTGGTACCGGATGAGGCGGAACAGCCTCGGACCCTGTACCGTTATCCCTACGAGCAGATGTCATTCGAACGGAAACGAGGGCGTCCAGTGAGCTGGTCGCCCCGGTTTGTGCGAGGGGGTCGACCCTATGGGGCGCGGCCGGGCCAAGGCCAAGCAGACAAAGGTCGCCCGTCGGTTGAAGTACCAGACTCTGGACACCGACTTCGGCGCTTTGCAGCGTGAGTTGGGCACCGACGGCGATGGCGATAGTCACACGGACCTCGACGAGGTGAACGACGGCGAGGAGTACGACGAGTACTCGCGCTACCTCGACGACGATGACGACGAACCCCGTCGTCACGCGGGTTGACCCGGGCCGTCAGCGAAAGATCGTCGGGCGGTCTGCCGTCCTCGGCTCGCCGAGGCCAGCAGACCGCCTGAGCCGCTCGATCAGCCGCCGTAGGCGCCGTGCAGCGTCGCCGATCCGTCGCCGCCGACCACCTCGCCGGCGATCCACGCCGCCACCCCTCGGTCCGTCAGCAGCCGTACCGCCGCGTCGGCCGCATCGGCCGCCACTACGGCGACCATGCCGACGCCCATGTTGAGGGTCTTCTCCAGCTCCGGCTCCGACACCTCGCCGACGGCTCCCACCAGCCCGAACACCGGCTGCGGCGTCCAGGTGGCGCGGTCCAGCCGGGCCGTGACGGTGCCCGGCAGCACGCGAGCCAGGTTGGCGGCCAGCCCGCCGCCGGTGACGTGCGACATCGCGTGCACCTCGACGGCGGCCGCCAGCGCCAGGCAGTCCTGCGCGTAGATGCGGGTCGGCTCGAGCAGTTCCTCGCCCAGCGTGCGGCCCAGCTCCGGCACGTCGCGCTCCAGCGCCCAGCCCGCCCGCTCGAGCAGGACGTGCCGCACCAGCGAGTAGCCGTTGGAGTGCAGCCCCGACGACGCCATGGCGACGACGACGTCACCGGCGCGCACCCGCTCGGCGCCGAGCAGCGCGTCGGCCTCCACGACGCCCGTGACGGCGCCGGCGACGTCGTACTCGTCCGGACCCAGCAGGCCCGGGTGTTCGGCCGTCTCGCCGCCGCTGAGCGCGCAGCCGGCCATGACGCAGGCCTGGGCGATGCCCTTGACGATGGCGGCGGTGCGCTCCGGGACCACGCGGCCGCAGGCGATGTAGTCGGTCATGAACAGCGGCTCGGCGCCGCAGACGACGATGTCGTCGACGACCATGCCCACGAGGTCGAAGCCGATGGTGTCGTGGACGTCCATGCGCTGCGCCACCGCGACCTTCGTGCCGACGCCGTCGGTGCTGGTGGCCAGCAGCGGCCGCCGGTACGCCTTGAGCGCGCTGGCGTCGAACAGGCCGGCGAAGCCGCCGAGCCCGCCGACGACCTCGGGGCGGCGGGTCTTGGCGACCCACTCCTTCATCAACTCGACGGCGCGGTCGCCGGCCTCGATGTCGACCCCGGCGCTGGCATAGGTGGCACCCGAGGGCGCGTTCTCACTGCTCGACACGGACAGAAGCGTATCCGGTAGGGTCGAGTCCAGCGTCCGGGCCGTGTGGCGGCCCGGCCCGGCAGGAGAGGAGGTCGCGATGCACCGCCATGGTTTCCGCGCCGCTCTCCAGGGTGAGGGCGGCTGACTCTCCGAGGAGAGACATGCACCTCAGCATCACCCGGCCCAGCACATCCGACGAGGCACTCGCGCTGCTGTGCGGCGCCCGGTCCGAGCTGGGCACGTACATTGCCGACCGCGTCGTCACCGAGGCGCATCTGGTCACGGCGTTCGCCGCCCGCAAGCGCCGTCCCGAGTGGGTCTGGGCCGCCGTCCGCGACGACCGCGTCGTCGGGCGGGCGGCCGGCTACGGCGGGGCCGACAACGAGCAGCCGTGGATCGTCGACCTGTTCGAGCTCGGCGCCGAGCCCGACCGCGTCGAGATCATGACGGCGCTGCTGCGGCGGGCCGCCGACGACCTGCACGCCGGCGGGCTCGAGCAGGTCGAGCTGAACCTGCACCCGCCGGCCGACTGGCGCGAGAACCCGCCACCCGCGCTGACCGGCCTCATGACGGCGGCGGAAGCGGCCGGGTTCGAGCTGCTGGTGACGCGCCGGGGGTTCCGCTGGACGCCGGCCGCCGGCGTCCCGGCCGTCCGTGACGGCCGTGACGGGCTGCGGTTCGAGCCGGTCAGCGGGCCCGGCGACCCCGCACTGGCCGACGCGTACCGGCGCACGTTCGAGGGCAGCCTCGACGCGCACACGCAGCGGTCGTTGCGCACCCGCGACGCCGCCGAGCTGGCCGCCGAGGAACTGGCCGACATGGTGAACTACGCCGGCCCGTCCGACGGCTGGCGGCTCGCCTACGACGGCGACGGCGCGCTGGCCGGGCTGGTCACCGGCAACAGCGGCGCCCGCGTCGTCACCGGCTACGTCGGCGTGGTGCCGGAACAGCGCGGCCGCGGGTACGCCCGCGAGCTGCTGGCCTGGATGACGCGCTGGCAGGCCGAGCACGGCGCCGACCTGGTCTTCGGCGAGACCGACGACGCGAACGTCCCCATGGGGAGGGCTTTCGAGGCCGTCGGGTTCGTCCAGGACAGCGCGCGCATCGATCTGGTGTCCGGCTGACATGACCGGCGATGGCTGGCGGTTCGGTGGCGCCGTGGCACCACCAAACCGCCAGCCATCCCGCGTGCAGGTGCTAGAACGGGCCGATGCGACCCGAACCCGGCCAGGTGCTGCATTTCTCCGAGGACCCCGGCATCACCCGGTTCGTCCCCCATGTCGCGGCGACCGCCAGACAGCCAGAGGCCTACGTCTGGGCGGTCGACGCGCAACGGTCCCCCGACTACTGGTTCCCACGGCAGTGCCCGCGGGCCCTGGCCTGGGTCACGCCGGCCACCACGCAGGCCGACCGCGACCGGATCATCGGCGCCGGTAGCGGTGATCGCGTGCACGCCATCGAGTACCGCTGGCTGGAATCGATGCGCACGGTGCGGCTGTTCGCCTACCGGCTTCCGGCGACGGTGTTCCGGCCGTTCGGCTCGCCCGAGCCGCACGCCTGCGTGGCCACCGAGCCGGTCGAACCGCTGGGTCCGGCCGAGCCCGTCGGAGACCTGCTCCGGCTGCACGAGGAGGCCGGAATCCAATTGCGGGTCCTGACCGCCCTCGGCCCGTTCTGGGACGCGGTCGTCAACAGCTCGGTCGGATTCAGCGGGATCCGGCTGCGCAACGCGGCAGCGTGACGCCACCGAACGACGACCAGCCGTGCCGAGCACGCGTCAGGTGGTGCCCTCGTTGCCGTAGACGGTGACGTGGACGTGGTCGTAGTGGTTCGCGGTCGCGTCGCCGCGGTCCTCCATCCAGCGCCAGCCCTCCGAGGAGCGCTCGACGGTCCAGATGCGCTGCTCCCAGATGACCTCGCTGACGCCCAGCTCGCGGTAGTTCTCGCGGACGTAGGCCGCGATGTCGTCGCCGACGGAGCCGCTGATCATGATGTCCAGGGCGCGGCCGCTGCCGTGCTCGCCGCCGTCGCCGGAGCGGAGGCCGCCGTACGACGTCACCTGCGGGAAGACCGCGCAGACAGCCCGGTGCACCCGGATGGCGTCCTGGGTGAGGCCGTCCTCGACGCCGGAGCCGGACTCGCACTCGGCGGCGGAGATGCCGCCGGACGGCTCCTCGGCGGGCGGCTCCTGGGCCAGGTACTCGGTGGCCACCCAGTACGGCTCGCCGTCGAGCAGGATCTGCGACCAGGTGCCCTCGGTGGCGCCGGTGATGTCGACCTCGGCGCCGGATCCGAGCACCGTGACGACCTCGGCCTCGAGGTCGGGGCTGGTGCGCACGTTCAGGCCGGCCGTCACGAACAGCTGCCCGGCCACCGTCGGCTCCGGTGTGGGAGTCGGAGTCGGGGTCGGGGTGGGCGTGGGAGTCGGCGTCGGTGTGGGGGTCGGCGTCGGCGTGGGCGTGGGCGTCGCGGTGGGCGTCGGCGCCGCGTTCGGTGTCACCGACGGCAGCTCCGGACGGTCCTGGCCGCGGCTCGCGGACTCCTCGCGCTCCGGGAGGTCCATCGACGCGGTGGCGTTGTCGCCGACGGCGGCGTCGTCGGGCCAGAGCGTGACTCCGGCGACGGCGGCACCGGCCAGCACCACCGGCGCGGCCAGCAGGGCGACCCGGCGCCGAGTGAGTGCGGGCAGACGGGTGAGCGCCGCCAGCTTGGCCCGTCGATGACGAGACCGACCATGACGCGGCTGCGACACTACTTCTCTCCCATACTCAGCTCGATACCATTTCGTGACCGAGGAGCAGGCAACCACATTTCGGGCGTTTTGTCACAACCCCGCCTCACGGACGCCGCAACGCATCGGCGGCACCACCGGCGCTGAGCAGGGAGTTCAGGCCGTCGGCGGGATCGCCGAGTGACGCGGCTCGCGCCAGGCCGTCGCGGTCGGGTGTCTCGCAGCCGGGGATGGGGTCCTGCTCCAGGAGGTCCTTCCCGGCGCGGGCCGGCGGCTCGATCGGGTAGACGCCGTCGAAGCAGGCGCGGCAGAGGTCGTTCTTCGGCACGGTGGACGCCTCGATGAGCGCGTCGAGCGACACATAGCCGAGCGAGTCGGCGCCGATGGACCGGCAGATCTCGTCGGTGGACAGGCCGGTGGCGATCAGCTCGGCCCGGGACGCGAAGTCGATGCCGTAGAAGCAGGGCCAGCTGACCGGCGGGCTGGAGATGCGCACGTGCACCTCGGCGGCGCCGGCCTCGCGCAGCATGCGCACCAGCGCCCGCTGGGTGTTGCCGCGCACGATGGAGTCGTCGACGACGACCAGCCGCTTGCCGGCCACGATCTCGCGCAGCGGGTTCAGCTTGAGCCGGATGCCCAGCTGGCGCAGCGTCTGCGACGGCTGGATGAAGGTGCGGCCGACGTAGGCGTTCTTGACCAGCCCCATGCCGTACGGGATGCCGGACGCCTCGGCATAGCCGACGGCGGCCGGGGTGCCGGACTCGGGCACCGGGATGACGAGGTCGGCGTCGACCGGGTGCTCGCCGGCCAGCCGCCGGCCCACCTCGACGCGGGTCTCGTGCACCGAGCGGCCGGAGATGTGGGTGTCGGGCCGGGCGAGGTAGACGAACTCGAACAGGCAGCCCTTCGGCTCGGCCGCCGCGAAGCGGTGCGAGCGCAGGCCGTCGGCGTCGATGGCCACCAGCTCGCCGGGCTCGACCTCGCGGATGAACGAGGCGCCGACGATGTCGAGCGCGGCGGTCTCGCTGGCCACGACCCAGCCGCGCTCCAGCCGGCCCAGGACGAGCGGACGGACGCCCTGCGGGTCGCGCGCGGCGTAGAGCGTGTTCTCGTCGGAGAACACCAGCGAGAACGCTCCGCGCGCCTGCGCCAGCACCTCGCCGGCGCACTCCTCGAGCGTGCGGTCGGCGTACGAGCCCATGAGCGCGGTGATCAGCGCGGTGTCGGTGGTGTTGCCGTAGCGCAGCTCGCCGCTGGCGGCGCCCACCCGCTCGTGCACGAGCTCGAGCAGCTCGGCGGTGTTGGTGAGGTTGCCGTTGTGGGCGAGCGCGACGGTGCCGGCCGGCGTGGCGCCGAGGGTCGGCTGCGCGTTCTGCCAGTGGCTGCCGCCGGTGGTGGAGTAACGGGTGTGCCCGACGGCGACGTGGCCGACCAGGGTGTTCAGCGTGGACTCGTCGAAGACCTGGCTGACCAGGCCCATGTCCTTGTAGACGAGGATCTGCTCGCCGTTGCCGACCGCGATGCCGGCCGACTCCTGACCCCGGTGCTGCAACGCGTACAGCGCGAAGTAGGTGAGCTTGGCGACCTCTTCGTCGGGTGCCCACACCCCGAAGATGCCGCAGGCGTCCTGCGGTCCCTTCTCCTGTGGGTTGATGTCGTGTGTGAGTCGTCCATCGCCCCGGGCCACGGCACCCAGTGTACGGAGCGCGACCCGGATTGCGAGCCGAGGGAAGAACACCGGGGCGCGAGGTGGTTGCCTAAGAACATGAGCCCCACGACGGTATTGATCACCGGCGCCACCGATGGCCTGGGCCGATGGCTCGCGCTGCGGCTGGCGGCGTCGGGCGTCGGCGTCGTCCTGCACGGCCGGAATCCGGCGCGTCTGGACGAGACTGCCCGCGAGATCCGGGCCGAGGGCGGACGCGAGCCCGTCGGCGTCGTACGGGCCGACCTCGCCGACCTTCGCCAGGTCGACCGGCTGGCCGACGAGGTGCTCGACCGCTTCCCGGGCCTGGACGTGCTGGTCAACAACGCCGCGGTCGGGTTCGGCGAGCCTGGCGGCGGGCGCGAGCTGAGCCCCGACGGCGTCGAGCTGCGGTTCGCGGTCAACTACCTGGCCGGCTACCACCTGACCCGCCGGCTGCTGCCGGCGCTGGTGGCTGCGGCGCCCGCGCGCATCGTCAACGTCGCCTCGATCGGCCAGGCGCCCATCGACTTCGCCGACCCCATGCTCGACCACGGCTACGACGGCTACCGCGCGTACCGGCAGAGCAAGCTCGCGCAGATCATGTTCACCCTCGACCTCGCCGACGAGCTGAACGGCACCGGCGTCACGGCGAACACCCTGCACCCGGCCACGCTGATGGCGACGTCGATGGTGCGCGAGGCCGAGCTGACGCCACTGAGCACGCTGCACGACGGCGGCGAGGCGACGCTGCGGCTGATCGCCGACCCGGAGCTGGCCGACATCAGCGGCGTCTACTTCGACCAGACCATGGCGGCGGCGCCGCACGCGCAAGCGCTCGACCCCGACGCCCGGCGGCGGCTACGCGAACTGTCGGAGCTGCTGGTCGCCCAGGCGCTGGCCCGGCCCAGCTGACCGCCCGGCGACGCGGAGCCGTAGACTCACCCGGTGCCAACTCCTCAGACAAGTCGAGAGGTGCTGGAGCTCCGCGACGTCACGCTGCGCCGCGGCGACAAGCAGATCCTGCACGACGTGTCCGTCACGATCCGGGCCGGCGAGCACTGGGCGCTGCTCGGGCCGAACGGCGCCGGCAAGAGCACCGTCCTGGGGCTGTGCGGCGCCGTCACGCACCCGACCACGGGCGTGGTGCGCGTCCTCGGGCACCAGCTCGGACGGGTCGAGCTGGCGGCACTGCGGCGCGAGATCGGGCACGTCGACCCGCGGCACCGGCTGCGCAGCCCGCTGACCGTCCGCGAGGTCGTTTTGACCGGCATCACCGGGAGCATCGAGGTGCCGCCGCGCTGGGAGCCCAGCCGCGACCAGCTCGCCGCCGCCGACGCGCTGCTCGCGACGATCGGCATGAGCGCGCTGGCCGGCGACCGGTGGCCGACGCTCTCGCAGGGCGAGCGCGGTCGCACGCTGATCGCACGCGCGCTGCTCCCCGGCCCGCGGCTGCTGCTGCTCGACGAGCCTTCGACCGGCCTGGACGTCGCCGCGCGCGAGCAGCTGCTGGAGACCATCGAGACGCTGCAGCAGACCCGGCCGCGGCTGGCGTCCGTGCTGGTCACCCACCATCTGGAGGAGCTGCCCGCGACCACCACGCACGCGCTGCTGATCGGGCGCGGCCGGGTGGTGGCGGCCGGGCCGGCCGACGACGTCGTGACCAGCGAGCACGTCGGGGCGGCGTTCGAGCACCCGATCCGGGTGACCCGTCAGGACGGCCGCTGGGCCGCCCGCGCCGACCGGATGGCCGCCGTCAGCCGCTGACGCCGATGTGCTCGACCACCTGCCCGACCATCCACTCGACGGCGGGTGCGACGGCCCCGTTCGAGGTGAGCAGGCCGGGCGGGTCGCCGACGTACCGGTCGGACAGCAGCCCGCGCGACTCCAGCCGGTCGACCAGCGCCGCCTTCACCGCGGCACGGTCCAGGCGGGGCGGTACGGGAAACGCGAGCACGTCCAGTGGGTCGCGCGCGACGTCGGGATAGCGCGCCAGCAGCCGGCCGACGTCGGGGTCGGTGTCGTGCAGGTGCAGCCAGGTGCGCACCACCGGCGGCACGCCCGTGCTGCCGGCGTAGACGACCGGGCGGTCGGCGCCCGCCCGCAGCCACACGTAGACCCAGGAGCCGACGCCGACCAGATCGCCGTCGCGCACCTGCAGCAGGATGGCCTCGTTCTCCATGGCCGCAGTCTGACAGCGACGGCGGCCGTCGTTCAGTCCGAACGACGGTTTCCCGGACCTTGTGACAATTGTACGAGCGTGCGGACAGTGGCCAGATTCCGTGACGTGGCCACGCCGAGCGCCGGGCGGCTCAGTGCCGCCGCCAGCTTGCTGCGTCCGGCGCCGCCGGGAACGTGCAGGTACAGCGTGGTGCCGACGAGGCGGAACTCGTCGGCGCCGGACTCGACCCGGCCGGCGGCCGCGAACCGCTCCTCGTCGGGCGGTGTGCGCAGGAAGCTCAGCAGCAGGCGGTTGGGCTCGGCATCGGGGAACGGGTTGGCGTCGACGGCGGCCACCAGCTCGTCGTGGGTGCGGACGAGCACGGCGACGTCGACGCCGAGGTCGTCGCGGATGGCGCCCTCGATCGCCGCCTCGAGCTCGTCGCGTCCGGCGCCGGGCGTGCCGCTGGCGAAGACGACGTTGCCGCTGTTGATGTAGGTGGCGACGTCGGTGTGGCCGAGCCCCGCGACGAGCTCGCGCAGCTCGGCCATCACGACCTTGTTCTTGCCCCCGACGTTGATGCCTCGGAGCAGCGCGACGTGCCGCGACACCGGCTCGGTCCTACCGCGGCAGCCGGGACAGGCGGTCGAGCAGCAGCGTCTCGGCCAGGCAGCCCTTGGCGAACATCGCGAGGTCGAGGCTCTCGTTCAGGCCGTGCGGCCCGCTGAGAGGGTCGCCCATGCCGGTGACGAGGACTGTCGCGTCGGGGAAGGTCTGCTCGAACTCGGCGATGAACGGGATGGAGCCGCCCATGCCGGTGCGCACCGACGCGGCGCCGAACGCCTCGGTGAGCGCCGCCTCGGCCGCTTCGACGACCGGTCCCTCCGTCGGCAGCGCGCAGCCGCCGCCGACCATGCCCTCGGTGATCTCGATCTGGACGCCGAACTCGACGTGCTCGCGCAGGTGCGCCTCCAGCGCGTCGAGCGCGGCCCGCGGGTCCTGGTCGGGTGCGATGCGGACGCTGACCTTCGCGCGCGCCTCGTGCACCAGGATGTTCGCGGCGTCGGCGACCGCCGGGGCGTCGATGGCCAGCACCGACGCGGTGGGGCGGGTCCAGAGGCGGTCGAGCAGCGAGCCACTGCCCATCAGCTGCACGCCGTCGAGGACGCCGGCGTCGGCGCGGAACCGCTCGTCTGGGAAGTCGATGTCGGGCGCGTCGGTGGTGACCAGCCCGGCGATGGCGACGTCGCCCTTGTCGTCGTGCAGCGTGGCCAGCAGGCGGGTCAGCGCGGTGAGCGCGTCGATGACCGGGCCGCCGAACACGCCGGAGTGCACCGACTTCTCCAGCACCCGCAGCGTGACCAGGCAGTCGACGCCGCCGCGCAGGCTGGTGGTGAGCGCGGGGACCTCGGCGGTCCAGTTCGCGGAGTCGGCGACGACGATGACGTCGGCGGACAGGCGCTCGCGGTGGGCCTCGAGGAACGGCGTGAACGTGGGCGAGCCGATCTCTTCCTCGCCCTCGACGAACAGCACGACCCCGACCGGCGGGCGGCCGTCGAACGCACGCAGCGCCGCGATGTGGGTGGCGACGCCGGCCTTGTCGTCGGAGACGCCGCGGCCGAAGAGCCGGCCGTCGTGCTCGACCGGCTCGAACGGGTCGCTGGTCCAGCCGTCGCGCGGCCCCGTGGGCTGCACGTCGTGGTGGGCGTACAGCAGGACGGTGGGCGCGCCCTCCGGCGCCGGCCAGCTGGCGATGACGGCGGGCCGCCCACCGGCCGCGCTGACGACGTCGGCCTGGGCGGCTCCGGCGCCGCGGGCCAGTTCGGCCACGGCCTCGGCGCTGGCGAGGACGTCGCCGGCCCGGGCCGGGTCGGCGCTGACGCTGGGGATGCGCACCAGCCGCTCGAGGTCGGCGCGCACGGACGGGAGGACGGCCTCGACGGCGGCACGGAGATCGGTCATGCCGGACACTCTAGGTGCCCCCGCCGACAGCGCGCTGCTCGCGGTTGTGCGTCGAGCTGGAGCCGGTGGGAGGGGATGCCGTCATGGGTAGGCGCGGGCGTCCGAGCGAGGAACGAGCGAGGCGGGCGGGGACGGCATCCCCTCCCACCGGCGACCGCGGCACGCAAGAAGCCGCCGCCCGCGATCGGGCGGCGGCTCCTCGTGGCGCGCGTGCGTCAGAGCTGAGCGCGCAGCGCCTCGGCCGCGTTCACCAGGGCCTCGCGGGCGTCCGCGTCGCTCACCCGCTCGGCCACCGCGACGAACCGGTCCAGCGACGTGCCGGCGGCAGCCGTCAGGCCACGGCCGGCCAGCCGCTCGGCGGTCGACAGGTGCGCGAGCAGCTGGGCCGCCTGCGACCGGTTGACGGTGCCGTCGGCGGCGTAGTCCTCCACCACCGAGCGGAGGCCGTCGAACGTGACCGGCGTCTGGACGCCGACCAGGATCGGGTCGTGGTCGCTGGCCCGGTAGACGGTGCCCGGCTGGAACAGCTCGCTGGCGAAGTAATTGAACCGCGAGTACTCGAACAGCACCGACTCCACCGAGTTGATGTTCCACACGTCGGCGCCGGTGACCAGTCCGGCGTCGCTGACCGACGGGCTGGCCAGGACGTGGTCCAGCGAGCCGACCTTGCCGTCGAACACGTAGGTGTGCTCGCCGGCGTACTCGTTGTTGAGATCGGTGTAGCCGGCGTCGTACAGCGCCCGCATCGGGTTCTCGCCGCTGTAGGAGTTGAAGTCGCCGAGCAGGAACGCGTCGTCGGTGCCGGTCGCCGCGGCCCGCTCGCCGGCGAACGCCACCAGGGCCTGCGCCTGCGCCGTCCGGTCGGCGTCGAAGCAGCCCTCCGGCAGGTCACCGCAGTCGCCGCCCTTGGACTTGAAGTGGTTGACGATGGTGTTGAACTCGTAGCCGGTGGCGAGCGTCCGGAACTCCTGCGCCAGCGGCTCGCGGGCGTTGTGGAAGGCCGGGTCGTCGATGAGGATCACCGACTCGCCGACCGGCTCGACCACGGCCGTCCGGTAGATGAACGCGGTGCGGATGACGTCCTCGTCCGTCGGCAGCAGCTCCGGCGACGGCACGAACGCCCAGGTGTCCGCGCCGGCATCGGCGTTGAGCGCGTCGACCAGCGTGGCCAGCGCGACGTCGCGGTCCTGGCCGAACACAGCCGAGTTCTCGATCTCCTGCAGCGAGACGACGTCGGCGCCGAGGCCGTTGATGGCCGCGACGATCTTCGCCTCCTGCCGCTCGAAGTTCGTCTCGTCCCAGGCGCCGCGGGCGTCGCAGCCGCCGGAGACGGTGATCGGAGTGCCGGCGCGGTCGGTGAAGGCCTCACAGCCGGGGACGTCGACGCCCAGCGTGGTGAAGTAGTTCAGCACGTTGAACGCGGAGATCTTCAGGTCGCCGCCCACCGCCTCCGGCGCGGCGTTGGCCTCGCGCGTGTTGCCGGTGCCGAACGTGACGACGTCGGGCGCGGGCCCGGTGACCGGCGAGGTGGGCTGGAAGTTCCACTGGAACCGGAAGTCGAAGATCACGTCGTCCTGGAACGTGACGCCGGCGCCGGTGCGGGCCGGGTCGGCGTTCGTCAGGTACGGCACCTGGCTGCTGGTCGCCGTCCGGTTGGACTGGCCGTCGTCGAGCGTGACGGCGCGGGCCGCGTTCGCCGCGACCGCCTCGTCGAACTCCGGCGAGCCGGGCGCCGCGACCTCGGTCTCCTGCACCAGCGGGCCGCCGAAGCCCAGGCCGATCGAGCCGAACGCGCTGCTGCCCCAGCCGCCCAGCGCGAACGTGTCGGAGACGACGTAGCCCTCGGCCGGTCGGACCAGCATGCCCTCGTAGACCTCGCGGCCGGCCTCCGTGGCCGGCAGCGTGAACGGCACCGGCTTGACCGCCTCGGCCGGCTCGGTGAGCGTTTCCAGCCCGTCTGCGGCCAGCTCGATCTCGGTCAGCCCGAAGTACTCCTTGACCTCGCCGGTGACGCGGACGTGGTCGCCGATCTCGACCTGCCCCACTGTCGACGGCGAGAAGACGAACACCGCGTCGGATGCCGTCCGTGCCGCGTCGCCGCCGCTGCCCGCCGTCTGGACGTAGTAGCCGCCGAAGCCGCCGCTCGGATAGGTGGCCGTGACGACGCCGCTGGTGACGACGGTCGTGCCGGCCAGCGGGGAGTCGGCGCCGGTGCCCTGGATCTGCGCGATCGTGGCCGGCTCGGGGTCCGGGTCGGGGTCGGGGTCGGGGTCGCCGCCGTTGACCGCGCCGAGCGTGTTCGCCAGCGGGCCCGTCCAGGCGCCCTGGACCATCTGCAGCGACTGGCCGACGGGCGTCGAGCTGGCCTCGGAGACGCCGATGTCGACGGCGGCCATGCCGTTCGCCGGGCCGCCGACCGCCGTCATGCCGCCCTCGTAGGAGAGGAACTCCGCGACGGTGCCGTCGGGGCGGACCAGCGCGATGCCGTCGGGCGAGCCGTTCTGGATGCCGTCGGTGGGATACGTCGCGACCACCACGCCGGCCGCCGGGACGACGCCGCTGAGCGTGCGGGTGTTGTACGGCGCGCCGCCGTTGCCGTTGTAGAGGACGAGCTGCCAGCCGGTGAGGTCGGTGCCCGGGTCGGCCTGGATCTCGATCGCCTCGCCGGTGTCGGCGCCGGCGTTGTCGTAGTGGAGCTCGCTGATGAACGGGTCGCCTTCGGCCGCGCCGGCCGACAGGACGGGTGCCGCGGCCAGGCTCGCGCCGGCCAGGCCGGCCGCGGCGACCGCCGCGAGCCAGCGGAGAGGACGTCGGGTCGACTGCATCGAACGCACCTTTCGGGTCGAGGGATCGGACCTCGGGGGTGACGTGGCGCCCCGCCGGGTGGGCGGGGCGCCACGGCCGTGTTGCTCGGCCGGTGCGGCCGTCAGGCCTCCGGAGTGCCGGAGCCGGTGCCGGCGCCCTTGCGCCGCGAGAGGGCGAACAGGCCGCCGCCGAGTGCGAGCACCACGACGCCGCCGATGACCCACCACAGCACGCCGGACGAACCGGTGTCGGGCAGCTCGTCGCCGTCCTCGGTCCCGTCGTCGGCGCCACTGTCGGTGCCGTCGTCGGACCCGTTCTCGTCGGCGCCGTTCTGGTCGCCGCCGTCCTCGGTGCCGCTGTCGGTGCCGTCGTCGGTGCCGTTCTCGTCGCCACCGTCCTCCGCGCCGTTGTCGTCGCCGTTCTCGTCACCGTCGTCGGTGCCGGGGTCGTCGCCGAAGTCGACCGTCACCGGCAGGGTGACCGTCGTGCCGGTCTCGGGCAGCTCGACCACGAGGGTCGTCTCGGCCGCCTCCTTGGCGGAGTCGGCCGTGCCCGCCGGGACCGTGACGCGGACCTGCGCGCGGCCGACCTCGTCGGTGGTGTCGACGATGGTGGGGTCGACGTCGACCTTGCCGACCTCCTGGCCGGCCAGCGTCACCGTCGCCGTCGCGTCGACCGGCTCGCCGTTGCTGAACAGCAGCGACGACAGGTCGACGGCGATCTCGTCGCCGGTCTCGTAGACGGCCTCGGGGTCGGACACCCAGCTGACGCCGACGGCCCGCTGCGCGAGGTCCGGCGAGGCCGGCGAGTTCTCGCCCAGGTACGACACCATGGCCTGCAGGTCGACCTGGCCGGTGTCGGTCGGGTTGCTGCCCTGCGCCAGGGTGGCGAAGTTGTCGCCGCCGGACGCCAGGAACGAGTTGACGACCACGCGGTACTCGCCGTCGGGCTCGACCGGGTTGCCGACCAGCGACATCGACGTGATGCGCTCGCCCGGCGCCGCGGCCGGGTCGTAGGTGTAGGTGAGCTCACGCGAGACGCCCAGCTTGAGGAACGGCCGCGAGGCGCCCGCGGGCTGCCACTGCTCCTCCAGCACCTGGGCGATCTGCTCGCCGGTCAGCGTGGTGGTGACGAGCGTGTTGGCGAACGGCTGGACCAGCGCCGCCTCCTGGTAGGAGACGTTGCCGTCCGGATCCTTCTCGCCGGTGCCCAGGAACTTGAGGTCGGCGCGCAGGCCGCCCGGGTTCATGAAAGCGATCTGCGCGTCGAGGTCGGTCATGCGGGCGGCGACCAGCTGGACGTCGGCGACGAAGTTGCCCAGCGTCGACTCGCCGCCGCGGTTCTCCGGCGCCGGGTTCTCCTCGGTCGGGTTCTGGGCGGCGCGGTTGAAGTCGGCGGTGATGTCGCCGAGCGGCTCGGCGCCCAGCTCCTCGGCCGCGGCCTCGGCGGCAGCGACGTCCTCGGCGATCGCCTCGTCAGCCGGGAACAGCGGGTGCCACTCGCCCTCCTCGTCCTGCTCGGTCAGCGGGATGATGTCGGAGGTGACGGCCGCGACCGCGCCGGCGTCGGTGTCGTAGGTGAAGCTGATCTTGTTGAGGTTGTAGCCGTACTGGCCGGCGCTGACGACCGGGCGCGTGGTGACCTCGCGGTCAGCCCACTCCGGCACCTCGATCGCGTGGTTGTACGCGAGGTGCGTGTGGCCGGAGACGATCGCGTCGATGTCGGCGCTCACGCCGGTGACGATCTTGCCGAAGTCGCTGGCCGGGTCGGTGGCGGACTCGACGGAGGTCGTCGCCGCGCCCTCGTGGACGAGCAGCACGACGATGTCGGCGCCGTCTGCCTTCAGCTCGGCGGCGGAGGCGTTGGTCGCCTCGACGATGTCGCCGACCTCGAGCGCCTCGATGCCACTCGGGCTGACCAGCTCGGGCAGGTGCTCGGTGACCGCGCCGACGAAGCCGACGGTGACGCCGTCGAACGTCTCGGTCCAGGTCGGCGCGATCTCGTTGGCCGTCTCGCAGCCGGTGGTGGCGCCGTCGGCGACCGTCACGTTGGCGCCGATGTACTCCCACGTCGCGCGGGGGATGACGCGGTCGATGAGGTCGCAGTAGCCCTGGTCGAACTCGTGGTTGCCGACGGCGCTGACGTCCAGCCCGGCGTCGCTCAGCGCGTCGATCGTCGGGTTGTCCTGCTGGATGAACGAGGTGAACGTCGAGGCGCCGATGAGGTCGCCCGCCGCCGCGAAGACGGTGTTCGGGCCGCTCACGTCGGCGACGGCGCCCGCGAGCACTGCGGCGCCCGCGGCCTGACCGTCGGCGCTGATGCGGCCGTGGAAGTCGTTGATGCCGAGCACGTCGATCTGGACCTCGGCAGCCTGCGCGGGGACGGCGCTGAGCCCGACCCCCGTCAGCCCCAGGGCGGCAGCTGCGCCCAGGGCACGGTGGAAACGCCTGTTCAGGCGCATATTTCTACCCCCTACATGGCAGTTAGACGGCGGTGACGCTACCTCCGCAGGGTGAACGGAGGGCATACGCCACGGCACAGGCTGGTCGTGACCCCGGCCGCCCGTCAACAGGTCCGGGCGTCGAGATGTATTCGTGACAAGCTGTCGGTCCGCTCCGTTATGGTCGGGGTCGTGACGACGCCCCCGATCCTCGCCCGCACGCTGGCCGCCGCGGCCGCCGTCGTGGTGCTCGCCGCGTGCTCGTCCGGCGGCGACGAGCCAGCCGGTCTCGACGACACCCCCACGGCGGCGCCCACGAACGAGCCGTCCGGCGACCCCGCCGCGGGTGAGGATGCCGAGGCGGCCGTGCTCGACGCGTACGAGCGGTACTGGGACGCCCGCATCCAGTCGGTCAACGGCCCCGACGACAGCCCCGACGCGTTCGCCGGTGTCGCCACCGAGTCGACCATCGCACTGCACCTGCAGACCGCGCGCACGTACGAACAAGAGGGCATCACCTTCACCGGCGAGCCGCGTGTGTACGACACCACGGTTTCGATCGACGGCGAGACGGGCACCGTCACCTCGTGCGTCGACGACGCCGCATGGGTGGGGTCACAGAACGGCGAGCCGCTGCCGGTCAACCCCGACAAGCCCACGGTGTATCCCGTGCAGTTCCAGGTGCTGTTCCTCGACGGCTCATGGCTGATCGGCGACCCGATCGAAGTGGAGGGCGACGTCTCATGCTGACCCGCCGGTTCACCGGCCTGCTGCTGGCCGCCGTCACCGTGGTGGGGACCATGGTGATCACCGCCGTGCAGGTCACCCCCGCGGCCGCCGACGACTGCATTCAAGAGGTCGAGACCAGCCCCGGCGTCTGGGAGTACATCAACACCTGCACCGACGACGACGGCGGTGAGGAAGAGGACGACGGGAACGGCGGCGGCGACGGGAACACCGAGCCCGAGTGCTACCTCGGCCGCGAAGAGCAGTTCAACTACGACTGGTCCTTCTGCGACGGCGAACTGAGCTGCTACGTCTTCAGCCCGCCGCCGTCGGCGCCCGACGAGGAGGACTGGCCCGAGAAGCCGGCCGACGCGCCCGAGGACGCCGTCTACGCCAACCAGGCCTGCTTCACGCAGCCGCCCGAGGAGGCGCTCGTCAGCAACGAGTACCTCTGGCTCGATCCACCCGAAGACGTCATCAACTGGGAGCAGGAGGCCATCCAGGCCTTCGGCGCGCTGGTGGCGCCCGACTTCGACCTCGCGTTCAACCCGCCGCAGCGCGCGTACGTCACCCTCGACACCTGGTACTGGGCCGAGGGCGCCACCGACGGCGAGATCACCGGCTCGTCGGCGGCCGGACTGGTCGCCATCGCCACTCCGGAACGCCTCGAGGTTCAGCCCGGCGACGGCTCGGCCACATTGACCTGCCCGTTCACGGTCGCCCAGAGCGACGCCTGCACCTACGTCTACCCCAAGGCGTCGGTCGACGGCACCGCCACGGTCGACGGCCAGCCGGCGTACGAGGGACAGGCGCGGCTGGTCTACACCGTGCGGTTCGAGTTCAACGGCACGGTCATGGACATCCCCGGCGCGCCGGTCGTGTTCGAGACGCCGTGGCAGGCCACGCCCATCCCGGTGGCCGAGATCCAAGCGATCGTGAAGGACTAGCCGTCCGGTCCACGGAGGTCTGGTCTAGGGGCTCTGGTCCACCGGAGGCGCAGCCCCCGAAGACCCGGCCCACGGACGTCTGGTCCACGAAGGTTCGGTCCGCATCGGTTCGGTCCGCGTCGGTTGGAGTTCGGTCGTCTCAGCGACCGCTCGCCGGCCGACCGTCTGCCGGGTCCGCCACGTTGGCCGTCCCCCTGGCGCCCATTCTCTCAGCCCCGGCACCGCGCCTCAAGCGGAGCCAACGGCGCTTCGCGCGGCAGGGCACCGCTTGACCCGCGGCACCGCGGCCTAAGAACGGGCACCTATCAGGGGGACGGGGGCAGTCTGGGCACCCCTCGGCGTTCGCTGCCGTGGTCCCGGTCCGCCGTGGCACTCCAGTGCCGAGTTGATCACGGGAATCGGGGTTCCAGTGCGCCGGAGCCCGGGGTGCTCCAGGATCACCGGTCACTGGGCCAGCTTCACGCGCGCCGGGAGCACCTCACCCGCGCCAGGACCGCATGGCCGCCGTTGGTGGCCGTCATCCGGCGCTGCGGCAGGTGAAGTCGCGCCGGACCCCTTGGCACGCCAGCGCGTTCCACAAATCTGGCATATCGGGCGCGATAGGTGCGCTCCAACGTGCCAAGCACACACGCCATAGTGCGCGCAGGTCGAGCGAGCACCCAGAGCTACCGCATCAGGACGAATCGCGGACGATGAGTTCCGGATCGAAGACGACCTGCCGGTGCTCGTGCTCCGCCTCCGTCGTCTCGGCGAACAACAGTTCCGCCGCCGTCCGGCCGAGCTGCTGGCGGGGCTGGCGCACCGACGAGAGCGGGACGGCAGCGGCGGCGGCGAAGTCGATGTCGTCGTAGCCGACGATCGCGACGTCGTGCGGCACCCGCAGCCCCGCGTGCGTCAACGCCTGGAGCACGCCGAGCGCCACGAGGTCATTGGCGCAGAACACCGCCGACGGCAGCGCGTCGCGGTCCGCGGCCAGCCGGTCGCCGGCCGCGCGCCCGGCCGCCACGTTGAGCGCCGTCGTCGTCAGGACGGTCAGCTCGACGTCGGCGCGCGCCGCCACGACCTCGGACGCGCCCTCGTGGCGTTCCTGCACCTGCTGCAGCGTCAGCGGCCCGCCGACGAACTGAATGGTGCGGTGGCCGGTCTCGATCAGGTGGGTCGCGGCGAGCCGCCCGCCGAGCACGTCGTCGACGGCGACGGAGCACTCGCGCGCGGTGTCGCCGCGCCGATCGAACAGCACCACCGGGATACCGCGGTCGCGCAGCGCCGCGATGCGGCCGTCGGTGTCGATGGGGTTGATCAGCACCCCCTGCACCCGCATCTCGGCGAGCAGGTCGAGGTGTGACGCCTCCTTGACCGGGTCCTCGTCGGTGTTGCACAGGATGACGGCGAGCCCGTGCTGGTTCGCGGCGTCCTCGACGCCGCGGGCGACGTCGGTGAAGAACGGGTTCGCGACGTCCAGCACGACGAGGCCGAGGGTGCGGCTGCGGCCGACCCGCAGCTGCCGGGCGGAGTCGTTGCGGACGAAGCCCAGCTCGGCGATGGCGGCGTAGACGCGCTCGCGGGTCAGCTCGGCGACCAGCTCCGGCCGGTTGAGGACGTTCGACACCGTGCCCACCGACACGCCGGCTCGCAGCGCCACCTCGCGGATGTTCGGGGCTCCACCCATCGCCGCAGCTTACCGGCTGGGCCGGCGGCCCCAGTGGCGTCCCACCCCGGTTGACGCCCCGCCGCCGGAGCGCGTAGTTTGACGAGGGCTGAATCGGTTCAAAGACGGCTTGCTGGAGGCAGCACATGAGAACGCACGACGAGGTCAGAGCGGCCGTCCGCGGGCTGGGGGTCGAGACCGCCTCCTGGGCGTTCGCCAACTCCGGCACCCGGTTCAAGGTCTTCGGCCAGCCGGGCGTGCCGCGCGATCCGTTCGAGAAGATCGCCGACGCCGCCCAGGTGCACCGCTACACCGGCTCGGCGCCGCGGGTGTCGCTGCACATCCCCTGGGACCTCGTCGACGACTTCGGCGAGCTGGCCGCGCACGCCCGCGACCTCGGCGTCGAGATCGGCGCCATCAACAGCAACGTCTTCCAGGACGACGACTACAAGCTCGGCTCGCTGGCCAACCCCGACCCCGGCGTCCGCGCCAAGGCCGTCGACCACCACCTGCGCTGCATCGACGTCCTGCGCGCCACCGGCTCCAAGGACCTCAAGATCTGGCTCGCCGACGGCCTCAACTACCCCGGCCAGGACTCCCTGCGCGACCGCCAGGAGCGGCTGGCCGAGTCGCTGGCCACCATCTACGCCGCGCTCGACGACGACCACCGCATCCTGCTCGAGTACAAGTTCTTCGAGCCCGCGTTCTATGCCACCGACATCCCCGACTGGGGCACGTCGCTGACGCACTGCCTCGCGCTCGGCGACCGCGCGACCGTCGTCCTCGACACCGGACACCACGCGCCCGGCACGAACATCGAGTTCATCGTGATGATGCTGCTGCGGGCCGGCCGGCTCGGGGCGTTCGACTTCAACTCCCGGTTCTACGCCGACGACGACCTCATGGTCGGCGCCGCCGACCCGTTCCAGCTGTTCCGCATCCTGCACGAGATCGTCGCGCAGGACGCGCACCGGCCCGAGTCGCACGTCAACTTCATGCTCGACCAGTGCCACAACATCGAGCCGAAGATCCCCGCGGTCATCCGCTCGGTGCTCAACGTCCAGGAGGCGCTGGCCAAGGCGCTGCTGGTCGACGCCGACGCGCTGGCCAAGGCGCAGGCCGACGGCGACGTGCTCGGCGCCAACGCGGTGCTGATGGACGCCTACAACACCGACGTCCGCCCGCTGCTGGCCACGCTCCGCGAAGAGCAGGGCCTCGACCCCGACCCCATCGCCGCCTACCAGCGCTCCGGCTACTTCGAGTCGATCAGCGCCGAGCGGGTCGGCGGCGCCCAGGCCGGCTGGGGAGCCTGACGATGCCGCGGTACTGCTTCGTGTCGCAGGTCCGGCCGGACCTCGTCGACGAGTACCGCCGCCGGCACGCGGCGGTCTGGCCGGAGCTGCTGGTGGCGCTGCGCGACGCCGGCTGGCGCAACTACTCGATCTTCGTCGGCGACGACGGCCTGCTGGTCGGCTACGCCGAGGCCGACGACCTCGCCGCGTCGCAGGCCGCCATGCAGGCCACCGACGTCAACCGCCGCTGGCAGGACGAGATGGCCCGGCTGTTCGCCCACGGCTCCCGCCCGGACGAGAACTGGCGCTACCTCGACGAAGCCTTCAACCTCGACGACCAACTGGCCGTCGTCCCCCGAGAAGAGGACCGATGAGCAACGCTGTCGTGACGGAGTTGATCGAGCGCAGCAACCGGCTGGGTTCGGATCCGCGGAACACGAATTATGCGGGTGGGAACACGTCGGCGAAGGGTGTCGGGGTGGATCCGGTGACCGGTGGTGCGGTGGAGTTGTTGTGGGTGAAGGGCTCCGGTGGTGATCTGGGCACGCTGACTCCGGCGGGGTTGGCGGTGTTGCGGCTGGACCGGGTCCGCGCCCTGGTGGACGTGTATCCGGGGGTGGAGCGGGAGGACGAGCTGGTCGGCGCGTTCGATTTCTGCTTGCACGGCAAGGGCGGCGCGGCCCCGTCGATCGACACCGCGATGCATGGGCTGGTGGACGCGGCGCACGTGGATCATCTGCACCCCGATTCCGGGATCGCGTTGGCCACCGCGGCCGACGGGGAGGCGTTGACGAAGCAGTGTTTCGGCGATCGGGTGGTGTGGGTGCCGTGGCGGCGGCCCGGGTTCCAGTTGGGGCTGGATATCGCGGCGATCAAGGCCGCGCACCCGGACGCGGTGGGGTGTGTGCTGGGCGGGCACGGGATCACCGCGTGGGGCGCCACCAGCGAGGAGTGTGAGGCGAATTCGTTGTGGATGATCCGGACGGCGGAGTCGTTCCTGGTCGAGCGCGGCCGGGCCGACCCGTTCGGGCCGCTGGTCGACGGGTACGCGGCGTTGCCCGAGGGCGAGCGGCGGGCCCGGGCGGCGGCGCTGGCGCCGGTGATCCGGGGGCTGGCGTCGACGGACAAGGCGCAGGTGGGGCACTTCACCGACACCGACGTGGTGCTGGACTTCCTGGCCCGGGACAAGCACCCCGCGCTGGCGGCGTTGGGCACGTCGTGTCCGGACCATTTCCTGCGCACCAAGGTGCGCCCGCTGGTGCTCGACCTCCCGCCCACCACACCCCTGGACGAGGTGGTGGAACGGTTGCGGGTGCTGCATGCGGCCTATCGCGACGAGTACGCCGCCTACTATCAGCGCCACGCCACCGCGGACAGTCCGGCGATGCGGGGTGCGGACCCGGCGATCGTGCTGATCCCCGGGGTGGGGATGTTCTCCTTCGGCAAGGACAAGCAGACCGCCCGGGTGGCCGGCGAGTTCTACGTCAACGCGATCAACGTGATGCGCGGCGCCGAGGCGGTCTCGACCTACCAGCCGATCCCGGAGTCGGAGAAGTTCCGGATCGAGTACTGGTCGCTGGAAGAGGCCAAACTGGCCCGCATGCCCCAGCCCAAGCCGCTGGCCACGCGGGTGGCGCTGGTCACCGGTGCGGGGTCCGGGATCGGGAAGGCCATCGCGCAGCGCCTGGCCGCCGAGGGCGCCTGCGTCGTCGTCGCCGACCTCAACACCGACGCCGCCGCCGAGGTCGCCGCCGGCATCGGGACCACCGACACCGCGGTGGCGGTGACGGTGGACGTCACCAGCGAGGAGCAGATCGCGGCCGCGTTCCGGCAGGCGGTGCTGGCGTTCGGCGGGGTCGACCTGGTCGTCAACAACGCCGGCCTGTCCATCTCCAAACCCCTGCTCGACACCACCGCGGCGGAGTGGGACCTGCAGCACGACGTGATGGCCCGCGGGTCGTTCCTCGTCTCCCGCGAAGCCGCCCGCGTCATGACCGGGCAGGGCCTGGGCGGCGACATCGTCTACATCGCCAGTAAGAACGGCGTGTTCGCCGGGCCCAACAACATCGCCTACGGCGCCACCAAAGCCGACCAGGCCCACCAGGTCCGCCTGCTCGCCGCCGAGTTGGGTGAGCACGGCATCCGCGTCAACGGCATCAACCCCGACGGCGTCGTCCAAGGCTCCGGCATCTTCGCCGCCGGCTGGGGCGCCCAACGCGCCGCCGTCTACGGCGTCGCCGAGGACCAACTCGGCGCCTTCTACGCCCAACGCACCCTCCTCAAGAAGGAGGTCCTCCCCGAACACGTCGCCAACGCCGTCTACGCCCTCACCGCCGGCGACCTCTCCCACACCACCGGCCTGCACATCCCCGTCGACGCCGGCGTCGCGGCGGCGTTCCTGCGATGACCACGCTCGCCGCGGTAGACCTCGGCGCCTCCAGCGGCCGGGTCATGCTGGCGCGGGTCGGCGCGGAGCGGCTGGACCTCACCGAGGTGCACCGCTTCGGCAACGTCCCGGTGCGGCTGCCCGACGGGCTGCACTGGGACGTGCTGCGGCTGTACCGCGACGTGCTGGACGGGCTCGGGCAGGCGGCCCGCGCGATCACCGGCGGCGAGGTGCTGAGCAGCGTCGGCATCGACTCGTGGGCGGTCGACTACGGCCTGCTGGACGGGTCCGGCGCGCTGCTGGGCAACCCGTACCACTACCGCGACGGGCGGACGTCCGGCGCCGCGGAACTGCACGCCGAGCTGGGCGAACGCGAGCTGTACGCCGTCACCGGGCTGCAGTTCCTGCCGTTCAACACGATCTACCAGCTGGCCGTCGACCCCGCCGCCGGGACGGCCGCGCAGGCCCTGCTGATGCCCGACCTGCTGACGTCCTGGCTGACCGGCGTGCGGGGCACCGAGGTGACCAACGCGTCGACGACCGGGCTGCTCGACGTCCGGTCCGGTGCGTGGGCGGCGACCCTGTTCGACACGCTCGGACTCCGGCGCGACCTGTTCCCGCCGCTGCGACGTCCCGGCGACGTCGTCGGGCCGCTGCTGCCCGAGGTGCTCGACGACACCGGGCTGGACCCGTCCGCCGTCGTCACCGCCGTCGGGTCGCACGACACCGCGTCCGCCGTCGTCGGGGTGCCGGCCGCGGACGAGCGGTTCGCCTACATCTCCTGCGGCACGTGGTCGCTGGTCGGCGTCGAGCTCGACGCGCCGGTGCTGACCGAGGCCGGCCGCGCCGCCAACTTCACCAACGAGGGCGGCGTCGACGGCACCATCCGCTACCTGCGCAACGTCATGGGGCTGTGGCTGCTCAGCGAGTCGATCGCGACGTGGAACCGCGCCGGGCCGCCTGCCGACCTGCCGGCGCTGCTCGCGGCGGCCGCCGACGTGCCGGCCGGCGGCCCGGTCTTCGACCCCGACGACCCCGTCTTCCTGCCCCCGGGCGACCAGCCCGCCCGCATCGCCGACGTGCTGCGCGCGGGCGGGTCGCGGGTGCCGCGGACCCGTCCGGAACTGGTCCGCTGCATCCTCGACAGCCTCGCCGCCGCCTACGCGCGCACCGTCCGTCAGGCCGCCGAGCTGTCCGGCCGCGCCGTCGACGTCGTCCACCTGGTCGGCGGCGGCGCCCGCAACGAGCTGCTGTGCCGCCTGACGGCCGACGCCTGCGGGCTGCCGGTGCTGGCCGGGCCGGTCGAGGCGACCGCGCTGGGCAACGTGCTCGTCCAGGCCCGCGCGCACGGCGCCGTCGACGGCGACCGGTGGGCGCTGCGGCGACTGCTGCGCTCCACTCAGGCCGTGCACCGTTACGAACCCGCTAGCGTGTGATCGTCTCGGACGCCGTCGACGAGAGGTCTGCCGATGCCTGCCCGGGTGCCGCCACGCTGGTTCGTCCGTACCTTCTGGACGCTGCATCGCGCGCTCTGCCGGGTCAGCGGCGGCCGGTTCGGCCTGTGGCGGCCGAAGCCCGGCACATGGGGCACGCTGCGCCTCACCACGGTCGGCCGGCGCACCGGCCGTGAGCGCCGGGTCGTCCTGGGCTACGTCGAGGACGGCCCGAACCTCGTCACGCTCGCGATGAACGGCTGGGCCGCGCCCGAGCCGGCCTGGTGGCTGAACCTGCAGGCCACCCCGGCCGCGACCGTCGAGCTGGCCGGTGCCTCGCTGGCCGTGACGGCGCGGGCCGCCGCGGGCGCCGAGCGGGACCGGCTGTGGGCGGTGTGGCGGACCATCGACAAGGAACTGGACGTCTACGCGGCGAGGCGGCCGGCCGAGACAGCGGTGGTGGTCCTGGAGCCGACGGCCGCCCGTTAGGCTTCGGGCCGTGATCCGCCCCAGCACTGCCACCGACCTCGCCCGTCTCGTCGCCGAAGAGCAGGCCGGCAGCCGGCTGCCGTCCGTCGCCGCCGGCGTCGTGCGCGACGGCGAGCTCGTCTGGTCCGCCGCGCGCGGCACCATCGACGGGCGCGAGGGTGGCCGCGACGCCGACGAGCACACCCAGTACCGCATGGGCTCGATCACCAAGACGTTCGTCGCGGTGGCCGTCATGCGGCTGCGCGACGAGGGCCGGCTGGACCTCACCGACCCGCTCGACAAGCACCTCCCGGACACCACGATCGGCGACGTCACCATCGCCCAGCTGCTGTCGCACGGCGCCGGCGTGCAGGCCGAGACCGACGGCCCGTGGTGGGAGCGGACCGCGGGCGGGCCGTGGCGGTCGCTGTCGAGCCAGCTGGGCCGTCGGCACCCGGCCGGGGAGCGCTTCCACTACACCAACGTCGGGTTCGGCGTGCTCGGTGAGCTGGTCGGCCGGCTGCACGGGCGGTCGTGGTCGAAGGTGATCGCCGAGGAGCTGCTCGAGCCGCTGGGCATGGACCGCACGACGTCGCGGCCGGTGGCGCCGCACGCGCACGGCCTCGCCGTCCACCCGTTCGCCGACCTCGTCCTGACCGAGCCCGAACATGACGGCGGCGCGATGGCACCGGCCGGGCAGCTGTGGTCGACGGTGCGCGACCTCGCCCGGTGGGCCGCGTTCCTCGGCGGCCGCACCGACGGCCTGCTCGCCGCCGACACGCTGACCGAGATGTTCCGGCCGCTGGTCGTCGTCGACGTGCCGGGTGCGCCGTGGACGGCGGCGCACGGCCTCGGCGTCCAGCTGTGGAACGACGGCGGGCGCCGGTTCACCGGCCACGGCGGCTCGATGCCCGGCTTCCTCGCCGAGGTGCGGGTCGACGTCGAGACCGGCGACGGCGCTGTCGTGCTCACCAACACCACCGCCGGTCTGTCCCGCGACTTCGCATCCAGGCTGCTCGACGCGTTCGCCGCGGCCGAGCCGCGCACGCCACCGGTCTGGCGCGTCGGCGCGGTGCCGCCGGAGCTGTTCGAGCTGGTCGGCCACTGGTACTGGGGCCCGACGACGTTCGAGCTGCGGGCCACCGACGACGGCTGGCTGCGGCTCGGCCCGGCCCACGGCGCCGGCCGGGCGTCGCGCTTCCGTCCCGACGGCGACGGCGGCTGGGTCGGCCTCGACGGCTACTACGCCGGCGAGCCCCTGCGCGTCGTCCGGCATCCCGACGGGTCCGTGCGGCACCTCGATCTCGCCTCGTTCGTGTTCACCCGCACCCCGTACGACCCCCACGCCGACGTCCCCGGCGGTGTCGACGCCGCCGGCTGGCACTGACGGCCCCGGAAACGCCGCATCTCGTCACAGCGAATGTGACTCGTACTCACGGGTAAGGTCACCGATGGCTCCGGCAGCGGGAGGTATCGATGACCCTGGTCGCCGACGCAAGCCTGCGCCTCGACGCGGGCTTCTGGGACTACACGCTCATCGCGGTCTACTTCGTGTTCGTCCTGGGCATCGGGCTGATGGCGCGCTATGCGGTCTCGGACAGCCTCGACTTCTTCCTGTCCGGACGGTCGCTGCCGGCGTGGGTGACGGGGCTGGCGTTCATCTCGGCGAACCTGGGCGCGATCGAGATCGTCGGCATGTCGGCGAACGGTGCCGAGTACGGCATGCCGACGATGCACTACTTCTGGATCGGCGCCGTGCCGGCGATGCTGTTCCTCGGCGTCGTGATGATGCCGTTCTACTACGGCTCCAAGGTGCGCAGTGTGCCGGAGTTCATGCTGCGCCGGTTCGGGCGGCCCGCGCATCTGGTCAACGCGATCGGCTTCGCGCTGGCGCAGGTGCTGATCGCCGGCGTGAACCTGTTCCTGCTGGCGACGCTGGTCAACGCGCTGCTGGGCTGGCCGCGGCCGGTGGCCATCGTCGCGGCGGCGATCATCGTGCTGAGCTACATCACGCTGGGCGGTTTGTCGGCGGCCATCTACAACGAGGTGCTGCAGTTCTTCGTCATCGTCGCCGCGCTGTTCCCGCTGACGGTGGTGGCGCTGGACCGCGTCGGCGGCTGGGACGGGCTCACCAGCGGCATCCGCGACGCGACGGGATCGACGGAGCAGCTGAGCGCCTGGCCGGGCAACGAGCTGGCCGGGTTCGACTCCAGCATCCTGTCCGTCGTCGGCATCGTGTTCGGGCTCGGCTTCGTGCTGTCGTTCGGCTACTGGACGACCAACTTCGTCGAGGTGCAGCGGGCGATGGCGTCGAAGAGCATGTCGGCGGCCCGGCGCACGCCGATCATCGGCGCCTACCCGAAGATGTTCATCCCGTTCATCGTGGTGATCCCCGGCATGATCGCCGCCGTCATCGTGCCGGAACTGGCCGAGTTCAAGCAGACCCAGTCGGCCGAGACCGGGGTCGACTACAACGACGCGATCCTGCTGCTGATGCGCGACCTGCTGCCCAACGGCATGCTCGGTCTCGCGATCGCCGGCCTGCTGGCGTCGTTCATGGCCGGCATGGCGGCGAACATCAGCTCGTTCAACACCGTCTTCAGCTACGACATCTGGCAGCGCTACGTCGTCAAGGACCGTGAGGACGGCTACTACCTGAAGGTCGGCCGCGTCATCACCGTCGTCGCGACGTCGCCGCGGTCGGGACGGCGTTCATCGCGGCCGGGTACTCGAACCTGATGGACTACCTGCAGCAGCTGTTCTCGTTCTTCAACGCGCCGCTGTTCGCCACGTTCATCCTGGGCATGTTCTGGAAGCGCATGACCGCGGCGGCCGGTTGGATCGGGCTCGTGGCGGGAACGCTGTCGGCCGTGACGGTGTTCGTGCTCTCCGAGACCGGGGTCCTCGACCTGCCCGGTCAGGGCTCGGCGTTCCTCGCCGCCGGGGCCGCGTTCGTCGTCGACATCGCCGTCAGTGTGGTGGTGAGCCTGCGGACGGCGCCGAAGCCGGCCGCGGAGCTGGTCGGCCTGGTGTACGGGCTGACGCCGAAGGAGGACCTGCAGGATCCGAGGGACCGCGACGAGGCCTGGTACCAGCGGCCGGGACTGATGGCGGGCATCGCGCTCGTCCTGATCATCATCCTCAACATCGTCTTCTTCTGAGGGGAGCCGAGCCATGAGCGTCAGTGGAGCCCGGACCCGCCGGGCGGGCGCCTTCGACATCCGCGTCGTCATCGCCGCGCTGTTCTGCGTCTTCGGGCCGATACTGGTCGGCATGGGGCTGTTCGGCACCAGCGACGCCGATCTCGAGAAGACCGACGGGATGAACGTCAACCTGTGGACCGGCATCGGTCTGCTGGCCGCGGCCGCCGTCTTCCTGCTGTGGACCTGGCTGCGCCCGATCGTCGTCGACACCGAAGCCGTCGCCGGCGGCGACCGTGACTGACGCCACGTCCAGGCACAATCGATTCCCCCGCCCGCCACGTATATGAGGATGTGAGGGTGTCGGACGAGGCGCTTCTCGCCGGGATGGCCGCCGGCGACGCGGACGCGATGGCCGCGTTCGTCCGGCGCCACCAGGGCCGCGTCTACGGCCTGGCGTTGTCGGTCGTGGGCGTGCCCGCGATCGCGGAGGAGGTGGCACAGGAGGCGTTCGTCCGGGCGTGGCGGCACGCCGGCAACTACGACGCACGCCGGGCGCAGGCGTCGACGTGGCTGCTGACCATCACCCGCAACGTCGCCATCGACGTCCTGCGGGTGCGGCGCGACGTGGTGGTCGAGCCGGCCGTCGTGGCGGAGATGCTGATCTCCACCACCAACGACAGCGACCGGGTCGCTGACAGCGACCGCATCACCACCGCGCTCCGGGCGCTGCCGCACGAGCAGGCCACGGCCGTCCTGCTGTCAGTACATTTCGGCTTGACCGCGCGGGAGATCAGCGAGCGCCAGCAGATCCCGCTCGGCACGGCCAAGACACGCATCCGGACCGGACTGGCCCGGCTGCGTGCGATGCTCGAGGTGAGTCATGGTTGATCCGACGAGGTGCGGCGAGGTCGCCGACGCCCTGGCCGAGGTGGCCACCGGCGCCGCCAGCGGCCCGGATCGCGCGCGCGTGCTCGCGCACCTGGCCGACTGCCCCGACTGCCGCCGCGAGCTGGAGGAACTGACCCGGGTCGCCGACGAAGTGCTGCTGGTCGCGCCGGAGCACGACCCGCCGGCCGGGTTCGAGGGCGCCGTCCTGGCCCGCATCGCCGCGGAGTCGGCCACTCCCACGAAGCCCGGGCCGGTGGCGAAGCCGGAGCCCGCCAACGTCGTGACCCCGCTGCGGCCGCGGCGCTGGCGGCGGGTGCTGCCGTACGCCGCCGCGGCGGCCATCGCCGGGCTGGGCGGCGCCGGCGTCGTCTGGCAGGCGACATCCGAGGACCGGGACCTCGCCGCCGGGTACCGCGAGACCCTCGACGTCGCGAACGGCCGCTACTTCCACGCGGCCCCGCTCCTGGACGACGCCGGCACCCAGGTCGGGCACGTGTTCCTCTACCAGGGCGAGCCGTCGTGGGTGTTCACCGTGCTCGGCGACACCGCGGCGCCGGGGACGTACGAGGTGTCGGTCGTCACCGAGGACGGCACGCAGACGATCGCCGACTACGAGGTCGGCGCGGCCGGCGGCGGGTCCGGCGGCACCGTCGACACCAACATCTACGAGATCGAGCGGGTCGACCTCACCGGCTCCGACGGCGTCACGTACACCGCCGAACTCGGCGACTAGAACAGCGGCAGGTGCGCCGAGAGGTCGGCGCGCTGGCCGCTGGCGAGGACGGTGCCCGCGGCGAGCTCGTCGGCCCACGTGACGCGCCCGGCGGCCAGCCGGAGCCAGAGAGCCGGCGTGAGGTCGACGGTGTTCGGCGGCGTGCCCCGGGTGTGCCGCGGGCCCTCGATGCACTGGACTGCGGCGAACGGCGCGACCCGCACCTCGACGCTGCGGCCCGGCGCACGGTCGGCCAGCACGTCGAGGAGGGTGCGGACGGCGAGCCTCGCGGTGTCGCGGGGGATGGTGGGCGGGGGGACGGACGGGACGGAGCGGGCGAGGTCGTCGGCGTGGACGGCGATCTCGATGACGCGGGTCAGCAGGTAGTCGCCCTGCCGGGCCGGAATGCGCCGCGTCGTCAGCACGACGTCGTCGAGCCCGCGCTCGTCGACGGTGGCGTGCGCTGCGGCGAACCGCTCGTCGACGGCGGCGAGGATGCGGTCCTTGTCGTGCCCGGCCTCGCGGGCGATGGCCAGCGTGAGGTCCGACAGTCCGGCGGCCGCCGCCGCGTACGTCGTCAGATACTCGCTGAGGCTGTGCGCCGCCACCCCGCGCGACGCCGCAGCCGTCGCCGTCACCGAGTCGGCCACCAGCGCGATGTGCGCCGCGAGGTCGGCGACGGTCCAGCCGGGCAGCACGCTCGGCCCGGTCCAGTGCTCCGGCGCCAGCTCCCCCAGCCAGCCGCGCAGCGCCTCGTGACCGCTGCGGTACGCCGCCCACGCCCCGGCCGGGTCCATCCGTTTCGCCACCCCGGCAGGCTACCCGTCCGCTCCGTCAGGGGAGGTGCGGCAGCGGCCACCGCTCCCCCGTGCCGCTGTCGATCAGCGCGGCCCGGTCGGCCAGGGCGGGCAGCGGCAGCACCTCGTACACCGTCGCGGCCACCACCTGGAGCGCGTCGAGCGGGACACGCGGCGCGACGGTGCAGTGCGGGACCCACGACCCCGGCGTGTAGTGACGGTGCAGGTCGGCGCCGGTGTCGCGGAGCGCGGCGGCGAGGCGTTCCTGCCGTGCGACGAGCTCGGCGCCGGCGGCGGCCACGAGCCAGGTGCGCCCGCGCGGGAACGTCCCCAGGCCGTCGAACCGCAGGCGCGCCGGTCCACCTGCGGGCAGCGCCTCGACGGTGGCCCGGACGTCGTCGAGGTCCCAGCGGCGCAGCACCGCCAGCGAGACGTGCGGCACGTGCCGGCCGTGCGTGTGCGAGCCCAACGAAGCGATGCCGCGCTCGTCGAGGCGACGCCAGAGCCGGCGGACCGCGGCGTCGGCCCGCGCGTCGAGCAGCAGGCAGACCGCGAGCGCCATGTCAGCGCGATCCCCAGTTCCACGCCGGCCGGTCGAACCGGTCCTGCCCGTCGATGAACGTCTCGCCGGTGTCCTTGACCAGCTCGACCCGGGTCGCGGCGTCGCCGAGGTGGTCGACCAGCAGCGGCGAGTGGGTGATGACGACGAGCTGGGTGGCCGCGCGCGCCTCGACGATCAGCTCGGCCAGCGCCGGCAGCAGCTGCGGGTGCAGGCTGGCCTCCGGCTCGTCCAGCACCATGAGCGCCGGCGGACGGGGCGCCAGCAGGGCCGCGGCCCACAGCAGGAAGCGCAGGGTGCCGTCGGACAGTTCGGCGCCGGCCAGCGGCCGCAGCAGGCCGTGCTGCCGGAACGCGAGGTCGAGCCGATCGCCGAGCTGGGCGATCTCCAGCCGCGACCCGGGGAACGCGCGGTCGACGGCGGCGTCGAGCGCCTCGATCGCGCCGACCTCGCGGATGGTCTGCAGCGCGGCGGCGAGGTCGGCGCCGTCGTTCGACAGCACCGGCGTGCGGGTGCCGACACGCATCTGCCGGGCCGGCGCGTCGGCGTCGGTGCGGAAGTGGTCGTAGAAGCGCCAGCTGCGCACCTGCTCGCGGACGGTCAGCAGCTCCGGCGCCCGGACCGGGTCGGCGACCTCGCTGAGCATGCTCTCGAACGTGCGCAGGCCCTGGGCCAGGTGCTCCCAGTCGCGGCCGGCCCGCACCCGCACCAGTTCGTTGCGGCGGTCGGCCAGCCAGGTGCCCGGCCGTAGCACCGGCCCGCTCCAGATCGCCTCGCGCTTGATCTCCGGATCGAGCTGGAAGAACGAGGGCGGGTCGCCGCTGGGCCGCGGCAACCCGAGGTCGATGAGGTACCCGAAGTCGTCGCCGGCGAAGCCCATGCGGACGTTGACCGGACCCGTCCGGCGGGTGCCCTGGACCGGCCGCTCCCCCGACCGCATCTCCCGGCTGATCTTCTCCGGGCCGGCCCACGTGACCGACGGCATGCCACCCTCCCGCGCCAGCGACGCGATGACGTCGCCCCTGGCGCACTCGGCGAGCAGCCGCAGCGCCCGGTACAGGCTCGACTTCCCGGTGCCGTTGGCCCCGATGACGACGTCGAGGCCGGTCAGCGGCAGCACGACGTCGCGCAGCGATCGGTAGTTCGCGATGGCGATGGTCCGCAGCATGGCGCTACTCGGCCTCGCTGAGCCAGGGGTTGAACAGCTCCACGCCCATCGTCCGGAAGTCGGCGGTGTTCCGCGTGACCAGCGCGAGGTCGTGGCAGAACGCCGTCGCTGCGATCAGGCTGTCGGCCGGCGTGAGCTGGCGCCCGGCGGACCGCGCACTGGCCTTGATGCGGCCCCACAGGTCCGCGACGGCGTCCGTGACTGGGAGCACGCGCCCTTCGAACCGGGGCAGAAGTGCCTCGGTGAACCACTCCTCCAGCCGGTCGCGCCTGCGCCCGGTGGCCAGCAGTTCGATGCCGTAGCGCAGTTCGCCGAGCGTGATCACGCTGACGAACAGTGCATCCTCGTCGATGCCGGCCAGCCAGGACTCGACCCGGTGGTCGGGCGACGCGGCGATGAGCTCGGAGATGACGTTCGTGTCGAGCAGGTGGCTCACAGGCCGATCTCTCGCATCGGCTCGTCGCGCGACGGAAGCTCGAGCTCGCCGCCGAGCTCGCGCAGAGGGGACGTGGCGAAGAAATCCGTCAACGTGCCGCGTCGCCGCTTGCGGCGCTCCCACTCGTCGAGCGAGACGACGACAACAACCGGGCGGCCGCGGCGGCTGATGGTCTGCGGGCCGTCGCGAACGACGGTGTCGAGCAGTTCGCTGAGCCGCGCCTTCGCCTCGGCGACGCTCCACATGTCGGCGGCACTCACCTGATCACCTCGGTGACCATCATAGTCACCATGGTCATTTCACGTCGATACGAAGGGCATCGAGCAGGGCGATCAGCGCGGCGACGGTGTCGTCGAGGTCGCGGGGGTCGTCGGAGCGGGCCAGCCAGAGGGCGGCCTCGTTCATCGCGCCGGACAGCAGGTGCGTCAGCGGCCCGACCGGCTGCGGCGCGATGACGCCGTCGTCGATGACGGACACGAGGGCCTCGCGCAGGTGCCGCCCGGACGAGGCGTCGTCGAGCGCGCGCCACTCGTCCCAGCCCAGCACGGCCGGCCCGTCGATGAGCAGGATGCGCTGTACCTCGGGGTCGGCGCTGGCCCGCAGGAACGCCTCGCAGCCGGCGCTCAGCTGGTCCCACGAGCCGGTCTCGACCTCGGCCGCGGCGACGACGCGGTCGGCGACCTGCGCCTGGACCTGCTCGACGACGGCGCGGAACAGCGCGGCCTTGCCGGCGAAGTGGTGGTAGAGCGCGCCCTTGGTGAGGCCGAGCGCGTCGACGATGCCCGCGAGGCTGACGCCGGCGTAGCCGGACCCGGCGAACTGCCGCCGCGCCTCGGCGACCAGCGCGACCACTGTCGCCTCTCGTTGCTCCGCCTTCGACGGGGACACCGCGCACCTCCCGTTGACATACCAGCGGTAGGCATCCTACCCTGACAGACACATACCAACGGTAGGTATCTGAGGAGGACGCCATGGCCATCACCGGCTACTACCCGGTCCTGTGCAGCACCGACGTCGCCGCCGCGCGCGACTTCTACGTCGAGCATCTCGGCTTCACGCTCGTCTTCGATTCCGGCTGGTACGTGAGCCTGCGCCACCCCGCCGCCGCGCACATCGAGCTGGCGTTCGTCGACCACCGGCACCCGACCATCCCCGACGGCTTCCGTCAGCCGGCCAGCGGGCTGCTGCTCAACGTCGAGGTGCCCGATGTCGACGACTGGTACGCGCGCCTGACGGAGGCGGGGCTGCCGATCCGGCTGGAGCTGCGCGACGAGGACTTCGGACAGCGACACTTCATCGTCGAGGCGCCCGACGGCGTGCTGGTCGACGTCATCACGGAGATCGAGCCGACCGCGGAGTACGCCCGCCAGTACACATCTTGACAGAATGGTCGGGATACGCCGACCATTCTGGAATGGCCGACCAGTCTGTCGTCCCCGACTACGCACTCGCCGACGAGCTCGAGCTCACCGACCCCGCGCAGTACCGGGCGTTGTTCGACGAGACCCGGATGAAGATCGTCCACCTGTTGCTGGAACGGGCCGCCACGACGACGGAGCTGGCCGCCGCGCTGCGCAAGCCGAAGGGAACCGTCGGCCACCACCTGAAGGTCCTGGAGTACGCGGGCCTGGTGCATGTCGTGCGGACCAAGCAGGTGCGCGCCATCGAGGCCCGCTACTACGGCCGCACCGCCCGCGTGTTCCTCTATCACGACTGGGACCGCGCCTCGTTCGACGGCATCGGGCTTGAGCCCAAGGGGGTGCTCGCGGAGACCGTCACCGAGATCCAGCAGCTCCCGGCCGAGCTGCTCGACCTGCCCATGATCACCAACACCCGCTACGCCCGCATCCCGGCCGAGCGGGCGGCGGAGTGGCGACAGCGGCTGATCGAGCTGCTGGACGAGTTCGTCCGGCAGCCGCGCGACGGCGAGGTGACCTACGGACTGCTGGTCGGCGTCTTCCCGACCCAGCGCGGGCACCTGCCGGAGCCGAAGGACGGTGCGTCGTGACGACGACGACGGCGCCCGCGAAGGCCGGGCTGGGCCGCAACTACTGGAAGCTGTGGAGCGCGTCGGTCGTCTCGAACTTCGGCGATGGGCTCTCGGCGGTCGCGATCCCGTGGCTGGCCACCGCCATCACCCGCGACCCGATGCAGATCGCCTTGGTCACGTTGGCCACCCGGCTGCCGTGGCTGCTGTTCTCACTGCCGGCCGGCGTCATCTCCGACCGCCTCGACCGCCGCAAGCTGGTCGCGTCGATGGACGTCGCCCGGTTCGCCGTCATGGGCGCGTTCGCGCTCGTGGTGCTGGCCTGGCAGTCCGAGCTGCCGACACCCGATCAGGTCGCCGGCGGCACCGCCGACGTGCCCGAGAACGGCGCCGTCCTGCTCGCCCTGCTGTACCTGATGGCGTTCCTCCTGGGCATGGCCGAGGTGCTGCGCGACAACACCGCGCAGACGCTGCTGCCGTCCATCGTCGCGAAGGACCGGCTGGAGAAGGCGAATGGGCGCATGTGGGGCGCCGAGGTCGTCGTCAACAACTTCGTCGGGCCGCCGCTGGCCGGACTGCTGCTGGGGCTGGCGTTCGCGCTGCCGTTCTTCGTCAACGCCGGGACGTTCGCCATCGCGGCCGCGCTGGTGTTCATGCTGGCCGGGCAGTTCGCCCCGAAGGGCAAGGTCACCAGCGGCCGGATCAACTGGCGGACCGAGATCGGCGAAGGCGTGCGCTGGCTGTGGAACCACCACCTGCTGCGGTCGCTGGCCTTCCTGCTCGGCGCCGCGAACGGGCTGAACGCGGCCGCCATGGCGATCTACGTGCTGCTGGCGCAGGAGATCCTGGACCTCAACGCGACCGAGTTCGGCATCCTGCTGTCCGGGACGGCGGTCGGCGCGGTGGCCGGCTCGCTGGTCGCGCACCGGGTCAGCGCCCGCATCGGTCCCGGCACGTCGCTGTTCGTGTCGCTGATCGTGCTGGGCGCCACCATCGGCGCGATCGGCCTCGTCTCGTCGCCGTACGTCGTCTACGCGGTGCTCGTGGTCGAGGGCTTCTTCATCGTGCTGTGGAACGTCATCACGGTGTCGATGCGGCAGAGCATCATCCCCGACCACCTGCTCGGCCGGGTCAACTCCGTCTACCGGTTCTTCGGCTGGGGCGCCATCTCGGTCGGGACGCTGCTCGGCGGCGTGCTGGTGAGCGCCGGCGAGGTCTGGCTGAGTCGCGAGTGGGCGCTGCGGCTGCCGTTCCTGGTCGCCGCGGCCGCGCACGTGCTGATGGTGCTCTACGCGCTGCCGCGGCTGACCAACGCCCGCATCGAGGCGGCGAAGGCTCAGGCCTCGAACGCCGAGGACAGCGTCGACTCGTGAGCCGTCCGCAGCTCGTCGACCGGCACGCTGAACTGCCCTTGGACGTCGAGCAGGCCGCCGTCGTCGACCACGCCGATGCGCTGGTGCGGGAAGCGGCGCGCGGAGCACATGTCGGTGAAGCGCACTTCCTCCGAGCGCGGCACCGAGACGATGGCCCGGGCCTGCGACTCGGCGAACAGGAACACGAACGGGTCGAGGCCGTCGGGCACCCACACCCGCGCGCCGACGCCGTAGCGCAGCACCGACTCGACCAGCGCGACCGCCAGCCCGCCGTCGGAGAGGTCGTGCGCGGCGTCGATCAGCCCGTCGCGTGAGGCGTTGACGAGGATCTCGGCCAGCTCGCGCTCGGCGGCCAGGTCCACCGACGGCGGACGCCCGCCCAGGTGCCCGTGCTCCGCCCACGCCCACTCGGAGCCGCCGAACTCGTCGCGGGTGTCGCCGAGCAGGTAGATGACCTGGCCGGACTCGCGGAAGCCCTGCGGCGTCCGGCGCCCCACGTCGTCGAGAACGCCGAGCACGCCGACGATCGCCGTCGGCAGGATCGCGGCGTCGCCGGTCTGGTTGTACAGCGACACGTTGCCGCCGGTGACGGGCGTGCCGAGCGCCTGGCAGCCGTCGGCCAGGCCGCGGATCGCCTCGGCGAACTGCCACATGACGGCGGGGTCCTCGGGCGAGCCGAAGTTGAGGCCGTCGGTGACGGCGAGCGGCGTGGCGCCGGTGGTGGCGACGTTGCGGTACGCCTCTGCCAGCGACAGCTGCGCGCCGGTGTACGGGTCGAGCTTGGCGTAGCGCCCGTTGCCGTCGGTGGCGATCGCGACGCCCAGCCCCGTCGCTTCGTCGATGCGCAGCACGCCGGCGTCCTCGGGCTGCGCGAGGACGGTGTTGCCGAGCACGTAGCGGTCGTACTGGTCGGTGATCCACGCCTTCGAGGTCAGGTTCGGCGACGCGAGCAGCCGCAGCAGGGTGCCGCGCAGCTCGTCACCGGTGCTCGGCCGCGGCAGCGACTCAGGCCCGGACGCCTGCAGTTCGTCCTGCCAGGACGGCCGCGCGAACGGCCGCTCGTACACCGGGCCGTCGTGCGCGACCGTGCGAGGGTCGACGTCGACGATGGTCTCGCCGTGCCAGTCGATGATCAGCCGGCCGGTGCCGGTGACCTCACCGATGACGGCGGTCTCGACGTCCCACCGCGTGGTGATGGCGAGGAACGCGTCGAGGTTCTCGGGCGTGACGATGCCCATCATGCGTTCCTGCGACTCCGACATCATGATCTCGCCGGGCGTCAGGCTGGGGTCGCGCAGCAGCACCTTCTCGAGCTGCACGTACATACCGCCGTCGCCGTTGCTGGCCAGCTCGGACGTCGCGCAGGAGATGCCGGCCGCGCCGAGGTCCTGAATGGCCTCGACGACCTGCGCCTCGAACAGCTCGAGGCAGCACTCGATGAGCACCTTCTCCATGAACGGGTCGCCGACCTGGACGGCCGGCCGCTTCGACGGCTTCGAGTCGTCGAAGGACTCCGAGGCGAGGATCGACGCGCCGCCGATGCCGTCGCCGCCGGTGCGGGCGCCGAACAGCACCACCTTGTTGCCGACGCCGGTCGCGTTGGCGAGGTGGATGTCGTCGTGCTTCATGACGCCGACGCACAGCGCGTTGACCAGCGGGTTCGCGGCGTACGACGGGTCGAAGACGACCTCGCCGCCGATGTTGGGCAGGCCCAGGCAGTTGCCGTAGCCGCCGACCCCGGCCACCACACCGGGCAGAACGCGGTGGGTGTCGTCGGCGTCGAGCGGGCCGAACCGCAGGGAGTCCATGACGGCGACCGGCCGCGCGCCCATGGCGAGGATGTCTCGGACGATGCCGCCGACGCCCGTCGCCGCGCCCTGGTACGGCTCGACGTAGGACGGGTGGTTGTGCGACTCGATCTTGAAGGTGACCGCGTAGCCGTGGCCGATGTCGACGACGCCGGCGTTCTGGCCGATGCCGACCAGCAGCGCGTCGGACTCAGGCGCCTTCTCACCGAACTGGCGCAGGTGCACCTTGGAGCTCTTGTACGAGCAGTGCTCGGACCACATGACGCTGTACATGGCCAGCTCGGCGTTGGTGGGCCGGCGGCCGAGGATGTCGCGGATGCGCTGGTACTCGTCCTCCTTGAGCCCCAGTTCGTCCCAGGGCTGCGGCTGGTCCGGGGTCTTCGCGGCCAGCTCGACGGTGTCGATCACGAACGGACCAGTCCTTCCAGAACGGACGTGAAGAAGCCGAGGCCGTCGGTGGTCGGCCCGGTGAGCGCCTCGACCGCGTGCTCGGGGTGCGGCATGAGTCCGACGACGTTGCCGCGGGCGTTGGTGACGCCGGCGATGTCGCGGTAGGAGCCGTTGGGGTTGTCGCCGGTGTACCTGACGACGACCCGGCCCTCACCCTCGAGCTCGTCGAGCGTGCGCTGGTCGGCGACGTAGCCGCCCTCGCCGTTCTTCAGCGGGATGACGATCTCCTGGCCGGCCGCGTAGCCGGACGTCCACGCCGTGGACGTGCTCTCGACCCGCAGCGGCTGGTCGCGGCAGACGAACTTGCGGTGGTCGTTGCGGATCAGCGCGCCCGGCAGCAGGTGCGACTCGCACAGCACCTGGAAGCCGTTGCAGATGCCGAGCACCGGCAGCCCGCCGCGCGCGGCGTCGACCAGCGGCTCCATGACCGGGGCGAACCGCGCGATGGCGCCGCAGCGCAGGTAGTCGCCGTAGGAGAAGCCGCCCGGCAGCACCACGGCGTCGACGCCGTGCAGATCGGCGTCACCGTGCCAGAGCGAGACGGCCTCGCCACCGGCGACCCGGACCGCCCGGGCGGCGTCGCGGTCGTCGAGGGAGCCGGGGAACGTGACGACGCCGACGCGCATCAGACGCCGGCCTCCACGTGGACGGTGAAGTCCTCGATGACGGGGTTCGCGAGCAGCGTGGCGGCGGCCCGCTCGATCTCGGCGACGGCTTCGGGCGTCGCCTCGCCGTCCAACTCGATCTCGAATCGCTTGCCCTGCCGGACCGAGGAGACACCCTCGAAGCCGAGCCGGCCGAACGCACCCTGCACGGCTTTGCCCTGCGGGTCGAGAATCTCGGACTTGAGCATGACGTCGACAACGACGCGGGCCACGGGCACGCTCCTCGCGCGGCGGAGAACTGGGGGCGTACTCAAGGATACCCAGTCGGGCACACCCTGGATGAGCGAGCCCGATTGATCCTCGGGGTTTGTCGACCTGGTCCGGTGCCGGCTCGGCGTGCCGCGCGTGGGGTTGCGGCCTTGGCGTCCCCTGCTGCCTCTCGTCATGGCCGCTGCTGTCCGGGGACCGGGAAGGAGCGGGCACTCCTCGGTCCGAGGCGCGGGGACGCCACGTCGAGCGATGATCTTGAGTCGCGTTCCGGGCTCACGCCATCCGGGCGTGGTCCCGGGTCGACGACGGCTCGGCGGCGGTTCGGTCCGCACCCTGCCCCGACCGAACCACCGCCGTCCGCACCCAACCCATACCGGCCGCTGCGGACCGGCCGCCCTAATCGGGGACGACGAGCCGGAAGCCGACGCCGCGCACGGACACCACGCGCAGTTCGTCGACCACCAGGGCCAGTCGCCGCCGAAGTCGTTTCACCGCCGAGACGACGGGGTCGGCGTCGCCCAGGTAGCGGGTCTTCCAGATCCGCGCCATCAACTCCTCGAAGGTCCAGACCCGGCCGGCCTCCGTCGCGAGCGTCGCCAGCAGGTCGAACTCGCGTGCGCTCAGCGCGATGTCGACCTCGCCCCAGGTGACCTGGCGGGACACGAGGTCGACGCGGAGACAGCCGCGTTCGATGACGCGGGTCTCGAGATCCTCCATGCCGGCCGGGCTGTCGGGTATGCCCGTGTCGCCGACCAGCAGCTTGCGCGCCGCCTCCGAGTCGGGCGCGATCATCACGATGGCCCGCCGGTCGATCGCCTGGGCGATCGCGGTCGAGTCCTCGAGAGACGTGCCGACGCAGATGACGAATGGCGTGATCACTTCAATGTATGGCGCTGCGGACACCATGCACCAACTCCCTGCAAATCGCCCCACCGATTGCTTGGCAGCATGACAGGTTTCGCGACGTTTTGGTATGTCTCACGGAATATTTCCGGTTAATTCCCGGGCATCCAGGAGTCAATGCCTGTGACATCGCCCGTCAACGGCCTCGATCTTGCCCTCCGCCCGACCTTGTCGCCGGTAGCCGGACGTCGCGAGGATGGCGGCACCGCATTTCGGACACGTGTGACACGGTGCCTGGCCACCTCCCTCCGCCGTGTTGCGCCCACACAGGAGGTCCACCGTGCAGCTTCCAGCCCACCGAGGGCGGCGATATCTCGCCGCAGTACTCTCGGTCTTCGCCTTGGTGTCGGCGGTCCTGGCCGCCACACCGGCGCAGGCCGGATTCGGCCGTCCGGCCGAGCCCGTGTCGAAGATCGAGCCAGGCGTGTTCGACCCCGACGCCGTCAAGGACAGCGCCGACTTCTGGGTCCGGTTCAGCTCGACCGCGCGGACGACGTCCGCGTCGGACATCGCGGACTGGACCGAACGTGGTCAGTTCGTGGTCGACCAGCTCAAGGCGACCGCCGACCAGTCGCAGGCCACCGTCCGCAAGCTCCTCGACGAGCGCGGCGTCGGCTACGAGGCGCACTGGATCACCAACGCGATCCTGGTCGAGGACGGCAGCCGCGCCCTCGCCGAGCAGATCGCCGCCCTCGACGGCGTCGAGCAGATCCGGGCGCCGCGCACCTACGACCAGCCCGAGCCGGTCGACGAGAAGGGGTCCGGCGGCATGGGCACGGCCGCCGTCGAGTGGGGCATCGCCAACATCAACGCCGACGACGTCTGGTCGCAGTACGGCGTCCGCGGCGAGGGCATCGTCGTGGCCAACATCGACAGCGGCGTCGACTACGACCACCCGGCGCTGGTCGAGCACTACCGCGGCAACAACGGCGGCAGCTTCGACCACAACTACAACTGGTTCGACGCCACCGGCTCCAGCGACACCCCGTTCGAGGGCGCCGGCAACTCGCACGGCACCCACACGATGGGCACGATGGTGGGCGACGACGGCAGCGGCAACCAGATCGGGGTGGCGCCCGGCGCGACGTGGATCGCGGCGAACGGCTGCAACACCTGCTCCGACGCCGACCTCATCGCGTCCGGCGAGTGGATGCTCGCGCCGACCGACCTGAACGGCCAGAACCCTGACGTCTCGCAGCGCCCGCACATCGTCAACAACTCGTGGGGGTCGCGGTTCCCGTCCAACGACCCGTTCATGGAGGACATCCTCATCGAGTGGGCGAACGCCGGCATCTTCGGCGTCTGGGCCAACGGCAACAGCGGCGACTCCTGCTCGAGCAGCGGCTCGCCCGGCAGCCGGACGATCAACTACTCCGTCGGCGCGTACGACTCGAACAACGTCATCGCCGACTTCTCCGGCCGCGGCCCCGGCCAGGACGGTGAGATCAAGCCGAGCATCTCCGCGCCCGGCGTGGCCGTGCGCTCGTCGATCGACGGCGGCGGCTACAACCTGCTGTCCGGCACGTCGATGGCCACGCCGCACACGGCCGGCGCCATCGCGCTGCTGTGGTCGGCGGCGCCGACGCTGGTCGGCGACATCGAGGGCACCCGCGCGCTGCTCGACCAGACCGCCATCGACGTCGAGGACCTCACCTGCGGCGGCACCGCCGACGACAACAACGTCTGGGGCGAGGGCCGGCTCGACGCGCTCGCGCTGATCGACGCCGCGCCGACCGGCGAGACCGGCACGATCACCGGCACCGTCACCGCCGCGGGCGCACCGGTCGAGGGCGCCACCGTCGCCGCCGCCGGGCCGCTGGAGCGGCAGACCACCACCGGCGCCGACGGCACCTACACCCTCACCCTCACCACCGGCGACTACGACGTGACGGTGTCCGCGTTCGGCTACGCGACCGCGACGTCCACCGCCACCGTCACGGCCGACACCGCGACGACGCTCGACGTCGCGCTGGAGCCGGCCAGCAGCCACCCCGTCACCGGCACCGTCACCGACGCCGTCTCCGGGGCACCGGTCGCCGGCGCCACCGTCAGCATCGACGGCGTACCCGTCGACCCGGTCACGACCGGCGCCGACGGCACGTACGCGTTCGCGGCGGTCCCGGCCGGCTCGTACTCGCTGACCGCCGACGGCGGCCGGTGCGCCGACCCGCTGACGCAGGCGCTGACGGTCAGCGGTCCGTCGACGCTGGACTTCGCGCTGCCGAAGCGGGCCGACGGCTACGGCTACTTCTGCACCACCGGCCCGTCGGAGTACGTCGAGGGCACCGACCCGGTGGCCCTGAGCGGGGACGAGGCGACGGCCACGGTCGCGCTGCCGTTCAGCTTCCCGTTCTACGGCGAGAACTACGACACCGCGTACCTGTCCTCGAACGGGCACGTGAACTTCCTCGCGACCGTCACCAACTACTCCAACACGGCGCTGCCGAACGCGGCCGCGCCCAACGCCACGCTGGCGCCGTTCTGGGACGACCTCAACATCCAGGCCGGCGGCGGGGTCTACACCGGCGCCGTGGACGGCGGGTTCGTCATCGAGTACCGCAACGTGTCGTTCTTCAGCGTCGCGGACGTGCGGATCGACTTCAGCGTCACGCTGTACGAGGACGGCACCGTCAGCTTCGCCTACCGCAACCTCGACCCGGCCGAGGCGCGCGAGCTCGGCAACAGCGCGACCGTCGGCATCGAGAACGCGACCGGCACCGACGCCCTGCAGTACTCGTTCAACGAGGCCGCGCTGTCCGACGACACGGCGATCACGTTCGAGCTGCCGCCGAACGGGTCCGTCACGGGCACCGTCGCCGACGCCAACGACGGCCTGCCGATCGTCGGCGCCACCGTCGACGCCGTCGCGCCCGACGGCACCGTCGTACGGCAGGCGACCACGGACGCGAACGGCGACTACGCCATGCAGCTGTTCTTCGGCGCCTACACGGTGCAGGCGAGCAGCGCCGGGTACGAGGGCGGCTCCGAGGACGTGCTGATCAACCAGGACGGCGAGGTCAACACCGTCGACTACGCGCTGCGCACCGGCGTCGCCGTCGTCGAGGCGGACGAGCTGTCCTGGACCATCACCGAGGGCCAGACCCGCTCCGGCGAGGTGACCATCACCAACACCGGCTCCGCGGACCTGACCTGGGAGGCGACCGAGGTCGACCGCGGCACCGGCCGGCAGTCGGCGCCGACGCCGGCGCTGATGGGCAGCTCGGAGGTGGACGAGAACGCCACCAACGCGTTGGGCACGTACTCCAAGGAGCAGCTGGCCGACCTCGCGTCGCGGGACATGGCTCCGGCCGCGCCCGGCGACGTCGTGGCCCAGTGGCCCACCACCGGGCTCTCCGTGGCCTGGGGCGTCGGCTTCGACGGCGACGTCTGGGTATCCGACCCCGACTCCATCACCAACCACCAGTTCTCCACGTCCGGCGAGGCGGGCTCCGTCTTCCCGGGCAACTGGGGCGGCGTCTGGAACGGCGACATGGCGCTGGACTCCAGCACCGGCGCGATGTGCCAGGTCAACGTCGGCGGCGACAACGCGATCCACTGCTTCGACACCGCCGACGGCACCGAACAGTACGTCGTCTCGGGCTCGCCGTGGACCGCGACCTCGCAGCGCGGCCTCGCCTACAACCCCGTCGACGACGTCTTCTACATCGGCGGCTGGAACGAGGGCGTCATCTACACCGTCGCGGGCCAGTCCCATGACGACCCGGGTGCCACCCTCGCCCAGTGCTCGACGGAGGACGCCTCCATCGCCGGCCTGGCCTACAACCCGACGGCGAACGTGCTCTGGATGGTCAACAGCTCGCTGACCACGTTCATCTACCAGATCGACCCGTCGACCTGCGACACCATCTCGGCGATCGAGTTCCCGGAGCAGGGCGAGGGCCCGGGCGCCGGCCTGGAGATGAACGCCACCGGTGAGTTGTGGGCGACCAGCCAGCTGACGAACACGGCGTACCTCGTCGACACCGGCGTGCCGAACGCCAGTGACGTGGCGTGGCTGTCGGAGGACCCGGCCGCCGGGACCCTGGCGCCGGGCGAGTCGGCGACCGTCACCGTCACGGCCGACAGCACCGGCCTCGCGCCGAACCGCTACGAGGCGACGCTGACGATCGGGACGAACGCCGGGCGGGAACCGAACCACCAGGTCCCGGTCTCGCTGGTGGTGCCCGCCTACCAGGTGGGCGTCAACGCCGGCGGCGCCGCCTACACCGACGGCGACCTGGACGTGTGGCAGGCGGACCGCGCGTTCACCGCCGGCTCCTGGGGCTGGGTCGGCCAGCGGGTGGAGACGTCGTCCACCAACCGCGCCATCGGCGGCACCGACGACGACAAGCTGTTCCAGAGCCGGCGGTCCGGCATCTTCGGCTACCGGTTCGACAACGTGCCCGCCGGGACGTACGAGGTGGAGCTCGGGTTCGCCGAGTTCCAGGCGAACATGTTGCCCGGACGCCGCGTCTTCGACGTCAGCGTCAACGGGTCGTACGTGCTGGTCAACCACGACGTGGCCGCCGAGGTCCGCGGGCTGTGGGCCGACCAGCACACGTTCGTCGTCGAGCACCAGGGCGGTCCGCTCAACATCCAGTTCCACGACCGCTTCGGCTACCAGCTGCCGATCGTCAACGCCCTGCGCGTGACGGACCGGCCCGACCTGTAGGAGGTTCTGGCTGTCCGGGGGCGGTGCCGTGCGCGGCGCCGTCCCCGGCGGCATGCCCGGCTCGCGACGCACAACGGGGCCGGTTCTCACCAGCCCCGTTCGCTCCCTGCGGTCCGCCCCGCTACCTCAGCAGCGACACGAGCTCCATCAGGGGAACACCCAGGAGGAGGATCACACTCACCATGCTCGCGAGGATCGACGCCACTCCCTCTCGGGGGGCCACCAGTGAGCCGCGGCCAACAGCCCGCCCGGTAGCCCATCCACTTTCGATGAACTACACCCGGGCGGATCCCGTATGTAGTTAGCCCTTCAGGATGACACCTGGTCACGAGGAGGTCAATGACTGTAGGCTGATTTCGCCAGGGGAGGTGCGGCTAACACCGACGATCCTGGCTAGAACCCCGGCGCGTTCTGCTTTGGTTCCGCGCCGGGGTTTCTGCTGCTCGGCCTCAGATGATCGGCGACGGGGTGTAGGCGGCGGCGACGGGATGAGCGGCCGCGATCTCCTCGACCCGGGCGACGACGGCGCCGACCTGGGCCCGCGCGGCGCCGGTGAACTCCAGCGGCGCCCGGACCAGCGAGTCCAGATGCGCCTGGTCCAGCCCCAGCCGCTCGTCCGCCGCCAGCCGCTCGAACAGGTCGTTGCGCTCCGCGCCCTGCTCGCGCATGGACAGCGCGACGGCGACGGCGTGCTCCTTGATGGCCTCGTGCGCCGTCTCGCGTCCGACCCCGGCCTTGACCGCGGCCATCAGCACGGACGTCGTCGCGAGGAAGGGCAGGTAGCGGTCCAGCTCGCGGGCGATGACCGCGGGGTAGGCGCCGAACTCGTCGAGAACGGTGAGGAAGGTCTCGAACAGGCCGTCGAGCGCGAAGAACGCGTCGGGCAGCGCGACCCGGCGCACGACCGAGCAGAACACGTCGCCCTCGTTCCACTGGGCGCCGGCCAGCTCCGCCGCCATCGACGCGTAGCCGCGCAGGACGACGGCGAGGCCGTTGACGCGCTCGCAGGAGCGGGTGTTCATCTTGTGCGGCATGGCGCTGGAGCCGACCTGACCGGCCTTGAACCCCTCGGTGACCAGCTCCTGCCCGGCCATCAGCCGCACCGTGGTGGCCAGCGACGACGGCCCGGCGGCCACCTGGACCAGCGCCGACACGACGTCATGGTCCAACGAGCGCGGGTAGACCTGGCCGACGCTGGTGAACACCCGCTCGAAGCCCAGGTGCGCCGCGATGCGCCGCTCGAGCTCCGCGAGCCGGGCGTCGTCGCCGCCCAGGAGGTCCAGCATGTCCTGCGCCGTGCCGACCGGACCCTTGATGCCACGCAGCGGGTAGCGCGCGATCAGCTCCTGCACGCGGTCGAACCCCACCAGCACCTCGTCGGCCGCCGACGCGAACCGCTTGCCGAGCGTCGTCGCCTGGGCGGGGACGTTGTGGCTGCGGCCGGCCATGACGGTCTCGGCGTGCTCGGCGGCGCGCGCGGCCAGCCGGACGAGGACGGCGACCATGCGGTCGCGGACGTGCTCGAGCGACAGGCGGATCTGCAGCTGCTCGACGTTCTCGGTGAGGTCGCGGCTGGTCATGCCCTTGTGGACGTGCTCGTGGCCGGCCAGCGCGTTGAACTCCTCGATGCGCGCCTTGACGTCGTGCCGGGTGACGCGCTCGCGGGCGGCGATGGAGTCGAGGTCGACGTCCTCGAGCACCGCCTGGTACGCCTCGACCACGCCGTCGGGGACGTCGACGCCGAGGTCGCGCTGCGCCTGCAGCACGGCCAGCCAGAGCCGCCGTTCGAGGACGATCTTGTTCTGCTGCGACCACAGCCGGGTGAGTTCCGGCGAGGCGTAGCGGGCGGCGAGGACGTCGAGGATCGCGGGCTTGTCGGGCACGGGTCCATTCTCCCGCACGACGCCCGGGCGGTCGGCACCACCCGTTTGGAGATCGGGCGTTCGGGCACCAACCGGTCGGGAGATGAGAGAAGGAGGCACCATGGAATTCGTGCTCTGGATCCTGGCCGTCATCCTCGTGATCGCGGGCATCGTCTCGTTGGTCCGCGGCCAGCTGTTGTGGGGCATCGTGCTGATCGTCGTCGGCCTGCTGGTCGGGCCCGGCGGGGTGAGCGTCTTCACCTGAGCCGCGGCACCTCGGCGAGAAACTCACGAAGGACCGCCCGGACCCGCTTCGGCGGCATCCGGGCGGTCACGAACATCGCCTGGGTGGCCAGCCCGTCGACGAAGACGTGCAGGTACTCCGCCCAGGCCGCCACCCGTGGGTCGACGTCCACCGGCTCGCCCTCGAACCCGGCCAGCGCGAACACCACCTGGACGTGGAGACGGCGCTGGTTCTCCCACAGCTCCTCCGCACCCGCCAGCGGCTCCTGACGTGACCACTCCGTCACCGCGAGCCACAGCAGGAACTCCTCGCGCCGCCGCTCGTCCAGCGGGATCAGTTCCTCGAGCAACCCGGCGACCAGGTCGAGCAGCGGCAGCCGCCCTCGTTCGGCCGCGGCCCGCTCCGTGACGCGCCGCTCCACCCGCTCGCTGACCACCGTCGCGACGAACTCGCGCAGCTCACGCTGGGTGGAGAAGTAGTAGCGCAGCGCACCGGTCGACCAGCCGGCCTCCGCCGCCACCGTGCGCACCGACGCACCCGCCGCGCCGTCGCGCACGACCACCCGCAGCGCCGCCTCGGCGATCTCACGCCGGCGCTGTTCGTGGTCCACGACCTTGGGCATGCCTCTTTCTATCACGCCTGTGCTAATTTATTTCGCACAGTCGTGTTGCAACCCGAGGGAGACCGCCGTGGGACCCGACGTCATCCTGCCGGTGTACGGCCTGGCCCTGCTCGACACCATGAGCCCGGCGACCATCGGCATCTCGATCTACCTGCTGCTGACGGCCGGCGCACGCACGCCGCGGCTGCTGTTCAGCTACCTCGCGACCGTCACGCTGTTCTACTTCGTCCTCGGCACCGCGCTGATGACCGGGCTCGGCGCCGTCGTCGACTCTCTCGGCGACGCCGCCAACAGCCGGACGGCGTACCTGATCCAGGCCGGCGTCGGCGCCGCCCTGTTCATCGGCGCCTGGTTCGTGCCGACGAAGACGAAGGACGACGACGGCGGCGGGCCGTCCGGACGGCGGGAGCGGCGGGCCGGGCGGGCGCAGACCGTCCCCGCGGCGGTCGGGCTCGGCGTCACCACGGGCCTGCTGGAGGGCGCGACGGCGCTGCCGTACCTGGCCGCGATCGGCATCATGACGTCGAACGAGCTGAGCCCGGCGCAGTGGGCGCCGCTGCTGGCCGGCTACAACGTGATCATGGTCCTGCCCGGCGTGCTGCTGTTCGTCGTGTGGCGGGTGGCCGGCGACCGGGTGCGGGCCCGGCTCGAGCGGTTCCGCGACTGGCTGCAGGCCAACTCGGCCGAGACACTGAGCTGGATCATGGGCATCGCCGGGTTCCTGCTGGCCCGCGACGCCGTCTACGTGCTGCACACCGAGTTCCAGCTGTTCGGCTGAGCGCGCTAGCATCCTAGCCATGGCCGACAAGGTGCAGTTCAACGTCTACCTGCCGCCGGACGTCGTCCGCGCCACGAAGCACCGCAGCATCGACGAGGAGCTGAGCCTGTCGGCGTTCGTCGAGAAGGTGCTGCGTGAGTACCTCGCCACCGCGCAGCAGGAGGATCCCCGATGACGCTCACCGTCCGCCCGGTCCGGCGCACACCGCACGCCGAGGCGTGGGTCCGGGTCGTCGAGGCGCTCGGCGGCGTCGTCACCGGCCGCGACGGCGACCGCGTCGACCTCGCGCTCGGGCACGGCCGGGTCGCCGTGGTGCGTGCCGACGAGTCCGCCGCCGAACTGGGCTTCGAGGCGCCGGACCTGTTCGCCGTCGCCGCGGAATGCGAGCGCAACGGCCTCGCGACGGTGTCAGCCGGCGGCCGGCTCGAGGTCACCGGGCCCGACGGCCTGCGGGTGCACGTCGACGAGCGTCCGGAGGTCGCGCCGCCGCCCGGCGCCGATCCCGCGCTGTCGACGCTGCCGCTCTGGTACTCGCCGGACGTCGCGGGCGCGGCCGGCGTGCTGAGCCGGCTCGGCCTGGCGGTGCGCATCGCCTCGCAGACCGGCGACTGGGTCGACTTCGTCGCGCCCGGCGGCGGGCTGGTCGCGGCACACGGCGCCGACCGGCCGTCGGTCCAGGTCTCGTTCGAGTACGACGGCGACGTCCGCGCGCTGGCCGCCCGGCTGAGCGCCTGCGGCCTCACCGCGTCCGTCGTCGACGAGAACTACGGCCTCACCGTGCGGGTGCCCGACCCCGACGGCGGCGGCGACATCTTCGTCAACCAGGTCCAGACCGACCTGCACGGATTCCGCCGGGCCGGCACGTAGTCCGTCGCGGCCGGAATGCCGCGACGGCGCCGCGGGGTTGTCCCTGTGGCATCCCCCCGACGAGAACGAGGCACGTATGTCCCGACCGATCCGCATCGGTGTCCAGATCCAGCCCCAGCACGCCGACTACCGGGAGATCCGCCGCGCCGCCGCGGAGGCCGAGGACGCCGGCGTCGACATCGTCTTCAACTGGGACCACTTCTTCCCGTTGCGCGGTGAGCCCGACGGCAAGCACTTCGAGTGCTGGACGATGCTCGGCGCGTGGGCGGAGCAGACGTCCACGGTCGAGATCGGCGCTCTCGTGAGCAGCGTCGGCTACCGCAACCCGGAACTGCTGGCCGACATGGCCCGCACCGTCGACCACATCAGCGACGGCCGGCTGATCCTCGGCATCGGCGGCGGCTGGTTCCGGCGCGACTACGACGAGTACGGCTACGAGTTCGGCACCGCGGGCACCCGGCTCGACGACCTCGGCGAGGCGCTGCCGCGCATCAAGGACCGCTGGTCGAAGCTGAACCCCGCACCGTCGCGCGACATCCCGATCCTCATCGGCGGCGGTGGCGAGAAGAAGACCCTGCGTCACGTCGCCGAGCACGGCACCATCTGGCACGCCTTCGGCGACGCGAGCATCCTGCGGCACAAGTCCGAGGTGCTGGACGGCTGGTGCGCCACCGTCGGCCGCGACCCGGGCGAGATCGAGCGCTCGACGGCGGTGAGCGGCCGTCCCGGCGCGGCCGCCGAGGCGCTCGTCGAGCTGGGCATCACCCTGTTCACGATCAGCGCGTCCGGCCCGCTCTACGACCTCGGCTCCCTCACCGACTGGGTCGCCTGGCGCGACCGCCACAACACCCCCTGACAGCGGCGCTGAGGGAGGCCGGCCCCGCCCGCCCGTGGAGCTGAGCCGGTGGGTGGGGTCGCCGGCAGGGGTAGGCTGCGGGCGTCCGAGCGAGGAACGAGCGAGGCGGGCGGGGCCGGCGACCCCACCCACCGGCGGAGTGGCCGCGAAGGTCAGGCGCTGACGGCGAACTAGTGCCCGATGATCAGGCTCATCGCCTCGGCGCGGGTGGTGGCGTCGCGCAGCTGACCACGGACCGCGCTGGTGACCGTCTTGGCGCCCGGCTTGCGGACGCCGCGCATCGTCATGCACAGGTGCTCGGCCTCGACGACGACGATGACGCCGGCCGGCTTGAGCAGCTCGACCAGCGAGTTGGCGACCTGCGACGTGAGCCGCTCCTGCACCTGCGGCCGCTTGGCGTAGACGTCGACCAGGCGGGCCAGCTTGGACAGTCCGGCGATGCGGCCGGACGGGCCGGGGATGTAGCCGACGTGGGCGAAGCCGTAGAACGGGACGAGGTGGTGCTCGCACATGGAGGCCAGCTCGATGTCCTTGACCAGCACCATCTCGTCATGGCCCAGCTCGAACGTGGTGGTGAGGACGTCGGCGGGGTCTTGGTGCAGCCCGCCGAACATCTCGGCGTACGCCCGCGCGACCCGCGACGGGGTGTCGAGCAGGCCGTCACGCTCGGGGTCTTCCCCGATGGCGACCAGCAGCTCGCGCACGGCCGCCTCCACCCGGGCGTGATCGAACTGCCCGGGCGGCGGCGTCGGCACCGGCTCCGCGTTCACTCCGTCAGCCCTCGGCCGGGCCCTCGGGCTTCGGCATCGGCGGCAGCACCGGGGTGGGGTCGGGCGCGACGGTGATGGCGGCCTGCTCCTCGGCGTGGTGGCCGTTGGTCGAGACCTTGATCGGGAACGCGACCGGGCCGCGCTCGGACGGCTTGCGCGTGGCCGAACCGGTCCACGCGGGACGCCGGCCGCGCTTGCGGATGGCGGCGAAGACCTCGGCGACCTCTTCCTTGTTCAGCGTCTCGCGCTCGAGCAGCGCGATGACGAGCTGGTCGAGGATCTCGCGGTTCTCGACCAGGATGTCGAAGGCCTCCTGGTGCGCGGTCTCGATGAGCTTGCGCACCTCTTCGTCGACGATGCCGGCGACGGTCTCGGAGTAGTCGCGCTCGTGGCCCATGTCGCGGCCCAGGAACGGCTCGGACCGGTCGGAGCCGAACTTGATGGCGCCCAGCCGCTCCGTCATGCCGTACTGCGTGACCATGCGCCGGGCCAGCGTGGTGGCCTTGTCGATGTCGTTGGACGCCCCCGTGGTGGGGTCGTGGAACACCATCTCCTCGGCGGCCCGCCCGCCCATCATGTAGGCGAGCTGGTCGAGCATCTCGTTGCGCGTGGTGGAGTACTTGTCCTCGTCGGGCAGCACCATGGTGTAGCCGAGTGCGCCGCCGCGCGGCAGGATCGTCACCTTGTGCACCGGGTCGGTGTGGTGCAGCGCCGCCGCCACCAGCGCGTGCCCGCCCTCGTGGTAGGCGGTCATGCGCTTCTCGTCGTCCTTCATGATGCGCGAGCTCTTCTGCGGGCCCGCCACCACGCGGTCGATGGCCTCGTCGAGCGCCTGCGGCGTGATCTGCTTCTCGTTGCGGCGCGCGGTCAGCAGCGCGGCCTCGTTCAGCACGTTGGCGAGGTCGGCGCCGGTGAAGCCCGGCGTGCGGCGCGCCACCGCGCGGAGGTCGGCGTCCTCCGTCAACGGCTTGCCCCGGGCGTGGACGCCCAGGATCTTCTCGCGGCCCTCGAGGTCGGGCGGCTCGACCGCGATCTGCCGGTCGAATCGGCCCGGACGCAGCAGCGCGGGGTCGAGGATGTCGGGCCGGTTGGTGGCGGCGATCAGGATGACGTTCGTCTTGACGTCGAAGCCGTCCATCTCGACCAGCAGCTGGTTCAGCGTCTGCTCGCGCTCGTCGTGGCCGCCGCCCATGCCGGCGCCACGGTGCCGCCCGACCGCGTCGATCTCGTCGACGAACACGATGGCCGGCGCGTTCTCCTTGGCCTCCTTGAACAGGTCGCGGACCCGGGAGGCGCCGACACCGACGAACATCTCGACGAAGTCGGAACCGGAGATGGAGTAGAACGGCACGCCCGCCTCGCCGGCGACCGCGCGCGCCAGCAGCGTCTTGCCGGTACCGGGCGAGCCGTACAGCAGCACGCCCTTCGGGATCTTCGCGCCGACGGCCTGGAACTTGCCCGGCTCTTGCAGGAACTCCTTGATCTCGTGGAGCTCCTCGATGGCCTCGTTGGCGCCGGCGACGTCAGCGAACGTCGTCTTCGGCGCGTCCTTGCTGGCCAGCTTGGCGCGCGACTTGCCGAACTGCATGACGCGGCCGCCGCCGCCCTGCATCTGCGTCATGAAGAAGAAGATCAGCGCACCGAGGATCAGGAACGGCAGCAGCGTGCCGAGGATGCCCCACAGGATGCTCGGCTGCGGCACCTCGACGTTGTAGCTCTCGAGCTTGGTGCCGTCCTCGTCGTGCAGCCGCTGCAGCGACTCCTGCAGCTGCAGGCCCTGACCCTCGACGTACTGGGAGACGATCTTGGTGTTGTCGGAGTCGGCGAGGGTGAGCTCGATCTCCTGAGTCTCACCACCGGTGATCTTCGCGGACTGGACGTTGCCGGCCTCGATCTCGGAGACGATGCGAGCGGTGTCGACCTTCTCCGCGCCGCCGGCACGGTCGAGCACACTGCTCAGCACGACGGCGGCGAGCACGAAGACGAGCAACCAGATGAGTGGTCGCGTGAATCGCTTGGCGTTCATGATGCGAGACCTGCTGGCCCCGTACCTCCTGTGATCGGCTGCCTTCTGCACACGCCGCGAACGCCCGGCATGTCCACCGAAGGTGTCGGATCGTCCGACGATACCTTGCGCGGGCCTGCTCGACCATTCCGGCAGGTCGGTTACATGGTAGGAACGTCGCAGGTGAGCACCCGTGTTCCCGGGACGCCGGACAACTGCGTCACATCAGCTGTAGACGTGGGGTGCCAGCGTGCCGACGACCCGCAGGTTGCGGTACCTCTCGGCGTAGTCGAGGCCGTAGCCGACGACGAACGCGTTGGGGATGTCGTAGCCGACGTACCTGACGTCGACGGCGGTCTTCGCGGCCTCGGGTTTGCGCAGCAGCGTGCACACCTCGACCGACGCCGGCCCGCGCGAGCGCAGGTTCGACACCAGCCACGACAGCGTCAGCCCGGTGTCGATGATGTCCTCGACGACGAGCACGTGGCGGTCGGTGATGTCGGTGTCGAGGTCCTTGACGATGCGGACGACGCCGCTGGACCTCGTGCCCGACCCGTAGGACGAGATGGCCATCCAGTCCTGCTCGACGTGCCGCGACAGGTGCCGGCTGAGGTCGGCCATGACCATGACCGCGCCCTTGAGCACGCCGACGAGCAGGAGATCCTTGCCGTCGTAGTCACGCTCGATGGCGGCCGCCAGCTCCGCCAGTTTGTCCTGGATCTGCTCCTCGGTGAGGAGGATCTGCTCGAGGTCACCGTCGACGTCTTCTGGATCCACATCCGCAGCCTTTCACACGCCGTCGCGACCGGCGCGGGGTGTGGCGGATCTCGGCCGCGGCCCCGCGCCGGCTCAGCTTCGCGCTGGGGGCGGAGGTGCCGGTGGATGCTGCGCCGGCTCCGCTTCGCGGCGGTGAAGCATGCCGCGTGCGCGCTTGACGCCGGCTCCGCATCCACCGGCACCTTCGCCTGCAGGCCGCGCTCGTGCTGCCGCGTCCGCGCCTCTCTAGGTGAAGTGCAGGCGGCCGTCGCGGCGGGTGGCGCGCAGGCCGCCGGGGAGGTCGATGCCGGCCTGCCCCCTCCACCCCGTGACGAGCGTGTCGACGGCGGCGACGTGGGCCGCGGTGAGGTCGGTGGGCGGACTCCCGGCGGCGATCGCGGCCCGGCGCAGCACCCTCCAGCGGACCGCCTGCGGTAACACCGCCAATTCGGCGACGTCCAGCCCCGGCGAGGTCGCGGCGCGGGCGGGCGCAGCGGCCGCGGCGCCGGCCGGCACGGCGGGCTCAGCTCCATCCAGGGCACCGGCGCGCTCCAGCGCAGCGGCCGCGGCGCCGACCGGCACAACGGGCTCAGCACCGTCCAGGGCACCGGCGCGTCCGGACGCAGCGGCGTCGGCGTGAGCCGGCGCGACCGCGTCGTCGGCGGACGTTGTCGGTGCCCGCCCGTAGGGTGGGGCCCCACCCGGGCCGGGCGGGGTCTGCGTACGGTCGCGACGATCAGCGGACGGGTCCAGCGCCGCCCCCGCCCCGGCCGCCAGCGCCGCGTCCGACGCCAGCGCCGCCCCCGCGTCCGACGCCAGCGCCGCGTCCGACGCCAGCGCCGCCCCCGCGTCCGACGCCAGCGCCGCCCCCGCGTCCGCCGCCAGCGCCGCGTCGGCCGCCAGCGCTGCGGCCGCGCCCGCCACCGCGGACGCCGACGCCGCAGCCCCCGACGTCGACCCCGCCGCGGACGCCGCCGCGGACGCCGACGGCTCCGTCAGCGCCGCGAACGCGGCGGCCGCGGCGGCGTCCAGCGCATCCGCGTCGGCGCGGGCGAGGGCGGCGGTGCGGGCCAGTGCCTCGGCGACACCGGGACCCAGCTCGGCCTCGAGCACCGGCAGCACCCGGTGCCGCACCCGCGCCCGCGCATATGCGTCGTCCTCGTTGTGCGGGTCCTCCCACGCGACGAGCCCGGCCGGCAGCGCCGCCCGCACCACCGAGCGGCGCAGGCCGAGGAGCGGGCGCCGAAGCGAACCGGAGCGCACCGCCATGCCCGACAGCGACCGCGACCCCGACCCGCGCGCCAACCCCAGCAGCACCGTCTCGGCCTGGTCGTCCAGGGTGTGGCCCAGCAGCACCGCCGACGCGCCCACCCGCGACGCCGCCGCCGCCAGGGCCGCGTACCGGGCCGCCCGCGCGTTGCCCTCGGGACCGTCCGGCCCCCGCGACGCGTCGAGGTGGACCGTGGTGACGGGGTCCAGGCCGAGCCGCACCAGCGCCGAGGCCGCCGCACGCGCCCGCGCCGCCGACCTGTCCTGCAACCCATGGTCGACGCAGACGGCGCCGGCCCGCAGCGCTCCGGACGAACGGGCGGCCACCCAGGCCGTCGCCGCCGCCAGCGAGAGCGAGTCGGCCCCGCCGGAGCAGGCCACGAGCACGGTCGAGCCATCGGCGAGGTCCGCGAGCGCAGAGCGCACGGCCCGCCGGACGTCGAGGTGCGGGTGCCCCATGGGAGCAGGATCAGCCCAGCGCCGGCTGGCCGTGCACCCGGCGCACCCAGGCGACGGGATCGGCGATCTCGTCCTTGGTCGGCAGCGTGGCCGGCGACTCCCAGATGCGGTTGAAGCCCGGCATGCCGACGCGGCCGACGACGGCGTTGACGAAGGCGGCGCCGTCGCGGTACTGGCGCATCTTGGCGTCGAGGCCGAGCAGCCGGCGGATGGTGCGGTCGAGCCCGACGGAGGAGTAGCGGCGGCGCTGGAACCGGCGCCGGATGGTCTCGACCGACGGGATGACGTCGGGCCCGACGCCGTCCATGACGACGTCGGCGTGCCCCTCGAGCAGCGACATGAACGCGGTGACGCGGTCGAGGACGGCCTTCTGCGCCGGCGTCTGCACGAGATCGAGGACGGAGCCGCCGCCGTCGGCGGACCGGGCGGTCTCGCCGAGGGCCCGGATGGCGTCGCGGGCGCGGGTGAGGAACGCGCCGGGGTCGACGTCGGTGGCCTCGACGAACGCTTCGATCTCACTGGCGAGGTGGTCGCGCAGCCACGGGACCGCGGTGAACTGCACGCGGTGGGTCTCTTCGTGCAGTGTGACCCAGAGCCGGAAGTCGTGTGGGTCGACGCCCAGTTCGCGCTCGACGTGGACGATGTTCGGCGCGACCAGCAGCAGCCGGCCCTGTGCGCCGTCGTCGGGTCCGCCCAGCTTGCCGGCCCAGAACGGGTCGAACTGGCCGAGCACCTTGCTGGCCAGGAACGCCAGCAGCGCGCCGGTCTGCAGCCCGGTGACCTTCGGGCCGACCCGCTGGAACGGGCTGTGCTCGCGGCCCTTCTGCAGCTTGCGCTGCAGCGGCGCGATGATCGTGCGCATGCTCTGGGCGTTGGCCCGGGCCCAGTTGCCGCGGTCGACGACCACCAGCGGCGCGTAGCCGAGCGAGGCGTCGAGACCGGTGAAGCCGTTGACGTGCGCCTCGGCCTCGGTCGCGAGCCGGCGCAACTCCGCCACGGCCTCGCGGGCCTCGGAGTCGGTGACCGACGGCCCGGGACCGGCCAGTCGTTGCGCCGTCGCGACCGCGAGATCCCAGTCGACCATGTCGGGAGCGGAGTCAGCGGTCGTCATACGACCACGCTACGTCACCGGGCGGCGGCGGGCCCTATGCGCAGCCGCAGCCGGCGAGGGCGGCCGCGACGTCGTCGAGGGCGGCCCGCGCCTCCGTCGTGTTGCCGACGTCGTCGGCGAGCACCGCGAACGCGTACGCGACGCCGTCGGCGGCGACCACGACGCCGGCCAGGGCACTGACGCCGGTGAGCGTGCCGGTCTTGGCGCGGACCAGACCGGCCGCGGCGGAGTCGTCGAACCGGTCGGCGAGCGTGCCGGTGAACGCGGCGACCGGCAGCCCGGTGACGACGGCGCGCAGCTCCGGGTGGTCCGGCCCGGCGGCCAGGGCCAACGTCTGGGTGATCAGCGTGGCCGGGACGGCGCTGCCGCGTGCCAGCCCGCTGCCGTCGAGCAGCGTGGCGCCGGACGCGTCGAGGCCGAGGTCCGCGAGCGCCGCGACGATGGCCGGGCCGGCCGCCTCGGACGTCCCGGCCGCGCCGGACGCGAGCGCGACGTGCCGGGCCAGCACCTCGGCGCCGTCGTTGTCGCTGCTGGTGAGGATGTCCTCGACGATCGTCGCGAGCGGTGCGGACGCGACGGAGGCCAGCTCGGGGGCGTCGGCGGGTGCGACGGCCTCGGCCGGGTCGCCGTCGACCGCGATGCCGTGGTCGGCGAGCAGGCCGGCGAACTCCTCGGCCGCGTCGAGCGGCGGGTCGGACGGGCGGTCCATGATGTCGGCGGCCAGCGCGGTCGTGGGCGAGACGACGCTGGGGATGTAGCCGGGGCTCCAGTCGGGGTCCGCGGCCGGCCCGCTGAACAGCGACGCGTCGTACGACAGCGTCACCGACGACACCCCGGCGTCGGTCAGCGCCTGCGCCGTCGCCGCGGCGAGGCCGGCCAGCCGGGTGCCGGTGCCGTCGTCGCCGGCCGTGAGCGTGGGGTCGCCGCCGCCGACCAGTGTGACGGCGGACGGGTCCGGCCCGCTGACGACGCGGGTGGTGAACCGGTGGTCCGGACCGAGCGCGTGCAGCGCGGCGGCGCCGGTGAGGATCTTCAGCGTGCTGGCCGGCGTGTGCGGGTCGGCGCCGGCGGTCTCGTAGGACGGCGTCCCGGTGACGAGGTCCACGACGCTGACCCCGACGCGACCGCCCAGCCCGGCCGCGCCCAGCGCCGGGGCGAGCACGTCGCCGACGGCCGGCTCACCCGTCGCGCCGGCGTCGGCCGGAGCAGCCAGAACGCCCGGCGCCGGGGTCCACGTCGGAGCGGGCGCCGCCGCCGGCCGGAACAGCGGCGTCTCGGCCGCCGCCTCGTCGTCGATCCAGGGCAGGCCGGTGGTGCGGTCGAGCACGACACCGGCGCCGGCGGCCAGCACGACCACGCAGCCCGTCGCGATCGCGACCCGCCTCCACATCGTCGCCCCCTCAACCTGTTGACACGGCGGTCATCACCGTACGGGAGACTGGACCCGACCAGCACATCGGGACGCGTGGGGGAAGGACCTACAGGTGGAGTTCGACGTCACCATCGAGATACCGGCCGGGAGCCGGAACAAGTACGAAATGGACCACGAGACCGGCCGCATCAAACTCGACCGCCGGCTCTTCACGTCGACGCGCTACCCCCACGACTACGGGTTCATCGACGACACCCTGGGGCTCGACGGCGATCCGCTCGACGCCCTGGTGCTGCTCGAGGAGCCGACGTTCCCGGGGTGCCTCATCCGCTGCCGCGCCGTCGGCATGTTCCGGATGAAGGACGAGGCCGGCGGCGACGACAAGGTGCTCTGCGTGCCCGCGGGCGACCCGCGGAAGAGCACGTTCCAGGACATCGGCGACGTCCCCGAGTTCGACCGGCTGGAGATCCAGCACTTCTTCGAGATCTACAAGGACCTCGAGCCGGGCAAGTCGGTCGAGGGCGCCACCTGGGTCGACCGCGGCGCCGCCGAGGAGGAGATCAAGGCCTCCCGCCAGCGCCTGATCGACTCAGGCGGGACGCACTAGCGGCCGGGTTCTAGACGCGGCCGTAGAAGGACGGGTCGACCCAGTAGAAGACGTTCTGGACCTCGACGTTCTTGCCCGGCCGCGGCGCGTGGATCATCCGGCCGCCGCCGATGTACAGGCCCACGTGGTACACGCCGGAGGCCTGTCCGTTGTCGGACCAGAAGATCAGGTCGCCGGGGCGCAGGTCGGAGTACGAGACGCGGTCGACCGCCTGCGCCTGGGCGACGCTCCAGTGCGGCAGACCCACACCGCCGGCCTCCCAGGCCCGCATGGTGAGGCCGGAGCAGTCGAAGCTGTTCGGGCCGTCGGCGCCCCACTCGTACGGCTTGCCGACCTGCGCGTACGCGTAGTCGACGGCGGCCTGGGCGCCGTTGGCCGGCGGGTCCGGCTGCTCGGGCTCCTCCGGTTCCTCGGTCGGCTCCGGCGACGGCTCGACGGTGGGCTGCGGCGGGACCGGTGGCTCAGGCGGCTCCGGCGGCGTCGTGGGCTGCGGCGGCGTCGTGGGCTGCGGCGGGCTCGGCTCCGTCGTCGGCTGCGGCGGGGTGGTCGGCGGCGGCTCGACCGGCACGGTCGGGTCGTCCGGCGGGCCGACCGACGGCTCGGTGGTCGGCTGCGGCGGGGCGGTCGGCTGCTCCGCCTGCTCTTCCTCGGCCTGCTCCTGCTCGGCGGCGAGCGCCTCCTGACGCTGCCGCTCCAGCGCGACGGTGGTGCCTCGGGCCGCGGCGAGCTGGGTGATGGCGGCGCCGCGCTGCTCCTCGACGGCGGCGACGGCCTGCTCCTGCCCGGCGACGGCGGCCTCGGCGGCGGCGCGCGCGGTGTCGGCCTGCTCGGCCGCCGCGGACCGCTCCGCCAGCGCCGTGGCCGCCAGTGCCGCCGCGTCGTCGGCCTCGTGCCGGGCGTCGCGGGCCCGCTGCGCGATGGTGGCCTGAGAACGGGTGACGGCGCGCAGCGCGCCCATGCCCTCGTAGAGCGCCTGCCCGTCGTCGGCGCCGAGCACCATGCCGACGCCGGCCAGCTGGCCGCCCTGGCTGTACGTCGCCGCGGCCATACGGCCCAGTTCGATGCGGGCCTGCTCGGCCTCGGCCGCCCGCTGCTCGGCCGCCGCGCGCGCCGTCGCCTCCGCCTCGGTGGCCTGCTCGAGCAGCACCCGGGCGCCGTTGTAGGCCTCGATCGCCTTGGCCGCCGCGATGTACAGCGCGTCGACCTGCGCCGTCAGATCGGCCAGCCGCGCCTCCAGCGCCGCCACGTCACCGGCGGCGGCCGCCTCGGCGTCGCGGGCGTCCTGGAGCTCGGACTCGGTGGGAACGGCCGGGTCGGCGTGCGCCGGCCCGACCACGCCGGCGGCCAGCGCGGTGGCGAACACCCCTGCCACGAACCGATTCCGCACTGACAACCTCCCCCGTACCTGGCGTCCCACGAAGCACAGTAACCAAGAAAATCACGGGAGTGAACAGGAATCACAAGAATTTCAGGAGTCACACGGCGTGTCGCCTTGACTAAGCACACACGTGTAATTCCACGCCTCGCGCCACGTTGATCTTGGAGAAGCCGCGGAACCAATCGGGCACATCGCCCCGCAATTGCGCCGTTGCTCCAAGATCAACTCGGACGGCGGGGTCGGGGGACGATCAGGCGTCGGCGTCCACGTCGGCGTCCGCGTCGGTTCGGGGCGCCTGCACGCGCCGGAGCAGCGGCGACAGCACCAGCACGCTGCGGGTGCGGGCGACGAACGGCTCGGCGGAGATCTCCGTCAGCACGCGCTCGAAGTGCTGCATGCTCCCGGCGAAGACGTGCAGCATGGCGTCGGCGTCGCCGGTGACCATGAACGCCTCGACGACCTCCGGGTAGGTCTGCACGCGGCGGGCGATCTGCTCGCCGGTCGTGCGCGGGTTGCAGAACAGCTCGACGTACGCCTCGGTGCTCCAGCCGATCTCGGCCGGTTCGACCCTGACGGTGAACCCGGTGACGACGCCGCGGGCGCGCAGCCGGTCGACGCGGCGCTTGACGGCGGGCGCGGACAGGCTGACCTTCTGGCCGATGGCGCCGTAGCTGGCCCGGCCGTCGGCCATGAGGGCCCGGATGATCCGCTCGTCCAGCGCGTCGAGTGTCATGGGTGGATCGTCCCCTTCCGCGCCATCCGACGCAACGAATCGCCGTTCGTTCGAGAACAGACGCAACGTTTCGCCTGCATATGGCAATGGAACGATCTCGATCGCCACCGTCGCCGCGCTCTACCTTGGCGCTGTGACCGTGAACGACGCCACGGAGCTGACCCGGCTCCCTCCCGGCCGGCCCGTGCCGGGCAGCGCGAACGCGTTCTCGACCGGCAGCTCCCGTGTCGCGACCACCCGCGACTACGTGATGTGCCGTCCAGAACACTTCGCCGTCCATTACTCGATCAACGTATGGATGGATCCATCCCGACCCGTCAATGTTGATCGTGCGTTGACACAGTGGGACGACCTGCGCGCGACGTACGAGCGGTTGGGCCATCGCGTCCACCTGCTCGACCCGCGGCCCGGCCTGCCGGACATGGTGTTCGCGGCGAACGGCGCGTTCGTGGTCGGCGACCGCGCGCTCGGTGCCCGGTTCCGCGAGCTGGTCCGGGCCGACGAGGCGCCGGCGCACCGGTCGTGGCTGGAGGCCGCGGGCGTCGCCGTCACCGAGCCGGTCGCCGTCAACGAGGGCGAGGGCGACTTCGCGTGGGCCGGCGGGCGGATCCTGGCCGGCGCCGGGTTCCGGTCCGACCCCGCCGCGCACGCCGAGCTGGCCGCCGTCTTCGGGGTGCCGGTGGTGCCGCTGGAGCTGGTCGACCCGCGCTTCTACCACCTCGACACCGCGCTCGCCGTCCTCGACTCGACGACGATCGCGTACTTCCCGCCGGCGTTCTCGCCGGCCAGCCAGGAGCTGCTGGCCGGGCTGTTCCCCGAGGCGATCGTCGCCACCGAGGCCGACGCGCTCGTGCTCGGGCTGAATGCCGTCAGCGACGGCCGGCACGTGGTGCTCGCCGCACAGGCGCACGACCTCGCCGACGCCGTCGCCCGGGCCGGGTTCGAGCCGGTTCCCGTCGACGTCTCCGAGCTGTTGAGGTCCGGTGGCGGCGTCAAGTGCGCCACTCTGGAACTGCACGCCCCATCCATCGCCGAGGAGCACCCGTGACGATGCAGACCACCCGCACCCAGGACGCGATCGCCCTCGTCGAGAGCAGCACCGCGCACAACTACCACCCACTCCCCGTCGTCGTCGCCGAGGCCGAGGGCGCGTGGGTCACCGACGTCGAGGGCCGCCGCTACCTCGACTTCCTCGCCGCGTACTCCGCGGTGAACTTCGGCCACCGGCACCCGCAGATCGTCGCCGCCGTCAAGGCGCAGCTCGACCGCGTCACGCTCACCAGCCGCGCGTTCCACCACGACGTGCTCGGACCGTTCGCCCGCGAGCTGGCCGACCTCGCCGGCAAGGAGCTCGTGCTGCCGATGAACACCGGCGCCGAGGCGGTCGAGACCGGCCTCAAGGTGGCCCGCAAGTGGGGCTACGAGGTCAAGGGCGTGCCGGAGGACCAGGCGACGATCATCGTCGCTGAGGGCAACTTCCACGGCCGCACCATCAGCGTCGTCAGCTTCTCCACCGATCCGGTCGCGCGCACCCACTTCGGCCCGTTCACGCCCGGTTTCCGGGTGGTCCCGTACGGCGACGCCGAGGCGATGGCGGCCGCGATCGACGACACCACGGTGGCCGTGCTGGTCGAGCCGGTGCAGGGCGAGGCCGGCGTCGTCGTGCCGCCGTCCGGGTACCTGGCGGACGTGCGGCGGCTGTGCGACGAGCGGCGGGTGCTGTTCATCGCCGACGAGATCCAGTCCGGCCTCGGCCGCACCGGCACCACGTTCGCCTGCGAGCACGAAGGCGTCGTGCCCGACCTCTACCTGCTCGGCAAGGCGCTCGGCGGCGGGGTCGTGCCGGTGTCGGCGGTCGTCGGCAACAGCGACGTCCTCGGCGTCATCCACCCCGGCGAGCACGGCAGCACGTTCGGCGGCAACCCGCTGGCCTGCGCGGCCGGGCGCGCCGTCGTCGCGATGCTGGCGACGGGTGAGTGGCAGCGGGCCGCCGTCGAGCTGGGCGCGCACCTGCATGCGCGGCTGCGCGAGCTGATCGGGCACGGCGTGGTCGAGGTCCGCGGGCGCGGGCTGTGGGCCGGCGTCGACATCAACCCGGAGCTGATGAGCGGCCGCGAGGCGTGCGAGGCGCTGCTGGCCGAGGGCGTCCTCGTCAAGGACACGCACGGCTCGACCATCCGGTTCGCGCCGCCGCTCGTGGTGACGCGCGACGAGATCGACCTCGCCGTCGACGCGCTCGGCCGGGTGCTGGCGGCGCGCGGGGCGTGACGTCCGCCACGCCGCGGCCGACGGCACCTGCCGGACACCTGACAGGCGTACGGTGACCCGGTGCCGAAGAAGCCCGACGACGAGGTCACCGTTCTCCGCGTCAACCCCGCCGTCTGGGCGCAGGCGTTGAAGGCGGCTGACGGTGACGCCAGACGCATCGAGATCCGCGGCGAGTTCGACGTCGTCGTGCACAACGAGCCATTGCCGCCCAGCGAGCGGGTGAAGCGCGCGCCGTGAACCGCCGGCTGCTGCTCGCTCTCTCGGCTCTGGTCGTCGTCATCGCGGCCGCCGTCGTGGTCGTCGTGGTGACCCGTGACGACGGTGAAGCCGCCGACACCGCGGCCGATCTCGCCGGCGTGCTCAGCGACGAGCAGCGGGCGCTGCTCGACTCCGCCGTCCCCGCCGCGGACTGCCCGGACGAGCCGGTCGCCGCGCCCGGCGACGACACGCTGGTCGCCCTCGACATCCTGCGCGTCGACGAGAACGACTGCCTCGTCGCGACCACCGAGTACCTCGCGGCCGACGAGGTCGAGGCGCGCCGGGCCGAGGTGCTCGAGGAGAGCGGCGTCGTCGCCGCCGGCGTGGTCGGCGAGGTCGCCGTCGACGCGGAGGACGACCGCCGCCACGACCAGTGGCCGCTGGACCGGCTCGGTGCCGAGACTGGGTCGCCCGACCTGCCCTGGCCGGACGGCGACGGCGCCGTGCTGGCGGTCCTCGACACCGGCATCGACGAGACGCACCCGGACCTCGGCGACGCCGTCGTCGAACGCCGCCATTATCCCGGTGAGGGCGCCCACGACCCGCACGGCCACGGCACGCACGTCGCCGGCATCGCGGCCGCCCGGCGCGACAACGGCGGCATCGTGGGGGTCGCGCCGCGCGTGAGCGTCCTCGACGTGCCGGTGCTGCTCGAGGACGCCGACGACCCCGGGCGGCCGACCTGGCCGACCGGGCTGGTCTGGGCCGTCAACCACGACGCCGATGCGGTGAACATGTCCTTCGGCGGGCCGATCCCGGAGTCGCCCGACGTCGAGGAGAACCAGGACCTGGACGTCGAGGCGGCGGCGGTGTACTTCGCCGTCAGCAACGACGTGGTCGTGGTCTCGTCCGGCGGCAACTGCGGGCTGCCGGTCATCGGCTGCGACGACCGCCACCAGCGGCAGACCCCGGCCGCCCTCGCGGGCGTGATCGCCGTCGGCGCGGTGCAGGAGGACTTCGACCTGGCCGGCTACTCCACGCGCAACGAGGACATCGACCTCGTCGCGCCCGGTGGCGGTGACCTGCGAACCAGCGTGCTCTCCACGTACCCCGGCGGTGACTACAAGGGGATCAGCGGCACGTCCCAGGCCGCGCCGCACGTCGCCGCCGCGGCCGCGCTGATCCGGGCGGCCGCGCCGGAAGCGCGTGGCGACACGATCGCGCACGCGCTGGTGGACACCGCCGACCTCGACCCGCTGGACGAGGAGGACCGGCTGGGACTCGGCTTGGGCGACGGCTTCCTGGACATCACCGGCGCACTGGAGCAGGTCCTGGACGGCGAGCCGCCCGCGACGCCGTCGGCGGACAGCACCCGCCTGGCCTACGTCAGCGACGACCAGCTGTTCGCCTTCGACGGTGGTCGGGTGGAGCACGTCCGGGCGGTCGACCCCGGGGTCGCGGTGCGCTGGGTGGGCTGGGCCTCCGACGGGTCGCGGCTCGTCGGCGCCGACGACGGCGAGCTGTTCACCTGGGACGCGGCCGGCGCCGAGCTGGTCGAGGCGCCGTGCGGCTGGTGCTCGGAGGGCCGGCCCGCGTTCCTCGAGGACGTCGAGGTCGACGGCGAGACCGGCGACGTCGTCGTCGGCATGGACTACGCGGGCACCATGACCTGGTACGACGCCGCGACCCTGGAGGAGGTCGCGACCACGACCGCGGCGTTCCCGGCCGACGCGGTCGGGTCGAAGACTCTGCTCGGCGCGGTGGGCGGGCGGTTGCTCGTGCACGAGTCGGGCGGCGCGCAGGCGTCGGAACGGGTGTGGCTGGTCGACCCGGCCTCCGGCAGCGCCGAACTGTCGCACGACGTCATGGGCTCGTCCCAGGCGGCGATCGCCGTCTCCGCCGACGACACGCGGGTCGCCGTCGTCACCGGCTATGGCGCGTGCAGTGCCGAGGCGACGGTGCTCGGCGGCGCCGACCTGACGGAGGTCGCGTCCGCGCCGGTGCCCGACGGGTTGATCGTCGGGGACGTGTTCTTCAACGGCGAGGCCCTCTACGCGAGCATGGACGAGACCGCGAGCGACTGTTCGGCGCTCTCGCCGGCCGGGCTGTGGCGGCTCGACGGCGACCGGTGGCAGGAGGTCTCCGACGGCTTCTTCGGCGCCCGACCCCTGGACGGCCTGACCGGCGGGGTCGAGCAGAGCTGGCTGGTCTACCGGCCGGACCAGCTGGCCGCGTTCGTGCCGCCGCTGCCCGGCGGACCGTCGGAGGAGGACCTGGGCACGATCACGCACGGCCCCTGGGCGACGCCCACCCACACCGAGGTTCCCTGGCCGTAGGTGTCACAGGGTTCGTGCGGCGGGGACCTTCGACGGTGTGAGCGGGTCGGGCCAGAGCGTGCTGCGTCAGGCGGTGGAGTCGTTGCTGCGTGCCCGCGCCGACGCCGAACGCGAGCTGCACGACGTCGCCGCCCGGGCCGCGAAGGCCGCGCTGCGCCCGTCCGAGGCGGCCCGCGCCGCGCGGCACCCGCTGGCCCGCCGCGCCGCCGACGACGCGGCGGGGCCGGCCGCCGCGTTCCCCGCCGACCTGGCCGCGCTGGCGACTGACACCCGCACCGCCATCGCCACCGAGATCCACGCCCTGCTCGACCTCCTCGCCGTCGACCACCACCAACTCCCGCCGCTGCCGCCGCTCGACCCGGGCCCGCTCGCCGTCCCGGGCGCCGCCGGGTTCGTGCAGGCGTTTCCGGACGGTTTCGCCCGCTCCTACGTGGCCGCTGTGCTCGGCGACCTCTCCGGCGGCCGCGCCACGTCCAAGGCCGACGCCGCCGCTCAGCCCGCCGCCCGGCAGCTCGCCATCGACGACGCCCGCGACCGCATCGTGGCGGCGGTCTCCCCGCCCCACCAGGCCGTCGTGCGGGCGTGGTTGTCGCATGAGGCCTGCCATGCGGTCGAGATCCACGGCCCCCAGGTCAGCGACCGCGAGCTCGAACTCCGCGTCGGCTGGACCCGCCCGCCCGACCACGCCACCCCGGGCGCCGACCCCTGGCGCATCCGCCCCGACGGCAAGGTCGTCTCCCAGCACCGGGTCATGGTCGATGCCGGCGCGTTCACGAGCGAGGCGGCGTTCGTGCGGCCGCTCGAAGCTTTCCTGGCGGTCGCCGGCCGTCACGAGGGCGGTATCGACGGGTTTCTCCGGGATCACTCAGCGGGCGGCATCGCGCCGTTCTTCATCACCGCACGCCAAGGCGGGCTGGCACCCGGCGACGCGGTGGCGTACCGCGGCGCGGGAACCGGTACCCCGCAGGCCGCCCGCGACTGGGTACGGATGCGCCGCGACGCGATGAAGAACGACGACGAGTGCATGGCGCCCGTGCGTACCATTCCGTACGACCCGATCGCCGACGGCGCCGACCCGGGCGTCCGGCTCGTGTTCAAACACCGGGAGGACGGCTGGGTCATGGTGACCTACTACCCCAGCGACAGCCCTGCGCCCGACAACCAGCGTCTCGAGGACCTCACGTGATCCCACGCAGTCAGAACTTCCGCGGTTACCTCGGCGGCTGGTTCAGCGCCGAGACCGACCTCCGGCTGTACATCGAGGCGTGCGAGCGCGTCCCGGCCTGGCTGGCCGAGAGCAACCAGGGCGTCCTCGACTTCCGCGCCGAACTGGCCACTCACATCCGCGAGTCGTCGTTGCCGCCACGCCCGAACGACTCGCAGTGGGGCACGGACGAATGGCTGCGCGACCTCTGGTTCGACGCGTTCGGGCCGGAGGCGCCGCCTGGCGACCCGTACCCCGTCCCGGCCGATCAGTGGGGCCGGGAGCGGCTCACCGACTACATGCTGCACGCGGTCGACGAGGACGAGGAGGGCAGTAGCGAGGGGGCCGCGGCGTGGCTGGCGGCGCGCGGGCTGACCGCGCAGGGCGTGTACGACGCCGTCTCCGGCGAGACCGTGCGGCGGCCGGAGCCGGAGGGGTACGCCGAGCATCTGCGGCGGCTCACGGAGGCGGGTCTGCGGGAGGCGTGACCGCCCGGTAGCGCTCCGCGATGAGGGCGGCGACCAGCGGGTGCGGCCCGATCGGCGGGGCGACGACGTCGGCGCCGGAGGTGGTGAGGCGTTGCTGGAAGAGCCCGGGCGCGAGCAGGTACGACGCGACGCCGACGCGGGCGTGGCCGGCGGCGCGCAGCGACGCGACCGCGTCGGGCACGGACGGCGAGGCGGTCGTCACGAAGGCCGGCACGACCGGACGGGACAGCGCCGACGAGAGCAGCGAGGCCGCGACGGAGACCTCGGCCAGGGCCGAGGCGTCCGACGAACCCGCGGCGGCCAGCACGACGGCGGACGGCAGGTCGGCAGAAGCAGAACGCAGCCGCGCCTCCACGGCGGCGACGACGGCGGCGTCTGGACCGAGCGCCGGCGTCACCAAGGCCCGTCCGCCGTCCGCCGTCACGGCCTCGGGCACGTCGACCCGCACGTGGTACCCCGACGCGAGGAACATCGGCACCACGACCGGCCGCTCACCGGCGGGAACCCCCGCCAGCACGGACGACAGCGTCGGCTCGATCACGTCGACGTACGCCACCCGGACGTCCACCCCCGGCAGCAACGTCCGCACGCCGGACAGCAGCGACTCGAGCACGACGGGTCCTTCGGGGGCGCGGGTCCCGTGCGCCACGGCGATGAGGGTCACGACACCAGTCTCGCTCGACGCCGGCTCGCCGGAGTTCGTACCGTCAGATCATGACGTCCGACCCCAGCGCCCAGGGCCCGTTCCGGCAGCGTGCCCGCCGCGTGGTCCGCCCGCAGGGCCCGCCGACGCAGCCGCTGGCGATCCGCGGCCTGCAGAGCCGGCTGACGGCGGACGAGGAACGTCAGGTCCTGGACCTCATCCTGCGCACCGGCGACGCCATGATCGCGACGGGCGCGCCGGTGGCGGACGTGACGGCGGCGCTGCTGCGGCTCGCGGCCGGGTTCGGGGTGACGCGGTTGCAGGTCGACATCACGTTCATCTCGATCATCGCCTCCATCGACCGCGACGACGACCCCATCACGAAGGTCCGCGTCATCAACCTGCGCAACTCCGACTACAGCCGGTTGGCGGAGCTGTTCGACCTGGTCGACGACGTGCATCGCGGCGGGGTCACCCTCGACGACGCGCAGCGGCGGCTGGACGACGTCCTGGCGGCGCCGCACCCGTACCGGCGCTGGATCGTGACGCTGGCGCTGGGCCTGATGGCCTCGGGGGTGGCGCTGCTGCTCAACGGCGGCTGGCTGGTGGCGCTGGTCGCGGCGATCACCACGGTCGTCATCGACCGGACGTTGCGCGCGCTGCGCCGCTGGGGCCTGCCGTACCTGTTCCAGCAGGTCATCGGCGCGGGGCTGGCGACGGTGGTGGGGCTGGCGGCGTTGTGGGCGACGGACCGCTTCGGCTGGTCGCCGACGCTGCTGCCGCCGTCGCTGATCGTGGCGTCCGGCATCGTCGTGCTGCTGGCCGGGCTGTCGCTGGTCGGCTCGGCCGAGGACGCCATCGCCGGCTATCCGCTGACGGCCGCGGCCCGGACGTACGAGGTGGTGCTGCACACGATCGGGCTGGTGGTCGGCATCGGCGTCATGCTCGATCTGGGCCAGCGGGCCGGCATCCCGCTGACGATCCTCGAGCCGGGCACGCTGAACATCCCGACCACGATCCAGATCCTCAGCGGCGGCCTCATCGCCGGCGCCTGGAGCCTCGCGTCGTACACGCGGGCGCGCACGATCCCGGTCGTGCTCGGTGTCGGCATGGTGGCGGCCGCGGTGCTGCTGCTGGGCCGTCAGGTGCTGGAGATCGGCCCGGCCGGCTCGTCCTTCCTCGCGGCGCTGGTGGTGGGCCTGATCGCCGGCGGTCTGAGCGAGCCGCTGAAGACGCCGAACCTGGTCATCTCGGTGTGCGGTATCACGCCGCTGCTGCCGGGCCTGGCGATCTACAACGCGATGTTCCGCATGGTCGAGGGCGACGACGTCGTCGGCGGGACGGGGCAGCTGATCGCCGCGTTCGGCATCGCGCTGGCGCTGGCCGCGGGCGTCACGCTGGGCGAGTTCCTGGCCACGCCGCTGCGCTCGGAGATGGACCGCTGGCAGCGCCGGGTCGCCCGCCGCGCCCGCGGCACCCGCAGCTGACCGCGCGCTCACGCCAGCAGGTCGCGCAGCGCGACCACGTCGCCGACCACGACGACAGCGGGCGGCTCGATCCCTTCGGCCGCGCAGCCGACGGTGTCCAGGGTCGCGACGACGACCCGCGCGCCGCTGGCCATCACGACGGCGACCGGCGTGCCCGGCCGCCGCCCGCCGGCGACGAGCCGGGCGGCGATACCGGCGAGGTGCGTCACGCCCATCAGCACGACGATCGTGCCGGTGCCGGCCGCCAGCCGATCCCAGTCGACGGTCGACTCCGGCGAATCGGGGTGGGCGTGCCCGCTGACGATCGTCACCTCCTGCGTCACGCCGCGCTGCGTCACCGGGATGCCGGCCAGCCCGGGGACGGCGACGGCGCTGCTCACCCCGGGCACCACCTCGTACGGCACGCCGGCCGCGGCGCAGGCGAGCGCCTCCTCGCCGCCGCGGCCGAAGACGAAGGGGTCGCCGCCCTTGAGCCGGACGACGCGCAGCCCGCGGCGGGCGCGGTCGATCATCAGCGCCTCGATCTCGCGCTGGTCGCGCCGGTGCCGGTGCGGCTCCTTGCCGACGTCGACGACCTCGACGTCCGGGCGCAGCGCGTCCAGCAGCGACCGCGGCGCCAGCCGGTCCACCAGCACGACGTCGGCCTGCTTCAGCAGGTCGAACCCGCGCAGGGTGAGCAGTCCCGGGTCGCCCGGTCCGCCGCCGACGATCGCCACGTGCCCCGTCACGACGCGTACTTCCCCGCGCCGGACGCCTCGGGCTCGTACGCCAGCCGGTAGCCGCGTTTGACCACTGTCTGGACGACGCGAGCCCCGACGGCGCCGCGCAGCCGGGTGACCGCCATCTCGACGGCGTGCTCGTCGCTGCCGCCGCCGGGCAGGACGGCGAGCAGCTCGGCCCGCGACACGACGACGCCGGGACGGCGGGCCAGCTCGGCCAGCACGGCCATCGGCCCGGGCGGCAGCTCGCGCACCTCCCCGTCGACGACGACGGCGTGCCCGCGCAGCTGGACGGCGTGCCCGGCGGCGCGCAGCGTGCGGCAGCGGGCCGGCAACGACGCCACGATCTCGCGGACCAGCGCGCCCAGCCGCGATCGGGCCGGCTGCACCGTCGCGATGCCCAGGCGCTCCAGCCGAGCCGCGGTCACCGGCCCAACGCACGCGGGCAGCACCGACGACCGCAGCGCGTCGAGCACCGCGGACGAGAGCCCCATGGACGACGCCAGCGACAGCAGGCTGGCCACCGCCGGCGCGCTGGTGAACACGACGCAGTCGACCTGCCGGGCCGCGACCGCCTCGACCAGCCGGCCCAGCGGCGCGACGTCGTCCGGCGGCACCCAGCGGTAGACCGGCACCGCGACGACGACGGCGCCGGCGGCGGTCAGCGCGTCGGTGACGTCCGGCAGCGGTTCGCCGTGCAACTGCACCGCGATGCGCCGGCCGGTCAGGTCCTGCGCGAGCAGGTGCTCCAGCACCTCGGCGGACGATTCCGACGGCGGCGCCCAGTCGTCGGTCAGCCCGGCCGCCCGCAGCGCACCGCGCGCCTTCGGGCCGCGGGCCAGCAGCGTCGCCGACCCGAGCCGGTCCAGCAGCCGTTCCCCCAGTCCCCACCCGTCGGCCGCCTCCATCCAGCCGCGGAACCCGATCCCGGTGGTGGCGACGGCGATGTCGACCGGCTCGTCGACGCACCGGCGGGTCGCCGCGAGCAGCTCGGCGTCGTCGTCCAGCGGCACGATCCGGATCGCCGGCGCCTGCACGACCCGGGCGCCGCGCCGCTCCAGCAGCGCGCCCAGTTCCTCCCGCCGGCGCGCGGCCGTCAGCGCGACGGTGAATCCCGCCAGCGGCAGGTGCTCCGTCACGGCACCGCCACCTCGACGTCGCCGTCGCGCACCCGCACGTCGTACACCGGGACCGCGACCCCCGGCTCGTCCAGGCATTCCCCGGTGAGCAGCGAGAACACCTGCTTGTGCAGGGGCGAGGCGACGGTCGGGACGGCGCCGCGCGACCCCACGATGCCGCGCGACAGCACGTGGGCGCCGCTGAACGGGTCGCGGTTGCCCACCGCGTGGATATCGCCGGAGACACCGCGGAAGATCGCCACCTGGACGCCGCCGACCAGCGCCGCCACCCCGCGCTCGGGCAGCAGGCGGTCGAGGCGGCAGACGACGGTCCACAGCCGGACGTCGAGAACGGTCATCGGCGCACCACCTCCAGGGTCGGCCCCGCCACGACGGGACGGATCTGCCCGCGCTCCACCTCGAACCGGATGCTCGGGTCGGGAGCGTCGGGGGCGTTGACGAACGACACGAACCGGCCGAGCTTCTCCTCGTCGTCGAGGACCGCGGCCCACTCGTCGGTGTAGGAGCCGACGTGCGCCTCCATCGCGGCGTCCAGGTCGGCGCCGAGCCCCAGCGAGTCGTCGACGAGGACGCGGCGCAGGTAGGCCAGGCCGTCGCCGTGCTCGTCGGTGAGCGCCTCGATCCAGGCGGAGGTGCGCTGCAGCCGGTCGGCCGTCCGCACGTAGAACATGAGGAACCGATCCACCAGCGCGACCAGCGCTTCGGAGGAGAGGTCGGACGCGAACAGCTCGGCGTGCCGCGGCCGGAACCCGCCGTTGCCGCCGACGTAGAGGTTCCAGCCGTGCTCCGACGCGATGATGCCGACGTCCTTGCTGCGCGCCTCGGCGCACTCGCGGGCGCACCCGGAGACGCCGGCCTTGATCTTGTGCGGCGCCCGCAGCCCGCGATAGCGCAGCTCCAGCATGATCGCCAGCGACGTGGAGTCCTGCACGCCGTACCGGCACCAGGCCGACCCGACGCACGACTTCACCGTCCGCAGCGCCTTGCCGTAGGCGTGCCCGCTCTCGAACCCGGCGTCGACCAGCCGACGCCAGATCGCCGGCAGCTGCTCCACCCGCGCGCCGAGGAGGTCGATGCGCTGTCCGCCGGTGATCTTGGAGTAGAGACCGAAGTCGCGGGCCACCTCGCCGATCGCGATCAGCCCCTCCGGCGTCAGCTCGCCGCCCGGCACCCGCGGCACGACCGAGTAGGTGCCGTTGCGCTGCAGGTTGGCCAGGAAGTGGTCGTTGGTGTCCTGCAGCGCCGCCTGCTCGCCGTCCAGGACGTGGCCGCTGCCCAGGCTGGCCAGGATCGACGCGACCACCGGCTTGCAGATGTCGCAGCCGCGGCCGGTCCCGTGCCGGGCGACGATCCCGCTGAAGGTCCGGAGCCCAGTGACCCTGACCAGGTCGAACAGTTCCGCGCGGCCCATGGCGAAGTGCTCGCACAGCGCCGGGTTCGCCTCGACGCCGGACTGCGTGAGCAGCGTCTTCAGCAGCGGGACACAGCTACCGCAGACGGTGCCGGCCCGGGTGCACGCCTTCAGCGCGCCCACGTCGGCGCAGCCCTCGTCATGGATCGCGGCGCGGATGGCCCCGGCGGAGACGTTCTGGCACGAGCACACCTGTGCGTCGTCACCGAGGTCGGACGTGGACGGCCCGGCCAGCAGCAGCTGCTCGGGGGTGTCGGCGAGCGGCTGCCCGACCATCGTCCGCAGCGCCGCGTACGCCGACGCGTCGCCGACCAGCACCCCGCCGAGCAGCCGCGACGCGTCGTCGGTGACGACCAGCTTCTTGTAGACGCCGCCGACGGGGTCCGCGTAGACCACCTCGAGCGCGTCCGGCGCCGCCGCGTGCGCGTCGCCGAAGCTGGCGACGTCGACGCCGAGCAGCTTGAGCTTCGTGGACGTGTCGGCCTCGGCGAACGCCGCGTCGCCGCCGAGCAGCCGGTCGGCCACCACCTCGGCCATCTCGTAGCCGGGCGCGACCAGCCCGTAGACGCGGCCGCCGGCCACCGCGCACTCGCCGACCGCCCAGATCGCCGGGTCGGACGTCCGGCAGCCCTCGTCGACGACCACACCGCCGCGCTCCCCGACGGCGAGCCCGGCCGCACGCGCCAGCTCGTCCCGCGGCCGGATCCCGGCGGAGAACACCACCACCCCGGTGTCCAGCGACGATCCGTCGGCGAAGGTCAGCCGCAGCCCGCCGTCGACGGCCGAGATCCGCTCGGTCGCGGTGTCCAGCCGGGCGGTCAGCCCGAGCGCCTCGACCCGGCGCCGCAGCACCTCGCCGCCGCCGCGGTCGACCTGCGCGGGCATCAGCCGCGGCGCGAACTCCACCACGCCGGCCGACAGTCCGAGCGAGAGCAGCGCGTTCGCCGCCTCCAGCCCGAGCAGGCCGCCGCCCACGACCACGCCGGACGACACCGACGCGGCCCGGGATCGCAGCGCGTCCAGGTCGTCGATGGTCCGGTAGACGAAACAGCCGTCCAGGTCCGCGCCCGGCACCGGCGGCACGAACGGCCGCGACCCGGTGGCCAGCACCAGCGCGTCGTAGCCGACCTCCCGACCGGCCGACGTGCGCACCCGCCGGGCAGCCCGGTCGATCTCGACGACCGCCTCGCCCAGCAGCAGCTCGCAGCCGTCGTCGTAGCAGCCGTCCGGGACCAGCCGCAGCTCCTCCTCGGTCGTCCCGGTGAGGTACGAGGTCAGCGCGACGCGGTCGTAGGCGGGCCGCGGCTCCTCGCCGAGGACGGTGATGCGCCACCGCCGCCGCGGGTCACGCTGCCGGACCGCCTCGACCAGCCGCTGCCCGACCATGCCGTTGCCGACGACGACGAGGTGACGTGGTGCACTCATGCGGGGACCTCCACGGTGGGTCGGGACGCGAGCAGCGCGGCGACGTCGGCGCGGCAGCCGCCGCAGCCGGTGGTCGCGCGGGTGGTGGCGGCGACCTCGGCGACGGTGTCCGCGCCGGCCGCGCGAATCCGGCCCGCGGTGACGCCGTTGCACCGGCAGATGGTCTGGTCGTCCGGCGCGTCCGCGGCATCGACGGCGGCCGAGGCCACGCCGGGGAAGATCAGGGCGCGCCGGTCGGCCGGCGGCGGCGCCGCGCGGTCGAACAGCTGGGTGACGGCGCCGACCGTCTCCGGCCCGCCGAGCATGATCGCGCCGGTGACGCGGTCGTCGCGGATCACGACCTTCTGGTACGTCCCGCGGGCCGGGTCGGCGAACCGCAGCACCTCGACACCGTCGGCGAAGTCGTCGACGTCGGTCTCGCCCATCGCGGCGAGGTCGACGCCGGCCGCCTTGAGCCGGGTGACGACGGCCGAGCCGCTGTACCGCGCGGCCCCGCCGGTGAGCACGTCGGCCAGCACCGTGGCCTGCTCCCACGCCGGCGCGACCAGCCCGTACACCTGGCCGTCGTGCTGCGCGCACTCACCGATGGCGTGGATCGCCGGGTCGGTCACCGAGGTCATGGTGTCGTCGACGACGATCGCCCGCTCGGTCGCGACGCCCGCGGCCGCCGCCAGCGCGCTGTTCGGACGCACCCCGCAGGCCACGACGACGAGGTCGGCCGGCAGCCGGGTGCCGTCCTCCAGCCGCAGGCCGCGCCCGCCGCCGCCCCAGCCGTCGGTGAACCGCACCGCCCCCGCGTTGAGCCGCACGTGCACCCCCAGCGTGCGCAGCGTCCGGGCCAGCACCCGGCCGGCGTCGAGATCCAGCTGCCGCTCCATCGGCCGGTCCGCCGGGTGCACGACCTCGACGGCGATCCCGCGACCGGCCAGCCCGCGGGCCGCCTCCAGTCCGAGCAGCCCGCCGCCGAGAACCACCGCGTGCCGCACCCGGTGCAGCCGCGCCAGCATCGCCCGGCAGTCGCCCAGAGTGCGGAAGACGACGACGTCGCGGTCAAGCTCGCCGTCGTCGCCGGTCAGCCCGTCGATCGGCGGCACCCACGGCCGGCTGCCGGTGGCCAGCACGAGGTGGTCGTACGGGATGTGCTCGCCGGCGGTCGTGAGGACGCGGCGGCGACGTCGGTCGATCGCGGCCACCGTGACGCCGGTACGCAGCTCGACGTCCTCGGCGGCGTACCAGGCCGACGGCACCGTCTCGATCTCCGCCGGCGTCAGCGACCCGGCCAGCACCGACGACAGCAGCACCCGGTTGTACGCGGCCTCCGGCTCCGCACCCAGCACCGTCAGCTCGAACCGGCGGCCGGGGTCGCGGGCGCGCAGCTCCTGCACGAACCGGGCGCCGGCCATGCCGTGTCCGACAACGAGGATCCGGGTCACGCGACCACCCGTTCCAGCCGCACCGCGCACACCTTGAACTCCGGCATCCGCGAGACCGGGTCCAGCGCGGGGTTGGTCACCCGATTCACCGCCTGCTCGCCGCCCCAGTGGAACGGCATGAACACGGTGTCGGGCCGGATCGTCGTGGTCAGCCGGACCCGTCCGACGGCGTCGCCGCGACGGCTGACCACCCGGACGAGGTCGCCGTCGGCCAGCCCGCTGCGTCCGGCGAGGTCGGGGTGGATCTCGACGTGCGGCTCGACCGCCAGCGCCGGGATCCGGCGGGTCTGCGCGCCGCTCTGGTACTGCTGCAGCACCCGGCCGGTCGTCAGGTAGACGGGGTGGTCGGCGTCGACGTCCTCGGCCGGCGGCCGGTGCTCGACGGCGACGAACCGGGCCCGGCCGTCGGGCGTCGGGAAGCCGTCCGCGAACAGCCGCGGCGTCCCCGGGTGCGAGGCCGACGGGCACGGCCAGAACACCCCGCCCTCGGCGTCGATGCGGTCCCAGCCGATGCCGGCGTAGTCGGCGACGCCGCCCGCGCTGGCCCGGCGCAACTCGTCGTAGACGGTCTCCGGGTCGGCGCTGAATCCCTCGCCCCGGCCCAGCCGCCTCGCGAGCGCCGTCAGCACCTCCAGCTCGGTGCGCACGCCCGGCGGCGGCGCGACGGCCCGGCGCCGCCGGATCACCCGGCCCTCGAGGTTGGTCATCGTGCCGTCCTCCTCGGCCCACTGCGTGACCGGCAGGACGACGTCGGCCAGCGCGGCGGTCTCGGACAGCACGACGTCGCTGACGACCAGCAGGTCCAGCGCCGCGAGCCGCTCGGCGACGAAGCGCCCGCGCGGCGACGACACCGCGAGGTTGGTGCCGTGCACCAGCAGCGCTCGCGGCCCGCCGTCCGTCCCGAGGCTCTCGATCAGCTCGTACGCCGACGGGCCCGGCCCGGGCAGGTCGTCCGGGTCGACGCCCCAGACGGCGGCGAGGTGCGCGCGGGCGGCGGGGTCGTCGATCTTCCGGTAGCCGGGCAGCTGGTCCGCCTTCTGCCCGTGCTCGCGCCCGCCCTGCCCGTTGCCCTGGCCGGTGATGCAGCCGAACCCGCTGGACGGCTTGCCCGGCAGGCCGAGCGCCAGCGTCAGGTTGATCAGGGCCGAGACGGTGTCGGTGCCCTTGCTCTGCTGCTCCGCGCCGCGGGCGGTGAGGACGACGGCGCCGCGCCCGCGCGCGCCCGCGGCCAGCTGCGCGACCGTCGCCCGCTGCGCCTGCACCGAGACGCCCGTGACCCGTTCCACCCGCTCCGGCCACCACTGCGCGGCCGCTCGCCAAGCGGCGTCGAACCCGGTCGTGCGGTCGTGGATGTAGGCGCGGTCGGCGTGCCCGTCGGCGACGGCGATGTGCAGCAGCCCGAGCGCCAGTGCGAGATCGGTGCCGGGCGCGACCGGCAGGTGCAACGTCGCCTGCTCGGCGGTGGCGGTGCGGCGTGGGTCGGCGACGATCAGCGCACCGCCGCGGTCGACGACGGCGGCCAGGTGCCGCACGAGCGGCGGCATGGTCTCGGCGACGTTGCCGCCGGCCAGCAGGACGGCGCCGGTCTCGGCGAGGTCCGGCAGCGGGAACGGCAGCCCGCGGTCGATGCCGAACGCCCGGTTCGACGCCGCCGCGGCCGACGACATGCAGTACCGGCCGTTGTAGTCGATGTTCTTCGTCCGCAGCGCGACCCGGGCGAACTTGCCCAGCTGGTAGGCCTTCTCGTTGGTCAGCCCGCCACCGCCGAGGACGGCGACCGCGTCGCGGCCGTGGTCGCGCCGGGTCGTGGTCAGCCGGGTCGCCACCACGTCGAGCGCCTCGTCCCAGCTCGCCTCCCGGAACGGCGCCGTGCGGTCGTCGCGCAGCAGCGGCGTCGTCAGCCGGTGCGGCGAGCCGAGCAGTTCGGCCGCGGTCCAGCCCTTCTGGCACAGGCCGCCGCGGTTGGTCGGGAAGTCGCGCGGGCCCACGGTGACGCGGCCGCCGGCGTCCGCCGTCAGCGTCATGGCGCATTGCAGGGCGCAGTACGCGCAGTGGGTGGCCGTGGTGCCCATGCCCGCCACGATGTGAACCGGCCGTTTCCGGACCGGCTCCGCCACGTTACGCCCGCGATAAATGCCTCGCACTCGTCACCTCCGCCGGCCGTGATCAGATGTCGGAGCCGGCCAGCGCCGCGCCCCGTCGCGCGTAGTTCCACCAGGTCAGCGCCGCGCAGGTGACGTAGAAGCCGAGGAAGATCACGAACGCGGCCGCGACGGCGCCGGCCGGCACCCGGCCGTCGTTCACCAGCCCCAGAACGCCGAACGTCGCGACGATGGCGAACCCGCCGAACGCGCCCACCGCCGACGACAGCCCGATGACGGCGGCCGCCTCGGTCCGGTTGCGGAAGATCATCGGGATCATCCGGAACGTCGACCCGTTGCCGAGCCCGGTCGTCACGAACACCAGCAGGAACGCCCCCAGGAACAGCGGCCAGCTGCCGCCGTCGACCGCGATGATCACGACGACCGTCCCGGCGGCCATCGCCGCGAAGTTCCAGAACGTCACCCGCGCCCCGCCCACCCGATCGGACAGCCAGCCGCCGAACGGCCGCGCCACCGAGCCGACCAGCGCGCCGAGGAACGCGTAGTTCGCCGCCGGCACCTCCGGGAACTGCAGCTGGATGAGCAACGGGAACGCCGACGAGTAGCCGATGAACGAGCCGAACGTGCCGATGTAGAGCCACGACACGATCCAGGTGTGCCGGTGCCGGACGACCGCGATCTGCGAGCGGAACGTCGCCAGCGACACCGACAGGTTGTCCATGAAGAACCACGCGCAGACCGCCGCGACCAGCCCCAGCGCCGCCCACACCCATCCCGCCCGGGCCAGGTCCACCCCGGCGGCGCTCGCGCCGACCAGCCCGAACAGCCCGCCGGCGCCGACGATCAGCGGCAGCCCGAGCTGGATCAGCGCGACGCCGACGTTCCCGCCGGCCGCGTTCAGGCCGAGCGCCAGCCCCTTCGACCGGTCCGGGTAGAAGAAGCTGATGTTCGTCATGCTGGACGCGAAGTTCCCACCGCCGAACCCGGCCGTCGCCGCGATCAGCAGGAACGCCCAGTACGGCGTGCCCGGGTTGCCGACCGCGACCGCCAGCAGCACCGTCGGCACGAGCAGCAGCAGCCCGCTGACGACCGTCCAGTTCCGGCCGCCGAAGCGCGGCACCGCAAACGTGTATGGGATGCGCAGCACCGCGCCGACCAGGTTCGGCACCGCCACCAGGAAGAACATCTGGGCGGCGCTGAAGCCGAACCCGTAGTGCGCGACGAGCAGCGCGGACGAGATGCTCCACAGCGTCCACACCGAGAACGCGACGTTCTCGGCGACGATCGAGACGACCAGGTTGCGCCGGGCGACGCCGCGGCCGGTGCGCTGCCAGAACGCCTCGTCCTCCGGCTCCCAGTGGTCGATCCACCGTCCGCCGCGTCGCACGGGAGGGGATGGTGTGGGCGGGGCGAGCGTCGGCGTCCGTGTCATGACGTCCTCCGGGTCGGGGTCTGACTGCGTCGCCGACGCTAGGAACGCCGCATTTCCGCGACGTGCCCTGATCGGCCCGCCCGTGTCAACGTCTCCTCACCGTGCCCCGCCCCCGCCCGTGAGCCTCTGGTGCGGGCGGGCGCCGACGGCATACGTTGGTGGGATGGAGGACGACGGGAGTCGATCCGAGGCGGCCGGCCGGGCGGCCGCCATCGTCGGTGCCGGTCCGGCCGGGCTGTACGCCCTGGCGGCGCTGGTCCGCGAGGAACGGTTCGACCGCATCGACGTGTTCGAGGCCGCGCCCGCGCCGTACGGCCTGGTCCGCTACGGCGTCGCGCCGGACCATCCGAAGACCCGCAACATCTCCCGGGTGCTGGCCCGCGGCTTCGAGCACACCCGGGTGCGGTTCCTCGGCAACGTGAGCGTGGGCCGCGACGTCACCGTCGACGAACTGCGGGCCGGCTACGACGCCGTCGTGGTGTCCACGGGCATGCTCGGCGACCGCCGGCTGGGCATCCCGGGCGAGGACCTCCCCGGCTCGTACGGCGCGTCCGAGCTGGTCGCCTGGTACACGGGCCACCCCGAGGCGGGCGACGTCTCGCTGCCCGACGGTCTCACCAGTGCGACGGTCATCGGCGCCGGCAACGTCGCCCTCGACATCGCCCGCATCCTCGCCAAGGACGCGACGGCGCTGCGCAGCACGTCCATGCCGCGCTACGTCGTCGACGCGCTGGCCGCCAGCACCGTCACCGACATCCACCTGGTCGCCCGGCGCGGGCCGGCGCAGGCCAAGTTCACCTCGCCCGAGCTGCACGAACTGGGCGCCCTCGACGCCGTCGACCTCGTCGTCGACCCCGCCGACCTCGTGCTCGGCCCGGCCGACGAAGAGGCCGTCGCCCACGACCGTCACGCCAAGGTCACCGTCGACGTCTGCCGCGAGTGGGCCGAGCGCCCGGCCACCGGCGCGCCGCGCCGCATCCACCTGCACTACTGGCGCCGGCCGGCGCGCATCCTCGGCGACGACGCGGTCACCGGCATCGAGCTGGAGCCCACCCGGCCGGGCGGCGAAGCGCTGTCGCTGCCGACGCAGCTGGTCGTGCGGGCCATCGGCTATCACGGCCGGCCGATCCCCGGGCTGCCGTTCGACGAGAGCAGCGGCACCATCCCGTCGCAGGACGGCCGGGTGCTCAACGACGGCGCGACGCTCGCCGGGGTCTACGTCACCGGCTGGCTGCGCCGCGGCCCCACCGGCGTCATCGCGACCAACCGCGGCGACGCCAACGAGGTCGCCGAGTCGGTGCTGGCCGACCTCGACACCCTGCCGGAGCGTCCGTCCGACCCCGACAGCGTCGACAAACTGCTCGCCGAGCGCGGCGTCAGGGTCGTGACGTGGGCCGACTGGCTACGGCTCGAGGCACACGAGAAGGCGACCGGCGACGCCGCGGGCGGTGACCCGATCGTGGTGCACGACCTCGCCACCGCCCTCGAGGTCATCGACGCCGCCGGCTGATCCCGCCGACGGCCAGCGCACCCGCGCCCAGCAGCACGACCGCGCCCCGGCCGGCGTCGGTGCCGGTGTCGGTGCCGCCCAGCTCGGTGCCGATCTCGGTGCCGCCGGTGTCCGTCCCGCCGGTGTCGGTGCCGCCGGTGTCGGTGCCGCCCGTGTCGGTGCCGGAGTCGGTGCCGTCGTCTGTCCCGCCGTCCGTGCCGCCGGTGTCAGTACCACCCGTGTCGGTGCCGCCGGTGTCCGTCCCGCCGGTGTCGGTGCCGCCGGTGTCGGTGCCGGACTCGGTGCCGTCGTCCGTTCCGGGCGGCGGCTCCTCGCCACCCTCGTCGCTGCTCGGCGGCGGCTCCTCGGTCGGCGGCGGCTCCTCCGTCGGGGGCTGCCCGCCCTCGTCGCCGTTCTGGTTGCCGTTGTTGTCGTCCTCGTCCTCGTCGTCGTTGTCAGGACGGTTGGGACGGTTGTTGCTCGGCCGGTCCTCGTCTTCGTTGCCGTTGTCCTCGCGGATGTTCGCGGCGTCTGGGAAGTCCTCCTCGGGCAGCCCCTCGAGCGCGCCCTCCATGAACGCCGTCCACGTGCGGCCCGGGTAGGCGCCGCCGCTGAAGTGGGACATGCCGCCGACGCCGTCGAGCGACTCGGTGCCGTCGCCGCGGAAGTACACGACCGACGCGGCCAGCTGCGGCGTGTAGCCGGCGAACCAGGCCGTCTTGTCGTCGTGGGTGCCGGTCTTCGCCGCGACCGGGCGGTCGAGGTCCTGGGCGGCGTCGGCGGTGCCGTTGTCGACGGTCTCGGTGAGGGCGTAGGTGACGTCGCTGGTGACGTCCTCCTCGTACACCCGCTCCCCGGCCGCCTGGAGCTCGTGGATGACGGCGCCGTCGCGGTCGACGATCTGCTGGACGGTGGTCGTGGTCGAGCGCAGGCCCTGGGCGGCGAGCGTGGCGTAGGAGTTGGCCATGTTCAGCGCCGACACGCCGCCGATGCCGATGGCGATGCGCGGGTTGAGGTTCGCGGACAACTGCTCGTCGTCGGGGAAACCGGCCCGGACCAGGGAGTCGGCCACCTTGTCGGAGCCCAGTTGCAGGGCGACGTCGACGAACGCGGTGTTGACGGAGTTCTCCATGGCGCGTTCGAGCGTGACGTTGCGGCCGTAGTCGCGGTTGCCCTGGTTGTTCACCGGCGGGCCGAGCTCGGGCGGGTCGAACGGCGAGTTGCCCCAGAAGCGGCTGCGCAGCGAGTAGCCGTTCTCCAGCGCCGCGGCCAGCACGAACGGCTTCACCGTGGAACCGGCCTGCGGAATGGCGTCGACGGCGTCGTTGTAGCTCTGCTCGACGGCGTCGGGCCCGCCGTACACCGCCACGACGGCGCCGTCGCCGGGCCGCACCGCCGCGAGGCCGATGCGCACGCCGTCGGCGTCCTCGGTGGGCCGCTCGTCCTGGATCGCCTGGATGGCCGCCGACTGCGCCTGCGTGTTGAACGTCGACGTGACCCGCAGCCCGCCGGTCTCGATCTCCTGCTCGTCGTAGCCCATGGCGACCAGCTCGTTGCGGACCATCATCAGCAGGTAGCCGTTGGGCCCGCCGTACCGGTTGACCTGCTGCTCGGGCAGGATCTCCGGCGGCACCGTGGCGTCGGCGGTGGCTTGGTCGACGGCGCCGGTCGTGACCATGCCGTCGAGCACGTACTGGAACCGCTGCGCGAACCGCTCGGCGTTCTCGGGGCCGAGCGTGGGGTCGTAGCGCGTCGGCGAGCGCAGGATGGCGGCCAGCGCGGCGCTCTGCGCGAGATCGAGATCGGCGACGTCGACGCCGAAGTAGGACCGCGACGCCGTCTGCACGCCGTACGTGCCGCGGCCGAACCAGATGGTGTTGAGGTAGTCGGCCAGGATCTGGTCCTTGTCGACGTCCTGGTCGATCTTCACCGAGATGACCAGCTCGCGCAGCTTCCGCGTGTAGGAGCGGTCCTGGGTGAGGTAGTAGTTCTTGACGTACTGCTGGGTGATGGTCGAGCCGCCGCCGGCGCTGGACGAGCCGGTCAGCGCATCCCAGCCGGCCCGGGCCATGCCGGTGATCGAGAACCCGGAGTTCTCGTAGAAGCTGCGGTCCTCGGCGGCCACGACGGCCTGCTGGAGGGTCTCGGGGATCTCCTCGATGCCGACGATCTCACGGTTCTCGGCGCTGAACCGGCCCAGCTCGGTCTGGCCGTCGTCCCAGTACACGATGGTCGACTCGGACGTGGAGAAGTCGTTCGGCTCGGGCACGTCGATCATCGCGAAGGCGATGCCGATGGCGCCTGCGAACAGCAGGAACATGCCGAGCACGGTGAAGCCGAACACCTTCCAGTTGAAGATGCGGCGCCAGCCGGTCCGCTTCTTGCGGCCGGCTCGATAACGCGGACCGCCCCGGTCGGGGCGGTCGGAGGTGTCGGCGGATTCGGCGTTCTCGGGTTCGGGTTCCGTGCTCATGACGTCTTCGATGGTACGTTGCGCGGTTGGGTCGCTCGTGCCAATGGGAAGACGGCTGGGGCCGCCGTGGAGTTCCGGGCCGCTGGGCGACGCCGATCACACCGTCGGCGCCGCTGCGGCCCGCCCGGGGACGGGCACGGCGCAGCGACGTTCTCCGCCACCCCCGCGAGCGGAGACCACGTCTCGCCGCGCCCTGCCCGCCGACCCGGTATACCCGGTTCGTACCGGAACTGAAACCGAGGCCGGGGTCACATCACTGGGCGTGACCGTGCGCTTTCGCACCGAGCCGGCGCAACGCCTCGGCGACGACGTCGTCCGGCCGGCCCTCGGCCGCGACCCGCACGCCGTCCTCGTCCGGCTGCAGCGGCTCCAGCGTGTCGAGCTGCGACTGCAGCAGGCTCGGCGGCATGAAGTGGCCCTTTCGCCGCCGCATGCGCTCGGCGAGCTCGTCCGGATCGACGTCGAGCTGGACGAACGTGACCCCGCCGGCCGCCTCACGGAGCACGTCGCGGTAGACCCGGCGCAGCGCGGAACAGGTGACGACGGCGGCGCGGCCCTGCGTCGATTCGCTCGTCAGCCAGTCACGCACAGTGGCGAGCCACGGCGCGCGGTCCTCGTCGGTGAGCGGCGTGCCGGCCGCCATCTTGGCGACGTTGGCCGCCGGGTGCATGTCGTCGGCCTCGGCGAACGGCCGGCCGAGCGCGTCGGCCAGCCGGGTCGCGATGGTGGTCTTGCCGGAGCCGGACACACCCATGACGACGATGTGGGGCGGAAGGGTCACGCGGACCAGGGTCGCATGGCCTGGCCCGCTCCAGGTGCGGCGTCCAGACTGGGGACATGACCGACTCCGCGCCGGTGCGCGAACTCCGCCTCGTCGTCACCGTCCCCGACCACGACGCCGCCGTCCACTTCTACCGCGACGTGCTGGGCCTGCCCGAGCTCGCCGACTTCTCCTCCCCCGACGGCAGGGTCATCCTGCTGGGCGCCGGCCGGGCCACCCTCGAGATCGTCGACCAGTCCCAGGCCGAGTTCATCGACCGCGTCGAGGTAGGCTCGCGGGTGGCCGGCCCGATCCGCGTCGCCCTGGAGGTCGACGACTCGGCCGCCACCACCCGGCGCCTCGCCTCCGCCGGCGCCGAGGTGCTGGCCGAGCCGACCCGCACCCCTTGGGACTCCCTCAACTCCCGCCTCGACGCCCCCGGCGGCCTGCAGCTCACCCTCTTCACCGAACTCGGCGACTGACGGCGGGCGGCCGACCTCTCGCCATCGAAGCCGGCGAACGGCAAGTCCGTCCGTCGGCGCGCGCACGTTGTCGGTGCCCGCCCGTAGGGTGGGAAGCCCTCCCAGCCGGGCGGGGACCGTACTCAGCCGAACGCACAGGTCGCCGCGGCATTGCCGAGCCGCATCCCTTCGCCGGCGCGCCACCCCGTCGCCAGGCCAAGGCAGCACCGCGGGCCCGGCCGGGGAACACGGCGGGGCCGCGAGCCGTCGCCAGGCCCGGGCAGCGTCGCAGGGCCGCCGCCACGGCCCCACCCCCAGAGGCGGGGCACGTCGCCCGGCCCCGGGTCAGTCGTCCGCCGCCTCCTTCGAGCGGGCGTAGTGGCGCCGCGCCTTCGCGCGGTTGCCGCAGATCTCCATCGAGTGCCACTTCCGGGCGTTCGCGCGACTGTGGTCGACGAGGAAGTGCTGGCAGTCGGGGTCGGCGCAGGGCCGGATGCGCGACCCGTCCGGCCCCTGCAGCGCGGCCCACTCCTCGACGGCCCGCGCACCCACCTGCCGCCCGTCGGGGACGTCGTCCTGCCAGAGGAGGCCGTCGGGGGTGAGCCGGGCGCTTCGCCGCATGACCGAGACCCACGGGGCCAGTGCCTCCACCGGCGCCTCGCCCCTGATGACCGCGGCCAGGACGGACCGCACCTCGCGGGCATCGGCGATCTCGGCGCGCGTGCCCTGAGCGCCTCGCGACCGCAGCCACTCACGAGCCGCGGCGTCCGAACCCAGCTCGTCGCGCGGACCGTCGGGATAGACGATGCGCGAGTTCACCAGGTCGAGCAGCAACTCCGTCATGCCATCCATTCTAACCCCACCGAGACTGTTGACAGGTTGGAATACCCGTGCTTCGATCGCACTTGTAACCCCCACAAGCATCCGAACCAGTTAGAAGGAGTCCACGTCATGCCGTACATCACCGTCGGAACCGAGAACTCGGCGAACATCGACCTGTACTACGAGGACCACGGCACCGGGCAGCCGGTCGTGCTGATCCACGGCTACCCGCTCGACGGGCATTCCTGGGAGAAGCAGTCGGCCGCCCTGCTCGACGCCGGCTACCGCGTCATCAGCTACGACCGCCGCGGCTTCGGCCGGTCCAGCCAGCCGACCACCGGGTACGACTACGACACCTTCGCCGCCGACCTCAAGACCGTCCTCGACATCCTCGACCTGCGCGACGTCGTGCTCGTCGGGTTCTCGATGGGCACCGGCGAGGTGGGCCGCTACCTGGGCACGTACGGCAGCGAGCGGGTCGCCAAGGCCGCGTTCCTCGCGTCGCTCGAGCCGTTCCTGCTGCAGACCGACGACAACCCGACCGGCGTGCCGGCCGACGTGTTCGCCGGCATCGAGGCTGCCGCCAAGGGCGACCGCTACGCCTGGTTCGACTCGTTCTACGAGAACTTCTACAACCTCGACGAGAACCTCGGCAGCCGCATCGGCGAGGCCGCGGTCCGGGCCAGCTGGAACGTCGCCGCCGGGGCGTCCTGGTACGCCTCGTTCGCCGTGGTGCAGAGCTGGCTGACCGACTTCCGGGCCGACATCGAGAAGGTCGACGTGCCGGCGCTGATCCTGCATGGGACGGCCGACCGGATCCTGCCGATCGACGCGACCGCCCGCGAGTTCGCGAAGCGGCTCCCGGACGCCGACTACGTGGAGATCGAGGGCGCGCCGCACGGCCTGCTCTGGACCCACGCCGACGAGGTCACCGAGGCGCTGCTCGCCTTCCTGCGCAAGTAGTCCGCCGGACGAGGGGCGGCGGGGCCACGGCCCGGCCGCCCCTCGGCGCGTCCGCACTTCGTAGGGTTCGGGACATGAGGCCGGCATGGGTCGCGGGCGCGCTGGGCGCCGTCCTGCTCTGGGGCGAGTACGAGCACTGGCGGGCGTCGCACCGCCGCCTCGGCGACGCACCGGCGGCGCGCGGCAGCGAGGCCGTCGTCGTCCTCGGGTACCGCGACGCCGGACCGCGGGCGAACGCGATGAACCGCTGGCGGGTGCGGGCCGGGCTGCGCTCGCAGCGGCCCGACCTCGGCCCGTCCCGCCTGGTCGTCTGCGGCGGCAGCACCGCCGGGCCGGTGCCCGAGGCGACGCTGATGGCGCGGTACGCACGGGCGGACGCGGCTACGACGGCGACCTGCGGCTCGAGCCGGACAGCCGCACCACCTGGGAGAACATCCGCAACGCTGGCCGCGACCGTCGACGCGCTCCCGCCGCCCCGCTGCTGGCCGACGCCGACCGCATCAAGATCGTGTCGCACCCGCTGCACGCCGAGAAGGGCCGTGAGTACCTGCATCGCGCCTACCCCGAACTGGCCCGCCGCCTGGTCCGCGGCGCCGACTACCGGTTCGGCGAGTGGATCCTGCTCAAGCCCGCCCTGGCCGTGTACGGACGGCGCCGGTTGCGCCGCCTCGACCGCCGGTCGCGATGAGTTCCCTCGTCGGCCCCGGTCTACCCGGTCAGACCGACGAGGAGGAACGGGTATGAGCGCACGGGTGCTGATGGACGGGATCGCGTTCGGCGAGTCGCCGCGCTGGCACGACGGCCGGTTGTGGTTCTCCGACTGGGGCGCCCACCAGGTCATCGCGGTCGACGACGACGGGCGGCACGAGGTGGTGGCGACGGTCGAGTCGTTCCCGATGTGCATCGACTTCCTGCCCGACGGCCGGCTGCTGGTGGTCGACTCCGCTCGGCGCCGGCTGCTGCGGCGCGAGCCGGACGGGTCCCTGGTCGCGCACGCGGACCTCGGCGGGTTCTCCGAGCACCCGTGGAACGACATCGTGGTGACGGCCGGCGGCGACGCCTACGTCAACGGCATCGGGTTCGACTTCCCGGGCGGCGAGTTCGCGCCGGGCCTCGTCGTCCGCGTCACGCCGGACGGCCGGGTCGACCACGTCGCCGGCGGCCTCGCGTTCCCGAACGGCATGGCCGTCACCGCCGACGGCGCCACGCTGATCGTCGCGGAGTCGTACGCGAACCGGCTCACCGCGTTCCCCATCGAGGACGACGGCACGCTCGGCGACCGGCGCGTCTGGGCAGACACCCCCGGCGATCACCCCGACGGCATCTGCGTCGACGCCGAGGGCGCGGTCTGGTACGCCGACGTCGGCCGCCAGCACTGCGTCCGGGTCCGCGAGGGCGGCGAGGTGCTGGCCGCCATCGACTTCGGCCGCGGCGCGTTCGCCTGCGCCCTCAGCCGCGGCGCCGACCCCCAGCTGTACGTCGTCGGGCAGGACTTCACCGACCCGCCGTCGCCCGAACCCACCGGCCGGTTGGTCGCCTACCCGGCGCCCGCCCCGGGCGCCGGGCGCCCCTGAGCTCAGCCCCCTGGCCGGGACGCGACCAGACCGAGCAGCGACGGGACCGGCTCGTCGCCGTCGTCCTCGGCGGTCTCGCGCAGCACGAGCCCCGCGCCGATCACGGCGTTCAGCAGCGCGGGCAGCGGGACGTTGACGACGCCGACGCGGGATCGGATGCCGTCGCCGAGCAGCGGGTGCGCCTCGACCCGCTCGTGCCTGCGGTACCCGGGATGGACGGTGCAGGCGCCGTGATCGTCGCGCTCGACGAACGCGCCGCCGAAGCAGGGGTGCCCGGCGACCACCACGAGCCGGCCGCCGGGACGGAGTACCCGGTGGACCTCGGCGAACACCGGCGGCAGCGCGTCGAAGTCGGTCGTCGTCATGATCGTCGCGACGGCGTCGACGGACCGGTCGTCGAGCGGGAGGTCGTCGGCGCTCGCGACCACGGCGGTGACGCCGGCCCGGCGGGCCAGCTCGACCTGCCGGGCGGAGATGTCGGCGCCGATCACCCGCCAGCCCAGGCCGGTCAGTGCCGGGACGTGGGCGCCGCCGCCACAGCCGAGGTCGAGGCAGAGCCGGCCGTCGCCGGGGCCGAGCAGGCGATCCAGCAGGCGGTCAGCCGCACGGGCGACCGTCTGTCCAACCCCGCGGGTGACGTAGCCGGCGTACCACTGTGCGAACTCGTCGTAGCGCTGTCCCATGCCCTCACTCGATCAGACCTCGCGGCGCTGGGCCTACCCATTTATCGCTCGAACCCGAGGTGGACGTGGTCGCGGTGCAGGTCGTCGGCGAAGTGCTGGCCGCCGGGGCCGTCCGGGTCCACCGGGCCGCCGATCTCGTCGCTGCCGGTGGCCCGCACCGCCGCCAGGAAGTCGAGCAGGAACGGCTCGTCCTTCGCCATCGACACGACCGGCCGGTCGTCGACGGCCCAGATGTCGACGGCGCGGCCGCGGGTGTGGTTGCTGGTGCGGCCGGTGCCGAAGACGTTCTCCGGGTGGCCGGCCCGGAACACCGAGACCGCCAGCCGGTACGTCCCGGCCAGCTCCAGCAGCGCCGCGACCACCCGTGCGTCGACGACACCGGCGGCGAGGTCGGCGACCGCGGCCTCCGGCAGCTGGACCCGGCCACCGGCGGCCAGCTCGGCGGCCGGTCCGGTCAGCGCGGCGGCCGCCTCCGGTGCCGGCGCGACGGGGCGCAGCTCGGCCACCGTCCACGCGCCGCCGGAGCGCCGCAGCCGGACCTCCGCCGTCACCACCCGCTCCCGCAGCGTCGTGCCGTCGGCCCAGGTCTGCCGGACGACCGCCATGATGCTCGCGGTGCTGCTCTCCAGCCCGCCGTACTGCGGGTAGACGATCCGTGCGACGGCGGGCGCGGCGGGCGGCAGCAGCGGGCCCGCGGTCGCGGCGAGCGCGGGGTCGGCGCCCGCGGCGGTCAGCCGGTCGGCCGCGGGGACGACGGCGACGCCTCCGGGCACGGTGCCCAGCGCCTCCAGCACCCGCGCCGCCGCCACCTTGACCTCCGGCGAGATCTCCGCGGCGCCCGGCTGCCAGGGGACGGACGCCGGCAGGGCGGGCACGGCCGGTCCCTCCGGCTGTTTGCGGACCGGCCGCGGCAGCGACCGCCCGGCACGCGGCGGCGACGGCGACGGCTCGTCGACCCCGCAGGCCGCGGCGACGACACCGGCCGCCGCGACGAGGAAGCCGCGGCGCCCGACGCTGCGACCGGTCATCGAGCCCGCACGAACCGCGGGTCGATCCGATACGTGTGCACCCCGTCGCCGTCGCGGTCGACGTGGTCGCCGACGCGCCGCCAGCCGGACCGCTCGTAGAACCCGGCCGCGCCGCGGGCGCCCGCCTTCGTCACCAGCTCGACGCGCTCGACGCCGGCCGCCGCGACGATCGAGAGGAAGGCGTCGGTCAGGCCCGTGCCGATGGACCGGCCCCGGTGCTCCCGCGCGACGACGATCGCCTCGAGCACGGCGATCGCGCCGAAGCCCGCCTCCGGAACGGGTCCCGCCCCGGCCACCCGGGCCGGCGCCGCACCCCGTCCGAGCAGCCGCTGCGCGTACCGCAGCCCGCGCGACCGGACGAACCCGGCGGCCAGCACCGGCCGGGTGAGCAGCGCCCGCAGCCCGGCCAGCGCCAGCTCACGGCGGCGGTGGCCGATGATCCAGGCGACGTTGGCCGGCCGGTCGGTGCTGCCGAGCGCGAACCCCACGACCTCGCCACCGCGCACCGCGACCAGCACGACGCCGTACGGCGAGACCAGGTGGGCGCGGTGCCAGCGCCGGACGAAGCCGTCGCCGAACCGCGGGAACAGGCCGTGCGGCAACTCCGTCACGTGCAGCGCGGCGGTCGCGTGCAGGTCGTCCTCGCCCGCCGGCCGGATCTCGATCTGGTCGTCACCGCTCATCGTCAGCCCTTCCGCGGCCGAGCCGGGCACCCGGCCACGACATCCATCGTTCGGCGGGAATCTCAGAGGAACCTCAGAGCACCCGTGCGAGCATCGAGGCATGACAGGCGACCAGGACCGGGCGTTGTTGCTGGTCGAGGACGACGCCAAACTGGCGGCGCTGCTGGACCGGCTGTTCACCGGCGAGGGCTACGCGGTCGACGTCGCCCACGACGGCCAGGCCGGCCTGCACCGCGCGCTGACCAGTCAGTACGCCGTCATGGTCATCGACCGCGGGCTGCCCGCCATCGAGGGCGTCGACCTCGTCCGCAAGCTGCGCGCGCAGGGCGTCACGACGCCGATCCTGGTGCTGACCGCGCGCGGCACCACCGAGGACCGCGTCGAGGGCCTCGACGCCGGCGCCGAGGACTACGTCGTCAAGCCGTTCGAGATCGACGAGCTGCTGGCCCGGCTGCGCGCGCTGCTGCGCCGGCACACCGACTCGTCGACGCGACTGGAGCTCGGCGAGCGCTACCTCGACGTCACCGCGCGGCGGGTGCTCGGCGGCGGGTCCGGTCCGATCGAGCTGTCCGGCCGCGAGAACGAGCTGCTGCAGCTGTTCGCCGCCCATCCGGCGCAGGTGTTCACCCGCGACGAGCTGCGCCGGCTGGTGTTCCAGGACGCCGACAGCCCCGGCGCCGTCGACACCTACGTCTACTACTTGCGCCGCAAACTCGGGCGGGACGTCATCCGCACCGTCCACGGCCTCGGCTACCGCATGGGGTCGGCGTGAGCCCGCGCCGAGGCGGCGCCGAGCACCGCCCGCCGTCCGCACCGGCCGACCGGCGGCTGCTGCGCCGGGCGTCACTGGTCGTCGCGGCCCAGACGGCCGTCGCGGTCGCGCTGGTCATCGGCGTGCTCGTCGCCCTGGTCTACTCGATCAGCGGGCAGGAGCGGATCTCCGCCACCGACCACAAGCTGGAGGCGAAGCTCGCGGAGTCGGCGCCGGGCGAGACGATCGTCGACGGCGCGCCCGAGGGCTGCCCCGAGGACGAGGTCCGAGCGGCCGTCGACGCGCGGGGCGCCGGCACGCACCGGTTCGAGGTGTGCGACACCCCGTTCCTCGCCCACGTCGAGGAGACCGGCGGCGACCGCGTCGCCGCGGCGACCAACTTCACCGAACAGCAGGAGGAGACCGAGCGGCTGGCCCGGCTGTCGATCCTGGTCGGCGCCGTCGGTGTGCTGGCCGCGGCCGGGCTGGGCTGGCTGGTGGCGCGGCGCGCCGTCCGCCCGCTCGGTGACGCGCTGACGTCGCAGCGCCGCTTCGTCGCCGAGGCCAGCCACGAGCTGCGCACCCCGCTGGCTATCCTGCACACCCGCGCCCAGCTGCTGCAACGCCGTCCCGTCGGCGACGACGACCAGCGGCAGGAGATCGACCAACTGGTCGACGACGCCCGCGTGCTCAACGACATCGTCAACGACCTGCTGCTGTCGGCGGAGATGCAGTTCCGTCCCGAGTCGCGGCAGCCGGTCGACCTCGCCCGGGTCGCGACGGAGGTCAAGGACTCGTTCTCCGCCACCGCCGACGACGCCGGCGTCGACCTCGTCGTCGACAGCGACCCCGCCGAGTCGCACGTCGTCACCGGCGTGCCGAGCGCGCTGCGCCGGGCCGTCGCCGCCCTCGTCGACAACTCGATGGACCACGTCGCCCGCGGCGGCACCATCACGCTCGGTCTGTCCGGGTCCGGCGGCACCGTCCGCATCAGCGTCATCGACGACGGCGACGGCCTCGACCCCGAGCTGGCCGCCCAGCTCACACAGCGGTTCCGCCGCGGCTCCGGCGGCAACGGCCACCACCCGCGGCTCGGACTCGGGCTGGCTCTGGTGGACGAGATCGTGCACGCCCACGACGGCACCCTCGCGATCGACGGACGTCCTGGTGACGGCGCCATCGTCACCCTCACCTTCCCCGCCGCGCCCTGAGCCCGTCGCGCCCGCTGCGTACCCCATGCGGCGTTTCGGGCGATCGGCACCGGGTACATTTCGGGTTGCGACGGAACCTCGATCTCGACGGATCCGTTCTCGCAGCAGCGACGTCACAGCTGTGACGCCTCGGCCGGGCACGGCCGCGATCACCAGAAGGGTGCCCCTTTGATGACCACGGCCATGGAGACTCCGGCTGCGCGCGGAACCGCCCGCGACCGGCATGTCAGCACGTACGCCGAGCTGTCCAAACTCGTCCAGGCGGCGGGGCTGCTGAAGCGCCGCTACGCCTACTACTGGACGCTCATGCTCGGCACCGTTGCGGCGTTCGCCGCCATCTGGGTCGGCTTCGCCCTGCTCGGCGACTCCTGGTACCAGCTGCTGCTGGCCGCCGCGCTCGCCGTCGTGCTGGCCCAGTTCGGCTTCATCGGGCACGAGGGCTCGCACCGGCAGATCTTCGCGTCGCACCGCTGGAACGAGTGGACCGGACGCGTCATCTCGGGCCTGTTCACCGGGCTCAGCTACAGCTGGTGGATGCGCAAGCACACCCGCCACCACCTGAACCCGAACAAGGAGGGCGCCGACCCCGACATCGCGCCGGGTGTCCTCGCGTTCTCACCGGCGGCGCTGGCGCAGCGCGGGCCGGTCGGGCGCTGGTTCGCGAACCGCCAGGGCTGGTTCTTCTTCCCGTTGCTGCTGCTCGAGGGCCTCGCGCTGCACGTGCACAGCATCCAGAACATCGCCCGCCGCGAGCGCCTCGAGCACCGCTGGGTCGAGATCCTGTTCGTCACCGTCCGCCTCGGCGGCTACCTGGCGGCGCTGTTCATCGTGCTGCCGCCGGGCAAGGCCATCGCGTTCTTCTGCGTCCAGATGGGGTTGTTCGGCGTGCTCCTCGGCGGCGCGTTCGCACCGAACCACAAGGGCATGCCGATCGTCCCCGCCTCGATGAAGATCGACTTCCTGCGCCGGCAGGTGCTCATGTCGCGCAACATCAAGGGCGGCCCCGTCGTCGACCTCGCCATGGGCGGCCTCAACTACCAGGTCGAGCACCACCTGTTCCCGAGCATGCCCCGCCCCAACCTGCGCCGCGTGCAGCCGATCGTGCGCGAGTTCTGCGAGCGCCACGGCGTGGCCTACACCGAGACGTCGCTGATCGGCTCCTACAAGATCGTCGTCCAGTACCTCAACGACGTCGGGCTGAAGGCGCGCGACCCGTTCGAGTGCCCCCTCACGGCGCAGTACAGGACCTGAGGGGGTGTCTCCCGGGTCCGTGGCCTACTGCGCGGCGTCCAGGCGGCGCCTCGCTGCGTTCTCGTCAGTCGCCATAGGCACCGCTATGTCTCCTTCCTCGGCCTTGCGAGGCATCCACCTGGACGCCGCTCGCTACGGCCGAGACCCGGGAGACACCCCCTAGCCGACCCAGTGGTTGTCGTGGCGGAGGTAGAACGCGGCGCGCTCCTGGTCGCTCAGCTCCAGCCCCTTCGACACCGCGGCCAGCGTCTCGAAGTAGTCCTCGCGCGGCGCGCCCGGCGTGAACATCAGCAGCATCGACGCCGGGTCGCCGAGGACGTTCTTGAAGCCGTGCACGCCGCCAGGCGGCACGTGCAGGAAGTCGCCCGGGCCGGCCTCCACCCAGCCGGTGCCGTCGTAGAGGCTGACCGCGCCGGTGAGCACGTAGAACGACTCGGTGATGGTGCGGTGGAAGTGCGGCCCGGGCCCGGACTGGCCGGGGCCGAAGGTCCACCGGTAGAGCCCGAAGTCGCCGCCGGTGGAGGCGCCGGTGGCCAGGTAGTCGACCGTCACACCGGACGCGTACGTCACCTCCGGCGGCTCGTCGGCGCGGCGCAATCGCACGTCCACCTCGCCGTTCGCACCGTCGTAGCGGCTGGGCGGATAGGGCGGGAGACTCATCGCGTTCCTCCGATCGCAGCAGAACCCGGTTGGTGGCCGGGCACCCGATAAGGCACACTAGGCACCGACGGGACGACATGACACGTCCCCGAGGTCGAGTGCGTAGCGCCGATGCCGGCGCAGGTTCCCCCTTCCAGATGAGCGGGCGTCCCCATCGTGACCGGCCACTCCCTCTACGTCCTGGAAGGACGTCCGTGCCCACCGACACCCGCACCTCGCGGGGCGACGGCGCTCGTCGCCGCCCCCGCAACCGGAACCGCCGCCCTGCCGTGGCGGCCGCCGCCCATCCCCAGTTCGCCCCCGACACCACGGTCGCGGCCGCGCCGCCGGCCGTCGACGACCGGTCGTTCGCCGAGCTCGGCGTTCCCGCGGCGATCGTCACGGCTCTCGCCGCCAACGGCGTCACCACCCCGTTCCCGATCCAGGCGGCCACGCTGCCCGACACCCTGGCCGGCCATGACGTGCTCGGCCGCGGCCAGACGGGGTCGGGCAAGACCATCGCCTTCTCGGTCCCGACGGTCACCCGGCTGGTCGCCTCGCGCACCGGCCGCCAGGCCCGGCGGCCGCGCGCACTCGTCCTCGTGCCGACCCGCGAGCTGGCCAACCAGGTGGCCGCGACGATGGCGCCGCTGGCCACGGCCACCGGCCTGCGCATCGCCACCGTGTTCGGCGGAGTGGGGCAGGGCCCGCAGGTCAAGTCGCTCAGGAACGGCGTCGACGTCCTCATCGCCTGCCCCGGCCGGCTCGAGGATCTCATCGCGCAGGGCCACTGCGACCTCGGCGCCGTCGAGATCACCGTCCTGGACGAGGCCGACCACATGGCCGACCTCGGCTTCCTCCCGGCGGTCCGGCGACTGCTCGACGCCACGCCGCGCGGCGGCCAGCGGCTGCTGTTCTCGGCGACGCTCGACAACGGCGTCGACACGCTCGTGCGCCGCTACCTCACCAACCCGGTCCTGCACTCGACGGCGCCGGCCGTCGCGCACGTCTCGACCATGGACCACCACGTCCTGGCGGTCGAGGCGGCCGACAAGGGCGTGGTGGTGCGGGAGCTGGCGTCGGGGCAGGGGCGCACGCTGCTGTTCGCCCGCACCAAGCACGGCGCCAAGAAGCTGGCCAAGGTGCTCTCGGCGGCCGGCATCCCCGCCGTCGACCTGCACGGCAACCTCAGCCAGGGCGCACGGCAGCGCAACCTCGCCGCGTTCTCCGAGGGGACGACGCGCGTGCTGGTCGCCACCGACATCGCCGCCCGCGGCATCCACGTCGACGACATCGGCCTGGTGGTCCACGTCGACCCGCCGGCCGAGCACAAGGCGTACCTGCACCGCTCCGGCCGCACGGCCCGCGCCGGGGCCGGCGGCACCGTCGTCACGGTCATGACGCACGACCAGACCGGCGACGTGCGCACGCTGACCCGCCAGGCCGGCATCACGCCGACGATCACCCGGGTCGGCCCGGGGCACCCGGCCATCGCGGAGCTCACCGGGCCGGCGGCCCCGCTGGTCACTCCCCCGAAGCCGGCACCGTCCGCGGCGGACCAGCCGGCACATGGACAGGCCGGCGGGCAGGCTGGACGGGGACGGCCGCGACGCCGCCGGGGCGGCTCGGGTCGTGGTCGCGACGGTGCGGCGGCCGAGCCGAGCGCCACCACCTCCACCGCCGGCACGCAGGGCGCCACGACGGCGAACCGGCGCGGTCGCGGGCGGGGCGGACGTGGCCGCGGCGGCGCCGCGTCCACGTCGGCCGACTCCTTCTCGGCCTCGCTGCGCCGCCGCTGACAGCGCACCGGCGGCGCGCTACTTCTTCGCGCCGCCGGTGAACGGCGCCTCGCCGGGCTTCGACGCCCGGAACCGCAAAGCCGACCACACGTCGTCGATGGCGACCTGCCCGTTCGGCCGCAGCCCGAACTCGACGGCGATCGGCCAGAGCGTGTCGCGGTTGATGTCCGACCGCCCGCCCTTCGGGTAGGCGATCCAGACCACCGGCGGCGCCGTCACGGTGTCGCGGTGCGCCGTGAGCACGCTGCGCGCCGACGCCGCGTCGTCAGCGAAGACGACCGCCACTCCGGCCTCGGCCGGGCCGTCGACGACGGTGACGCCGGCGGGCAGCGGGTCGAGCAGGTCGTGCCGGTCCGAGTGCGACACCCACACCGACGTGCCGGGCTTGACCAGCAGCTTCTCGGCGACGGTCTTGGTGCTCATCGGGTTCTCCGCTTCTGCCGCGACGCGGCACTCGTGCACTGTCTCGGAACTCCTCCAGTGTCGTACCGACAAATACTCTTGTCAAGGACCGTGAGCTTGTCGGTGATGCGGCCCACTTGACAGGGCGATGTCGCGGGTGTTTCTTTATGACTAACTTTAGTCCCGAAGGAAGTGCCGATGCCCGTTCCCCGCGGCGACCTCACCCGCTCGGCCGTGCTGGCCGCGCTGGGCACGTCCGGCCCGCTGAGCAGGACCGACATCGCCCGCACGCTGGGCGTCAGCCCGGCCACCGTCACCCAGGTCGTCAAGGACCTGGTGGCCCGCGGCCTGGTCGCGGAGGTCGAGCACCGGCCGTCCCGCGGCGGACGTCCCGCCGTGCTGCTGGGGCTGGTCGGCTCGGCAGGGCGGGCGCTGGGCGCCAAGGTCGCCGCCAACCATGTCGCCGTCGTGGACGTCGAGCTCGACGGCCGGGTACGGCAGTCGTGGGAGTGGCCGTTCGACGCGATGGCGGCCGACGCGCCGGACCGGCTGGTCGACCTGCTCCGGCCGCTGGTCGAGGCGCCCTCGGATGACGACGCGCCGATCCTGGGCATCGGCATCGGCGTCCCCGGCTCGGTCGACGACCAGGAGGCGGGCGCCGTCGACGCGCCGACGCTGGGCTGGCGGCGGCTCGGCCTCGGCGCCCGGCTGCGCGCGGCGCTGCCCGTCCCCGTCCTCGTCGAGAACGACGTCAACGCGCTGGCCGTCGCGGAGCGGCTGTACGGCCGCGGCCGCGAGCACCGGAACTTCCTCGTCGTGACGATCGGCCGCGGCGTCGGCGCCGGGCTGGTCGTCGACGGCAGCGTGTACCGCGGCGCGGGCGGCGGCGCCGGCGAGTTCGGCCATTTCCCGGTCCAGCCCGACGGCCCGCGCTGCTCGTGCGGCAACACCGGCTGCCTGGAGGCGTCGGTGGGCCAGGACGGCCTGCAGCGTGCCGCGGCCGAGGCCGGTCTCGACGCCCCCGACGCGACGATCTTCGCGGCGGCCGGCGAGCTGTTCGGCCGTGGCGTCGCCGGCCTGATCAACGTCATGGACCCCGAGGTCGTGATCGTGCTCGGCGAGGGCACCCGCGCGTGGGAGCACTGGCGGCCGGGTTTCGAGCCGAGCCTGCGCGCCCACCTCATGCCGTCGCGCCGGGGCGTGCCCGTCGTCGTCGAGTCCTGGGACGACACCTCGTGGGCTCTGGGCGCGGCCGCGCTGGTGCTCGCCACCCCGTACGACGCGGCCGGCGCGACCGGCGGTCAGGGCGAACTGGTCCGAGCCCGGCTCGGCGGCGCGCTGGCCGGAGACCTGCCGTGACCACGACGACGACCAGCCGGCCCGCCGTCACGCCCACGCGGAAGCGGCCGCGTCGCCGCAACGCGCTGCGCTACGGCGGCAACCGGCTGCGCTATGCCGGCATCGTCGCGCTGTTCCTGGCCCCGAGCCTGATCCCGCTGACGATGTTCACGCTGGTCCCGATGGTCAGCTCGCTGTGGGTGGCGCTGCACGACTGGAACCTCATCACGCCGATGGAGTTCGTCGGGCTGGCCAACTTCCGCGAGCTGCTCGCCGACGGCGACACGTGGGCGGCGTTCGGGCACACGCTCGGCTACATCGCCGGCTACCTGCCGCTGGTCTACCTCCTCGGCCTCGGGGCCGCCCTCGCGCTCAACACCGCGCTCCGAGGCCGCAACGTGTTCCGGGCGGCGTACTTCCTGCCGGTCGTCACCAGCTGGGTGGTCGTGGCGCTGCTCTGGCGCTGGCTGCTGAGCCCGTCGAACGGGCTGGTCAACCACCTGCTTGGTCTGGTCGGCATCGACGGCCCCGGCTGGTGGACCGACCCCACGTGGGCGATGCCGTCGGTGATCCTGGCGTCGGCGTGGAAGGACCTCGGCTTCGTCATGATCATCCTGCTGGCCGGGCTGCAGGCGATCCCCGGGGAGCTGTACGACGCGGCCCGGGTCGACGGCACCAGCGCGTGGCAGCGGTTCCGCCACGTGACGCTGCCGCTGCTGTCGCCGTCGACCTTCTTCGTGGTGGTCATCTCGCTGATCAACGGCTTCCAGGTGTTCGACCAGGTGTACGTGATGACCGGCGGCGGACCGGCCGGCTCGACCGAGGTCGTCGTCCAGCAGATCTACGACCTCACCTTCCGGTACGGGCGGGCCGGCGACGCGTCGGCGCTGTCGTGGCTGCTGTTCGTGGTGGTGCTGATCGTCACGGTCGTCCAGGTCCGCGGCCAGCGCAGGTGGGTGACGTATGCGTAGGGCGTTGCTGTACGCGGGCGTCGCCGTCGGCGCGCTCGTCATGCTGTTCCCGTTCGCGTGGACGGTGATCACGTCCATCACGCCGGGGGCCGGGCTGGGCACGCCGGACCTCGTCCCGGACGAGCCGGGCCTGGACGCGTACCGGACCCTGCTGGACGCGATGCCGTTCTGGCGGATCCTGGCGAACAGCCTGTGGATCGCCGTCGCGTCGACGTTGCTGCAGCTCATCACCAGCGCGATGGCCGCCTACGCGTTCGCCCGGCTGGACTTCCCCGGCCGCAACGCGCTGTTCCTCGTGTACCTCGCGACGCTCATGGTGCCGATGCAGGTGCTCGTCGTCCCGCTGTTCATCGAGATGCGCGAGCTGAACCTCGTCGACACCTACGCCGCCCTGCTGGCGCCGTCCATCGCGTCGGCGTTCGGCGTGTTCCTGCTGCGTCAGGCGGTCGCGCAGGTCCCGATCGAGCTGGACGAGGCGGCGACGATCGACGGCGCCGGGCACCTGCGCATCTTCGTCTCCGTCGTCTGGCCGCTGATCCGCCCGGCGCTGGCCACGTTCGCCGTCCTCGCGTTCATGTCCAGCTGGAACAGCTTCCTGTGGCCGCTGGTCGTCATCCGCTCGCCGGAGCTGATGACGCTGCCGCTCGGCCTGTCCACCCTGCACGGCCAGTTCACCACCGAGTGGGACGTGGTGATGGCCGGCTCCGTCATCAGCATCATCCCGATCGCCGTGCTCTACCTCGCGGCGCAGAAGTACGTCATCCAAGGCGTGGCCCGCTCCGGGCTCAAGTGAATGGAGTTCCCCATGACTCACCCGATCCGGCTCGGCGCGGTGGCCGCGGCGGCCGCGCTGCTGGCGCTGTCGGCCTGCTCGCAGGGCTCGGCCACCCGCTCCGACGGCGGCGAGGACGGCCAGGTCGTCGTCCGGTACCAGGAGTTCTCGTCCAACGGCGGCAACGAGCAGAACCTCGAGGCCATCGTCGCCGCGTTCGAGGAGGAGAACCCGGACATCGACGTCCAGGTCGAGACGACGCCGTTCGCCGACTACTTCACCAAGCTGCAGACGGCGGTCGCCGGCGGCACCGAGGCCGACGCGTTCGAGCTGAACTACGAGAACTTCGTGACCTACGCCGAGAGCGGCGCGCTCGCCGAGCTCGACGTCGAGGGCGACGCCTACACGCCGTCGCTGCTCGAGGCGTTCCAGCACGACGGCGCCCAGGTCGGCCTGCCCGAGTCGTTCAGCGACGTCGTCCTCTTCTACAACAAGGACCTGTTCGCGGCGGCCGGTGTGCCGGAGCCGACGGCGGACTGGACGTGGGAGGACGAGCGGGCCGCGGCACAGGCGCTGACGGACACCGCGGCCGGCGTCTGGGGCGACTACCAGCCGGCCACCTTCCACGAGTTCTACAAGGCGCTGGCGCAGGCCGGTGGCCAGTTCCTCACCGACGACGGCAGCGCGACGGCGTTCAACAGCCCCGAGGGCATCGCCGCGGCGACCTGGCTGGCCGAGAAGTCCGGCACCGTCATGCCGACCGAGGCCGAGGGCGCCGGCACGCCCGACTTCGACTCGACGCTGTTCCGCGAGGGCAAGCTGGCCATGTGGCACAGCGGCATCTGGATGTTCGGCCCGCTGGCCGACGTCCCGTTCGAGTGGGACGTCGTCGTCGAGCCCGGCGACACGAACCAGGCCAGCGCGATGTTCACCAACGGCGTCGTCGTCAGCGCGAACAGCGAGCACCCCGAGGAGGCGCAGGCCTGGCTGGAGTTCCTGACCTCGTCGGACACCACCGTCGAGACCCGGCTGAACGCGGGCTGGGAGCTGCCGCCGATCGCCGACCAGGACAAGCTGGCGCCGTACCTCGAGCAGACCCCGCCGGCGAACCGCCAGGCCGTCTTCGACGCGTTGGACGCGACCGTGCTGCCGCCGGTGATCGTTCGCCAGCAGGAGATGCAGGACGCCGTCACCGAGGAGCTGGGCAACGCCGCGGCCGGCCGCAAGTCCGTCGAGCAGGCCGTCGCCGACGCCGCCGCGAGGGTGGACGAGCTGCTGTGACGGACGACCTGCTCGCGTTGGCCGAGGCCAGCCACCGGGTCATCGCGACCCACCAGGCCCCGTCCGGCGCGTACCCGGCCAGCCCGACGTTCAGCGCGTACCGCGGCTACAGCTGGTTCCGCGACGGCGCGTTCATCGCCGAGGGCGCCAGCCGCTACGGCGACGCCGACGGCCCGGCGGCGTTCCACCGCTGGTGCGCCGACGTGCTGGCCAAACGGGCCGACCAAGTCGACGCGCTGGTCGCGCGGTCGCGGTCGGGCGAGCACATCCCGGTCGCCGACCTGCTGCCGACCCGGTACACGATCGACGGCGGCGTCGGGAACGACCCGTGGTGGGACTTCCAGCTCGACGGCTACGGCACCTGGCTGTGGGCGCTGGCGGCGCACACGGACCGTCACGGTCCGGTCGACGGCGTCGACGCCGGGGTGGCGACCGCTGTCCGGTACCTGACGACGTTCTGGGCCCGGCCCTGCTACGACTGGTGGGAGGAGCACGTCGACCACCGGCACGTGTCCACGCTGGGCGCGATCCGGGCCGGGCTGGCGGCGGCCGCGTCGCACCCTTCGCTGGTGGCCGCGCTCTCGGGCACCGAGCGGGCGACCGCGGCCGAGGCCGTCGGCGCCATCGACGCGCTGGTGCTGTCGTCCGGCGTCGTGGACGGCCACCTGACGAAGTGGCTCGGCGCTCGCGATGTCGACGCGAGCCTGCTGGCGTGCGTCGTCCCGTTCGGGCTGGCCGGCGGTGACCTCGGGCGCGCGACGGTGGCCGCGGTCGAGGACGCGCTGTGCGTCGACGGCGGTGTGCACCGCTACGCCGCCGACACGTTCTACGGCGGCGGGCAGTGGCCGCTGCTCACGGCGTTCCTCGGCTGGAACCACGCGGCCGCCGGGCGCCGTGACGAGGCGCTGGCGTCGCTGCGGTGGATCGCGGCGCAGGCCACGCCGTCGGGCGAGCTGCCGGAGCAGGTCGGGCAACACCTGCTGGCGCCGGAGCGCGAGCAGGAGTGGATCGACCGCTGGGGCACCGTCGCGACGCCGCTGCTGTGGTCGCACGGCATGTACCTGACGCTGGCCGCGGAGCTCGGCCTGGTGGGGAGGGCGCGATGATCCGGCACCGTCCGTTCGGCTCCGAGCACCCGTACGCCGTCACCGGCGACCAGCGGGTGCCGGCGCTGCCGGTCGACGGCGAGACGTGCGAGCTGCGGGTCCGGGCGTCGGCGTCAGTCGCGTCGGTGGTGTGCGAGTGGTCCGGCCCGTCCGGTGTGGAGACGTGGCCGCTGCTGGCGCCGTCCGTTTCTGCCTCAGCCGCTGACTCCGCCGACGGTGGGCACCTGGCCGCCGCGCAGGCGCGGTCGCTGGCGGACCGGTCGTTCTGGTCGGTGACGACGCCGCCGCTGGCAGCCGGGACGACGTATCGGTACCGGTTCGTGGCGACGCTGTCGTCGGGTGCGGTGCGGCGGACGCGGTGGTTCCCGGTGGCGGCGGGCGCGTGGTCGTCGTCCTCGTCGTTCTCCCTCGACGTCGAGGGCGACCGGCTGGTGCCGGGCAGCGTCGAGTGGCTGACCGTCCCGGAGGGGCCGCGGCGGGTCCGGTTCGCCCTGCGGCTGGCGCCGGACGAGCGCGTGGTCGGGTTCGGCGAGCGGTACGACGCCGTCGACCAGCGCGGCCGCACCCTCGACGCCGTCGTGTTCGAGCAGTACAAGGCGCAGGGCGCGCACGGGCGGACGTACCTGCCGATGCCGTTCGCGCTGGTGGTCGGCGCTTCTGCTTCGTGGGGGTTCCACGTCCGGACGGCCCAGCGCACCTGGTACGACGTCGGCGCGACGACACCGGACCGGCTGGTCGTCGAGGCCGACCTCGACGGTTCCGACGCGCTGTCCGTCGGGGTCTTCTCCGGGACGCCGGCCGGGGTGCTGCGCGGATTCCTCGCCGAGGCCGGGCGGCCCGAGGAACTGCCTGACTGGGTGTTCCGGCTCTGGGCCAGCGGCAACGAGTGGAACACGCAGGCCCGGGTGATGGCGGAGCTGGACGCGCACCGTCAGCACGACATCCCGGTCGGCGCGCTGGTCATCGAGGCGTGGAGCGACGAGTCGACGTTCACCGCGTTCCGCGACGCTCGGTACGAGGTCAACGAGGACGGCGCCCCGCACCGGCTGGCCGACTTCACCTTCCCCGCCGACGGCGCCTGGCCGGACCCGCGCGGGATGGTGGAGGAGCTGCACTCGCGGGACGTTCGCGTCCTGCTGTGGCAGATCCCGCTGTTGAAGATGCGGCCGCACCCCCGGGGCCAGCAGGCCGCCGACGTCCGCGCGGCGGTGGCCGGCGGGTTCGTCGTCACCGAGGCCGACGGGCGGCCGTACCGCAACCGCGGCTGGTGGTTCCCGCTCGCGCTGATGCCGGACCTCGCGTCTGAGAAGGCGCGCGAGTGGTGGACGTCGAAGCGCCGGTACCTCGTCGAGGAGCTCGGCATCGACGGCTTCAAGACCGACGGCGGCGAGCACGCCTGGGGCCGGGATCTCGTGCACGGCTCCGGCCGTGGGCTCGCGGGGAACAACCGGTTCCCGGTCGAGTATGCGCGAGCCTATGGTGACCTGCTGCGCTCGGCCGGCAAGGCGCCGGTGACGTTCAGCCGGGCCGGCTTCACCGGGTCGCAAGCGCACGGAGCGTTCTGGGCCGGCGACGAGGACTCGACGTGGGCCGGCTTCCGTTCGGCGGTGGTCGCGGGCGTGACGGCGGGCGCGTGCGGGATCGTCTACTGGGGCTGGGACCTCGCCGGCTTCTCCGGCGACGTGCCTGACGCCGAGCTCTACCTGCGCGCCGCGGCGGCGTCGGCGTTCATGCCGATCATGCAGTACCACTCGGAGTTCAACCACCACCGGCTGCCGGCGCGCGACCGCACCCCCTGGAACGTCGCCTCGCAGACCGGTGACGAGCGCGTGCTGCCGGTGTTCCGCCGGTTCGCGCACCTGCGCGAGCGGCTGGTGCCGTACCTCTCGTCGTCGGCTGCTTCCGCTGTCGCGGGTGGTTCGCCACTGATGCGGGGCCTGTTCTTCGACTTCCCGGCCGATGCCGACGCCTGGTCGGTCGTGGACCGGCAGTTCCTGCTGGGCGATTCCCTGCTGGTGGCGCCGGTGCTCTCGCCGGGCGCCTCGGAGTGGGACGTGTACCTGCCGGCGGGCTCGTGGGTGGACGTCTGGACCGGTGCCGCCTTCGAGGGCGGGCGGACGGTGACGCGGCCGGTGCCGCTCGACGAGGTTCCGGTCTACTGCCGCGCGTCGGCCTGGCCGTCGCTGCGCTCGGCGTTCACGGACCTCCCGTAATTCGGTCGTCCGGGGTCACCCTCGTGCGGCAGGGTGACCCCATGACGTCCCGCATCTCGCACACGAGCATCGACTGCGCCAACGCCTACGAGCTGTCCGAGTGGTGGCGTCAGGTCCTCGGCTACATCGACCTCCCCGACGACCCCAACGAGCCCGGCCACGACGAGTGCATGATCCAGACGCCCGACGGCAGTCACATGGTGCTGTTCATCGAGGTCCCCGAGGGGAAGACGGTCAAGAACCGGCTGCACTTCGACCTGCGGCCGACCGACCGCACCCAGGACGAGGAGGTCGAGCGGCTGCGCTCCATCGGCGCCACCGAGGTGGCCGACCTTCGCGGCAAGTACGGCCCCGGCACCGGCTGGGTGACGATGGCCGACCCCGAGGGCAACGAGTTCTGCGTTCTCCGCAGCGACGCCCAACTGGCCGAAGCCGCTGCCGCCGCCGAGCCCGCCTGACCGCGGCGGCCTGACCGCGGCCACGAGCCCGACTACGCCGCCCGACTGCGGCCGCCGAGCCGGCCCGACTGCGGCCTTCGGCGCGCCACCCTCCGCGGCGCCGGCCCGCAGCACCACCCCACGTCCGCATTCGTCGCCCCAACGAGACGCCCCGCGACACCGACCCCACACCAGCCCGACTACGGCCCTCCGCCCGCCACCCTCCGCGGCGCCAACCCGCAGCACCACCCCACGCCCACACCGTCACGCCCCTACGCGACGCCCCACAGCACCGGCCCCCACGCCAGCCCGACTACGGCCCTCCGCCCGCCACCCTCCGCGGCGCCAGCCCGCAGCACCGCCTCCATCCGCGTCGTCGGATCACGGCACCAGCCCCACGCCAGCCCGCCACCTTCCCCGTCGCCCCGCACCGGCCCCACGCCGGCCGTCACCCACCTCGTCACCCTCACGACGCCCGCCCCACGCCAGCCCGCCACCCCTTCCCGTCGCCCCGTACCGGCCCGTGCGATCGCTCGTCACGCAACCCTGAAAGCCGGACATGCCGGGACCAACGGGATGTTCACCCGGGATTCACGCGCCCGACGGCCCGACGGCGGCTGGTGCGCGCCCGGCCACGGTTGGCTGTGCGGAGTCCCGTACGCCGAAGGAGGGCCGGTGCCGCACGTCCACCATCGCCGGTTGGTCGCCGCGCTCGCGGCCGCCGTTGCCGTCGCCGCGATCGGAGCCGCCACGCCGGCCGCCGCGCATCCGTTCGGCCCGCCGTTGTCGGCACGGCTGGACGTGGACGGCGCGGAGGTGGCGGTCACGTGGACCGCGGCCGAGGACGACTGGGTGAACCTGGGCGAGTTCCTCGGGGCGTTCACCGGCCAGACCGACCAGACCGGCGGCACCGGCGAGCAGCTGACCGGCGCCGACCTGCTGGCCCGCTCGGACAACCTGCCCAGCTACCTGCTCTCGCACTTCGTCGTCGAGCAGGACGGGCGGCCGTGCGAGGGGCAGGTGACCCAGCTGGAGGAGCTGCTGACGCTCGGCGCCAGCATGGTCTACACGTGCCCGCGGCCGGTCGACACGGTGCAGCTGACGGTCACGACGCTCACCGACCTCAACGAGAACTACCGCACGGTCGTCACGTCGGACGACGCGTCGGAGCCGGCACAGGCGCTGTTCACGAACACGACCGCCACGCAGCAGTGGAGCTTCGACGCGACGGCGACCGGCCTCGGCACGGCGCGCGTCGCCCTGATGACGGCCGGCGCGCTCATCCTGGCGGCGCTCGCCGGGATCCTGCTCTGGTGGCGTCGCGGCACCACCCAGCGCGCGGCGACCCCTGACCTGGTCGGGGCCGCCCGGTGAACTGGCTCTACGAGCTCGACAACCGGCTGATCTCGCTCTTCGACAACCCCGGCGTCTGGTGGGCCGGGCTGGTCGTGGCGCTCGTGGTGGGCTGCGCACACGCCGTCGCGCCCGGACACGGCAAGACCATCGCCGCGGCGTACCTGATCGGCGCGCACGGACGCTACCGCGACGCGCTGCTGCTCGGCGCGATCGTCGCGGGGATGCACACGTTCTCGGTGCTCGTACTGGCCCTTGGCTGGGTCGGCCTGACCGCGTCCGGCGGCACCGACACGCGGCTGCTGACGTCGTGGCTGCAGGTCATCTCCGCCCTCATCGTCGTCGCCGTGGGGGTGGGGCTGCTGCGACGGTACGTGCGCAGCGTGCGGTCGGCGCGAGAGCTGGCCGCTGCCCGTCACGGGCACGGCGCCGCGGCCGGGAATGACCACGGCGACGGTCATGGGCAGGGCCACGAGCGCGTGCTCGCTCATGGGCATGGGCATGGCCACGGGCACGATCACGGGCACGGGCACGGGCACGGTCATGGGCACGGGCCGCCGCCCGGCGTGGCGCCGTGGTCGCGCCGGGGTCTGGTCGCGCTCGGCCTGTCCGGCGGCCTGCTGCCGTCGCCGTCGGCGTTCTTGATCCTGGTCAGCGGCATTCTCACCGGCCGGACGGCGTACGCGCTGATCCTGGTGCTCTGCTTCGCGATCGGGCTGGCCGGGACGCTGACCGCGGTCGGCCTGCTGGTGATCAAGGGCAGCTCGCTCCTGACCGATTCGGCGCATCGCTCGTCCCGGCTCTCCTTCCTCACCCGCGCCGTGCCACTGGTCGCAGCCCTCGGCGTGACCCTCGGCGGCCTCGTCTACCTCGTCGTCGGGGCGACCGCGGTCTGGTCCGCCTGACCGCTGCCTGCCCAACCGACGGCACCGCGCTCCCACGAGGAGGGCTGGCCCTACCGCAACCGCCACCAGCCCAGCGCCCGAGACCCGCCCGCGCCCACGACGAGCCACCGGCCGCGGCTTTCCTGACGCCCGCGACGGGCCACGGGCCGCGGCTTTCGGGTCACGTCCGGCGGCGGTCAGAGGCTCGAGGACTTCGCGACCTCCAGGAACCCGTCCTGCACGAATGCCCGCACCCGCGGCAGCAGATCGGCCCGGAGCTCCGCCGCGTCGACCGACAGCACCGTCGCCAGCGCGTCCACGATGGTCCCGGCCGGCAGCGTCCCGTCGCAGGCGCCGACGAACCCGGCCTCGGCGGTTCTGGCGGTGACGGCGCGCAGCAGGCCACGCCGCTGCCGCAGCACGATGTGCTCGGGATCCTCGTCGCCGGGCCGGCCGACCTGCTCCTGCACGACCCCGTCGGCCTGGGTCAAGCGAGCGGCCAGCAACGCGTCGTCGTCGATGCGGAGGTCGGTCACGCGGTCGAACCACGCGCCGACCGTTGGGCCGAGCGGCTGTTCGACGGCGTGCGGCCACTCCTCGATGCGGACGGACGGGTCGGCGGCACCGGTGCGGCGCAGCGCGATCCAGCCGAACCCGATGCCCTCGACGGACTGCTCGTCGAACCACCGCAGCCAGTCGGCGTAGCGCTGCGCGTATCCGGTGTCGCCGATCTCGCCGGAGTCGCGCAGCCAGAGCTCGACGTACTCGGCGGGGTCCTCGACCTCGCGCTGGATGACCCACGCGTCGCAGCCAGTGGCGGCGACCCACTCGCCGAGCCGGTCACGCCAGTCGACCCCGCGCACGTGCGTCCAGTTCGCCAGCGACTGCAGCAGCCCGCCGTCAGCCAGATGGCGGGCGCCGTCGACGACGACGCGACGGGAGATCTCGTCGCCGGGCAGGCCGCCGTCGCGGTAGACGTGCGTGCCGCCGGGCGAGACGACGAACGGCGGGTTGGTCGCGATCAGGTCGAACGTCTCGCCGTCGACCGGCTCGAACAGGCTGCCGCGGCGCAGGTCGACGTCCAGGCCGTTGAGACGGACGGTGAGTGCGGCCAGCGCCAGCGCCCGCGGGTTCACGTCGGTCGCGACGACCCGTTCGCTGTGCCGGGCGAGGTGCAGCGACTGCACGCCGCAGCCGGTGCCGAGGTCGAGCGCGCGCGAGACCGGCCGGCGCACGGTGAGCTGCGCGAGCGTGCTGGACGCGGCGTTGAGGCCGAGGACGTGGTCGTCGGGGATCGGCGCCCGTTGACCGTCCATGCCCGGCGTGAGGTCGGCGACCACCCACCAGTCGCCGGCGTCGTCGGCGTACGGCCGGATGTCGACCGCGGCCCGGACGGTGTCGCCGTCGGCGCTGGCCTCGAGGATGCCGCCGGCCAGCAGCGGCTCGACGGGCAGCACCCGCTCGAGCAACCGCCGCTCGACCGGCGCCTGCAGCGACCAGAGACGTGCCAGCAGCGCCACCGGTTCGTCCGACCCGGCGACGGCGAGCCGGCCCGGAGTGGTCTCGTTGCGGTCCAGCGCCGCTGCCGCCCGCGGACCGAGCAGGTCGCGGACGCCGTCGACGGTGTACCCGGCCGCCGCCAGCGCGTCGCGCACGCGGGCGACGTCGTCGTCGGACGGGCCGGGAGTCAAAGTCGTCACGGCGAATATTCTGTCGCGATGGCACGAGCCGTTGGCGTCCGAGTCCGGTATGAGGAGGTTCCCGCGGCGGTGCGCGAGTGGGTCGAGACGTCCCTCGGTGCTCCCGTCGTGACGACGAACGAACAGGTCGGCGGCATGTCGCCGGGGTGCACGACCCGGCTGTCCGCGGCCGGCGGGCGGACGGCGTTCATCAAGGCCGTCGGCGCGTCGCTGCAGCCGGACACGCCGGTGCTGTTCCGCCGCGAGATCGACGTGCTGCGTGCCCTCCCGCCGGCGCGGTACCGACCGGCGCTGCTGGCGGGCTACGACGACGGCGACTGGGTCGCACTGCTGCTGGAGGACGTCGACGGCCGCCCGCCCGATCTCGCCGACCCCCACGGCGCCGACGCGACCGTCGTCCGCGAGCTGGTCGGTCGGCAGGCCCGCGAGCTGACGCCGGCGCCGCCCGGGGTGAGCGACAACCGGCGACTGCCGGAGATGGCCGAGCGCTGGCGGGAGCGTTGGGCCGAGCTCGCCGGTGCACCGGACCACGTGCTGCCACCGTGGATGGCCGGCCAGATCGCCCAGCTCTACCGGCGGGTCGCGACGCTGCCGGAGCGGCTCACGGCCGAGGCGCTGTGCCATTGGGATGTCCGCGAGGACAACCTCCTCGTACGGCCGGACGGCACCGCGGCGATCGTCGACTGGGGCATGTCGTGCCTCGGCCCGTCCTGGGGCGACGCATTCATGCTGGCGCTGAACTGGGTGGACACGCCCGCGTTCGACGAGTTGATGGCCGCCGAGCCCGTCGCCCCGGACGTGGTGACGGACCTGCTGCTGGCCTTCGCCGGAGGCCAGGCCTGGCGTGGCGCGCAGCCACCACAACCCGGGCTGCCGACACTGGCCGCGTTCTGCCGTGCGGAGGCGGCGCGCGGATTCGCCGGTGTTCACCGGCGGCTGGCCTGACGCCACACGCTCCGCCGATCCCGCTGGCGCTGCGCTACCGAAGCGGGCTAGGTCGCGGCGGCCACGGGCCTCGACCGGTCGGTGAGCATCTTCACCGCGAGCCCGGCCAGCACTGACCCCATCACCCAGCGCTGCGCCCGCAGCCACAGCGGCCGCGAGCCGAGGAACGACGCCAGCGAACCGGCGGTCAGCACGATCAGCGCGTTGACGGTCAGCGCGACGACGATCTGCGTCAGCCCGAGCAGCACGCTCTGCGTCGCCACACTGCCGCGCGCGGGGTCGACGAACTGCGGCAGCAGCGACACGTAGAGGATGGCGATCTTCGGGTTGAGCAGGTTCGTCACCAGGCCCATGGCGAACAGCCGGCGGGGCCGGTCGGCCGGCAGCGGCTTCGGCGCGAACACCGAGTCGCCGCCGGGCCGGATGGCCTTCCACGCCAGCCACAGCAGGTACGCCGCGCCGGCGATCTTCAGCGCCGTGTACAACGCCGGAACCAGCGTGAACACCGCCGCGATGCCGACCGCCGCGGCCAGCAGATAGACGAGGAACCCGGCCGCGACGCCGGTCAGTGAGATGAGACCCGCACGGCGTCCCTGGGTCACCGACCGCGACACCAGGTAGATCATGTTCGGCCCCGGGGTGAGCACCAGGCCCAACGCGACGGCCGCGATTCCCAGCAGTGCTGCGGTGGTCACCATGCTCGATCCAACCGGCCGCCCGCTGGATCGATTCCGGGTGTGAACCGCCGGTTGAGGGCCGGGCGGGCGATCCGTGCTGCTCACCGGGCGACAAGCGACGCAAAGTCTCCGGGCTCGCTTCAACGACACGATGGAAGTCATGAGTCTCGACACGGAGAAGACGCAGGTCACCGGGCGGCACTGGTGGACGCTGGCGGTGGTGAGTGCGGCGCAGCTGCTGGTCGTGCTGGACGGCACGATCGTGAACATCGCGCTGCCGTCGGCGCAGGAGTCGTTGGGGATGGCGGACGGCGACCGGCACTGGGTGATCACGGCCTACGCGCTGACGTTCGGCGGGCTGTTGCTGATCGGCGGGCGAGTGAGCGGTGCGCTGGGGCATCGGCGCGCGTTCATCACCGGGCTGCTCGGCTTCGCCGCCGCGTCGGTGCTTGGCGGCGCCGCAGGCACGCCAGAACTGTTGTTCGGCGCGCGGGCCCTGCAGGGCGCGTTCGCCGCACTGCTCGCTCCGGCCGGGCTGTCGCTGCTGGCCACGACGTTCACCGGAGGCGACCGCGGCCGCGCGTTCGGCGTGTTCGCGGCGGTGGGTGCGGCTGGGTCGGCGGTCGGGCTGATCGCCGGCGGACTGCTGACGGAGTATGCCGGCTGGCGTTGGTGCCTCTACGTCAACGTGCCGATCGCGCTGCTCGCGGCGCTCGGCGTGGCGTTGGTCCCGGCCGGCCAGGCGATCCGCGACCGTGGCTGTCTGGACGTCGGCGGCGCACTGCTCAGCCTGGCTGGATTCGCGGCACTGGTGTACGGCTTCGCCCGGGCCGAGTCGTTGGGCTGGGGCTCCGGTCAGGTGTGGATGCTGCTGGCCGGTGGGCTGGCGCTGCTGACGGCGTTCGTCATGGTGGAGTCGAGAGTCGCGCGCCCGCTGCTGCCGATGCACGTGCTGCGACACCGGGTGCGGGCCGCCGCGTGCGTCGCCGTGACGCTGCTGTTCGTCGCGATGTTCGGCTTCTACCTGTTCATGAGCTACTACACGCAGACGGTGCTCGGTTACTCCCCGGCGCAGGCCGGCCTGACGCTGATCGTCAACTCCGCGGCCGCGGTGGTCGGGTCGGTGCTGCTGGCCGGGCGGCTGTACGGGCGGGTGAGGCCGGCGGCGTTGATCGTGCCCGGACTGCTCGCGGCCGCCGCCGGGACGTTGCTGCTCACCCAATTGCGCGCGGACACGTCGCACGTGCTCGCGCTGTACCTGCTGCCGGCGATGGCGCTGACGGGGCTCGGCCTCGGCTGCGTGCTGTCGCCGACCGCAGGCATGGCCACCGAGGGCATGCGCGGCCACGAGGTCGGCGCCGCGTCGGCCGCGTACAACGCCGCCCAGCAGGTGGGCGCCGCCTTGGGAACGGCGCTGCTGAACACGGTGGCCGCCGCGGCGACGGCCGCCTTCACCGGGACGGGGGCGGCCACGGCCGTGGTGCACGGCTACACCGCCGCGCTGACCGTCGGCGGCGTGATCCTGTTGGCGGCCGCCGCACTGACCGCCTTGCTGCTGGGCTCTCATCGTCACGCTCCCTCCGCTCAAAGTTGATCTTGAAGCGAGAGTATGCCAACCTCTTCTCAAGATCAACTTCGAGTCCCGAGGAGGGCGACATGCGTACGAAAGACAGGCGTGCACCTGGCCGCCCTCTTAGGAGAACGGCCAGGTGCACGATCCGACGATCAGGCCCGGCGACGGCGGCCGTAGAGCACGACCGCGATGCCACCGGCCAGCAGCATCAGCCCGGCGATCAGCACCGCCAGCGGGTCGGCGCCGGTGTCGGGCAGGTCGCCGTCACCGCTGTCGCCGCCGCTGTCAGCGCCGCCGTCGGCGCCGTTGTCGGTGCCGTCGTCCGAGCCATCAGCCGCCCCGCCGGCGTCGCCACCGTCATCGTCGCCGCCTTCGTCGGAACCACCGTCGTCACCGGGCTGGGCGGCGGTCACGGTGAACGGCGCCGACGCCGTCAGCGCGGAGTCCGCGCCGGTCAGCGTGACGGTGGCCGGGCCCACCGGCGAGTCGGCCGGGACGGTCCAGTCGATGCGCACCGTGCCGTCCTCCGACGTCGTGCCCGTGACGGTGACGGGCTCGGCCTCCGCCGCTTCGCCCAGCGCGTCGGCGCTGACGAACTCCAGCGGCACCCGCAGGTCGAACCTGCGGTTGGCCGCCGACCGGTGGTCGGTGCGCAGGTAGAGCACGCAGCCGGCGTCGCAGTCGGCGTACTCGTCGGCCGCGACCAGCGCGATCGACGTCTCGGCCACGCCGCCGGCGATCGGCACCACGACGTCCTCGCTCCCCGCGTACGGGAAGTTGGTGATCCACCTCGAGGTGCCCGACCCCCCACTGGTGTCGGCACCGCCGATGGCCGGCGTCGCCACCTCACCCGGCCCGTTGTCGACCGCCGTCAGCAGGTAGAACCCGGCCGGAGCGTCCGGCGTGTTCTCCTCGCTGGTCGGTTCCAGCCCGGTCACCGTGACGTCCAGCTGGCCGCCGTCGACGACCAGCAGCTTGCCGTCGCGCTGCACCAGAGGAGTGCCGTCGGCAGACCTGACGGTGATCGCCTGGCCGTTGTCGTTCTCGAACGTCAGCTCCTCGGTCGCGGCGTCGATCAGGATCGTCGCCTCGACCGTCTCCTCGGGGCCGAAGTCGGTGCCGGTGAAGGTGACCGTCTCGCCCTGCGCCACCGTCTCCGGGTCGACGCTGACCGCCGGGTCCGGGTCGGGCTGCGGCTCCTCGCCCGCTTCCTCGACGGTGAAGGCGGCGCTGGCCAGCGACTCGTCCGCGACCACGAGGTCGACGGTGTGCCCGCCGGCCACGAGGTCCTCCGGCACGGTCCAGCCGATCTGCACCGTGCCGTCGTCGCCAACGGTTCCGCTGCCCGCTTCCACCGAGGCCGCGGCCGCGTGGGTGTCGGCCACACGCGCGGCCTCGTCCACCGGCACCGCGAACGTGACCGGGTCCAGCTCGGTGCCCGCGGGGTAGAAGTCGGCGAAGGCCGCCACGCCGGCCTCCGTCAGCGCCGCCGGCACGTCCGACGCCGTCACGACACCGCCGGTCTCGGTCACCGGATGGTCGGTGAAGTCCAGCGTCGCCAGCTCGACGTCGTCGTAGGTCACCAGCTCACCGGAGTCCAGCGACTTGCTCACCACGTCGGCCACCAGCATGCCCTGCGTCGACGACGCCACCGTGACCCGTGGGTCGGTGACGGTCAGCTCGAGCAGCGGGCCGGCGCCCATGTCGTGACCGGAGAAGTACACCTCGCCGGCGAACGCCAACGCGGTCGCGTCGCCGGTGCCCTCGCCGAAGCGGAAGGTACCGTCGTCGTTCTCCGTCGCCGGGTCGCGCACCTCGATGGACCCGTGCGCGATCGGCCCCGTGATGTAGCTCCGGAACGACGCCTTGACACCCCAGTCCAGCGTGCCGGTGCCACCCGGCGGCGTCGTGCCGCGGTCGACGACGGCCGTCACCGAGGCGCCGGGCGCGAACCCGGTACCGGTGAAGGTCACCTCCTCGCCCTGCACAACGGGGTCCGGGTCGGCGGTGACGGCCGGCGGCTCCGGCTCGGGGCCGGGGTCGGTCGCGAACGTCACCGGCACCACCACGTCCTGGCTGCGGTCGGCGCGATAGTCGACCGGCGTCGCGTCGGACGCCTGCGCCGAGCTGAAGCTCGCCACGAAGCACGCCGTCTCGGCGCAGTCCACTCCGCTGCCGGTCACGGTGCCGGCCAGCGTCAGCGTCCGCGAGAGCGCGCCCGACGCATCGGCCTGCACGACCTCGTGCTGCAGCCAGCCGGTCGGCCAGCCGTACTCGGGGTCCTGCTCGGCGTTGGCGGTGATCGCCAGCGAGATCCGGCGGTTCGGCGCGAACCCGGTGCCCTCGATCCGCACCTCGGTCCCGACCGACAGCTCCTCCGTCGGAGTGACGGTGAGCTGCGGGGTGCGGACGTCGGCGAACGCGATGGGCGTCTGCGTCGTGTACGCGGGGTCGGCCGCAGGGTCGACCGGCGACGTGTGCACCGCCAGCGTCGTGCCCGGCTCGACCGTGCCGGTCGTCAGCGTCACCTCGAACGCGCCGAGCGCCGCGCGGCCGAACGACAGCAGGCCGCTGACCGGCTGGAACGTAACGGTCTCGACGGGGTCCAGCGCCGGCACGCTGCCGTCGCCCGTCACCACGCCGACACCGACGCGCAGGCCGCCGGCCAGGTCGGCGGGGGTGAACCCCGACCCGGTGACGGTGATCTGGTCGGCGTACGGGTCGAGATCCGTCACCTCGGACACGACGACCGTCGGTGTCGGAGTCGGCGGCTCGTCCTCCAGCGTCACGCTGAACGTGACGGAGTCCAGCTCGGTGCCCGCGGCGTAGAACCCGGCGAACGCCTCGGCGCCGGCCGCCGTCAACGCCGCCGGCACTCCGGACGCCGTCGCGACCCCGTCGGTCACGGTGATCGGGTGGTCGGTGAAGTCCAGCGTCGCGAACTCGACGTCGTCGTAGGTCACCAGCTCGCCGGACTCCAGCGACTTGCTCACCACGTCGGCCACCAGAACGCCGTCGGTCGCGGACGCGACGACGACCCGTGGGTCGGTGACGGTCAGCTCCAGCAGCGGGCCCGACCCGGCGTCGTGACCGGAGAAGTAGACCTCACCGGCGAACGTCAGCTCGGCCTCCTCCGCGGTCCCGGTGCCGGTGCCGTCGGCGAACCGGAACGTGCCGTCCTCGTTCCGCGTCGCCGGGTCGCGCACCTCGATCGACCCGTGCGCGATCGGACCGGTGATGTAGTTCCGGAACGACGCCTTGACGCCCCAGTCGAGGGTGCCGGCGCCCGTCGGCGGCTCTTCGTCGGCGAACGTGATCGGCACGAAGACGCTCTGGTCGAGGTCGGCGCGGCGGCTCGGGAACACCGCCACGGCGCACTCCACCTCGCGGCAGTCGACCGTCGCGCCGTCGTCCGTCGTGAAGGTCGGCGCGAGGCCGTCGAGCTTCAGGCTCCACGCACCGTCGCCCTCGCCGGGAACCAGCTGGCTGGTGCCGGCCGGGTTGCGCGGCAGCTCGCGCGGGTCGCTCGCCGTGCCCAGCGCGCTGGTCTGCACGACCAGCAGGTGGTCACCGGCGACGAAGCCGGTGCCGTGCACGTAGGTCGAACCGCCCTCGGCCGGGAACTCGGCAGCGTCCAGCGTCACCGACGGCGCGGGCCGCTCGGCGTCGTCGAACGCGATCGGGGCCCAGGTGTCCTGGGTCCGGTCGGCCGGGTCACCGAAGTCATAGGCGAGCACGACGCACTCCACGACCTGGCAGTCGTAGATGTCGCCGCTGCCATCCGGGACGAACCGCGAGGTCACGGCGGTGAGCGACACCGGCGCGAGGAACTCGCCATCGGCCGTCGTCATCACGCGGGCCGAGCCGATCGCCTTCGGCCACGTCGACGGATCCGCGCCCTCCACCCGGACCGCCTGTACCACCTCGATCGCCGTCTGCGGGTCGAATCCGCTGCCGGTCACGCCGATGACGTTCGTGCCGGCGTTGTCCAGGCCGGTCGACGCCGACAGCGTGAGCGCGGGCGCGGCCGGCTCGTCGTCGGCGACGGTGAGCGGCACGGCCAGTTCCTGGTCCGCGTTCGTCGTGCCGCCCGCCGCGTAGGTGTACACGCCTGGCGTGGTGTCCGCCGGCCACTCGACCGGCTCGCCGGTCGTGCGATCCGTCGGCTTGGCCAGCGTCAGCTCAGCGGTGAACGTGCCGTCGGCCGCGATCTCGACCCACTGCGCCTTGATCGCGTCCTGATACTGCGCCGGTACCTGGTCCAGCGCGGCCTGCGCCAGCGCCCACTTCTGGGCGCCCACGGTGCGCGCCGACGACGGTGCGCCCTCGGACGGCCGCCACTGGTCGGCGAACGCGCCGAACACCACGTACGCGCCGGCGGGAACGCCGGCCGGGATCGGCGGACGGTTGCCCTCGGGCGCGACGTTGCCCTCGGGGTCGAACCCGCTGCCGCGCACGACAACGGTGTCGCCGTAGCTCAGCTCGGCGTCGGCCACCGGGGTCACGCCGTCGGCGGCGAACACCTCGATCGACGGCTCCCAGGTGGGTTCCCCCGAGGCGAAGGGGATCGCCACCTCGGCGTCGTGGCTCCGGTCACCCGCTGTGGCGCTGAACGTGACGAAGACGTAGTCCTTCGCCGCGTCGATCAGCCCCGTCCCCAGATACAGGGCGGGCCTCACGAACCCGTCGGTGAAGTTGATCGAGTGCAGGTGCGACCACGCGACCGCCTCGTTCTCGTAGTCGAACGTGTCGCCACGGCCGGCCCAGACGTCCGCCTCGACGACGGCCATGATCGTGTTGCTCGTCGGCACCGGGTAGCCGCCACCAAGAACCTCGACCACCAGGTGCTCCGCCGCGGGGTCGTACTCGGCGCCCTCGGGGAACACCAGCGTCGGCTCCGACGGCGCCGGCAGCACGGTCAGCTCGGCGGCCTCGGTGACGACGTCGGCGCCGCGGCCGTTGCTGCCGACCGCGCGAACCAACAGACCGTCGAAACCGGGGATCACGTCGGTGAACTCGACGATGCTAGCGCTCCCCGCCTCGCCGTGATCGCCCCAGGTGGCGCCGCCGTCGGTGCTGGTCTGCCACTGGTACGCGGGCGGCGGCCAGCCGGCGATGTCGGCGGCGAACTGCGCCCGGTAGCCCGCGAACGTGGTGACGTCGGCAGGCGACGACCACACCTCCGGCGCCGCCGCGTCCTGGACCTGCACCCCGGCCGCCTCCGAGGTGGCCGACGTCGTGCTGTTGGTGACGACCACGCGGACGTAGGTGCCGGTGTCGGCCGGCGTCACGGCCGGCAGCGTCAGCGTCGCGCCGGTGCCGCCGTCGACGTCCACCCAGTCGGCCACGCCCGGGGCGCGCCGCTGCCACTGGTAGGTCAGGGCGTCGTCGCTCTCGGCGGCGACGCTGAACGTGGCGTCCTCGCCGGTGACGGCCTGCGCCCACTGCGGCTGCCCGCTGATCGTGATCGGGGCGACGTCGACGAACTCCGGCACGCCGCCGTCGAGGTCGAGCAGCACCGGCAGCGGCGGCTTGTTCGGGTCGGCGCTCAGCCCGCTGCTGTGCCAGTACGACGACAGCCCGGTGCGGTAGTGGAAGTCGACGATCGGGGTCGGCCACGAGCCCCAGTCCGGGTTGGCCGCCTTCGCCTCGTCCGGGATCGCCGACGTCTCACGCCGGCCCGATTCCGGGTCCGTCGGGTCGTTCAGCGGGAAGTAGTCGACGCCGCGATAGACCGGCGTGCCGGAGACGACACCGTCCTCGATCGCGACGCCCGACAGCTCCAGGATGGTCACGTCCTGCTCGGGGTCGAGCGGTTCCTTGACCGTCGGGTCCTCCATCGACGACGCGAAGCCGCCGACCTCCGCGGTGATGGCGCCGTTGCCCGCGCCGTCGATCGTCAGCACCGGGTCCTTGACGTACCACGGCACCATGCCGCCGTAGGAGTAGATCGTGAACGCGCCGGTCCAGGCGATGCTGCCGGCGCCGGTCGCGTCCAGTTCGCCGGCGCCGCCGGTGAACAGCGCACGCTGGTTGATCTTGTCGTCGACGAGCGGGAGGCAGCGGTTCTCGGCGGTCACCTGGGTGGCGCGGCCGTCGGCCAGCCGCTTGAGCAGGTAGACATCACCGTCCTGCGTCTTGTAGCTGGCCTCGGTGCCGTCGGCGATACCGGCGACGAAGAAGCTGCAGCCACCGGCCGGCGAACCGTACTGCGAGACCAGGTTGATGCCCCACTCGAAGGTGGCGTCGGTCACCACGACCGGCTCGGGGTCCGGGTCGGGCTCCTCGGCGACGGTCAGCGGGACGCCCAGCTCCTGATCGGCGTTGGTCGTGCCGCCGGCGGCGTAGGTGTAGACGCCGAGCGTGCCGGTCTCCGGCCACTCGACCGGCTCGCCGGTGCTGCGGTCGGTCGGCTTGGCCAGCGTCAGCTCGGCGGTGAACGTGCCGTCGGCCGCGAGCTCGACCCACTGTGCGCGGATCGCGTCCTGGTACTGCGCCGGCACCTGGTCGAGCGCGCTCTGCGCCAGCGCCCACTGCTGGGCGCCCACGACGCGGCTGGCCGACGGCGCGCCGGTCGAGGGGCGCCACTGGTCGGCGAACTTGCCGAAGACGACGTACGCGCCGGCGGGAACGCCGGCCGGGATCGGCGGGCGGTTGCCTTCGGGCGCGACGTTGCCCTCGGGGTCGAACCCGCTGCCGCGCACGACGACGGTGTCGCCGTAGGTGAGGTCGGCATCCGCTACCGGGGTGGTCCCGTCGGCCGCGAACACCTCGATCGACGGCTCCCAGCCCGGCGCCGTTGCTTCCAGGGTGGCGGTGAAGGTGACGGGGTCGAGGGCGGTGCCGGCGGTGTAGAAGTTCGCGAACGCCGGCACGCCGGCCGCGGTCAACGTCGCCGGAACGCCCGTCGCCGACACCGTGTCGCCGTCGAACGTCAGCGGGTGGTCGGTGAGGTCGAGGTCCGCCAGTTCGACGTCGTCGTAGGTGACCAGCTCACCGGAGTCCAGCGACTTGCTGACCACGTCGGCCACCAGCAGGCCCTCGGTCGCGGACGTCACGGCCACCCGCGGGTCGGTCACGGTCAGCTCGAGCAGCGGGCCGGCGCCCATGTCGTGACCGGCGAAGTAGACCTCGCCGGCGAAGGACAGGTCGGCCGTGCCGGCGCCGGGGTCGGTGCCGGGGTCCGCGGTGCCGGTCGCGTCGGCGAACCGGAACGTGCCGTCCTCGTTGGGCGTGGCGGGGTCGCGCACCTCGATGGAGCCGTGCGCGATCGGGCCGGTGATGTAGTTCCGGAACGACGCCTTGACGCCCCAGTCGAGGCTGCCGCTGGCGACGTCGGCCGCCGTTGCGGTCTCAGCCGTGGGGGCGGGCGCCGCAAGGGCTGCGGGTGCGGTGCCGGCGACCAGCGTGCCGGTCCCGAGCGCGGCGGCGAGCAGCGTCGCCACGACCGGTCTGAACGATGTGGTCCTCACGGTCGGTTCGTCTCCTCGGTACGACGACGGCGAACGGCGACTGCGGCCGCTCCACCGCCGAGCAGGGCCAGTCCGGCCAGCGCGGCCGGCATGATCGAGGCACCCGTCTGGGCCAGGTCGGACGCGCCGCCGGCCCCGGCGCCCGCGGCGGCCGTCGTGGTCGACGACGGCGACGGCGTGTCGGCGTCGGTCCCGGACGCGCCACCGCCATCGGCGCCGCTGCCCGCGCTGGCGAAGGTGATCGGCAGCAGCACGTCGGCGCTGCGGTCGGCCGTGCGGGTGTGGTCGGCGCGGGTGCCGACGACGCAGCCGTTGGGCGCCTGGGCCGGGTCGAGGCAATCGGTGAACTCGTCACCCGCGGCGACGCTCAGTTGGACGTCGAACGAGCCCTTGCCGCCGACCTCCTCGAACGGCGTCGCCAGGCCCTCGCCGTAGGACGGCGGGTTCGACGAGATCCACGCCGAGGCACCGCCGCCGCCTTCCATGTCGGCGCCGCCGAGGCACGGAGTGGGCTGCTGACCTGCGCCGTTGTTGACACACACCACGACGTAGATGCCCTTGGTGAGGTCGTAGCCCTCGCCGTGGACGGTGATCGTCTCACCGGCCGGGTCGAGTCCGTCGACCTTGGAAACGGTGATCGTCTGGCCTTCCGGGCCCGTGGCGGATGCGGCCGCCGCGGTCCCGGCGAGGCTCAACGAGCCGCCCGTCGCCAGGACCACCCCCAGTGCCGTCGCGAGTCGACGGCGACGTGAGCGCCGTCGGGAAACGTTCGACATGTCCCACCCTTCAACCTGATGTCGGGTTCTGCGGATTGATGAGGCACGATATCGGTATAGGTAAGGCATACCTACATTGGGGTAGGCAAACCTAAGATGCAATACTTGTCTCATCCGCAGTGCCGACCCGGAGGAGCATCCGTGCCGACCACCCGAACGCCGGCCGAGGCCGAGCCCCGAACGTTCTCCCAGGCCCTGCGCGAGCGCAGCTGGCCCCTGCACGACGTCGCCAACGGCGCGGAGTTCATCAACGCGCTGATGGAGGGCCGCATCAGCCGCTCCGGTTATGCGGCGTTGGTCACGCAGCACCTGTTCGTCTACGAGGCGCTGGAATCGGTCGCCGCCGCCATGCGCGACGACCCGATCGCCGGGCCGTTCGTCACCGACGAGCTCACCCGGGTGCCGTCGCTGCGACGCGACCTCGCGTTCCTGCTCGGCAGTGCCGACGCCGTCGACGACCTCGAGCCCCTGCCGGCGACGCGCCGCTACGCCGACCGCATCCGCGAGACGGCACAGTGGCCCGGCGGGTTCGTCGCGCATCACTACACGCGCTACCTCGGCGACCTCTCCGGCGGGCTGGCCGTCGGGACCATCGTGTCGCGAACGTACGGCTTCCAGCTCGGCGGCGAGGGCGTGCTGTTCTACCACTTCGCGCAGATCCCGAAGCCGCGGCCGTTCAAGGACGCCTACCGCGCTCGGCTCGACGCGGCGCCGTGGAACCCCGACGAGCGGGAGCGGGTCATCGACGAGGTGGTCCTGGCGTACGGGCTGAACACCGAGATCTTCGCCGAGCTCGGCGCGGTGCACCCGGCGACGCCCGCGGCCGGCTGACGTGCGGCGGTGGGGGCGGTCGGCTGACGAGCAGCGAGTGGGGCGGCCGGCCGACGAGCGACGGCGCCCACGGCCGGCCGACGAGCAGCGAGTGGGGCCGCTGGCCGACGAGCGACGGCGCCCACGGCCGGCCGACGAGCAGCGAGTGGGGCGGCCGGCCGACGAGCGACGGCGCCCACGGCTGGCTGACGATCGCCGCCGCCTGCGACCGGCTGACGGGCAGCTGTGGGAGCAGGCGGCCCACGAGCGGGGGCACATACGGCCGGCCGACGTACGGCGAAGGTGGCGCGGACCGGCTGACGTGCGGGCATGGGGGCGTGCGCCGGCCGTCGTCGTGGCGGTCGGCCTGCTCATGGGAGCGGCGGCGTGCGTCGCTCCGGCGGACGACGCGGCGGATGGAGGGACGGGCGCACGGTCCGCGTCGCAGAGCACCCCGGCGGACCCCGCAGCCGATCCCGTCAACGCTTGTCAGGAACCGGTACCCGGGTTCGGCGTGACGGTCGACGCGGACGGTGAGCCGCTACCGCCCCGCCCGACCGACGCCGACGACCCCACGGCCGAGGACGAAGACGACAGCGACCGGGACGGCGACCCGCGGGCCATCCTCGGCCCGTCCACCGCAGTGGTCGACCAGACCGTCACGCCGGTCGCCGACGACCCCGCCCCCGCGCTCCCCGTCACCGTCGAGTCGTGCGACGGCGAGACGGTGGTCGTCGACGACGCCAGCCGCATCCTCGCCGTCGACCTCTACGGCACGCTCGCCGAGATCGTGTTCAGCCTGGGCCTCGGCGACCACGTCGTCGGCCGCGACGCGTCCACCGGGTTCCCGCAGGCCGCCGCCCTGCCGCTGGTCACGCCCGGCGGGCACGACCTCAACGCCGAGGCGATCCTCGACCTCGACCCCACCGTCGTCCTGACCGACGCCAGCGTCGGCCCGCCCGAGGTGCAGCAGCAGTTGCGCGACGCCGGCATCCCGGTGATCTTCTTCGACGACGCCCGCGACCTCGACCGCATCCCGAGCCAGATCCGCGCCGTCGCCGGCGCGCTCGGCGTCCCCGACGAGGGCGAGCGGCTGGTCGAGCGGACGTCCGGCGAGATCGCCGACGCGCTCGCGCTCGCCCCGGCCGGCGCCGACCCGCTGCGCATCGCGTTCCTCTACACCCGCGGCGGCATGGTGCAGCTGCTGGCCGGGCCGGGGTCCGGCGCCGACGCGATGATCCGCGCCATCGGAGCCGTCGACGTCGGCACCGACATCGGGCTGGACCGGCCGTTCACGCAGATCACGTCCGAGGCGCTGATCGAGGCCGCCCCCGACGTCATCATCATGATGACCAAGGGCCTGGAATCCATCGGCGGCGTCGACGGCATGCTCCGGCTCCCGGGCGTCGCGCAGACGCCGGCCGGCGAGAAGCTCCGCGTCGTCGACATGGCCGACTCCGTGCTGCTCAGCTTCGGCCCACGCTCCGGGCGCACCATCGAGGCGCTCGCTCACGCCGTCTACCAGCCATGACGGCGACGGTCTCGGCGCCGGCCGGGCGCGACGCCGGTGTCGCGCGGGTGGGCCGGTGGCGGCGCGGCCGGGGCGGGCTGCTGATCGCCGCGCTGTCCGTCGCGCTGGTCGTCGTGACGATCGTGTCGGCCGGACGGGGCCAGCTGCAGATCCCGCCGGCCGAGGTCGTCGGATCGATCCTGCACCGGCTGGACGCGAACCTGGAGTGGTTGCTGCGCCAGATCGGGGTGACGGCGGACCTCCCGCTCGACGCCGGGCCGCGGCCGCAGCACGTGCAGGGTGAGAACACGCTCTGGCTGGTCCGGTTCCCGCGCGTCGTGCTGGCGCTGCTGGTGGGCGCCGCGCTGGCGACCGCGGGCGCGCTGATGCAGGGCGTGTTCGGCAACCCGCTGGCCGAGCCCGCCATCGTCGGGGTCTCGCCCGGCGCGGCGGTCGGCGCCAGCCTCGTGTTCGTCACCGGCGCGAACTTCCTCGGCGAGTGGACGGTCGCGGTGGCGGCGTTCGCGACCGGGCTGGTCACGACGCTGCTCGTCTACGCGTTGTCGCGGTCGGGCGGACGGACGGAGGTCGTCACGCTCGTGCTCACCGGCGTCGCCGTCACCGCGGTCGCGTTCGCCATCGTCGCGTTCGCGACGTTCATCGCGTCGCCGGAGGCGCGGGAGCAGATCGTGTTCTGGCAGCTCGGCAGCCTCAACGGCGCCCGCTGGCAGGCCGTCGTCGCCGTGCTGCCGTTCATGGTCGTGGGGCTGACGCTGGCGCTCGCGATGGCGCGGTCGCTGGACATGCTCGCGCTCGGCGAACGCTCCGCCCGCCACCTCGGCGTCCACGTCGAGCGGCTGCGCCTCGTCGCCATCGCCGCGGTCGCCATGCTGGTTGGCTCCGGAGTCGCGTTCGCCGGCGTCATCGGCTTCGTCGGGCTGGTCGTGCCGCACCTGATCCGGATGATCGCCGGGCCCGGGCACCGGGTGCTGCTGCCGGCGAGCGCGCTCGGTGGTGCGTTGCTGCTGGTGTCGGCCGACCTGGTCGCCCGGACGGCCATCCGGTACGCGGACCTCCCGCTCGGCATGCTGACGGCGCTGGTCGGCGGCCCGCTGTTCTTCTGGTTGCTGCGCCGGACCCGCACCAGCCAGGGCGGCTGGGCATGACCCGCCTCGCGGCCGGCGAGCGACGGCGCTGGGCCGGCGTCCGCCGCGGCCACCGGCTGCCCGCGACCCCCGTCGCCGGGTCGGTCGCCACCGCGGCCGCGGGCGTCTCCGTCACGCTCGGCGGGGCGCGGGTGCTGGACGACGTCAGCGTGGAGGTCCGCGCGGGCGAGGTGCTGGCGCTGGTCGGGCCCAACGGCGCCGGCAAGTCGACGCTGCTGTCCGCCCTCACCGGCGACATCGCGGTGTCGGCGGGGGCGGTCACACTCGACGGCGCACCGCTGACGGCGTGGACGGCGACCGAGGCCGCCATGCGCCGCGCCGTGCTCCTCCAGCAGGTACGGCTGTCGTTTCCGTTCACCGTCGCCGAGGTGGTCGAGATGGGCCGGGCGCCGTGGGCCGGAACGCCGCTCGAGGACGGCGACGACGACGCGGTCCGCTCGGCGCTCGCCGAGGCCGACGTCGCGCCGTTCGCCGGGCGCCGGTTCACGTCGCTGTCCGGCGGCGAGCAGGCACGGGTCGCGCTGGCCCGGGTGCTCGCGCAGCGCACCGGCGTGCTGCTGCTGGACGAGCCGACCGCCGCCCTCGACCTGCGCCACCAGGAGCTCGTCCTCGGCGTCGCCCGGACCCGCGCCGCCGCCGGGGTCGCCGTCGTCGTCGTGCTGCACGACCTCAACCTCGCCGCCGCGCACGCCGACCGCGTCGCCGTCCTCGCCGGCGGCCGCCTCGTCGCGACGGGACCGCCGCGCGACGTGCTCGGCGGCGCGCTGCTCACCGATGTCTACGAGCACGACGTCGAGGTGATCGCGCATCCCCGCACCGGCACGCCCGTCATCCTCCCGCGACGCTGACCGCGGGCCGCTGGCCACGACCGCGGGGCACGGCGCCACGGACGCGGCCGCGGGACGGGCCGGCCTGGCCTCGGCCCGGCCAGGCCGGCGTCCGTCGACTCCCGGCGTCCCCCAACGTCGCCGGGTCGCCGTGCGCGGGCCCCGCGGCGCCTTCCCCGGCTCCGGGCGGACGGGCCATTGCCGGGAAAGGCGCCGAGCTCAACGGGCGGTCACCAGGATCGGGCCACGAATCTGATTCTGAACCGCTGGCGCAGCCCGGGCCGGTGCGCGCGGGCGCGATGCGCTCCGGCGCTGCGGCTCATCACGGTCAGGTATCTCGGACCAGCCCCGAACTGGGCGTGCGTGGCCCGGTACTTGCGCCTGCGTTCTGCCATGGATCGTTCGCCCCCTCCAACTGGCGGCTTCACCCCTGAAGAGCCGCCACGTCGACACCACAGCACGAATGATAAACGTGATCTGCCTCACAGTCATGGGGTTCGCTTGTCCACATTGGGCCGGTTTCCATGGTTTTGAACCGTCTATTTCCGGCAATTTCCGGACCACGTACGTGTTTACCGAACACACGAATGCGGACATCCCCGACGCCGTATCGGCCCGGGTCCGGCGAATGTTTCACCATGATCAAGGGGTGGGATCATGAAGAGTCGACCATGTTGCTCGACCGTGTGTACCAGGGGGACGATGCCGCGTTCGGAACTCTCTACCGCAGGGTGTCCCCGATGGCCCGGCGTGCCGCACACAACATCGTGCGCGACTCACACGCCGCCGACGACCTCGTCCAGGAGACGTTCTATCTCGTGTTGAGGGCGGTCCGGTCCGGCCGCGGCCCGCGCGACTCCTTCGCCGGCTACGTCCTGGCGACGGTGAAGCACCTGGCGTACCGGTACTGCAAGACCGAGAGCCGCACCGTCGCCAACGACGACCCGGACATGTGGGAGCGCCACACCGAGGTCGTGCTGCCGGCGGCGCAGACGGAGCGGGTCACGGCCGCGTGGGCGTCGCTGCCGCCGCGGTGGCGCAGCATTCTGTGGCTCGTCGAGGTCGACCGGTACTCGCCGGCCGAGCTCGCACCCGGCCTCTCGCTGACACCGAACGCGGTCTCCAGCCTCGCCTCGCGGGCGCGGCAGGCGTTGCGGACGGCGTACCTGGCGACCGACTGACCGCGACGCCGGCCGACGCCGCTCGTCAGCGCACGCCGCGCAGCCAGCGGCGCTGCCAGGGCGTCTCGACCGCGTTCGGGTGGTAGTGCGAACGGATCCAGCCGACCGCCTCGCCCGCCGGAACGCCGTCCAGGATCGCGAGCGCCGCCAGCGCCGTCCCCGTCCGCCCGCGACCGCCGCGGCACGCGACCTCCACCCGCTCGCCGCCGGCCGCCCGCCGGTACGCCTCGTGCAGCGCGTCGAGGGCGTCGGCGCGGTCGAGCGGGATCCAGAAGTCCGGCCAGCGGACGCGCCGATGCGGCCACGCCGGCATCGTCCCGTCGGTCAGCACCAGCGCGAAGTCCGCCGGACTCGCCTCCGCGCCGAGCGGCCGTCCGCGCACCGTCGCGCCGCTGGGCAGGGTCACCACACCGAGATCGTCCAGCCACTGCGTCATCCGTCGATTCTCGGACGCCGCACGCCGTAGCGGCCGCAGCCGGCCCTACGCCCGTCGCGAACGGCGCACTCAGACGGGCTCGGCGACCGCGTCCCCGATCGCGTCCCCGACGGTCTCGCCGACGACGGGCTCGCGGCGACGGGCGGGCGAACGGCGCAGGCCGAGAGCGATGCCGGCGCCGCAGAGCAGCGAGCCGGCCAGCCCGACCGGGGTCCAGACCGACGTCCCGGCGACGACGCCGACGACCATCCCGGCGATCGGCATGACGCCGGCGAACAGGCCGGCCCGGTCGGCGCCGAGGCGGATCACGCCGCCGTACCAGAGCAGGAACGCGATCGCCGTCGTGCAGACCGCCAGGAACGTGAGCGTCGCCGCCTCGGACACCGTCGGGACGACGAGGTCGGCGCCCGGCTCCAGCACCGCGAGCCCGGCCAGCAGCGGGACCGCGACCAGGCACACCGCGCCCGACACCTGCAGCGGGCTGAACTCCTTCAGCAGCGGGACGGCGAGCAGTGTGAACGCCGCCTCGCAGAGCAGGAAGCCGACGGCATACGGCACCGCGCCGAGCGGGGCGACCGTCGCGCCCTGCACGATCAGGATGCCGGCGACGACGACCGTGCTGCCCGCGACCGTCCGCGCGCGCACCCGGCCTCCGTCGAGCAACGGCCCGGCCAGCGCGAGCACCAGCGGCGTCGCGCCGACCACGGCCGCCATGAACGCGGGGTCGGAGCGCTGCGCGCCCTCGATCAGCAGCCAGTTGAACGCCGCGAGCCCGGTACCCGCCAGCAGCACGAGCCGGCCGAGCTGGCCCGGACGCACCCGCGGGAACCGCACCCGGCGCAGCCGCATGACGGCGAGCAGCACGAGCCCGGCCAGCAGATACCGCCAGGCCTGCCCGGCCAGCACCGGATAGTCCGCGAGCAGCGGGCCGAACGCGATCGAGGCGCCCACGACGGTCATGCCGACGGTGCAGGCCAGCGCCCCGGCGACGGCGGGCGACGTGAATCGGGTCATGGACCGATCGTCGCCGAGCAACTGGCCCATGGACAGGGCCAGACGCGACGTGGTCCACTAGGCCAGTGATGTCCGACGCCGCGGCCGAACTGGTCGCTCCCTGGGGTCCGCCGCCGCCGGGTGGGAAGGCCGCCTGGCTGCGCGGACGGCTGATCGACGCGATCCTCGGCGGACGGCTGCCGCCGGGCACGGCGCTGCCCGGAGCCCGCGACCTCGCCCAGGCCGTCGGCCTCGCCCGCGGCACGACCGACGCCGTCTACGCGCAACTGCAGGACGAGGGGTTCATCCGCTCGGCGCCGCGGCGGCGGCCGGTCGTCACGGGCGGACCGGGTCCCGGCGCACCGGCGCTGGCGCCGCCCAGCTCGGCCGCCCCGCCGCCGTCGCCGGGCGTGCCCGATGCAGCGCTGTTCCCACACCGCGCCTGGGCCGCGGCGACGCGCGAGGCGCTGGCCCGGCTGTCCGACCGGGACCTCGGGTACCCGGATCCGGCCGGTCATCCGCGGCTGCGGGCGGCCCTGGCCGACTGGCTGGCCCGGACCCGCGGCGTGTCCGCCGAGCCCGACCAGATCCACGTCACCGACGGCGTCTCGCACGCGATGTGGATGCTGACGACGGTGCTCGGCGTCGCGACGTGGGCGGTCGAGCGGCCGTGCTCGCCCGGCACCATGCATCACCTGGTGCGCCGCCCGGTCGAGGTCGTCGAGGTGCCGATCGACGCGGACGGCCTGGATCCGGCGCTGCTGGACGGGTCGGGCGGCGGCGCCGGTTCCGACTCCGGCTCGCGCGTCGGGGCGGTGATGATCACGCCGAGCCACCAGTACCCGACCGGCGTGCAGCTGTCCGCGCCCCGGCGACGCTCACTGGTCGACGGCTGCCGCGCGGCCGGCCGCTGGCTGGTCGAGGACGACTACGACTCGCACCTCGCCGCCCCCGGCGTCGTGCCGGCGGCGGTGCAGGCGCTGGCGCCTGACCTGGTGGTGTTCACCGGGTCGCTGTCGAAGCTGCTGGCGCCGGGGCTGCGGCTCGGCTGGATCGTCGCGCCGCCGACGGTGGCCGACCGGCTGCGGGAGCAGCGCGAGGACTCCGACCTCGGCGTCTCGGTCGTGCTGCAGCTGACCGTGGCGGCGCTGATCGAGTCCGGCGGGCTGGACCGCCACCTCCGCCACGCACGCCGCGTCTACGACGAACGCCGTTCGCTGCTGGCCGCGCGGCTGGCACCTCGGTACGAGCTCGGCGGCGCGCCGGTCGGGGTGCACGCCTTCGCGCCGACGGCGGACGCGGCGGCGCTGGCGGGCGAGCTGCGGTCGTCCGGCGTACCTGCCGCCCACGTGGACGACGCGCGTCATCCCGGCGCCGTGATCTCCGTGGCCGCGCTCCGCTGACGGTCGCCGCAGGCCGGTTCCCGGCGACGGTCCCTCCGGGCGTGCGGCCGCAACCAGGCACCCAGCCGTAGCCGATGCCGTCAAAGAAAAAACAGAACGGCGGCCGCCCCCAGTGGGAGCGGCCGCCGTGCCGTGGATCAGCGGGTCAGACCGCCGCGCCCTCCCGGGCCGGCTCGTCCTCACCGATGATGGCCGAGCGCCGCTTCGAGAACCAGACGGCCCCCACGATGATCGCGACCGCCACGATGGCGATCGTGTAGCGCAGACCGTCGTTGGCGTCCGCGCCCACCGACATCGAGACGATGGCCGGGGCGATCAGCACGGAGACCAGGTTCATCACCTTGATCAGCGGGTTGATGGCCGGACCGGCGGTGTCCTTGAACGGGTCGCCGACGGTGTCGCCGATGACCGTCGCGTCGTGGGCGTCGGAGCCCTTGCCGCCGTGGTTGCCGTCCTCGACCAGCTTCTTCGAGTTGTCCCAGGCGCCACCGGAGTTGGCCAGGAACACGGCCATGAGCACACCGGTCGCGATGGCGCCGGCCAGGTAGCCGGCCAGCGGGCCGACACCGAGACCGAAACCGACCGCGATCGGCGCCAGCGCCGCCATCAGGCCCGGCGTCGCCAGCTCGCGCAGCGAGTCCTTCGTGACGATGTCGACGACGCGGCCGTAGGCCGGGGTCGACGTGCCGGCCATGATGCCCGGGTCGTCGCGGAACTGGCGGCGCACCTCGAACACGACCGCGCCGGCCGCCCGGCCGACCGCGTTGATGGCCAGGCCCGAGAACATGAACACGACCGCGGCGCCGATGACCACGCCGACCAGGACGTTCGGCGACACGATCTCGAGGAGGAACGAGGTCTCGCCGGCGATGTCGCCACCGACGTTGGCCAGCTCACGCGAGATGGCGTCCATGTAGGAGCCGAACAGCGCCGTCGCCGCCAGCACCGCCGTGGCGATGGCGATGCCCTTGGTGATGGCCTTGGTGGTGTTGCCGACCGCGTCCAGCTCGGTGAGGATCTGTGCGCCCTCGCCGTCGACGTCGCCGGACATCTCCGCGATGCCCTGGGCGTTGTCGCTGACCGGGCCGAAGGTGTCCATCGCGACGATGACGCCGACGGTGGTCAGCAGGCCGGTGCCGGCCAGGGCGATGAGGAACAGCGACAGCTCGACCGAGCCGTCGCCCAGCAGGAACGCGCCGTAGACCGCGCCGCCGATGACCAGGGCGGTGTAGACCGCCGACTCCAGGCCGAGCGCGATGCCCGACAAGATGACCGTCGCCGGGCCGGTCAGCGACGTCTTGGCGACGTCCTCGGTCGGCTTCTTGTCGGTGCCGGTGAAGTAGCCGGTCAGCCACAGGATGACGCCGGCCAGCACGATGCCGAGGAACACCGCGGCGGTCGCGAGGACCCGCGGGTCGCCGTCGTGGTCGCCGAGGCCGCCGTCGAGCTGAGCGAAGCTGTCGGGCAGGTAGGCGAACGCCGCGATGGCACACAGCACCGCCGATACCACCGCGGAGATGTAGAACGCCCGGTTGATCGTGGTCAGGCCGTTCTCGCCGGGCCGCGGCCGGGTCAGGTAGATGCCGAGGACGGCGGTCAGCGCACCGAGCGCCGGGACGATCAGCGGGAAGACCAGGCCCTCCTGGCCGAAGGCGACCTGGCCCAGGATCAGCGCGGCCACCAGCGTGACGGCGTAGGACTCGAACAGGTCGGCCGCCATGCCGGCGCAGTCGCCGACGTTGTCGCCCACGTTGTCGGCGATGGTCGCGGCGTTGCGCGGGTCGTCCTCGGGGATGCCCTGCTCGACCTTGCCGACGAGGTCGGCGCCGACGTCGGCGGCCTTGGTGAAGATGCCGCCGCCGACACGCATGAACATCGCGAGCAGTGCGGCGCCGAAGCCGAAGCCCTCGAGCACCGTCGGCGCGTCCTCCTGATAGGTGAGGACGACGACGGCAGCGCCCAGCAGGCCCAGACCGACGGTGGCCATGCCGACCACACCGCCCGTGCGGAACGCGACCTTCATCGCCGGGTCGCGGCCCTCGTCACGTGCGGCGGCGGCGACGCGGACGTTCGCGCGCGTGGCCAGCCACATGCCCAGGTAGCCGATGGCGGCGGAGAACGCCGCACCGACCAGGAAGAACAGCGACCGGCCGAACCGGACGCCGGCATCGCCGGGGAGCAGGAAGAGCAGGCCGAAGACCAGCACCACGAAGATGCCGAGCGTCCGGAACTGCCGGTTGAGGTAGGCCGCGGCGCCCTCCTGCACGGCGCGCGCGATCGTCTTCATGTTCTCGGTGCCCTCATTCGCACTGAGAACTTCTCGGCGAAACAGCGCCGCCATCGCCAGGGCTGCCACCGCGATCAACGCGACGACAACCACATAGGAGAGGTTGAGCCCGGTCATTCGTCCTCCTTGACGTCGCCCTCGGGCAGGGCGTTGAAACAGCTGTCCGCGGCCGGCCCGCTGGACCGACCGCTGACAGGAATCGGCTCGTTCGTGTCGACGGACCGCAAGATGGGCAGGATCCGTCCGACCTGCGGAGTGTAGAGCGCCCCCGACCCAAAGTTCACGTCGGTCCACCTACCGACATGGTTCTCACCGTGTGAAAGTACCCACACGGTGCCGCCTTCGCGAGCCCTCTCAGGGCGTCTCCGTGGCGGCCACGGCCTCCTCGAGCGTCTCGTGAATCGGGAACACCTTCGTGAGGCCGGTGATCCGGAAGATCTTCAGGATCCGCTCCTGGTTGCAGACGAGGCGGAGGGAACCGTCGTGCTGGCCGACCCGCTTGAGGCCTCCGACGAGCACGCCGAGCCCGGTCGAGTCGAGGAACTCGACCTCACGCATGTCGACGACGATGTGGTAGTGACCCGAGTCGACGAGCTCGACCAGCTGGTCGCGCAGTCTCGGCGCCGTGTAGACGTCGATCTCACCACCGACCGCGACCACGCTGCGGCCGCTCTCGGTACGGGTCGACAACGACAGGTCCACGCAGATCCTCCATGCCTCCATCGGTCAACACACAGCGCTCACCGCGTGCCGGGCTCATCCGCATTCAACCATGATGCGAGACTCACGAGGTGCCCCGCCCGAACGACCTGCTCGATGTCCTGCTGACCGGTCCGCACCGGACCGGACGTGTCACGCACATCGAATCGATACCCGCCCGGGCCGCCAAGCCCGGCGCGTGGCCGCTCTGGGTGGACCCCGTCGTGCGCGATCGCTTCATGACCGCAGGCATCGTAGCGCCCTGGGCCCATCAGGCACAGGCCGCTGCGCTGGCCTGGTCGCGACGGCACGTCGTCATCGCCACCGGCACCGCGTCGGGCAAGTCGCTGGCCTATCAGCTCCCGGCGTTGACGGCGGCCCGCACCGGCCGGCGCCTCGGCGGCACGACGCTGTACATCTCGCCCACCAAGGCACTGGCCGCCGACCAGCTGCGCTCGCTCGACGAGCTCGGCGTCCCCGGTGTCATGGCCACCACTTACGACGGCGACACCCCGATCGAGCTGCGCGACGTGGCCCGGACGCACGCGACGTACCTGCTGACGAACCCGGACATGCTGCACCACGCGATGCTGCCCGCGCACCACCGCTGGGCCGGATTCCTCCGGTCGCTGCGGTTCGTCGTGGTCGACGAGTGCCACGGCTACCGCGGCGTCTTCGGCTCTCACGTGGCGCAGGTCCTACGGCGGCTGCGGCGCGTCTGCGCCATGTACGGCTCGACGCCGACGTTCGTCCTCGCCTCCGCGACGACGGCGAACCCGGCCCGCACCGCCAAACTGCTCATCGGCATGCTGCCCATCGAGGCCGTGACCGAGGACGGCTCGCCCAGCGGCGCGAAGACGTTCCTCCTCTGGGAACCGCCCCTTCTGGGCGACGGCGCCACCCGGGACGCTCGCAGCGCCGGCACTGCCCCCGCCCCCGGCGATACGGCCCCCGCCCCCGGCGATACGGCCCCCACCTCCAGCGACACGACCACCACCCTCAGCGACACGAGCACCACCCCCGGCCACGCGGCCACCGCCTCCGGCGACACGGACACCAGCCGCCCGAACGCCGGCCCCAGCGACGCCGACGCCGCCACCGTCGACGCTCCGCCCGCCACGACGACGGCCGCCGGCCCCGTCGCCAGGGACCCGCATCTCGGCGCCGCCGACCCCGGCCGTCCGGCCGTCAGCTCCCCGACCATCACCGGCGACGGCGCACCCGACCCCGCCGGTCCGGAGAGAGGATCGGGTTCCTGGGGCGTCGACGGCGGCAGCGCGCGGCGGCGGAGCGTGCTGGCCGAGACCGCGGACCTGCTCACCGATCTCGTCATCGCCGACGCGCGGACCGTCGCGTTCGTCCGCTCCCGCCGCGCCGCCGAGACCGTCGCCGGGCTGGCGCGGTCGGCGTTGACCGAGGTCGACGCGTCGCTGCCGAACCGGGTCGCCTCGTACCGGGCCGGATACCTCGCCTACGAGCGCCGGTCCCTCGAGGCCGCGCTCAACGACGGATCGCTGGTCGGCCTCGCCGCGACGACCGCCCTCGAGCTGGGCGTCGACGTCAGCGGGCTGGACGCCGTCCTGATCGCGGGCTGGCCGGGCACCCGGGCGTCGCTGTGGCAGCAGGCAGGCCGGGCCGGCCGCGCGGGTCAGGAGAGCCTCGCCGTCCTGGTGGCCAGCGACAACCCGCTCGACTCGTACCTCGTCCAGCACCCCGAGGCGATCTTCGAGCAGCCGGTCGAGGAGACCGTGCTGGACCCGGACAACCCGTACGTCCTGGCGCCGCACCTGTGCGCCGCCGCGGCCGAGCGTCCGCTGACCTCCCAGGACGCGGCCATCTTCGGCCCGTCGACCGACGACGTCCTGGCGACGCTGGAACACCGGCGGCTGCTGCGGCGGAGGGTCAAGGACGAGACCACCTGGCACTGGACCAAGCGCGAGCGCCCCACCGACCTGGCCGATCTGCGTGGCTCCGGCGGACTGGTGAGCCTCGTGGAGGCCGGCACCGGCCGCGTGCTCGGCACCGTCGACGGCGTCCGAGCGCACTCGACCGCCCACGAGGGCGCCGTCTACGTCCACCAGGGCGACACCTACGTCATCGAGAGCCTGGACCTCGACGACGGTGTCGCGATGGCGCTGCCCGGCGCGCCCGACTACACGACGACGGCGCGCGAGGTCAGCACGTTGCGGGTGCTCGAGGAGTCGGCGTCGGAGAAGTGGGGGGCGGCGCGCCTCACCTTCGGCACGGTGGAGGTGGTCAGCCAGGTCGTCGGATACCTCAAGCGAGCCCTGCGCAACGGCGCGGTGCTCGGCGAGGTGCCGCTCGACCTGCCCGAACGCCGTCTGCGCACCCGGTCGGTCTGGTGGACGCTGCCCGACGACGCAATCGCCGCCGCCGGAGTGTCGATGGCCGACGCGCCGGGCGCGGCGCACGCCGCGGAGCACGCGTCGATCGGGATCCTGCCGCTCGTGGCCAGTTGCGACCGCTGGGACATCGGCGGGCTGTCGACTCTGCTGCATCCGGACACCGGCATGCTCACGGTCTTCGTGCACGACGGTCATCCCGGCGGCGCGGGCTTCGCGGAGCGCGGCTTCCACGCGGCGCGGTCCTGGCTGACGGCGACGCGCGACACGATCGCCGCCTGTCCCTGCCGCGACGGCTGCCCGTCGTGCGTGCAGTCGCCGAAGTGCGGTAATGGCAACGCGCCGCTCGACAAGGCCGGTGCGGTGCGGCTGCTGGACATGCTGCTCTCCGGGACCGACTGACCCGGGTCGGATTCGCCCGCGGGCGGGCCGGTGATCGCTACGGTGGACCCCGGGGGATCGATGAAGGGGTGTCGTCGTGGTCGCTGTCGCACTGATCGTTCTCCTGCTCGCACTGTTGCTCACCATCGGTGTGCTCGCCGGCGCCGGCGAGTCACTCTCGGTTGACCTGCTCGGTTCCGGGGTCACGACGTCGGGTTCTGGTCTCTACATCGCCGGCCTGATCACCGGCCTGGCGACGCTGGCCGCCTTGTGGTTGCTGCGGATCGGGCTGCGCAAGGAGCTGAAGCAGCGCAAACGGATCCGCGACCTCGAACGACGTGCCGACCGCGCCGACGATCCCCACGGCTCCCCCGCGGCCGACCACCCAACCTCCACCGGCGGCGACCTGCACGCCGACGGCGACGGCCGCGACAAGGACGCTGACGGCGATCGCCAGCAGCCCGCCCGCGCCGACTCCGGATCACCGGCCACCCGCGACGACTCCTGACGCCGAGCCCGGCCAGCCCAGGCAGTCCGCCCGCACGATCCCGCCCACACCGCACGCCCGCACGAACCGGGCCCACGCCAGCCCGGCCAGCCCAGCACGCCCGCACGCACGATCCCGCGCACGCCAGCCCGGCCCACACCGCACGCCCGCACGCACGATCCAGCCCACGCCAGCCCAGCCAGCCAGCACGCCCGCCCGCACGATCCAGCCCACGCCAGCCCAGCCAGCCAGCACGCCCGCCCGAACCGGCCCACGCCAGCCCGCACCGCACGCCTCCCGGGCACCGCACCGCACGCCACGCCCGGCACGACCGGTACCCGCCCTCGACGTTCCCTGGAGCCGCAGCCCGCATCGCACCCTCGCCCGGCCCAGCGCGCCCCTCGACGCGCCGCCCAGGCGCATCGCGGCCCCGCACGACTCCCCGGCGTGCGACGGAGGCGGGTGGCGCCCTGCGCCTAGGCTGACCGCGTGACGTCGCCACTCGGGTCGATTCCCGCGCCCGGGCTGGTGCTCGGCGGGATCTTCTCGCTGCAGATCGGCGCCGGACTCGCGAAGGGCCTGTTCGACACGCTGCCGCCGACCGCCGTCGTGTTCCTGCGACTGGCGTTCTCGGCCATAGCGCTGGTCGCGATCACTCAGCGCGCGGTCCGTGCGGCGCTGCGCCGCGCATCGCGCGGTGACCTGGGGCTCGCGGTCACGTTCGGGCTGTCGCTGGCCGCGATGAACATCGCGATCTACGAGTCCTTCTCGCGCATCCCGCTCGGCATCGCCGTCACCATCGAGTTCATCGGACCGCTCGGGGTGGCGGTCGCGCTGTCACGACGCCGGCTCGACCTGCTCTGGGTGCTGCTGGCCGGCACCGGTGTCGTCCTGCTGGCCCGCGGCGGGTCGGGCGACATCGATCCGGTGGGCGTGCTGTTCGCGCTGGTGGCGGCCGCCGGCTGGGCGTCGTACATCCTGCTCGGCAAGCAGCTCGGTCAGCGCTTCCCGGGCTCGTCCGGACTGACCGTCGCCAGCGTCGTGGGCGCGGCCGCGGTGGCGCCGATCGGCCTGACGACCGGCGGGTCCGACCTCTGGCAGACGCACGTGCTGCTGCTGGCTGCTGGGATCGCTCTGCTCTCATCGGTGATTCCGTACTCCTTCGAATTGGAAGCGTTGCGTCGCATGCCCGCGACGGTGTTCGGGATCCTGATGAGCCTCGAACCGGCGGCTGCCGCGCTGGTCGGGCTCGTCGTGCTGAACGAGGTGCTGCACGTCCAGGAGTGGCTCGCGATCGGACTCGTCGTGGCGGCCTGCCTCGGCGCGACCCGGCAACGTCCGAGCCGCGCCGAGCCCTGACCTGACCGCACTGGCAGGACCGGCCACGGTTTCGGCGACCGCGGCGAGCCGATCCAGGCGCCGCGACACCGTCGCCTGGACGTCAGCCGGGCCGCGGCGGACCGGCACGGGCGCGTCGGTCCTGATCCGGCAGCCACGGCAACACGGACGTCGTCGGCACCCGCACCTGGACCTCGACCTCCATGCCGTCGATGACGCAGTCGCGCAGGGTGGCGCCATTGGCGTGGGCGATGCGGCCGGCGGCGGCACAGGGATCGGCAGAGCCCAGCGCCAGCTGATTCGCTCCCGCCAGCGCAGCGAGGTCCGCCGCTGCGGCGGCCCGGTGACGGGCCGACTGACCCGCCGCCAGGACCGCCACGGCCTGCACCGCGACCAAGATCGTCAGTACCACCGAAAGGACCAGCACCGTCCCCGCACCGCGCTCGCCGGAGCGGCGTCGGACCGGCATCATCCGGCCTCGGCCAACGCCACCGAGCTCCCCGACATCGTGGTCGTCGGCAGCGTGTCGCCCAGCGGACCCGGCATGGTCATGCGTGCGCTGACCCGCACCTCGATCAGGCCGTCGACCTCGTCGATGACGACGTCCGCACCCGAGGGCGCCGACTCCGCCGCGACCTCGCGCACGACCGCCAGGTCCTCGCCACGAGCTGCCGCCCGGGCCGCCTCACGAGCCGCGTCGGAACACCGCAGTTGCCCGGTGGCGGTCGTGATCGCCCAGATCGCCATGAGCAACACCAGCACGAGGGCGGGGAATCCGGCTGCGATCTCGGCCGTCACCATGCCGCGCTGCGGATCGCCCCGGGCCGTGGATCGTCGGCGGCTCATCCGCCGATCACCCCGAACGCCTTCTCGATGACGTTGTTCAGCAGAGCCTGAACCGGCTCGCTCGTCAGCAGCTTGTAAAGGACGCCGCCGAAGCCGCATGCCGCGACCGTCCCGACGGCGTACTCGGCGGTGGTCATGCCGCGCTCGCTGCGCAACCGACCGAGCCTGCTGGTGAACTTGGACATGGTGAACCTCCCTGGAAACCGGCGACCGGCCGGCGCGGAACCCACGAACTGTGGGCCTGCGACCAGGTTCTTCGGGCGGGTGAGCGGATCCCAGCGGCGAATCCGGTTTTGGGGACAACCAGCGGAATCGGATCGGCCTGTGGACAACTGAGACGCAGCGGCGGCGGCCGCGCGGCGTTTCAACGGCGCGGCGGCGGCATCCGTCCGGCAGCGTCGGGTCCGGCACCGAGGCCGAGCAGCGTCGCCCCTTTCGCGAGGCTGTCAGGCGTAGGACCAGCCGGACCAGGCGGTGATCTCGATCAGGATGACCGGCCCGCGCGGCGGGTCGGCACGGTACTGGCCGTAACGCAGGCTCAGCGCGACGAGAGCGCCGTCGCGGCCGTTGCCGTCGTCGAGAACGATCGCCCGACCGTCGGCGCGGACCCACCAGAGCTGCGTCCAGTCCTCGTCGTAGTGGTCGCACATGACCGACACCAGCGGGTTCTCGGCGATGTTGCGCAGCCGCCGCAACGCGAAGGTGGTCTTCGGCTTCTGGTCGACGGCGATCGCAACGCGGTCGGCGCCGGACGACGTCACCAGGGCGAAGGTGACGGGGACCAGGTGCGGCTGGCCGTCGGCGCCGGTCGTGGCCAGATGGGCGACCCGGGCCGCCGACATCCGCTGCCTACATGTGTCCGGCGCCAGCCGCACGACGCATCACCTCGGGTCGAGGCTACCGGTGCGGCATCAGAGCAGCAGCGGACCCGACGTCGCGATGATCGGCACGACCCCGACCAGCACGAACGCAGGCAGGAAGCACAGTCCCAGCGGCGCAGCGGCCCGGGCGCCCAGCGATCGGGCGCGGGCCTCTCCGGCCCATCGGGCGGCGTCGCGCGCATCGGCGGCCACGCGCTCCAGAACGGGCGACGGTGACGTCCCACGCGTCATCGCCCCGGTGAGGGCTCGCGCCAGTGGTCGGACCGCCGGCTCGGCCGCGAGGCCGGACCAGGCTCGGCCCGGTTCGACGCCGACGCCGGCCGCCGCCGCGGCGTCGATGAGCGCCCGGCCGAGTGGTCCGCCGATCGCCGCTCCGACGGATTCGGCCGCGGCCGCCGGCGGGCAACCAGCCGACAGCGCCGCCGTCATGAGGTCCGCCGCGAGCGGCAGCATCGCGACGATCCGTTCTCGGTCGCGCTTCCGGGTTGCTGGTTCGAGCCGGCCCAGTCCGAACCAGGCCGCGGCGACGACACCGGCACCGAGCACGAACCCGGCCACATCGCCGAACAGCAAGAACGTCGCGAGGCCGGCGGTCGCGGCCGCAAGTCCACGACTGGCACTGGAGACCGCTGCCGGGCGAAGAGCTTCGGAACGATCGATCTGACCATGGCTCTTCGCCCCGCCACGTGGTCGCGGGCGCCGCGGCCGAGCACGTCCCGTGGGATCGGCTCGCGACCTGGTCCAGCGCTGCTCGCGGCGCAGAACGGTACGGAGTCGGACCACGCCAGGCGGCGGCGCGAACGCCACAGCGGCTGCGAGGGCGGCGCACAGCATGGACAACAACGTCACCGCCAGCGCACCGGCCTCTCCTCCGGCGCATGGGGACCTCGACGCTCGGTTCGCGGCAGCAGGTGGGCCGAGCGCGGCTTCGTCACGGCTCCCACGACGACCTCGCCTGCCGCGACACCCGGTCGACCCAGAACAGGCCGGCAGCGACGAACAGCACGGCGAGCACCAGGCACGCGAGCCCGTACGGCGTCCCGGTCAGGAAGCCGAGCGCGTCGCCGTCGCCCGCCGAGAACAGCAGCAATGTCGCCACCGGCAGGCAGGCCATCAGCCGTGCCGTCGCCCGGACCGCCGCGAGCTGGGCATCGGACTCGCGCCGGACGGTCGCCTCGGCTCGCACCGAGTCGGCCACGGCGACGAGCACGGTGGACGGCGCGGCACCCGTGCGCTCCGACACCTCCCAGGCCGCAGCGACCGCGTGCAGCGCCCCGGCTCCCGGCAGTGCGCCGGTGGCTCGCAGGGCGTCCGAGGGGTCGCCGCCGAGCGCGGCTCGACCCGCAGCAGGACCGAACAGCTCGGGCCACTCGTCGGCGACCGCGCTCAGTGCCTGGGCAGGCGGCACGCCGGACGCGAGCTCACCCGCGAGCGCGACGCAGCCTTCCGCGACATCGGACTCGCGGCGTCGCCGGACCAGCCGTTGTCGCCGGCGCCGCCGCCAGACCCGTCCGAGCGGGACGGCGAGCAGGCCTGCCACCAGTCCGGGCGTTCCCGCGACCGTGAGGCCGGCTGCTCCGGCCACGACCGACCCGCCGATGAGCAGGACTCGTGGCGGCAGCCGCCGCAACGCTGCACGACTCGCGGGCCGGCCGAGCCGCGTCGCCAGCAACGACGGACGCCCGGCCCACACCACCGCCGCCAACCCACCCAGCACGATCGCCAGCAGCCCCGTCACGGTTCCCACCCCAGCCGCGCGAGCAGATCGGCCAGCACGCCGAACCCCGGACCGCGCGCCACCACGCCGTCGCCGTCGACCCGGAACGCCGCCGCCGTCGCCAGTCCACCGCCCACCCGACCGTCCGGGCCGCCCCCACCGCAGTCACCGCCACCGCCACCGCCAGATCGCACCCCGCCCGCACCGTCGCCGCCGACCACGTCGACCTGCACCACCCGGCGCCGGCCGTCGGCGTCCCGAACGAGGTGAACCACGGCATCGAGAGCCGCCCGTGCCTGAGCGTGCACCGCCGCCCGCCCCAACCCCGCCGCCAGTCCGAGCGCCTCCAGTCGCGCCGGCACGTCGGCCGTCGAGTTGGCGTGCAGTGTCCCGCAGCCACCCTCGTGACCCGTGTTCAGCGCAGCCAGCAGATCGACGACCTCGGCACCCCTCACCTCGCCGACGACGATCCGGTCGGGCCGCATCCGCAACGCCTGCCGGACCAGCACGTCGAGTCCGATGCGACCGGCGCCTTCGACGTTGGCCGCACGCGCCTCGAGCCGGACCACGTGCGGGTGATCGGGACGCAGTTCGCCGGCGTCTTCGACGAGCACGATGCGCTCACGTGGATCGCAGACGCCGAGCAACGCCTCGAGCACCGTGGTCTTGCCGCAGCCCGTCCGCCCGGTGATCAGGAACGCCAGCCGAGCCCGCACGAGCGCCGTCAGCCACGGCTCCAGCGCGCTGGGGACCGTGCCCGCGGCGACGAGATCGCCGAGACTCAGCGCACGCCCGGAAGGGACCCGCAGCGAGATGACCGTGCCGTCCGGCGCGACCGGCGGCACGACGGCGTGCAACCGAACGCCGCCGGCCAGCCGCGCGTCGACGTACGGAACCGCGTCGTCGAGCCGGCGACCGGCCGAGGCGGCGAGCCGCACCGCGAGCCGTCGCACCGCGGTCTCGTCCCGGAACCGCACCGGCTCGCGCCGCAAGCCGTCACCGTCGTCGATCCAGACCTCGTCGGGCGCGTTGACCAGCACGTCCGTCACCCCGGGACGGCGCAACAGCGGATCGAGCGGACCGGCGCCGATGATCTCGGCCCGCAACGCCTCGGTGACCTCCAGCACCGCGGCGTCGCCGAGGACGGCGCCCTCGGAGCGCAGCAGCGCGGCGACCCGGGCGGGCGTCGGCGCCTCGGCGTTCTGCGCGAGCGTGCCCCGGATGCGGTCGAGCAGCGTCTCGTCGAACTTCATGTGCCGACCAGCCGGTGGTCGCGGAGGAGCGATTCCAGCAGGCGGCCGCACCCCTGGACCAACGGGCCCTTGTTGTCGAGACCGGGTGATTCGCCGCGATCGAGCTGCGTGCCGAGCCGCGGCTCTGCCGGGAGATGCAGGGCGAAGGGCAGTCCGAGCGCCATCGCGACGTCCGGCCCGCGCAGGCCGGAGGACGAAGGGCCGCGTGTCACCACGCGCACGTCGGCGGCGAGCGTGGTGAGGCTCGCGGCGACCCGAGTGGCCGACGCGACCGCCCGCACCTCGGCCGGCACGACCAGGAGCACGGAGGCGCACAGCCCGATGGCGTACTCGGCGGCTGGATCGGGCCATCGCGGCAGATCGAGCACGACCAGGTCGACGGCCCGTCTGGCCGCGGCGAGGACCACGTCGGCGGCGTCGGGTGCGAGCGTCAGCAGGTCGCCGCGATCCCAGGACAGGACGGCCAGCCCGTGACGGCCGGGCAACTCCGATCGCAGCGCCCGCGCCCCCAGCCGGCCTTTGCTGTCGGCGAGGTCGGGCCAGCGCAGGCCGGTGACGTCCTCGGCGCCGAGGACGAGGTCGAGGCCGCCGCCGAGCGGATCGAGGTCGGCCAGGATGACCGCCATCCCCTGCCGGCTCGCCGTCGCCGCCAGACCTGTGGCCAGCACGGACGCACCCGCGCCGCCGCGACCGCCCATGACGCCGACCACCAGCGCGTCCCCGCCGCCGCCCTCGGCCGCATCGGCGAACCGGCCCGCCAGCCAGGGCTCGCCCTCCGGGAAGAACAGCACCTGTTCCGCCCCGATGGCGACGCCGCGACGCCAGATACCGGCGTCGTCATCGTGATCGCCGACCAGGATGACGCCCGGCCGACGCGGCAGCGACATCGCGGTGACCGCCTCGGCCTCATCGTCGCCGACGACCACCAGCGGCACGTGGGACCAGCGTGATCGCGCCGATTCGAGGCGATCGACGACCTCGAGCTCGACGGACGCGGCGGCCGCGATGCGGAGCAGATCGTCGAGGACGGCGTCGTTGTGGGTGATGACCAACGGCCGTGGTGGCGGCGGCACGTCGATCGGCCCGGCTGGGCGGCGGTTGGGGCGGGTGGCGGTGCGGGACACGGGGACCTCCGGGGATGGGTGCGGGACTCCCCTCCACCCTTGCCGCTGCGGACGTTTCGTTCGCGCGCCGATTCGCGGATTGTGGACAACTCGGCGAATCCGTTGGGGCTGTGGACAACTGCCTGCTGGGAGCCCCGTCGCCGATCGGGAGCGTGTGATGCTCGCGGCGGTCGGCGGTGCGGCGCTCGGACGGTTGGCGGTGCGGCGCTCGGACGGTCGACGCTCGGCGGTCGGCGGCCGTCAGCGGGTCCGCGGTGAACAGCGGTCAACGGTGGGCAGCGGGCAGCGGCCAACGGTGCGGCGCTCAAGCGGTCGGCGGCCGTCAGCGGTCCCCGGTGAACAGCGGTCAACGGTGGGCAGCGGGCAGCGGCCAACGGTGCGGCACTCGGGCGGTCGACGGAACGGCTCGACAGCTGCGGAGCGATGCGGGCGGACGCACGGGCCGACCCCTCGGATCGACGCTCGGCCCGGCCGCGGCTCGCCGGCGGCACCCGTCGCGGCCACCGCGGAGCCCGATCCCGCGGAGCCCGATCCCGCGGAGCCCGACCCCGCGGAGCCCGACCCCGCGGAGCCCGACCCCGCAGCGCCCAACCCAGCCGCCAGCCGAGTATCGCAGCGAACCGGAAACGGTCCCCCGTCGCCCAGCACCACCGATGAACCGGTACCGGACAAAAAGACACGGCCCCTGCCGGGTGGGAGGCAGGAGCCGTGCGGACCCGGCCAGGGGGGCGGGCCGGGTCAAAAGGCGGCGGGGGGGTGCCGCCAGAACGCATCGTCCCCAACGGCGGCTGGGGCCAAACCAACGCGACGACTTTTAATCCGGCGCCCGCCACGGAGCCGCCTGGGCAGCGGCCCCGGGCACTCCTGGATATCCTCGTTACTCGTGGACAACGACGACCGCCCTGCGACCGCGGCGTTCTTCGACCTCGATAAGACGATCATCGCGAAGTCGAGCACGCTGGCCTTCTCCAAGAGCTTCTACCAGGGCGGTCTGATCAACCGTCGAGCTGTGCTGCGCAGCGCGTACGCCCAGTTCGTCTATCTGGTGGGTGGCGCCGACCACGACCAGATGGAGCGCATGCGCGAGTACCTCTCGGGCCTGGTCACCGGCTGGGACGTACAGGTGGTGAAGGACATCGTGGCGGAGACGCTGCACACGATCGTCGACCCGATCGTGTACGACGAGGCGGTCACGCTGATCGAGGAGCACCACCTGGCCGGCCGCGAGGTCGTCGTGGTGTCGTCGAGCGGCGCGGAGGTGGTCGAGCCGATCGGCGACATGCTGGGGGCCGACCGCGTCATCGCGACCCGCATGGTCGTGGGCGACGACGGCAAGTACACCGGCGAGATCGACTACTACGCGTACGGCGACAACAAGGCCGAGGCGATCCGCGAGCTGGCCAAGGACAAGGGCTACGACCTCGGCCGCAGCTACGCGTACACGGACTCAGCGACCGATCTGCCGATGCTGGAGGCGGTCGGCCACCCGTACGCCGTCAACCCCGACCGCGCGCTGCGCCGGTCCGCCGCCGACAACGGCTGGCCGGTGCTGGTGTTCTCGAAGCCGGTCGCGCTGCGCCAGCGGGCGTCGATCCGCGACGCGCCGAAGCCGGCCATCGCGGCGGCGGCGATCAGTGCGGGGGCGGCGGCCGCGGGGCTGGCCTGGTACGCCGTCCGGCGGCGCCGCTCCTGAGACCTCTGGATTGACGGGATCGGCTGGGAGCTTGCTGCCCCTCGAGCGAGACGACAGCCGTGCGACCGTCCTCCGTGGCCGCGGCGTCCCGACCGGGTCCTCAGCGTGCCGGACCTCCAGGCAACGGACGCACCAGGGAACGGACGTGCACCACGGCCGCAAGTTCGCCGCACCCACCCCTCACCCGCCGACTTCGCGGCCCTTCTCGCGGTAGTACGCCGCCTCGTCGTCGCGGCCGAGTTCGTAGAGGACCTCGCTGAGCCGGGCCATGGCGGGACCGTGGCCGGCGTCGGCGGCACGGCGGTAGAACCGTTCCGCGGAGTCGAACTCCTGCCGCTCCACGTAGGAGTCGGCAAGGAACATCCAGTTGGAGATGTTGCCGGCGGACGGGTCGTTGACCTGCGCGGAGTCGACCGTCTGGTCCGTACCGACCACCGGCTGCTGGGCCAGTGCCCGCGACCCGACCACGAGCGCCGCGGAGACGACTCCACAGACCGCGAGGATCGTCGCCGACGCGGCTGTGGAGATCTCGACGTCCATGGCGATCGCCACGATCAGGGCAGCGAGCAGCACTACGACGCCGGCCAGTACGAACCACATGACGTATCTGAGCCGGTTCCCCCGGTTCACCATGGTTTCCGATCATGGCCTCGATGAGCAGACCTCGCAAACGGAACGAACCGTGACCGCCGTGTGATGTCCCGACGAGCAGGTAGCGGGCCACAATCGATCCATGGAGACCGACGACGAGCGCGACGTGCCACTTGAGCTGGGCACCGTCGGTCCGACGTCCGTCGACGACGCCACGGAAACGGACCGCCCGACGCCGCGGTGGAAGCTGTGGGGCGGGCTCGGCGCGGCGCTGATCGTCGGCGCCGTCGTGGGCATCGTGGCGAACAACGCGCGCAACGACGCCGCCGAGTACGCCGAGGTCGACCTCGTCCGCGGCTCTGTGGACACCGAGTACGGCTCGCCGCTGTCGTCGAACTCGCAGCGTCTGTACGTCAACCTGATCAACACCGGCCCGCGTGAGCTGGAGATCCTCTCCGTCGACGTCGAGGGATTCAGGTCGCTGGACGACCCCGACGCCGGGTCCGTCACCGCGGCGCCGGGCGAGTGGGTCCGCGTCGGCGCGATCGTCGAGGCCGACTGCGGCACCCGTCCGCCCGGAACGCTGCAGGTCCGCGTCCGCACCGCCTCCGGCGAGCAGACGGTCGTCGTGACCGGGCAGCCCGGCGACGACCAGCTGATCTGGGCCTGGCAGGGCGGCTGCGAAACGGCCGGCGGCACCGGCGTCCTGGTCGGCGAGACCCGGACCGTCTCGGCCGACGCGAGCGGCGCGCACATCGTCCTGCCGGTGTCCAACAGCAGCGAGGAGCCGCTCACCGTCACGGCGATGGAGACCACGACCCCCGGCTTCACGATGACCACCGATCCGCTGCCGATCGACATCGGCGCCGGAGAGACGGTGCAGGTCGAAACCGCGTGGACGGTGACCGACTGCGACCGCGCCGCCCAGTTCGCGGAGGCGACCGTCGCCGTCAACATCCACAACGACACCATGGACACCCGCGTCTCGCAGCCACTGGGGAATCCGACCCTGATCGAGCTCGTTCGCCTGGCCGTCAGGGTCTGCGAAACGTAAAGATCTACTCGTTGCCCTTTCGCTCCGCCCCCGTGATGTCCTAGAAACAAAGTACGGACCGCAAGGTCCATAGCACGGCGGAGGGAACCCACGCGGCGATCCACCCATGTACGGGCAGTCGTTCCCGGGTATGCCGGGGCGACGGACGAGATGCACGCACTGGTAACCCGTCTCAGCCGTGTCAGCGGCGGCGCCCTACCTCACGCGGGGCGCCGCTCGCATGTGCGTGACGCCGCCCCGCCCGGGCCGAAGCCGGCCCGGAACGCCTGACGCCGCCCCGCCAGCCTGACGCCGCCCCGAGTCCGGCGCTGCCCCGCCCGGCCCGACGTCGCCAAGGCCGCGCCACCGCCGCCACCACCCAGCTCAGCCCGTTTCGGACACCGCAGTCCGCACCCGTTCGGCCAGCGTGAGCCCCACCTCGGCGCCCCGCGCATAGGCGTCGGCACACTGACGGATCCAGGCGCCGACGCCGTCGGGCGCGCCGCTCGCGTAGGCCTGGGCCACCGGCTCGTACGCCCGCTCCAGCGCGCGATGCCCGGCCTCGGGCACGCTGACGGCCTTGGTGTCGACGCCCAGTGAGACCAGGACGACGCGTTCGGCGGCGCGCGCGACCACGCCGTCCGCGACACCGAACGGACGCAGCGCGAGCAGCTCGCCGTGCACCAGCGCCGCCACCACGACGCCGGGCGCCTCCGTCGGCGCCGTGGCGAGCCGCAGCAGCTGGTCCAGCCGTGCCGCGTCGACGCTCGCGCGCGGCCGGCCCAGCTGCGACGCGTCGGTGACGAGATCGCGCGCCGCCAGCATGTGCAGCCGCGCCAGCGCCTGCCGCGGCGACCGTCCCCACACCTGCGCGAGCTCGGGCACCTCGGCCGTGACCCGCAGCGCACCCTGCAGCACCGGATCGTCGACGGCGTCGGGATCGCCGCCGTCGAGCGCGGCCGACGCCTGGGCACCGTGCAGCGCCGACAGCGCCGCCACCCGTCCGGCGTCGCGGCGCATGACGGGATGCCGGAGCAGGGCGTCGACGGAGCTGCGCGCCTGCGCGGCCGCCGCGCCGATGCCGGTGAGGGTGAGCACCCCTGCGAGCGGATCGTCCATGCCGTCAGCCTAGCCAGAAAAGTCCATTGACAAAAATCTGCTTTACATACAAGAATCTCTTCACATGAAGGATGTGCTGTACCTCGACGAGGTCGACAGAGCCGAAGCGCTGATGAAGCCGCAGCGCGTGGAAGTGCTGCGTCAGCTCGCCGAGCCGCACTCGTGCACCGAGGTCGCGAAGGCGCTCGGCCAGACGCCGCAGTGGGTCTACTACCACGTGAAGCGCCTGGTCGACGCCGGCCTGGCCACGCGCGTCAGCGAGCGCCGGGTACGCGGCATCAACGAGGGCGTGTACCAGGCGACGGCGCGGTCGTACTGGTTGTCGCCGCGGCTGGTCGGCCGGCTCGGGCCGCGCCGCAGCCGCGACGCGCTCAGCCTCGGCTACCTGCTCGACCTCATGGAGGACGTGCAGGACGACGTCGCCACCATCGCCGGCCTCGCAGGTAGCCCGGCCGCGCCGGAACTGCCGTCCATCGGCGTGTCCGGCGAGATCCGGGTCCGCCCGGAACGGCGCCAGGAGTTCCTCGCCGACCTCCAGTCCACCCTTCAGGACCTCTTCACCCGCTACGGCGGCGCCGAGGGCGACGAGTTCCGCCTCGCGGTCGCGCTGTACCCACGCCTCGTCAAGGAGAACCCACGATGACCCCGCCCACCCTGCTGCGCGCCCGCGCGCAGGCCCCGCTGGCCACGGTGCACCGCGCGCTCACCGACGCCGACGCCATGCGCGTCTGGCTGGCCGAGCACGCCGACGTCGACCTCGCGCGACAGCGGTACGTGTTCTGGGGCCGCTACACCCCCGACGGCGTCGACCCTCGGCAGCGCCTCGTCCATCTCGACGACACCACCATCCGGTTCATCTGGCCGCTCGGCGGTGAGGACACGACGACGGAGATCTCGCTCGCCGAGGACGGGCCCGACGCCACGCTCATCACGCTCACGCAGAGCCACGTGCCGCCGTGGAGCGTCGCCGTGGCCGAGACGCACGTCCGCGGCATGCTCCCGACGTTCTGGGAACTGTCCATCGCCAACCTCGTCGACTACGTCGAGGGCCGCGAACTCACCCCGAAGTGCGACTTCACCACGCTGCGCATGCGCGGCGAGGTGACCATCGGCGCGGCCCCCGGCGAGGTCTACGACTCGCTGATCGATCCCGAGAGGTACCGGCGGTGGTTCGGCGCCAACGTCGACATCGAAGCGCGCGTCGGCGGCCGGTTCGCGATGGGCAGCTTCGACCTCGACGACGAGCCGGCGATCATCGTCGAGCTGGAACCCGAGCGCAAGGTGGTGCTCGAGTGGCCGTCGCTGGTCGCCACCTGGGAGCTCGAGGGCACCGACGGCGGCACCCGGCTGACGTTCGTGAACAGCGGCTTCGACGAGGAGCGCCCGCCGTACGGCGGCTGGCTCGGCTGGCTCGGCGGCGTCGCGTCGCTCAGGCGCTACCACGAGGTGCGTCACGACATCATCTGGGTCGACGTCCGTCTGCCCGGTCTCCCCGACGGCATGCTGGCGACCGAGCCATGACCACCACCGACGTCGCGCCGCGGGCCGGACGCCGCGAGTACGCCGGCCTGGCCGTCCTCACACTGCCCACCACGCTCGTCTCGCTGGACATGAGCGTGCTGTACCTCGCGCTGCCGCATCTCGGCGCCGACCTCGGCGCCAGCAGCCTGCAGCAGTTGTGGATCACCGACGTGTACGGGTTCATGGTCGCCGGGCTGCTGATCACGATGGGCACCATCGGCGACCGCATCGGCCGGCGCCGGCTGCTGCTCATCGGCGCCGCCGCGTTCACCGTCGCGTCGGTGGTGGCCGCCTACTCCACCAGCGCCGAGATGCTCATCGTCAGCCGCGCGCTCCTGGGTGTCGCGGGCGCGACCCTGATGCCGTCGACGCTGACCCTGATCAGCACGATGTTCCGCGACCCACGCCAGCACGGCATGGCCATCGCCATCTGGATGGCCTGCTTCATGGGCGGTCTGGCGCTCGGCCCCATCATCGGCGGCGTGCTGCTCGAGCACTTCTGGTGGGGCTCGGTGTTCCTGCTCGGCGTGCCGGTCATGCTGCTGCTCCTGGCCACGGGGCCTGCGGTGTTGCCCGAGTACCGCAACCCGGCCGGCGGGCGGCTCGACCCAGCCAGCGTCGTGCTCTGCCTGGGGACGGTGCTGCCGCTGGTCTACGGGCTGAAGGAGATCTCCCGCGACGGCGTCAGGGTGCTGCCCGCGGTGGCGGTCCTCGTCGGCCTGCTGGCCGGGCGCTCGTTCGTCCGGCGGCAGCGGCGACTGGCCGAGCCGATGCTCGACCTCCGGTTGTTCGGCAACCGGACGTTCACCGCCGGGCTGACCATCTCGACGATCGCCGGCGTCATGGCCGGCAGCCAGCTGTTCGTCTATCTGTACCTCCAGTTGGTGGCCGGGTTGTCGCCGCTCGACGCCGCGCTGTGGCTGCTGCCATCGGCGCTGGTGACGATCGTCAGCCTGCAGGTCGCGCCGCTGCTGGCCCGACGGTTCGCACCGGCGCGGGTCATGGCCGCCGGGCTGGTCCTCGTCGCCGCGGGATACGTCCTGCTCACGCGGGTCGACGGATCCGGTTCGCTCGGGCTGCTGATCACCGGCCTCGTGGTGACGGCGGTCGGCATCGGGCCGATGGCCGGGCTCAGCATGGGGCTGGCGCTCGGCTCCGTCCGGCCCGAGCAGGCCGGCTCCGCGGCGGCCATGTCCGAGACCGCGGGCGAGTTCGGCATCGCCGCCGGGGTCGCCGTCATGGGGGTCATCGGCACCGCGATCTACCGCCACGGCGCCGACGCCGACCAACTGCCCGCCCCTGGCGTCGGCCTCGCCGCCGGAGTGCGCGACGCGCTGGCCGGCGCCCTGAACGGCACGGCCACCGTGAGCGCGGCGATCGCCGTCGGCCTCGGCGTCCTGGCGCTGGCCGGTCTGCGCCACGTTCGTCCGGTCGGCGCCCAGGAGCCGACATGACAGCCCGTCCGGCTCCGGCGTTTCCGGTCCGCCGATCCAGCACGGTGCCCCGCCGTCCCGGTGCCCACAGTCCCGGAGCCCACAGTCCCGAGCTCGCAGCCCGCACTCCCGCAGCCCGTGGTCTCGCAGCCAGTGGTCCCGCAGCCCCGCAGTCCCGGAGCCCCGCAGCCCGGAACCCGTGGTCCCTCAGCCCCGGAGCCGCGAAGCCCCGGAGCCCACAGTCCGCAGCCCCGGAGCCGCGCAGCCCCGGAGCCCACAGTCCGCAGCCCCGCAGCCCGTGGTCCCGAAGCCCCGGTGCCCACAGTCCGCAGTCCCGGTGGCCGCAGTCCCCGTGCCCGTGGTTTCGGTGCGCGGATCCAGGCGATTCGGCGGCCGCATGAGTGCGCGTCAGCATGGGCCAAGCGGCCCGGCAACGCGTGCCGGGACGACCTGCGCCCACACGAGGCGCCGGCACGAGGCGAGCGGCCGGGCGGTCCGGATCATCCGCGCCGGGGCAGCGGCCGGATGACCACCGCGACGTGGTCGTCCGCAGCCTGGCTGGCGGAGGCGACCGGTTGGCTCGACGACCGGCTCGCCGACGCGGGGTGGGTCCGCACCGGTCCGGTGAGCCAGCCGCATCTGCGCCCGTGGGGCACCGTCCTCACGGCGTCGACCGACCGTGGCCAGGTCTGGCTCAAGGCGCCGGGCCTTGAGACGGCGTTCGAGGTGCCGTTGTATGGGCTGCTGGCGCGAGTCGCGCCCGACAGCGTGCTGGTGCCGATCGCCGCCGACGTCGAGCACCGCCGGCTGCTGCTCCCCGACGGCGGTGCGCCGCTGGGCGACGGACTGGCGGCCGGGGATCTTCCGGACGCGCTGGCGACCGTCGTGCCGCAGTACGCCGAGCTACAGCGCGCCCTCGCCGCCCACGTCGACGACCTCTTCGAGTTCGGCCTGGCCGACATGCGGCCGGCTGCGCTGCCCGAGCGGCTGGACGAGGCCGTCGAGGCGATCGGTCACTACCTCGGCCGGCACGCCTCCGACGACGACCGCGCCACCCTGCGCCGGGTCGCCGCTGCCCGGCCGGCGGTGGTGGAGTGGTGCGACCGGCTGACGGACGGAGTCGCGCCGGCCAGCATCGACCACAACGACCTACACGTCTGGAACATCCTGACGACGCCGTCGGGCCGGCCCCGCTTCTACGACTGGGGCGACGCCGTCGTGGCGCACCCGTTCGCCAGCATGCTGGTGACGCTCGGCTTCCTGCGCTCCGAACTCCACCTCGCCGACGACGACCCGCGGCTGCTGCGGGTGCGCGACGCCTACCTCGCGGGGTTCGCCGAGCTGGGCTCGCGGACGGCGCTGGTGACGGAGCTGGAGCTGGCCTGCCGGGTCGGTTCGATCGCGCGGTCGTTGGTGTGGCTCCGCGCGGTCCGGGCCGAGGGCTTCGAGCAGGCCGGCGCGTTCGCCCGGGCGCCGCTGGAGACGCTGGCCGCGCTCCTGGCGGCGTCGCCGTTCGACCTCGGCTGACGCAGCGACCCCGCCCACCAGACCAGCCTCACGTGACGGCCCCGGCCGGTCCGAGGCGGTAGCTCACGCCCGTCAGTTCCTCGGACCGCGCCCACAACCAAGCCGCACGCTCGACGTCGCGCGACCGCCGGCTCGTCCCGACGGTCGCCGGGAAGCCGTGGCGCTGCAGGAATCCGTCCGGCCCGATACAGACGCCACCGCGGACATCGGGCGCGGCGGCGGCGTAGAGGACGGGCAGGGCGCCCATCTCGGGACGCTGCGCGGGTCCGCCGGCCAGCAGTCGGCCCTGCAGCGACGTGTCGCGGCGCTGGCCCTCCGTGGCGGCGACGCCCGGGTGCGCCGCCACGGACACCGTCCGCCGGCCCGCCGCGGCCAACCGCCGGTGCAGCTCGTACGAGAACAGCAGGTTGGCCAGCTTCGACTGCGCATAGGCCAGCCAGCGCTGGTACCGGCGGCGCTCCCACTGGAGGTCGTCGCCGACCCGGCCGAGCACGTGCAACCCGCTGGACACCGTCACGACGCGCTCACGCACGCGACCTGCGAGCAGGCCGGTCAGCGCGAACGGCCCGAGGTGGTTGACGCCGAGGTGCGTCTCGAAGCCGTCCGCCGTCGCGCCGCGCGGCACGGCCATGACCCCGGCATTGTTGATCAGGACGTCGACGTCGCGGTCGAGGCCGTCCGCGAAGGCCCGCACCGACGACAGATCGCCGAGGTCGAGCCGACGCACCTCGACGGTGCCCCCGATGCCGGCGGCCACGGCCCGCGCCTTGTCGACGTCGCGGCAGGCCATGATCACCGTCGCGCCGGCGCCGGCGAGCACCCGCGTCATTTCGGCGCCCAGTCCGCTGCTGGCGCCGGTGACGATGACCGTGCGCCCACGCTGGTCAGATAGGTCTCCTGCGGTCCATCCACTCATGTCGCGCCTCCTCCGGCGCCGGAGCCGCCGACCGGGCCGCCGTGATCTCAGGGCGGCGCCGGTCAGGACAACGAACGGCTAGTGGCTCGACGCCCAGCCACCGCGGGGTTGCGGCCCCCAGCCGGGACGGGCCGGCGGCCAGTCGCGCCGCTCGGCGGACCGGTCCTCGCGACCCGGCGACGCCCAGCCCCGTCGGCCCGAACCGTCCCAACCACGTTGGCTCGAACCGTCCCAGCCGCGCCGACTCGGACCGTCCCAGCGACCGGGCGGTCCCCAGCCGGGAGGTCCCCAGCCGGACCGTGGGCCGCCGCCGTCGTGGCGGTGCCAGTGGCGGCGCCGACCAGGCGGCCCGCCGAACAGGAACAGCAGGCCGAACACGAACAACAGCCACGGCGCCGTCCAGACGATGAGGAACAGCAGCCCGCCGAACGCCATCATCGCCACGGGCGCGAGGAGCAGCAGTCGCGGCAGCGACCTTGGCCCGCGCGCCCACGGAGCACGCGCCCGCGGTTCCGGCGAGAAGCCCGCTTGGACGGCGACCGGCTGCGGCAGGTCGGTGAAGAGCTCGTCGAGGTCGTCGGCGTACCGCGCCGCCCAGGCACGGCCGGACCGCTCGTCGAACTCGTCCTTGCTGAGCCGGCCCGCGGCGAAGTGCTCACCGAGGGCCGACACGGCGGCGTCGCGCTCGGCGTCGCCGACCCGGAAGGCCGGCCCGCTCATCGGGGGCCACCTTCCGGGTCGTCGCCGTCGGCGAGGATGCCGTACAGCTTGCGGCGGGTGTCGGCCAGCACCTCGCGGGCGCGGGCCTGCTGGTCAGGGCTGCCGGTGGCCATGATCTGCCACAGCGCCTGCGCCGTCTGCCCGACGAGCGGACGCAGACCGGCGGCGTCGTCGTCCTCGGCGTTGGCCGACATCGACTCCCACGGCGCGTTGACCTCGGCCGCGTGCTCCTGGACGTACGTCTCGCCATCGGACGTCAGCCGGAACGTGCGCCGGCCGCTCGCCTCGTCGGCCTCGATGAGCCCCTCGTCCTCGAGCTGCTGCAGCGTCGGGTAGATCGAGCCGGGGCTCGGCTTCCACGCGCCGCCGCTGCGCTCGGCGATCTCCTGGATCATCTGGTAGCCGTTCATCGGCCGGTCGGCCAGCACCCCCAGGATCGCCGCGCGGATGTCGCCACGGCGCGCCTTCGGGCCTCGTCGTGCCCACGGCGGCCCGCCCCACGGGCCGCCGCCCCACGGCGGTCCGCCCCAGGAGCCACGGCCCCCTCCGAACATGTCCCACGGCCCGAAGCCGTGTCCTCCGCGTCGTCCGTGCATCGTTCTTCACCTACTCTTCCATCGAACGGTCGCGATACTCAGACGATATATCGCGATTGTTCGAGTGGCAACCCCTCAGGCGGGGTTACGCTCACGAGGTGACGACCGACGAGTTCCATCTGCGCGCCAGCTCCTTCGGCGGGGTCGCCGACGTCTACGAACGCGCCCGGCCCGGTTACCCCGACGACGCCGTGCGCTGGCTGACCGGCGGGCGGCCGGTCCGGGTCCTCGACCTCGGCGCCGGGACGGGCAAGCTGACCAGGTCGCTCGTCGCCGCCGGTCACCAGGTCGTCGCGGTCGACCCGTCCGAGCCGATGCTCACCCAGCTACGGACGGCGCTCCCCGACGTCGACGCGCGGGCCGGGACGGCGGAGCGGCTGCCGCTGGACGACGCATCCGTCGACGTCGTGACGGCGGGCCAGGCGTACCACTGGTTCGACCCGGCGACGGCGCTGCCCGAGATCGCGCGCGTGCTGCGTCCGGGCGGGCGGCTCGGACTGGTGTGGAACCTGCGCGACGACTCCATCGGCTGGGTGGACGAGCTGTGGTCGATGTTCGGCGACCACGAGGGCCGGCGCGCCGACGACCCCCAGGTCGTCCCGCCGTTCGGGCCGGTCGAGCAGCGGACGTTCGGGCACGAGCAGCGGCTGGACCGCGACGGCCTGCTCGGCCTCATCGCGTCGCGCTCGTACGTGGCGATCCTCGCGGCGCCCGAGCGGGACGCGCTGCTGGCCCGGGTCGGCGCACTCTACGACCGCGTCGCCGCCCCCGGCGGCGTCGTGCTGCCGTACCGGACGCACTGCTACCGCTCGACCCGCGGCTGACGGAGTTCGCGGCGCGGCCGCACCCGGCAGCCGGCGCCGGGGCAGCCGGGCCAGCGGTGCACGGGAGCCGAGCAAGTTGCGCCGTGGTAGGCATGACCCTCCCGGCCCGGGTGGGGCCCACCCTACGGGCGGGCACCGACAACGCAGCGCAATGGCGCACAGCCGGACCGGCCACCGCCGGCGACCGGGGCCAGCGCCAGACCGCCAGCCAGACCAGCCGCATCCCGCCGCGCCGGCGCCGACCAGCCACCGCATCCGCCCACCTAGCCAGCGCCAGGCCGCCACACCCCGGCAGCCGGACCGGCCGCATCCCGCCGCGCCGCCGCCGACCAGCCACCGCATCCGGCGACCGGGCCAGCGCCAGACCCCCACACCCGACAGCCGCGCCAGCGGTGCACGGGAGCCCAACGAGCCGCGCCGCGGTAGGCATGACCCTCCCGGCCCGGGTGGGGCCCACCCTACGGGCGGGCACTGACAACGCACCGCAAAGCCGCACAGCCGGACCGAGCGCCCGGGCCAGCGCCGGACGGCCCCACCCCGCCGCCACACCAACGTGCGACCGGCTGGGCACCCGCCACACCCGCCGACCGAACCCAGCCGCCGCGCCGGTGTCGGACGGGGGTGGATTCGCGCAGTTGGGGTAGGTAAGGCTAGCCTCTGCTCATGCCCGCTCCCGCCGTCGACCGGCCCCCCGAGCCGTCCGGCAGCGCATCCGGCGCCGCAACCGGCACGAGCACCGCCGTCACGAGCGACGACGCGGCGAGGGCGGCCGCCGGGCTGGTGCGCACGACCCGCGGCCGGCTGCTGTGGCTGGGCGTCTGCGCGGCCGTGCTGGCCGTGACCTGCCTGGCCAGCATCGCGATCGGCGCGAAATACATCCCGCTGGACGAGGTCGTGCGCGCACTGTTCGACTCTGGCGACGCGAACAACCAGGTCATCGTCGGGGACATGCGGGTCAACCGGACGCTGCTCGGCGTGATCTGCGGCATCGCGCTCGGCCTGGCCGGCGCGCTCATGCAGGCGCTCACTCGCAACCCGCTGGCCGACCCCGGGATCCTGGGCGTCAACGCCGGCGCCGCGTTCGCCGTGGTGCTCGGGGTGACGCTGTTCGGGTCGATGAGCCTGTACGGCTACATCTGGTTCGCGTTCGGCGGCGCGGCGCTGGCCAGCGTCGTCGTCTATGCGCTGGCGTCGCTCGGACGGGGTCAGGCGTCGCCGGTGCGACTGGCGCTGTCGGGCATCGCGCTGGCGGCGGTGCTGCTCGGGTTCACCCAGGCGATGGTGATCATGGATCCGGAGGTGCTCGACGTCTATCGGTTCTGGCAGGTCGGGTCGCTGGCCGGGCGCGACGTCGAGACCGTCGGGTCGGTGCTGCCGTTCATCGTGGTCGGGGTACTGCTCGCGCTGGGGCTGGCCCGGACGCTGGACGCGATGGCGCTCGGCGACGACACCGCCGCGGCGCTCGGGGTGAACGTGCTGCTGGCCCGCGTCGTCGGCGTGCTGGCGGTGACGCTGCTGTGCGGCGCGGCGACGGCGGCGATGGGCCCGGTCGCGTTCGTCGGGCTGATCGTGCCGCACATCGTGCGCGCGTTCACCGGACCCGACCAGCGCTGGATCCTCCCGTTCTGCCTGGTCGTCTCGCCGATCCTGCTGCTGGCGTCCGACATCGTGGGCCGGGTGGTGCTGTCGACGGGCGAGCTGCAGGTCGGCATCGTCACGACGGTCATCGGCGGACCGGTGCTGATCGCGCTCGTGCGCCGCAAGCGGATGGTGGCGTCGTGACGGCCCCGACGACGGCCCGGCGGTTCACCGTCGCACCGACCGACCTGTCGCCCACCGACCACGTGCTGCGCGGACCGCGCGAGCTGTCCGTCCGGTTCGACCGCCGCGTCGTGCTGATGTGCGGGCTGCTCGTCGCGGTGCTGGTCGCGGTGTTCCTGACGTCGCTGGCGGTCGGCGACTTCACGATCTCGCCCGGCGACGTGGTCAGGACGCTGTTCGGGAACCCGCCGGACCCGCTGGCCGACTTCATCGTCAACGGCCGCCGGCTGCCGCGGGTGCTGGTCGCGTTCCTGGTCGGCGGCGCGCTGGGCGCGTCCGGCGCGGTGTTCCAGAGCCTGTCGCGCAACCCGCTGGGCAGCCCGGACGTCATCGGCTTCACGTCCGGCGCGTCGGCCGGCGCGGTGTTCGTGATCCTGGTGACGGGCGGCAGCATGCTGCAGGTCGCGGGTGGCGCCGTCATCGGCGGACTGGCCACCGCGATCGCCGTCTACCTGCTGGCCTACAAGCGCGGCGTCCAGGGCTTCCGGCTGATCCTCGTCGGCATCGCGGCCGGCGCCATGCTCACGTCGGCGGTCCACTACATGCTGATGCGCGCGGAGCTGATCCAGGCGGCCAGCGCGCAGGTCTGGCTCACCGGGTCGCTCAACACCCGCGCCTGGGACCACGTCATCGCCGTCGGCATCGGCGTCGCACTGGTCGCGCCGCTGCTCGCCGTCCTGTCGCGGCCGATGCGGCTGATCGAGATGGGTGACGAGGCCGCGACGGGCCTCGGCGTCAACGCGGAGCGGACCCGGATCGGCATGCTGTTCGCCGCGACGGTGCTCGCGGCGATCGCCGTCGCGGCGGCCGGCCCGATCGCGTTCATCGCGCTGTCGGCGCCGCACCTGGCCCGCCGGCTGACCGGGGCGTCCGGCGCGGCGACCGGCGCGGCGGCGCTGATGGGCGCGGCGCTGCTGGGCGCCAGCGACCTCGTCGCCCAGTGGGTGCTGCCGACGCCGCTGCCGGTCGGCGTGGTGACGGTGTGTATCGGCGGTCTGTACCTCGTCTGGCTCCTCGCGCGGGAAGGGCGGCGCAACCATGTCTGAACCCCGGCTGCACGGGAACGACCTCACGCTCGCATACGACGAGCGGGTCATCTCCCGCGAGCTGTCCGTGTCGATCCCGGACGGGTCGTTCACGGTGATCGTCGGGCCGAACGCGTGTGGCAAGTCGACTCTGCTGCGCGCGCTGGCCCGCATGCTCAAGCCGTCGGCCGGCGCCGTGCACCTGGACGGCCAGCTGATCACCCAGTACTCGACGAAGGAGGCGGCGCGCCGGCTCGGGCTGCTGCCGCAGTCGTCGATCGCGCCCGAGGGCATCACCGTCGCCGATCTCGTGTCGCGCGGCCGGTACCCGCACCAGCGGCTGTTCCGCCAGTGGTCCGGCGCCGACACCGAGGCGGTCGCGGACGCGATGGCGAACACCGGCATCACCGACCTGCGGCACCGCCGGGTGGACGAGCTGTCCGGCGGGCAGCGGCAGCGGGTCTGGCTGGCGATGGTGCTGGCGCAGCAGACGCCGATCCTGCTGCTGGACGAGCCGACGACCTTCCTCGACATCGCGCACCAGATCGAGGTGCTCGACCTCTGCCACGACCTGCACGTGTCGCACGGCCGCACGCTGGTCGCCGTCCTGCACGACCTCAACCACGCCTGCCGCTACGCGACCCACCTGATCGCGATGCGCGACGGCGAGATCGTCGCCGAGGGCGCGCCGTCGGCCATCGTCGACGAGACGCTGGTGCGTGACGTGTTCGGGCTGGCCTGCCGCATCATCGACGACCCCGAGACCGGGACGCCGCTGGTCATCCCGGCCGCGAAGCAGCCGGTCGTCACCACCGCGTGAACTCGGCGGCCGCCTCGCGCAGCGCCGTCCGGAACGCCTGGACGGGCAGCGGGGCGGGCGAGCGGCCGTAGGTCGCGACGGCGACGGTGCGGCCGTCGCCGGGCAGCGGGTCGGCCCGGACGCCGGGGTGACGGTTCGCCGCCAGCGCCAGCCCGGGCAGCGTGCTCACGCCGAGGCCGGCCGCGACCAGCGCCTGGACCGCCACGTAGTCGTCGGTCTCGAACGCGATGGCGGGCGTGAACCCGGCACGCTCGCAGGACCCGACGAGGTGCTCGCGGCACCGTTCGCAGCCGGCGATCCAGCGGGCGCCGGCGAACGCGGCAAGTCCGCTGGCGGGCGCGGCACGTCCGCTGGCGGGCGCGGCGCGCGTGAGTCTGTCGGTGCCCGCCCGTAGGGTGGGCACCCTCCCAGCCGGGCGGGGACCGAACTCCGCGTCGCCGACGCGCGCGTCACCCGCCAGAGCGCCACCGGCAGGCACGTCACCGGCGGGCGCGTCATCGGCGGGCGTCACGAGGTAGAGCGGTTCTGTGAGCAGCGGCTCGACGGTGACGCCGCGCTCCTCCAGCGGGCCGTGCGCGAAGACGACCGCGACGTCGACGGCGCCGGTGCGCAGCGCCGTCAGTGCGGCCGGCGGCTCGGCCTCGGTGAGCGCCAGCTCGACGTCCGGATGGGCGGCCGCGAACCGCGCCGCGGCCGTCGGGACCAGCGTGGCCAGCGCCGACGGGAACGCGGCCAGCCGGACCCGGCCGGTGCGCAAGCCGGCGTGCGCCGACAGCTCCGTCTCGGCCGCCTCGACCTGGCCCAAGATCTCCTCGGCCCGCCGCGCCAGCAGCTCGCCGGCCTCGGTGAGCCGCACCCCGCGACCGGCCCGCTGCGTCAGCGGCAGCCCCACCTCCGCCTCGAGCCGGGCGAGATGGTGGCTGACGGAGGGCTGCGCGTAGTGCAGCGCGTCGGCGGCGGCCGTGACCGACCCCTCGCGGGCGACCGCGACCAGCACCCGCAGCCGGGTGAGATCCAGCATGCATAGACAGTATCGATGGAAACCCAGAAAGCCGGCATTGGACCTATGAGCGGCCGCGAGCGACGGTGGACGACATGGAGCCACCCACCCTCGCCGACGTCCTCGACGCCCAGCGGCTGCTCGCCGCGCACCTGCCGCCGACACCCACGTGGAACTACCCGGCGCTGGACGCGACGGCCGGCGCGACGGTGTTCGTCAAGCACGAGAACGCCCAGCCGACCGGAGCGTTCAAGGTGCGCGGTGGGATCACGCTGCTGTCGCGGCTGGACCCGGTGGTGCGCCGCCGCGGCGTCGTCGGGTACTCGACCGGCAACCACGCACAGTCGCTGGCGTACGCGGCGCAGTTGTTCGGCGTCCCGTGCACCATCGTCATGCCGGAGCACCCCAACCCGGCCAAGGCCGATGCCGTCCGGCGGCTCGGCGCGGAACTGGTCGAGCACGGCGCGACCTTCGACGACGCCGCGCCGCACGCCCGGGCCCTGGCGGACGAGCGCGGGATGCGGCTGGTCAGCGCGGCGAACGAGCCGGACATCATCGCCGGGGTCGCGACGGCGTACGCCGAGCTGTTCGCGCAGCAGCCGCACCTGGACGCCGTCGTCGTCCCGGTCGGGAGTGGCAGCGGCGCGGCGGCGGCCTGCCTGGTCGCGGCCGCGCTGGCACCCGGGTGCGAGGTGATCGCGATGCAGGCGGCGGACTCGCCGGCGGCGCACGACTCCTGGCGCGACGGCGAGCTGCGGCAACGGCCGAACCGGACCGCCGTCGAGGGCCTTGCGACCGGATCGGGCTTCGCGCTGCCGCAGCGGGTGATGCGAGAGCGGCTGGCCGACTTCGTGCTGGTCGACGACGACCAGATCGCCGCGGCGCAGTGGTGCCTCATGTGCGACGCGCACACGCTGGCCGAGGGCGCCGGGGCGGCCGCGCTCGCGGCGGTGCTGGCCGATCCGGACCGGTTCGCCGGCCGCCGGGTCGCCGTCGTCTGCACCGGCGGCAACGCCAGCGAGGCGGAGATCCGGCGCAGCGCCGGGCTCGGCGACGCGGCCGCAGGGCGCGCGACGGTCACCGATGTCGCGGCGGCGCGCTCGCGAGCCGACGTTGTCGGTGCCCGCCCGTAGGGTGGGCCCCACCCGGGCCGGGAGGGGTCGACCTACCACGTCACGCGAGCGCGGCGTCTCGTGAGCGAGGCGTCACGCGAGCGAGGCGGCGGCCGCCGAGCGGCCCGGGGAGGTCGTCGCGGCCCAGTAGGGTCCGGTGCATGGAGCAGCCGGTCATCGTCGTCGCCGTCACCGATGTCGCGGCGGCGCGTTCGCGAGCCGACGTTGTCGGTGCCCGCCCGTAGGGTGGGCCCCACCCGGGCCGGGAGGGGTGGACCTACCACGTCACGCGAGCGCGGCGTCACGCGAGCGCGGCGTCACGCGAGCGAGGCGTCACGCGAGCGAGGCGGCGGCCGCCGAGCGGCCCGGGGAGATCTCCGCGGCCCAGTAGGGTCCGGTGCATGGAGCAGCCGGTCATCGTCGTCGCCGTCGCGGTCGTCGCGGTGTCGCTGGCGGCCGTGCTGCTCACGCGGCTGGTCCGGTCGCGGCTGGTGCTGGGCACCACCGAGGACCAGACGACGTACCGCATCCTGCACACGACGAGCCTCGCCTCACCGGAACTGCGGGCCGGGCTGACCGCGGGCGCCGACAAGGCCGTCCGGCACCTGCGCGAACTGCTGGCCACGCCGGCCATGGCGCTCACCGACGGCGACGACGTCGTGACGTGGGACGGCGTCGGCGCGAACCAGCACGTGCATGACGTCCGGCGGCACGCGGCCCGCGCGCTCGATGGCAACACCGACGTCCTCGGCCCGCCCGCGGTCGAGTGCGACCGCGTCGACTGCCCCGTCCGGCACGCCGTCGCCGCCGCGCTGACGACGGACGAGCGGGTGGCCGGCGCGCTGATCGCGTACACGTCGGCACGCCCCTCCGCCGGCCTCGTCCGCGCCGTCGAGGAGGTCGCCCGGTTCGTGTCCGGTCAGCTGGAGCTGGCCGAGTTCGACCGCGAACGGGCCAAGCTGGCCGAGGCGGAGATCCGGGCGCTGCGGGCGCAGATCTCGCCGCACTTCATCTACAACGCGCTCGGCGCCATCGCGTCGTACGTCCGCACCGACCCCGAGCATGCGCGCGAGCTGCTGCTGGAGTTCGCCGACTTCACGCGGTACTCGTTCCGGCGGCACGGCGACTTCACCACGCTGGCCGAGGAGCTGCGCTCGATCGAGCGGTACCTGACGCTGGAGAAGGCGCGGTTCGGCGACCGGCTGTCGGTGACGCTGCGGGTCGCGCCCGAGGTGCTGCCCGTCGCCGTCCCGTTCCTGTGCCTGCAGCCGCTGGTCGAGAACGCCGTCAGGCACGGGCTGGAGGGCCGGGCCGACCCCGGCCACATCACGATCATCGCCGAGGACGCCGGCAACGAGGCCCTGATCAGCATCGACGACGACGGCGTCGGCATGGACCCCGAGCTGGCCCGCGGCCTGCTCAGCGGCGACGCCGGCGACCGGGTCGGCCTCGGCAACGTCGACGAGCGGCTGCGGGCCGTCTTCGGCGACGAATACGGCCTGGTCATCGAGACCGCGCACGGCGCCGGGACGAAGGTCAGTCTGCGGGTGCCCAAGTACCGTCCCGGCGTGCACGCGACGTGACGCCGCACGACGCTGGCCTCGAACGGGCGGCGGGCACTAGCCTCGCCGCCATGCTCAGCGTTCTGGCGGTCGACGACGAGCCACCGGCGCTGGCCGAGCTCGCCTACCTGCTGGAGCAGAACGAGCACGTCGGCCAGGTGCTGACGGCCGGTGACGGGGCGGCGGCGCTGCGCCTGCTCGAGCAGCAGCACGTCGACACCGTCTTCCTCGACATCCGGATGCCCGGCCTGTCCGGCCTCGACCTCGCCCGCGTGCTGGCCCGGTTCCGCCGTCCGCCCGCCGTCGTGTTCGTCACGGCCTACGATGACCACGCTGTCACCGCGTTCGACCTCAATGCCGTCGACTACGTGATGAAGCCGTACCGGCGCGAGCGGCTGTTCGAGGCGATCCGGAGGGCGACGGACGCGGTGAGCGACGCGCGGGCGGCCGGCGACTCCAGGTACGACGAGACCATCTCCGTCGAGCTGGGCGGCGTCACCCGGTTCATCCGGCGCAGCGAGGTCGCCTACGTCAGCGCGCAGGGCGACTACGCGCGGCTGCACACCGCCGACGGCGGCAGCCACCTGCTGCGGATGCCGCTCGCGACGCTCGAGGACCGCTGGGCGCCGGCCGGGTTCGTCCGCATCCACCGCAGCTACCTGGTCGCGCTGACGTCCATCGAGGAGCTGCGCGCCGACGCCGGGCGGTACACCGTCGTCATCGGCGAGACCACGCTGCCGGTGAGCCGGCGGCACACCCGCGAGCTGCGCGACCGCCTGGTCCGGCGGGCCGGCGGGACCCGGTGACGCCGTGACGGAGCGCGTCACCGTCACCGGGCCGCGGCGCCGCCGGCCACCCGCCCGCCGTCGCGCCGTCACCGCGGAGATCGACGCGCAAACACAGCTCGGCGAGGTGTACATGCGGGCGCTGCTGCGCGCCCAGCTGCGGCTCAGCCTGGCCGTCGCCGGCGTCGTGCTGGGGCTGCTGGCGACGCTGCCATTGCTGTTCGCCGTCGCGCCGCGGGTCAGCGCGATCGAGCTGGCCGGCGTGCCGCTGCCGTGGCTGGTGCTCGGCGGGCTGATCTATCCTGCGTTGGTCGCGGCGGCCTGGTTCTACGTCCGCGCCGCCGAACGGGTCGAGCGCGACTTCGGCGACATGGTGAACCGCCGGTGAGCACCACCGTCGGCATCGTCGCGGTCGCCCTGACCGCGGTCGCGACCGTCCTGATCGGCATGTACGGCGTCCGCGCCGCCCGCACGACCAGCGACTTCTACGTCGCGTCCCGGACCGTGACGCCGTGGTGGAACGCGTCGGCGATCGGCGGCGAGTACCTGTCGGCCGCGTCGTTCCTGGGCGTGGCCGGGCTGGTGCTGGCGTACGGGACGGACATGCTGTGGTTCCCGGTCGGCTACACCGCGGGGTACCTCATGCTGCTGGTGCTGGTGGCGGCGCCGCTGCGGCGATCCGGCGCGTACACGCTGCCCGACTTCGCCGAGGCGCGGCTGGAGTCGGCGGCGGCGCGGCGGGTGGCCAGCATCCTCGTCGTCACCATCGGCTGGCTGTACCTGCTGCCGCAGTTCCAGGCCGCCGGGCTGACGCTGCGCACCGTCACCGGGGCGCCGCAGTGGGCCGGCCCCGTCGTCGTCGCGCTGGTCGTGCTGGTGAGCGTGCTCGGCGGCGGCATGCGCAGCATCACGTTCGTCCAGGCGTTCCAGTACTGGCTGAAGCTGACCGCGCTGCTGGTGCCGGTGATCTTCCTGCTGCTGGTGTGGGCCGGCGACGGACGGCCGGAGCTGGCGGCGCCCGGCGAGCCGGTGTTCGAGGAGGCGACGTCGGTCGAGGTGACGATCGACGTGACGGTGGACGTGCCGTCGCGGGTCGCGGTCGTCGCGGACGGGGCGCCGCTGGTGCTGGAGCCCGGAGAGCACGACATCGAGGCCGGGACGGTCCTGGACTTCCCGGCCGGCGCGCCGATCCCGCACGCGTCGTCGCTGACGCCGATGACCGGCGAGGCGTGGGCGCTGCCGCTGACCTCGGGCGGCGACCATCCGCTGTACGCGACGTACTCGCTGATCGTCGCGCTGTTCTTCGGCACGATGGGGCTGCCGCACGTGCTGGTGCGGTTCTACACCAACCCCGATGGACGGGCCGCTCGGCGGACGACGCTGGCGGTGCTCGGGCTGCTGGGCGTGTTCTACGTGCTGCCCGGGCTGTACGGAGCGCTGGGCCGACTGTACACGCCGGAGCTGCTGCTCACCGGCCGGACGGACGCCGTCGTGCTGGTGCTGCCCGGGCGGCTGATCGACGGTGCGGCCGGCGAGGCGCTGTCGATGCTCGTGACGGCGGGCGCGTTCGCGGCGTTCCTGTCGACGTCGTCGGGGCTGACGGTCTCGGTGGCCGGCGTGCTGTCGCAGGACCTGCTGCACGGGCGGGTCCGCAACCCCGTCACCGGGTTCCGGCTGGGCGCGTTCCTGGCGCTGCTGGTGCCGATCGGGCTCGCGCTGACCAGCCCGTTCCTCGGGATCGCCGACGTGGTCGGCCTCGCCTTCGCCGTCGCGGCGTCGTCGTTCTGCCCGCTGCTGCTGCTCGGCATCTGGTGGCGGCGGTTGACCTGGCCGGGCGCCGTGGCGGGCCTGCTCGTGGGCGGTGGCGCCTCCACCGTCGCCGTCGTCGTGACGATCCTCGGCGGGCCGCAGTCCGGGTGGATCGGGGCCCTCCTCGCCCAACCGGCCGCCTGGACGATGCCGCTCGCCTTCCTCGTGATGATCGCCGTCTCCCTGGCGACGCGGCAGCACATGGCGCCGGGCGTGAACCGCACCATGGTCCGCCTGCACACCCCCGAGAACCTCGATCTCAACCGCGGCGACTGGGATCCCGAGGACCGCTGGCGCACCTGATCACTCGGTTCGCAGCGCGGTCGCCGTGCGCGTACGGGCGGCCCAGCCGGCGGGTGGGAGCGAGCCGGCGATCGCGACCAGCACACCGGCGACGCCGAGGGCGATCAGCAGGCCCGGACCGTACACGTCCGTCACCACCTCGGGGAGCCGGAGGCCGGCGCTGTCGCCCATGGCGGGCATGACCACGGCGTGCAGGGCGTACCCGAGCGCGACACCGATCGCGGCGCCCAGGACGCCGGGCAGCACGACCGACGCGAGCACCAGCGTGATGGTCTGGCGCGGCGCCATGCCGAGCGTCTTGTGGATGCCGAGCTCACGAACCCGGTCGCGGATGTCGAGCAGGACGCCGTTGAGGACGCCCAGCACCGCAACGGTGACGAGCAGCAGCGACAGCATCGCGGCCAGCGCGTTCAGCGTGGCGGTGACGGTGCTCTCCTGCTCCTCGCTGCCCGGCACGGCCGCGAAGCCGAGCGGCTCGAGCTCCGCGGTGACGGCGTCGAGGTAGGCGCCGACGTCGGTTCCGTCCGTCACGGCCACGCGGTAGTCGAACGGGGCGAGCGGCCGGCCCGCGTCGGCGAACGTGGCCGCGTCGGCGAACACCGTCTTGCCGCCGTCGGTCGTGTCGAACACCTCGCCGACGATCCGCGCCGGGATCGCGACGCCCTCGTGGTTCAGCGTGATGGTGTCGCCGACGGCGGCACCGCTCGCCGTGAGCAACGGCGTCGGGAGGACCACCTCGCCGGCCCCCTCGAGCCACCGGCCGGAGACCATCTCGTAGCCGCCCCACGACGCGTCGCCGGCGAACGCCTCGACCGGCACCGCGCCGGTCAGCCCGGACACCGTCACCTCGGCCCGCGCCGTGCTGTAGTACGCGGCCGTCTCCGGCTGGGCCTCGATGACGGCGGCGACGGAGGCATGGTCGGGGGTCGCGCCGCCCTCCGGCGCGGGCCCCGGCCCCATCATGATCGGCTGGACCCGCACGTCGGCGCTGTCGTTGGCCGTCGCGGCCAGCACCTCGCTCAGCGACGAGCTCAGCCCGACGGTGAAGGTGATGGCCGTGGCGCCGAACGCGACGCTGGCCAGCATCGCGACGGCACGTGCCGGCCGCGCGAACGGGCGGACCAGGCCGAGGCTGAGCGGCCGCGGCACCGGCAGCCGGGCGCCCAGGCGGGCGGCGCCGAGTCCCCGACCGGCGGCCGGCGTGCGCCCGACCGTGAGCGCGTCGACGGTGCGCAGCCGGCCGGCCCGCCACGCGGCGGCCAGCGCGGTGACGGCCACGACCAGCAGGATCGCGGCGGACGCGGCGACGTTCACCCACCAGGCGACGGCCAGCCCGGAGGCGCCGTACGCGGTCTCCGTCTGGTCCAGGATCGGCACCGCGAGCAGGTTGCCGGCGACGACGCCGAGCACCGTGCCGACGACGGCGGGCACGAGCGCCTGCACGACGTAGGCGCGCACGACCTGCGACGGGGTGAAGCCCAGCGACTTGAGGATGCCGATGCGGCGCGCGCCGGAGCCGACGGCGCTCGCGATCACGTTGCCGACGATCAACACCGACATGAGCAGGCCGATCAGGCCGAAGGCGGCGAGGAACGGCACGAACAGCGCCGTCTCGCGGGTCAGGTCCTCGCGCACGGCGAGCCACGACTGCGACCCGGTCAGCGCCTCGGCGTCGACGGCGGCGGCGACGGCGTCCCGGCCCGCGGCCACGTCCGCCGCGGTCTCGGCGTCGGCGAACCGGTAGAGCATCTGGTAGGCGACGTCGGAATCGGGCGCTGTCAAGGCCTCGACCGCCGCCGGCGTCGTCCACGCCTCCGCCGTCCGGGTCGCCGAGCGGGCCTTGCCGACGACCGTCAGCGTCGGGCTGCCGGGCGCTTCGGCGAAGGTGAGCGTCGAGCCGAGCGGCTCGGGCCGGTCGGCAGCGACGACGATCTCGTCCGCGGCGTCCGCCCACTCCCCCTCGGTCAGCGCGAGCTCGTCGACGTCGCCGCCGGGGTCATCGCGGCCGACGACCGTGATCGGCCCGGTCGTCCCGCCGCCGGGGCCGCCCGGCGCCTCGCCAGGTTCCTCGTCGGCCGGCAGTTCGATCGTCGGTGCGCTCGACACCTCCGGGAACGGCCCGGCCGTCGCGGTCACGCCGTCGGCCGTACCGCTGGCCGACAGGTCCGCGGTGCTCACCACGCCGCCGTCGAACTGCGCCGACAGGTGCGCGCCGTCGTACCGGCCGAACGCGTCGTCGAACGGGTCGTCGGACGCGACCAGCAGCGACCCGCCCAGGATCGTCGCCGTCACCGCCATCGTCGTCGCCAACGTGATCACGACGGTCTGCACCCGGCGCCGTCCGACGCCGGAGCGCACCACCGTGCCCAGCCCGCTCACCGGACCGGCTCCGCCCTGGCGTCGGAGACGACCCGCCCGTCCACCAGCTCGACCGTGCGGCTCGTGCAGGCCCGGGCCAGCCGGACGTCATGCGTGACGACGACGATCGTCTGCCCGTCGGCGTTCAGGTCCGCGAGCAGCCCGATGACGTCCTCACCCGACGCGGTGTCCAGGGCGCCGGTCGGCTCGTCGGCGAGCAGCAGCGGCGGCCGGTTCATCAGCGCCCGGGCGACCGCGACGCGCTGCCGCTCGCCGCCGGACAGCCGGCCCGGATAGGCGTCGGCGTGCCGGTCGATCCCGAGCGTCTCGAGCAACTCGCCGGCCCGGCGCCGGGCCTCCCGCCGGGGCATGCCGGCGAGCTGTGCCGGCAGCACGACGTTCTCGGTCACGGTGAGGTCGTCGAGCAGGTTGAAGAACTGGAAGATCATCCCGAGCGTGCCGCGCCGGTAGCGTGCGGACGCGGTCTCGCCCAGGGAGTCGACGCGCACGCCGTTCACCGTCACGGTGCCGGAGTCCGGGCGATCCAGCCCGGCGACCAGGTTGAGCAGCGTCGATTTGCCGCTGCCGGACGGTCCCAGGATCGCGACCGCCTCCCCCGGGACGACGGTGAGCGTCACGTCGTCCAGGGCCGGTGGGCCCTCGTCGTAGCGGCGGGTGACGGCGCGTACGGCGATCATCGGTTCGGTCATGGTCGGTTCCCTTCGGGTCCGCCGGGTGGCCTGCTCGACGCTAGGAGTGCGCCGGCGCCGTCCGCGTCTGCCGCGGGAGCCATCTCGGATACCGCGATCGGACGACGTCGGCCGACGTCATCCTTCGGATGTAGTCCACGGGTGCAGCCCGGCTCCTCCCTGATGACGTCGCCCGCGACCCGGTGGTCGGCCAGAATGGACCGGTGATGTGGCTGTCGATCGCGCAGCGGCTGCGCGGCTGGGCGACGCTGGTCGTGCGGCCGTCCGGCCCGCCGCCGCGGCCGACCCGGCGCAACCTGCTCTTCGACGCCGGCCTGGCCCTGGCGGTGGCCGTCGCCGCGGTCTGGTACGGGCTCGAGGGCTCCGACGGCCCGCTCCTCGTCGTGCAGGACGCCCGGGCGCCGGAGCCGCCGTTGCCGCCGCCGCCCGAGGGCCCGGACTCCGACACCCGGCTGCAGGGGACGCTCACGGCGCTGGCCTGCTCGGCGGCGCTCGTGCTGCGCCGGCGGTTCCCGCTGACCGTCCTGTGCGTCGTGCTGGCGATCACCACCATCGTCATCTCCGACGAGCCGCGGCTCACGTTCTACGCGCTGGTCATCGCCGCGTACAGCGCTGCGGCGTACAGCCCGTACCGGGTTCCGACGATCGCGGCCATCGGCGCGACGGCGGTGGCGGTCACCCTCGCGCACGACTCCGCGCTGCCGGTCGTGTCCGCCGAGTACGTGCCGCTGCTGGTGCTGGTGCCGATCGCCGTCGCCGCCGACGGGCTGCGCCGGTGGAAGCTGCGGGTCGAGCAGGGCCGGGTCCGGATGGCGGAGCTGGAACGCGAGCAGGCCGCGGCGGTGCGTCGCGCCGCGGAGGACGAGCGGGCCCGGCTGGCGCGCGAGCTGCATGACGTCGTCACCCACAACGTGAGCGTCATGGTCATCCAGGCCGGCGCCGCCCGGACGGTGATGGCGACGGCGCCGGAGCAGGCGAACGAGGCGCTGCTCGCCGTCGAGGCCGGCGGCCGGGCGGCGATGGCCGACCTGCGCCAGGTCATGGGGCTGCTGAGCCGCGACGACGCCGGCGCCGAGCCGGACGGCCCGGACGACCTCGCCCCGCAGCCGGGCCTCGACCGGCTGAACGCGCTGGTCGACCGGGTCCGCGCCGCCGGTCTGCCGGTCGAGCTGACGGTCACCGGACGGGTCCGGCCGCTGCCGCCGGGCATCGAGTTGGCCGCCTACCGCGTGGTGCAGGAGGCGCTGACCAACACGATGACGCACGCACAGGGCTCCGCCGCCACGGTCACGCTCGACTACGGCGAAGATCGCCTGCGGGTCGACGTCGCCGATACCGGCGGCACGCCCGTCGTGCCCGCGAAGTCCGGCGGCGGCCGCGGCCTGACCGGGCTGGGCGACCGGCTGGCCGTCCACGGCGGGACGCTGGTGACCGGGCGCCGGCTCACCGGCGGCTACCGGGTCCAGGCCGAGCTGCCGGTGGAGGCGCCATGACCGAGACCCTGCGCGTCGTCGTCGCCGACGACCAGACGCTCGTCCGCACCGGGTTCCGGATGATCCTGACCGCCGGCGGCATCGACGTCGTCGCCGAGGCGACGAACGGCGCGGAGGCCGTCGACGCCGTCCGGCGGACCCGTCCCGACGTCGTCCTGATGGACATCCGGATGCCGGAGCTCGACGGCCTCGAGGCGACCCGGCGGATCCTGACCAACGCGGCCGGCGAGCCGCGGATCATCATCCTGACCACGTTCGACCTCGACCAGTACGTCTACGCCGCGCTGTCCGCCGGCGCCAGCGGCTTCCTGCTCAAGGACGTCACGCCCGAGCAGCTGGTGACCGCCGTCCGCACCGTCCGGGCCGGCGACGCCCTGCTCGCCCCGGCCATCACCCGGCGGCTGGTGGCCCGGTTCGCCCACCGCGACGGCGATTCGGCCGCCCGGCATCGTGACCTGTCCGAGCTGACGCCGCGCGAGGTCGAGGTGCTGACGCTCGTCGCCCGCGGGCTGAGCAACGCCGAACTGGCGCAGCGGCTGCACATCTCCGAGGCGACGGTCAAGACGCACGTGGCGCGCGTCCTCGCCAAGCTGAGCGTGCGCGACCGCGTCCAGGCCGTCGTGGTCGCCTACGAGACCGGCCTGGTCACCGTCGGGGACACGCAGCCGAGCGGAGGCTAGGGCCGACCGCTCGTCGCACCGTAACGACCGCTCATCGCAGCGGCGAACCCCGCACGCCGCACCCATGTGCCGCTCACCGCACGCCCCCGTGCGGCGTCTCCCGAGGCAGGAGGCCACGGCCCTACCGTGGCGCCCCACCGGATCACTGTGACCCGGACCACATGACGACGAGGAGGTCGGAGCGTGGCCAGTCTCGAGACACCCCCGCCCGAACGCGCCGTGCCCACCGCCGAGGAGTACGAGCGCATGCAGGCCAGCCCGGAGTTCGCCGAACTCCGCCGGCGGTTCCGCAACTTCGCGTTCCCCATGACCGCCGCCTTCCTGTCCTGGTACCTGCTGTACGTGCTGCTGTCGACGTACGCGGTCGACTTCATGTCCGAACCGGTCGTCGGCAACATCAACGTCGGCCTGCTGTTCGGTCTCGGCCAGTTCGCGTCGACCTTCCTGATCACGTGGCTGTACATCCGCCACGCCGACCGGAAGCTGGACCCGATCGCCAAGCAGATCCGCGACGAGCTGGAGGAGGTGCGCTGATGGAGACCCATGTCGGCAGTCCTGGCGTCAACATCACGATCTTCGCCGTATTCGTCGCGATCACGCTGGTCATCGTGCTGCGCGCGTCGAAGAACAACCGGACCGCGGCGGACTTCTACGCCGGCGGCCGGGCGTTCACCGGTCAGCAGAACGGCATCGCGATCGCCGGCGACTACCTGTCCGCGGCGTCGTTCCTCGGCATCGCCGGGGCCATCGCGATCTACGGCTACGACGGCTTCCTGTACTCGATCGGCTTCCTGGTGGCCTGGCTGGTGGCGCTGCTGCTGGTCGCCGAGCTGCTGCGGAACACCGGCCGGTTCACGATGGCGGACGTGCTGTCGTTCCGGATGCGGCAGCGCCCGGTGCGGACGGCGGCCGCGACGTCGACGCTCGCGGTGTCGTTCTTCTACCTGCTGGCCCAGATGGCCGGCGCCGGCGGCCTCGTCGCGCTGCTGCTGGGCGTGACCGACCGCGGCGGCCAGGGCGTCGTCATCGCCGTCGTGGGCGCGCTGATGGTGTTCTACGTCCTGGTGGGCGGCATGAAGGGCACCACCTGGGTGCAGATCGTCAAGGCGATCCTGCTGATCAGCGGCGCCTTCGTCATGACCATCTGGGTGCTGGCGCAGCACGACTTCAACCTGTCGCAGCTGCTCGGCGCGGCCGTCGACAGCGCCGGCGGCGCGGCGGGCCTGCTGGACCCGATGAACCAGTACGGCGCGTCGGACACCACGAAGCTGGACTTCATCTCGCTGGCGCTGGCCCTGGTGCTCGGCACCGCCGGCCTGCCGCACGTCCTGATGCGCTTCTACACGGTGCCGACGGCGCGCGACGCCCGGCACAGCGTGACGTGGGCGATCGCGCTGATCGGCCTGTTCTACCTGCTGACGCTGGTGCTCGGGTACGGCGCGGGCGCGCTGGTCGGCCCGGAGGAGATCCTGGGCGCACCGGGCGGCGTGAACTCCGCGGCGCCGCTGCTGGCCTACGAACTGGGCGGGACGATCCTGCTCGGCGTCATCGCGGCGGTCGCGTTCGCGACCATCCTCGCCGTCGTCGCGGGCCTGACGATCACCGCGTCGGCCTCGTTCGCGCACGACGTGTACGCCAACGTCATCAAGAAGGGCGAGGTGGAGCCGAACGACGAGGTGCGGGTCGCCCGCATCACCGCCGTCGTCATCGGCGCGGTGGCCATCGTCGGCGGCATCTTCGCCAACGGCCAGAACATCGCGTTCCTCGTGGCGCTCGCGTTCGCCGTCGCCGCCAGCGCGAACCTGCCGGTGATCCTGTACTCGCTGTTCTGGCGGCGGTTCAACACCCAGGGCGCGGTGTGGAGCATCTACGGCGGCCTGCTGACGGCGGTGACGCTGATCGTGTTCTCGCCGGTGGTGTCGGGCAAGCCGGTGAACCCCACGACCGGCCGCAGCCCGTCGATGCTGCAGGACGTCGACTTCCACTGGTTCCCGCTCGACAACCCCGGCATCATCTCGATCCCGGCCGGATTCTTGTTCGGTTTCGTGGGCGCCCGGTTGTCCAAGGAATACAACAAGGCGAAGTACGCCGAGATGGAAGTCAGGTCCCTGACCGGCGCCGGAGCAGAGAAGGCCACGTCCGCCCACTGACACCGGAGCGCGCTGCCGCCGACCCTTCTCGTCCTTGCCCAGCAGGGCCATGCGATGGTGAGGTTAGACGGCAGCGCGCCCCGATGCGCCGCCGGGCAGTCACGGTTGCCCAGGATCACTGACAATGAGGAGCAGACCGAACGTGACCAATGACGCTCTCTCCAATCTGCTGCACGAGGACCGGAGCTTCCCCCCGTCCGCGGAGTTCGCCGCCCAGGCCAACGCCAAAGCAGAGCTGTACGAGGAGGCCTCGGCGGATCGCCTGGCGTTCTGGGAGCGCCAGGCTCGTGAGCTGCTGAGCTGGAACACCGAGTGGTCTCAGGTGCTCGACTGGAGCAACCCGCCGTTCGCGAAGTGGTTCGTCGGCGGCAAGCTCAACGTCGCCTACAACTGCGTCGACCGGCACGTCGAGGCCGGCCACGGCGACCGCGTCGCCATCTACTGGGAGGGTGAGCCCGGCGACAGCCGCGCGCTGACCTACGCCGACCTCCAGCGCGAGGTCTCGAAGGCCGCCAACGCGCTGACGGAGCTGGGCGTCGGCCACGGCGACCGCGTCGCGATCTACCTGCCGATGATCCCCGAGGCGGCCATCTCGATGCTGGCCTGCGCCCGCATCGGCGCCATCCACTCGGTGGTGTTCGGCGGGTTCTCGGCCGAGGCGCTGCGCAGCCGCATCGAGGACGCGCAGGCCAAGCTGGTCATCACGGCCGACGGCGGGTTCCGGCGGGGCAAGCCGTCGGCGCTGAAGCCGGCCGTCGACGAAGCCGTCGCGAAGTCGCCGTCCATCGAGAAGGTGCTGGTCGTCCGGCGCACCGAGCAGGAGGTCGACTGGGACGACAGCCACGACGTGTGGTGGCACGACCTCGTCGACCGCCAGTCCGACCAGCACGACCCGCAGCCGCACGACGCCGAGGACACGCTGTACATCCTGTACACGTCCGGCACCACCGGGAAGCCGAAGGGCATCAAGCACACGTCGGCCGGCTACCTGCTGCAGTCGGCGTACACCCACCGCAACGTCTTCGACCTCAAGCCCGAGACGGACGTGTACTGGTGCACGGCCGACGTCGGCTGGGTCACCGGCCACAGCTACATCGTCTACGGGCCGCTGGCCAACGGCGCCACGCAGGTGATGTACGAGGGCACGCCCGACTTCCCCGAAGCCGGCCGCTGGTGGGACATCGTCGAGAAGTACAAGGTCAGCATCCTGTACACGGCGCCGACGGCCATCCGCACGTTCATGAAGCAGGGCGACGAGATCCCCGGCCGCCGCGACCTCTCGTCGCTGCGTGTCCTGGGCAGCGTCGGCGAGCCGATCAACCCGGAGGCGTGGATCTGGTACCGCCGCGTCATCGGCGGCGACCGCACCCCCGTCGTCGACACGTGGTGGCAGACCGAGACCGGCGCCATCATGATCAGCCCGCTGCCCGGCGTCACCGCCGCCAAGCCCGGCTCGGCGCAGACCGCGCTGCCGGGCATCGTGGCCGACGTGGTCGACGACGCCGGCAACGTGGTGCCCGACGGCCACGGCGGCTACCTCGTGCTGACCGAGCCGTGGCCGTCCATGCTGCGCACCATCTGGGGCGACGACGAGCGGTTCATCGACACCTACTGGTCGCGCTTCGAGGGCCGCTACTTCGCCGGCGACGGCGCCAAGAAGGACGACGACGGCGACATCTGGCTGCTCGGCCGCGTCGACGACGTCATGAACGTGTCGGGCCACCGCATCTCCACGACGGAGGTCGAGTCGGCGCTGGTGTCGCACCCGAAGGTGGCCGAGTCCGCCGTCGTCGGCGCCTCCGACCCGACCACCGGCCAGGGCATCGTCGCGTTCGTCATCCTGCGCACGGCCGCGGGCGACGGCGGCGCCGACGTCGTCCAGGAACTGCGCAACCACGTGGCCAAGGAGATCGGCCCGATCGCCAAGCCACGGCAGATCATGATCGTGCCGGAGCTGCCGAAGACCCGCTCCGGCAAGATCATGCGCCGTCTGCTGCGCGACGTCGCCGAGAACCGCGAGCTGGGCGACGTCCAGACGCTGGCCGACCCGACGGTCATGAACCTCATCAGCGACGGCCTGTCGAAGGGCTCGTCCGAGGACTGACGCCGCACGTTCCTGCCCCCGCGAGGCTCATCGCGGGGGCAGGAACAGCGTGCCGCGGGCGCCGGCGCGAACGGTGCGGGTCGCGACCGTGACCCACGCGGCTACGAGCAGGACGAACAGCGCGACGGCGGCGGCGCTCAACGCCGCCGAGTCCAGGCGCAGGGCCAGGGTGCTGGCCGCGGTGACGCACGTGCCGACCGGGAAGGTGAAGCTCCACCAGGTCAGCGCGAACGGCAGCGCCGACCGAGCGGCGCGCAGGGTCAGCGCCGCGGCGAGCGCGAGCCACAACATCGCGAAGCCCCAGGCGGGCACGCCGTACAGGACCCCGAAGACCTCGGCGCCGGTGGCGTACGGACGGGCAGCGCGTCGGCCGCGACGTCGCCGAGCAGGTTCGCGGCGGTCACCGACTGCCCCAGCGGGCCGAGCACGATCCACAGCGTCGGCGCCATGACCGCCGCGCCGGGACCGTGGTGCATCAGCCGGGACCAGATCTGGGCGATGACGACGAAGCCGGCGATCAGGCTGGCGCCGAACATCGCGTAGCAGGCGACGAGCAGGGTGAGCCGGGCCTGCCCGGCCGGCACGTGCGGGACCAGCGCGGCGCCGGTGGCGGCCGAGACCATCGGCGGCACCACCGGCATGAGCCAGCCGCCGAAAGCGGCGTTCGCGGCGACGGTGTGCCCCGTCATCGCGCGGTAGGGAATCCAGACGGACGTGACCAGCCCCAGCAGGGTGCCGGCCGACCACAACGCGACGGCGACGGCGACCGCCGCCTGGTGGCCGATCCAGTCGCGTCCCAGGGTCAGCGTGCCGGCGCCCACGGTGAGCAGCGCCATCGCCGGAGCGCCCCAGAAGTGCGCCAGGACGGGGTTCGCGGCATGTCCCCTGGCCCGGTCGCGGTGCCGGGTCCAGTGCACGACCCAGGTCGCGGCGAGGGCCAGCAGCCAGGCCGCGGCGAGCGCCCACACCACCGTCGCGGCCGGGCGCAGCCCCGGCGGCTGGACCGGCAGGCCGGCCGCGGCGACGGCCACGATGCCGGTGCCCATGACCGAGGCGAACCAGTTCGGGCCGAGGTGCTCGAACACCTGGGCGGGGTGGTCGAGGTCGCGTAGCAGGCCGGAGGGGCGGCGGGCGCCGGCCGGCCAGCGGGTCGCGGTGGTGCCTTCGGCCGTCATGGTCCCACCGTCACGCAGGCGGCGGCCGCCCGGTAGAGCCGGATCGCCGATGAGCTCATAGGGTCGCCTTATGCCTCTGTCCCCACGGGTGAGCGACCTCGCGACCTTCGACCTGCTGCTGTCGGTGACCCGTCTGGGCAGCGTGGGAGCCGCCGCGAGGGCGCACGACGTGACGCAGCCGGCGGCGAGCGCGCGCCTGAGCCACCTCGAGCGCAAGCTCGGACTGCAGCTGCTGGACCGCTCCGCGCGCGGGTCGCGCCTGACCGAGCACGGGGCGCTGGTGGCCGACTGGGCCCGCGCGGCCGTCGACGCCGCGGCGGCCATGGACGCCGGCCTGCTGTCCTTGCGCACCGGCACGCACAGCCGGCTGCGGGTGGCGGCCAGCCTGACCGTGGCCGAGTACCTGCTCCCGCACTGGCTGGTGGCCCTGCAGACGTCCGCGCCGGACACCGCCGTGGCGCTGGTCGCGGGCAACTCCGACGACGTCGCCCGGGCCGTGCTGGACGACGAGGTCGAGCTCGGCTTCGTCGAACGCCCGCAGGTCCCCGCCGAGCTGACCAGCCGGCGGGTCGCCCGGGACGAGCTGACGGTGATCGTCGCGCCCGGTCACCCGTGGGCCCGGCGCCGGTCCGGGATCACGCCGGCGGAGCTCGCTGCCACGCCGCTGGTCAGCCGGGAACGCGGGTCCGGAACGCGCCGCCACCTCGAGCGCGCCATCGGCTCGGCGACGGACGTGGCGCTGGCGCCGCCGCTGCTGGAGCTGCCGTCCACCACGGCGATCAAGACCGCCGTCGCGGAAGGCGTCGCTCCTGCCGTCCTCAGCTCCCTGGCGGTGGCCGCGGACCGCGCCGCCCGCGCCGTCGTGGCGGTGCCCGTCCGCGACCTCGACCTCACCCGCGACCTGCGCATGGTCCACCGCCGCGGCCGCCGGCTCGTCGGACCGGCGCTGGAGCTGTCGGACATCGCCCAGCGGCTCAGCCGTTCCGGGCGGCCAGCTCCAGAGCGACGGAGCGCAGAGTCGCCCGCAGCGACGCGGGCTCCAGCACCTCGACCTCGTTCATCAACGTGAACAGCTGGTGGGCGGCGACCTCCTCGGACTCGGTCCACAGGTCGGTCTCGATCCAGCCGTCCGCGTCGGGGTCGGACGCGGCGTCGCGCGCCCACGTCGCCGCGAGGGCGCCGACCGCCGTGTGCAGGCGCCGCAGCGCGGGCGCGGACAGCCGGACGCGGCAGCGGTAGCGCAGCAGCGACCGGTCGAACTGCGACGACGACTCCGCCCACCAGGTGGCGAGGTCGAAGTCGTCCGGGCGCCAGGCGGCGTCGGGAAGGACGGCTGCGGCGTCGATGCGGCTGACGCGGTACGTCCGCACCTGCTGCCGGTGCGCCGCGACGAGATACCAGGTGCCGGCCTTGAGCACGAGGCCGAGCGGGTCGAGCAGCCGCGCCACCGTCCGGTCGGACCGCTGGTACGAGACGTCGAGCCGCCGGCCTGACCACACCGCGTCGGACACCGTGGCCAGCGCCTCCGGCGGCGCCACCTCGCCGAACCAGCCCGGCGCGTCGACGTGGAAGCGCTCGCGCAGGCGGGCGGCCCGGCCACGCAGCTCGGGCGGCAGCATGGCGATGACCTTCGTCTGCGCCGCGACGAGGACGGTGCCCAGCCCGAGGTCCGCCGCCGCGCTCGGGACACCGCCGACGAACAGCGCGGCCGCTTCGTCGCCGGTGAGGCCGTCGAGCGTCGTGCGCCAGCCCTCGACCAGCCTGATGCCGCCGCCCGGCCCCGACTCCGTCCACAGCGGGACGCCGGTGGCTTGCAGCGCCGCGATGTCGCGGTACACCGTGCGGACGGACACCTCGAGCTCGCCGGCCACCTCGGCAGCCGTCATGGTGCGGCGCTGCTGGATCAGCAGCATCATCGCCATCAACCTGCTGGCTCTCACGACATCGAACCTACGCCAGATCGCTGACAGCGGATGTCAGTCATGGGTCGGCAGCATGGGTGTCATGGCGACCTGGAAGCAGTTCGACGACGAAGTACCCGAGCTGGCGGCGATCGTGCACGCGCAGCTCACGGCCACCAAGCACCACGTGCTCGCGACGCTGCGGGCGGACGGCTCACCGCGGGTCAGCGGCACCGAGGTCGACTTCGACGGCGACCATCTCACGCTCGGCTCGATGCCCGAGGCCCGCAAGGCGCACGACCTGCAGCGCGACCCGCGCTACTCGGTGCACAACAACCCCGGCGACGGATCGATGACGGTGCCGGACGTGAAGATCTCCGGCCGCGCCGTCGAGGTCACCGGCCCCGAGTTCGACGCCTACCAGGCGGCGCACGCCGGCGCGCTACCGCCGGGACCGTTCCACCTGTTCCGGCTCGGCATCGACGAGGTGGTGCTGGCCGGCCTGAACGACACCCGCACCGGCATGGCGATCACCCTCTGGCGGCCCGGACAGTCGGTGCGGACGTTCGCCCGATCCTAGGGAACGCTAAAATATCCACCGGTGTGCCGGGAAGTCTGGTCGGCGTGACATCGTCATGTCCGCTATCAGATGAGGTGATCCCGTGCCCCGCCGTCTGTTCGCCCGCTCCACCTGGCCCGAGGCGCAGTACGTCGCGTCCGTGCTGCGCAGCGAGACCACCGGCGGGTTCCTCATGCTGGTGGCGGCGGCCACCGCCATCGTCTGGGCGAACGTCGGCACCGATTCCTACGAGGCGCTGCGCACGGCGACCATCGGGCCGTCGGCGCTGCATCTCGACCTCGACCTCGCGACGTGGGCGGCCGACGGGCTGCTGGCGATCTTCTTCCTGGTCGCCGGGCTGGAGCTGAAGCGCGAGCTGGTCGTCGGCAGCCTGCGCCGGCCGGCCGAGGCGGCGCTGCCGATCATCGCGGCCGTCTGTGGCATGGCCGGGCCGATCGTCGTCTACGTGGTGGTGAACGCCATCGGCGGCGGCCCCATGACGGGCTGGGCGGTGCCGACGGCCACCGACATCGCGTTCGCGCTGGCCGTACTGGCCGTCATCGGGTCGCGGCTGCCGTCGGCGCTTCGGGCGTTCCTGCTGACGCTGGCCGTGGTCGACGACCTGCTGGCGATCCTGCTGATCGCCATCTTCTTCACCACCGACGTGCGCATCTGGCCGCTGCTGGGCGCCGCCGCCATTCTCGTCGCGTACGACCTCATGCAGCGCCGCGACATCAGGGCCTGGTGGCTGTACGTCCCGATGGGCGTGGTCGCGTGGGCGCTCATGCACGAGAGCGGCGTGCACGCCACCGTCGTCGGCGTCGCGTTCGGGCTGCTGACCAGGGCACACCGCAAGGAGGGCGAGGAGCAGGCGCCGGCCGAGCGCATCGAGAACCGGGTCCGGCCGTTCTCCGCGGTGCTCTGCGTGCCGGTCTTCGCGCTGTTCGCCGCCGGCGTCACCATCTCGACCGACTCCCTGCGCGAGGTGTTCACGCAGCCCGTGGCGCTGGGCGTCGCGATGGGGCTGGTCGTCGGCAAGGCCATCGGCATCTTCGGCGGGACGTACCTCACCGCCCGGTTCACCCGTGCCGAACTGAGCAACGACCTGACCTGGGGCGACGTGTTCGGGCTGGCGACCATCGCGGGCATCGGCTTCACCGTGTCGCTGCTGATCGGCGAGCTGGCGTTCCGCGACGACGCACACAACGCGGAGCTGGTGAAGACGGCGGTGCTGGTCGGTTCGCTGCTGGCGGCGCTGCTGGCCACGATCGTGCTCGGCCGGCGCAACGTCATCTACAAGCGGCTGGCCGACGAGGAGTCCCGCGACGACGACCACGACGGCATCCCGGACGTGTACCAGGCCGAGGAACCGGGCACTCGACCGTGACCGGTCGGCCCGTCTACGCGACCAGCCCCCTCGACCTGCTCTAGAGTCGAACACGAGGCCACGCCGGCAGCTCGCCGCCGCGGCCGACGTGATTCGTGATAACTGCGACGAGGGGGTTCCGGATGGCCGCGCGGGCAACCAGTGAGGCCGACGGCTCGGCCTCCATCGGCCAGCTCGTGGCCTCCATCAAGGACGACGTCACCGGGCTGGTCCGCGACGAGATCGAGCTGGCGAAGGCCGAACTGAAGGCGGACGCCAAGGAAGCCGGCCTCGGCATGGGCCTGATCGCGGCGGCCGCGTTCCTCGGCCTGCTGGCGGTCGTCCTCGGCTCGTTCGCCCTCGTGTACGGCGTCCATGCGCTCGGGCTGGCCCTCGGCTGGTCGTTCCTCGTGGTGGCCGGGTTCTACCTGCTCGTCGCACTCCTCCTGCTGCTGGTGGCCCGGGGCCGTCTCGGCAGGATCTCCAAGGCCGAGCGGACGAAGACCACCGCCCGCGACGCCGCCCGCGCTCTGAAGAGGTCCAGCAGCAGCACGTGATCACCAACGACGCACATCGCCAGACGGTCGAGATCCCCGGCCCCTGGACGCATCGGACCGTCGCCGCCAACGGCGCGCAGTTCCATGTGGCGGAGATGGGGAACGGCCCGCTCGTCCTGCTCCTGCACGGGTTCCCGGAGTTCTGGTGGGCCTGGCGGCACCAGCTGCCCGCGCTCGCCGCGGCCGGCTGGCGTGCCGTCGCGCTCGACCTGCGCGGCGCCGGCGGCAGCGACAAGACCCCGCGCGGGTACGACGCGTTCACGTACGCCGCCGACATCACCGGCGCGATCCGCTCCCTCGGCGAGCGCCGCGCGGTGCTCGTCGGGCACGGCTGGGGCGCCTACGGTGCGTGGACGGCGGCGGCCATGCGGCCCGCGCACGTCGACGCGCTCGCCGTCCTGTCGATGCCGCACCCGCTGGTCCTGCGCCGGCACCTGCTCAAGGGCCGGCTGCGGCGCAGCGGCTCGCTGGCCTGGGTGCAGACCCCGATGGCACCGGAGCGCCGGCTCATCGCCGACGACGGCGCGCACGTCGAGACACTGCTGCGGCGCTGGTCGTCGCCGGGGTCGGCGTTCCCCGACGACGAGGCATCGCGCCACTACCGGGCGGCCATGCAGCTGTGGCCCGCCCCGCACTGCGCGCTGGAGTACCAGCGCTGGCTGTTCCGCTCGCTGTTCCGCGGCGACGGCCGCCGGTTCGCCAAGCGCGTCCAGGACCCCCTCACCATGCCGGTGCTGCAGGTGCACGGCGTCCAGGACTCCAACTTCGACATCGAGCTGGCGGCGGCGTCGCGCGAGCTGGTGGCCGGCGAGTACCACTGGCTGTCGGTGGAGGCGGCCGGGCACTTCCCGCACGAGGAGACGCCCGACACCGTCACCGACGCGCTGCTTGACTGGCTGGTCAAGCAGCGCGACCGGCACGACTGACGGTATGATCGTCTCCGTTCGTGTCGCTGCGAGGAACTGAGAGGAAGTGGGGTTGATGTCGGCGCGCCAGGCCGCGGCCTGACTTCACCCTGACCTCAGTCACCCCCCGAACACGAACGGGATTCCTCACCATGCCTTCGCAGTGGATCACGCGCGCCGAAACCGGCGCCGACATCGCGGCCATCCGCGACATCACCATCGCGGCGTTCGACCGCCCGGACGAGGCCGACCTCGTCGACCTGCTCCGCGCCGACGAGGCGTGGATCGACGGCCTGTCGATCGTCGCGTCCGCACCCGGCGGCACCGTCGTCGGGCACGCTCTGCTGACCCGCTGCCACATCGGCGACACCCCGGCGCTGTGCCTCGGGCCGTGCTCGGTGCGGCCGGGGCAGCAGAAGTCCGGCGCCGGCTCGGCCGCCATCCGGGCCGCGCTGCGGGCCGCCCACGACCACGGCGAACGCTTCGTCACGGTGCTCGGGCACCCGGAGTACTACCCGCGGTTCGGCTTCGAGCGCGCGTCGGCGCACGGTATCCGGGCGGGCTTCGAGGTGCCTGACGAGGCGCTGATGGCGCTCACGCTGGACGACGCGCACCCGCTGCCGTCCGGCACCATCCGGTACGCCGCGCCGTTCGGCGTCGGCTAGGCGGCTGACACGCGGCGGGGGCGGGTGATGCGGAGCCGGCGCAGCATCGCCGCCCCCGCCGCATTAGGCCTCCCTGACCGGCGTCAGGTGCAGGAGCCGGTCGAGACCGGCTCGGTGGCCTCGGCCGCGTCGGCGGCGACGTCGGTGAACTCGCTGGGCGCCAGCGCGTAGCCGGTGTCGGGGTCGGTCAGCGACGCCGCGAACACCACGCCCAGCACGGTGCCGTCGGGCGAGATGAGCGGGCCGCCGGAGTTGCCCGGCCGGATGCTGCCGCGCAGCGAGACGACCTCGCGGGTGACGGTGTTCTCGTCGTAGATGTCGTGCCCGATCAGCTCGTGGACGTCGCGGACGCGGACCTCCTCGCTGCGCAGCGGGCCGTTGTTCGGGTAGCCGATGACGGCGGCATCGTCGCCGTTGGCGGGATCGTCGGCCGTCATGGTGAGCTGTGGCAGCGTCAGCCCGGGAACGGACAGCACGGCGAGGTCGGTCTCGGGGTCGAACGCCACCACCTGGGCGGCCAACGGGTCGCCGTCGGGGAAGGTGACGACCGGCTCGCGGACACCGGCCACCACGTGGGCGTTGGTGAGGATGCGCTCGGGCGCGACCACGAACCCGCTGCCGGTGATGACCCGCTCGCAGGCGTCGGCCCGGCCGGTGATCTGCACGACGCTCTGGGCCGCCGTGCGCACCTCGGGATCGCGGCGCAGCAGGCTGCCGGGCGGGCCGACGTCGACGATGGGCTCCGCCGCCCACGGGACCACGACCTGCGGGAACCCGCCGGCGGCGACGACGTCCTCGAAGGCGTCGCGCAGACGGTCGGGCGAGACGGGCACGGCACGGTCGACGAGGTCGAGCAGCCGCGACTCACGGACGCCGGGCGACGCGTACGGCACCGCCGCCGTCGAGATGGCCAGCCCGACGGCCCAGGCGGCCAGCAGCAGCCCGGCCACGCCGAGGACCGCGCCACCGGCGGCGTCGAACTTCTTCGCCGGCTGCGACGACACCTTGGAGCGCACCCAGCCGCCGGCCCAGGCCAGCACGCCCTGCCCGATGGACGCGACACCGAGCACCAGCAGGACGGCCAGCACCGACACCCCGAGTCCGGGGTCGAAGCCGCCGAGGACCAGCGGCACCAGCAGCAGCCCGGCGACCGCGCCGCCGACGAACCCGACGAAGGACAGGAGGCCGACGACGAAGCCGTGGGTCCAGCCGGTGTAGCCGACCACGACCGCAAGGATGATGATGATGAGGTCGACGGCGTTCAAGCCCAGCGTCACGACCCACCTCGACCTTCACGGCTCAGGCCCATCCCCGTGGGCAGCGGCTCGACCAGAGTACGATCCCACGGCTCGGCGAGCCCCGCCGCGTCGAACAACGCGGACAGCACGCCCGCCGTGAACCCCCAGATGAGCATGCCCCCGGCCCGGAACGCGGGACCGGACCGGCCGGACGGGTAGCGCAGCTGCAGCCGGTGGGCGGGGTCGGTGAGCTCGCTGACCGGGACACGCTGCACCGACGCCACCTCGCCGGGATCGGCGACACGCACCTCGCACGGCTCGCGCCACCACGCCAGCACCGGCGTGACCGAGTAGTTGGAGACGGAGATCCACAGCGGCGGCAGCGTGGCGATGATGTCGACGCCGGCGGGGTCGACGCCGGTCTCCTCGGCGCACTCGCGCAGCGCCGTGCCGACCGGGCCGGCGTCGCCGGGCTCGGCGCCGCCGCCGGGGAACGCCGCCTGGCCGGCGTGGCTGCGCAGCCCGGCCGCCCGCTCGATCAGCAGGACATCGGAGCGGCCGTCGGTCTCGCCGAACAGCAGCAGGACGGCCGACTCGCGGGCGGTGTCGTCAGGAGCCGACCAGCGACCGGCGTGGTCGGCCCACGCGCCCGTGGCGGCGTCGGCGACGCGCCGCAGCCATGGTGGCGGGCCGTCGGCGGTCGTCATGCACGCGGCCCTTCGCGGACCAGTTTGGCGGCCGCCTTGGGGTCGGTGGGGCCCTCGCCGTAGGCCGGGCACAGCCGGGCCAGCGGGCACGCCCCGCAGGCCGGACGGCGGGCGTGGCAGCGGCGGCGTCCGTGCCAGATGACGCGGTGCGACAGCATGGTCCAGTCGCTCTTCGGGAACAGCGCGCCGATCTCGGCCTCGACCTTGTCGGGGTCGGTCTGCGTGGTCCAGCCGAACCGGCGCACCAGCCGTCCGAAGTGGGTGTCGACGGTGATGCCGGGGACGCCGAACGCGTTGCCGAGCACGACGTTGGCGGTCTTGCGGCCCACGCCGGGCAGCGTGACGAGGTCTTTCAGCGTGCCGGGCACCTCGCCGCCGAAGCGGTCGACCAGCGCCTGCGACAGCCCGAGGATGGACTGTGTCTTCGCCCGGAAGAACCCGGTGGGCTGGATGATCTTCTCGACGTCGTCGCGCTCGGCGGCCGCCAGCGCGACGGCGTTGGGGTAGCGCGCGAACAGGGTGGGCGTGACGCCGTTGACCCGCACGTCGGTGGTCTGCGCTGACAGCACCGTGGCGATGAGCAGCTCGAACGGCGTGGTGAAGTCGAGTTCGCAGTGAGCGTCGGGATAGAGGGCGTCGAGCTCACGGTTGATCTTGCGGGCCCGCCGCGTGAGGGCGAGCTTGGACTCGGTAGCGACCATCGACACCACTTCACTCTACGTTCTGGGACCGACAGGCCGGCGTTTGCGCCGCGAAACCCACCTGCCCAGGGATTCGGCGCGAATCCGTCCGTCTTTCGGCGGGCGATTCCGCTGTGTGGGGGCGAATGGTCCGCCATGATGGGCCCACGGCACAATGGGTTGCGGCCGACGTGACGCGAAACACCAGACCGTTGACCGCGCGTGGCTCGACGGCAGGGAGGATCTGGCAGTGGTTGACGACGTTCTACGGAGCGCGCTTCTGTTCCGCGAACTCGATGACGAGGCGGCCGGCGCGCTGCGTGCGTCGATGACCGAAGTGCACCTGAGCCGGGGCGAGACCCTGTTCCGTGAGGGCGACGAGGGCGACCGCGTTTACGTCGTGACCGAGGGCAAGATCAAGCTGGGCCGCACCGCGCCCGACGGCCGCGAGAACCTGCTGGCGCTGCTCGGCCCGGGTCAGATGTTCGGCGAGCTGTCGCTGTTCGACCCCGGTCCCCGCTCGGCCACGGCCACGGCCGTCACCGACACCACGCTGTGGAGCCTCAGCCACGCCGACCTCACGCCCTGGCTGACGGGGCGGCCCGAGGTGGCCCGCGGCCTGCTGCTGCAGCTGGCGTCGCGGCTGCGCCGGTCCAACGACATCCAGACCGACCTCGTCTTCTCCGACGTGCCGGGCCGGGTGGCCAAGCAGCTGCTGGACCTCTCGACGCGCTTCGGCGTGCCGTCCGAGGAGGGCATGCGGGTGGTCCACGACCTCACGCAGGAAGAGCTGGCCCAGCTGGTCGGCGCGTCCCGCGAGACGGTCAACAAGGCGCTGGCCGACTTCGTGTCGCGCGGCTGGCTGCGGCTCGAGCAGCGCTCGGTGGTCGTCCTCGACGTCGACCGGCTGCGCCGCCGGGCCCGCTGACGCCGTCCGCGCGGCCGTCCGGTCAGTCGCCCGCGCGCAGGTAGGCGAGCGTGGCCTCGACGGTGCGCTCGGCGGCCGGCCAGAGCGCGGGGTCGACGTCGGCGTAGACCACCTCGACGACGTCGCGGGCGGTCCGCGCGCCACCGGCCAGCGCGGTCCGGACCTGCTCGATCCGCTGCCGCCGATGCGCCACGTACTCGTCGACGACGCCGGCGGCGCCCGGCCGCAGCGGTCCGTGGCCGGGCAGTAGCAGCGCGTCGGCCGGCACGGCGGTGCGCAGCAGCTCCAGCGACGCCAGATAGTCGCCGAGGTCGCCGTCGGGGTGCGACACGATCGTGGTGCCGCGGCCGAGCACGGTGTCGCCGGTGAACAGCAAGACCGACTCGCCGTCGTCGGCGACGAACGAGACGGAGTCGGCGGTGTGGCCCGGGGTGTCCAGCACGGTGAGGCCGAAGTCGTCCAGCCGCTGCCCGTGCGGCGGCAGCTCGGCGTCGGCGCCGCTGGCGGCGGGGTCGCGGGCCAGCACCGGCGCACCGCCGGTCAGCTCGCGGAACAGGTCGACGCCGCCGCAGTGGTCGGCGTGGTGGTGGGTGATCAGCGCGACCGACACTGGACCCAGCGACAGGACGGCGTCGAGGTGCTCCTCCAGCCACGGCCCGGGGTCGATGACGACGTTGCCGTCGCCGGTGCGCAGCACGTAGGTGTTGGTGCCGTCGAGGGTCATCGGGCCGGGGTTGTCGGCCCGCACCAGCCGGCACCACACCGGCAGCTCCACCTCGGTCACTGAACGTCTCCTGGGTCGTCGCCGGGGAAGTCGGGGTCGCCCGGCAGCAGCGCCCACACCCGCTCGCCGTCGTCGAGCCAGCCGGGTACGACGGTGTCGACGGCCCGCCCGGCGCCCGCGGCCAGCGCCTCGGCCGTCGTCGCGAAGCCGGTGAGCGAGGCCAGCACCACCGCCGTCGGCGGCAGCATGACCCAGTCGCCGGCGTCGCCGCGGGCCAGCGCGTCGGCCGGCCGCACCCACTCCACCGTCGACGCCTCGCCGGAGACGTCGGCGGTCGCCTGGCCGGACGGCAGCGCCGCCAGGTAGAACCAGGTGTCGTAGCGACGTTCCTCGAACCGCGGCGTGATCCAGTGCGCCCACGGCACGAGGTCGCCGGGCGTCAGTTCGACGCCGGTCTCCTCGTGCGTCTCACGGATCGCCGCCCGGACGAACGCCTCGTCCGGGTCGGCGCCGTCGGCGGGGTCGACCTTGCCGCCCGGGAAGGCCAGCATGCCGGCGGCGAAGGCCATGCCGACATGCCGGACGTGCACGTACACCTCGACGCCGCCCGGGGTGTCGCGCAGCAGCGCGACCGTCGACGACGGCCGGGCCGGGACGACCGGAAGGCCGCCCGCGGCGAACGCCCGGGCCCGCTCCGCGATGGGTGCGGGCAGCGCGCGCCGGTCCGTCAGCCCACCTCGACGATCATCTCGACCTCGACCGGCGCGTCGAGCGGCAGCACCGTCAGGCCGACCGCGCTGCGGGCGTGCTGGCCGAGGTCGCCGAAGACCTTGCCGAGCAGCTCGCTGGCGCCGTTGACGACCTGCGGCTGGCCGGTGAAGTCGGGCGTCGACGCGACGAACCCGAGCACCTTCACGATGCGCGTGACGGCGGACAGGTCGCCCACCTCGGCGCGGACCGCCGCCAAAGCGTTGAGGGCGCACTGCTGCGCGCACTCGTACGCCTGCTCGGGCGTCACCTCGCCGCCGACCTTGCCCTTGTGGATCAGCTCGCCGCCCCGCACCGGCACCTGGCCGGACGTGAACACGAACGAGCCGGTGCGCACGGCCGGCACGTACGCCGCCACCGGCTTGGCGACGTCCGGCAGGCTCAGGCCCAGCTCGGCCAGCCGCTCCTCGGGGGTGCCCGTCATTCCGCCTTCTCCCGCTTGAAGTAAGCCACCACGTTCTCGGGGTTCATGCCCGGAACGATCTGGACCAGCTCCCAGCCGTCCTCGCCCCAGTTGTCCAGGATCTGCTTCGTCGCGTGCACCAGCACGGGTGCCGTCGCGTACTCCCACTTGGCCATGGGCGCGAGCCTACTGGGCGGCCGTCAGGCCCAGCGCGACCCCTGGCCGAGGTGCTCGTCGAAGACCAGCCACGTGCGGGTACTCAGCACGCCGGCGACGTCCTGGATGTGTTCGAGCACGACGTGGCGCAGCTCGCTGTTGTTGGGCGCACGGACCAGCGCGAGCACGTCGAAGTCGCCGCCGACCAACGCGAAGTGCTCGACGTACGGCAGCGAGCCGAGCGCGGCCGACACCTCGCGCCAGGCGTTCTGCTGGATCGACAGCATGACGTAGGCGCTGGTGGCGAGGCCGGCGCGCTCGGGGTTCACCTGGGCGGAGAAGCCGGTGATGACGCCGTCGGCGAGCAGGCGGTCGACCCGCGCGTAGGCGTTGGCCCGCGACACGTGGACGCGTTCGGCCAGCTGCCGGATGGACAGCCGGCCCTGGTCGACCAGCTCGGCGAGGATGCGGCGGTCGACCTCGTCGAGATCGCGGGCAGACGAACGGCCGGTATTCCAGGTGTGACCGCCGTCACTCGGAGACGTTTGGTCGCTCATCGGCGCTCCTCACTGCCAGCTGTCACCGTTTTCGGCCGGTTGTAGAGATGACCATCTCACGAGGAGCACTATTCGGGGATAGAGCGTCCGCCTGCCGGAGAGGTGACAGAGTCATGACCACGCAGGCCGAACACCGGATGCCCGCGCCCGCCGCGCCGCCCGCCGAGGCCGGGCTGCTGCCGTCCGCCGAGCCGGTCCGGTTCCTCGACGACGACGGCTCCCCCGCGCCGGGCGACGCACACGGCCGGTACGAACGGCCGCCCGGCGAGCTGCTGCGCCGCGCCTACGACGCGATGGTGCTCGGCCGGCGGTTCGACGCCCAGGCCACGGCGCTGACGAAGCAGGGACGCCTCGCCGTCTACCCGTCCAGCCGGGGCCAGGAGGCGGGCGAGATCGGCGCCGTCCTCGCGCTGCGCGAGACCGACTGGCTGTTCCCGACCTACCGCGACTCGATGGCGCTGATCGCCCGCGGCATCGACCCGGTCGAGGCGCTGACGCTGCTGCGCGGCAGCTGGCACTGCGGCTACGACCCGGTGGCCACGCGCACGGCGCCGCAGTGCACGCCGCTCGCGACGCACGCGCCGCACGCCGTCGGGGTCGCCTACGCCGCCCGCCGGCGCGGCGAGGACACCGTCGCGCTGGTGCTGATCGGCGACGGCGGCACCAGCGAGGGCGACTTCCACGAGGCGCTCAACTTCGCCGCCGTCTTCCACGCGCCGGTCGTGTTCCTCGTGCAGAACAACGGCTACGCGATCTCCGTCCCGCTGTCGCGGCAGACGGCGGCGCCGTCGCTGGCGCACAAGGGCGTGGGCTACGGCGTGCGCAGCGAGCGGGTCGACGGCAACGACCCGGTGGCGATGCTGGCGGTGCTGACCGACGCCGTCGAGTCCGCGCGAGCGGGCGGAGGGCCGGTGCTCGTCGAGGCGCACACGTATCGCGTCGAGCCGCACACCAACGCCGACGACGACGGCCGCTACCGCGACCACGACGAGGTCGAGACGTGGAAGCGGCGCGACCCGATCGCGCGGCTCGAGGCGCACCTGCGGTCGTCCGGCGAGCTGACCGACTCCGACGTGGCCGCCGCGCGTGAGGCGGCGGAGGCGTACGCGAGCGAGGTGCGTACCCGGCTCGCGGAGGAGGCGACCGGCGACCCCGCCGACCTGTTCGCCCACGTCTACGCCTCGCCGACCCCGCAGCTGAAGGAGCAGGCGACGTGGCTGGCGGAGGAGCTGGCCCGATGACGGTGACCCTGGGCAAGGCGCTCAACGCCGCCCTGCGCGACGCGATGCGCGAGGACGAGACCGTGCTCGTGTTCGGCGAGGACGTCGGCCCGCTCGGCGGCGTCTTCCGCGTCACCGACGGCCTGACCGCCGAGTTCGGCGACGACCGCTGCTTCGACACCCCGCTGGCCGAGAGCGGCATCGTCGGCATGGCCGTCGGCATGGCGATGAACGGCTTCCGCCCCGTCGTCGAGATGCAGTTCGATGCGTTCGCGTACCCGGCGTTCGAGCAGATCGCCTCGCACGTCGCGAAGATGCGCAACCGCACCCGCGGCGCCATCGGCCTGCCGATGGTCATCAGGGTCCCGTACGCGGGCGGCATCGGCGGCGTCGAGCACCACTCCGACTCCTCCGAGGCGTACTACGCGCACACGCCCGGCCTCAAGGTCGTCACGCCGGCCACCGTCGCGGACGCGTACTCGCTGCTGCGTGAGGCGATCGCCGACCCCGACCCGGTCGTGTTCATGGAGCCCAAGAAGCTGTACTGGGCCAAGGACGAGGTGACGCTGCCGGTGGTGGCGCCGCCGTTCGGGACCGCCGTCGTGCGTCGCGCCGGTACGGATGCGACGCTGCTGGCGTACGGGCCGTCGGTGCCGGTGGCGCTGGAGGCCGCTGTGGCCGCTGCGGCCGAGGGCCGGTCGCTGGAGGTCGTCGACCTGCGCACGCTGGTGCCGTTCGACGACGCGACGGTCGCGTCGTCGGTGCGCCGGACCGGCCGCTGCGTCGTCGTCGCCGAGGCCACGGGGTTCGCGAGCGTGTCCGCCGAGATCGCCGCTCGCGTGCAGGAGCGCTGCTTCCACTCGCTGTGGGCGCCGGTGCTGCGGGTGACGGGCTGGGACGTGCCGTTCCCGCCGCCGGTGCTGGAGAAGTACCAGCTGCCCGGCGTCGACCGCGTCCTCGACACCGTCGACCGGCTGCAGTTCGAGGACGCGCCGGACCCGCGATTCGTGGGGGCGCCATGACGGACTATCCGATCCCCGGTGAGGAGCGTACGTTCCGGCTGCCCGACCTCGGCGAGGGCTTGACCGAGGCCGAGATCGTCGCCTGGCGCGTCTCGGTCGGCGACGTCGTCGGAGTGGACGACGTGGTCGTCGACGTGGAGACCGCGAAAGCGACGGTCGAGGTGCCGTGCCCGCACGCCGGTCGCGTGGTCACGCTGCACGGCGACGCGGGGTCGACGATCGAGGTCGGCGCGCCGCTCATCACCGTCGCCGGGCCCGACGCCGGTGGGGCGGACGGCGCCGGTGAGGCGGGTAGTGGCGGCGACGCGGCGGAGTCGGGCGCCGTGCTGGTCGGGTACGGCACCGGGAACGCGACGTTGGCCCGGCGTTCGCGCGGGCGAACGACGCCGGTCGCGGCATCGGCGACGGATCCGACGTTGGTTGGGGCGTCGGGGCCGGCATCGGCGTCGGCGGCGATTTCGGCTGAGGTGACACCCCGCCCGGCCGGGAGGGCCCCCACCCTACGGGCGGGCACCGACAACCTCGAAAGCGCGACGCACGGCGACCCGGCGGCGACGAGTGGCCCGGCGGCGCACGGCAGCCCAGCGGCCGGCAATCCATCGGCGTCCGGCGCGGTGGCGGCCAGCGGGCCGGCGTCGGCGCCGATTTCGGCCGAGGTGACACCCCGCCCGGCCGGGAGGGCCCCCACCCTACGGGCGGGCACCGACAACCTTGAACGCGCGACGACCGGCGACCTGGCGGCGCACGGCGACCCGGCGGCGACCGGCAGTCCAGCAGCGCACAGCAGCCCAGTGGCGGCCGGCGGCGCGCCTCGGGTGCTCTCGCCGGTGGTCCGGCGACTGGCACGCGACCACGGCGTCGACGTGCGGGTGGTGAGGGGCTCGGGTCCCGGCGGCGTGATCCTCCGCCGCGACGTCGAGGCCGCAGCGACGAACGGGACCGCCGCGATCAACGGGACCGCCACGGCAGCACGTCAAGCGCCTCAGCGGACCTCGCCACCGGCCCCGTCAGACCGGAGAGAACCCCTGCGCGGAGTGCGCCGCGCCGTCGCGGAGAAGCTGTCCCGCAGCCGGCGCGAGATCCCCGACGCCACCACGTGGGTCGACGTCGACGCGACGGGGCTGGTGGAGGCGCGCGACGCGCTGCGGGCGGCGGCGCCACAGAGTCCGGTCGGCCTGCTGGCGCTGCTCGGCCGCATCACGGTCGCCGCGCTGGCCCGCTTCCCCGAGCTCAACGCCTCCGTCGAACAGGACGGCGACGACCTCGTCCTGGTCCGCCACCAGCAGGTCGGCCTCGGCTTCGCCGCGCAGACCGACCGCGGTCTCGTCGTCCCCGTCGTCCACAACGCCCAGGAGCTCACGACCGCCGAGCTGGCCGCGGAGCTGGCCCGCCTCACCGACGCCTCCCGCGCCGGCACGCTCACCCCGGCGGACCTCACCGGCGGCACCGTCACCCTCAACAACTACGGGGTCTTCGGCGTCGACGGCTCGACCCCGATCATCAACCACCCCGAGGCGGCGCTGCTCGGCGTCGGGCGCATCGTCGACAAGCCCTGGGTGGTCGACGGGCAGCTGGCGGTCCGCAAGGTCGCCCAGCTCTCGCTCAGCTTCGACCACCGCGTCTGCGACGGCGGCGTCGCCGGCGGCTTCCTGCGCTACGTCGCCGACCGCGTGGAGTCGCCGCTCGGGCTACTCCTCGACCTCTGAGGACTGGGCGTACTGGGCGCGGTGCCGCTGCCAGCGCTCGATCATCAGCGGGAGTTCGGCCCGCATGAACTGCATGTAGTCGATGGTCTCGGTGATCCGTTGCGCGCCGCGGCCCTCGCCCAGGGCGTCGATGCCCTCGGAGAGGACGGCGATGTAGCGGCGCAGCAGCGGCTCGCGCTGCATGATGATGTGCGCCCAGACGTCGTCGTCGTAGATGCGGTAGTGGTCGGCCCGCGACCCCGGCTCGCGCTCGCGGGCCAGCAGACCGGCCTGCACCAGGGCGCGCACCGCGCCGGAGATGGCGGCCGGGCTGACCCGCAGGCCCTCGGCCAGCTCGGACGCCGTGTAGCGCTCGGCGTCCTCGGCCAGCACGTAGGCGAACACCCGCGCCGGCATACGGGGCAGTCCGGACTCGGTGAGCACCAGCGCGAACTGCTCGACGAACCGCAGCAGGGCGTCCTGGTCGTCGTCCGTGGCCGGACTGGTCATCGGGCGTCCTCCTTCGCAGTGAGCACCATCATCATACGTTCAGCCATTTCACAACTTCGTGAATGCACGCTAGGTTGGCTTCCAGGCGGGGGTGCCGAGGCCGCGCGCTCCGGCGAACCACCGTATTCTCGGTGGAGCCGTGGGCGTTGCGGTCGAGCCGCCTCACGGCCGTGGATTGGGGGACGGCGGTGAGCAGCACGGGTTTCGCGGTGGCCTTCGCCGCCGGTGCTGCGAGCCTGCACGCGCTGGCCGCGCTCGGCATGGTCGCCCAGCGCCGCTGGTGGTACCCCACCGCCCTCACCGTCGGCGCGTCCGCACTGCACGTGGGCGCGCTGCACTTCGGCCCGCTGACACTGGTGCAGCCTCTGGGCGTGCTCAGCCTCGCGTTCGCGCTGGTGCTGTCGTGGGCGCTGACGCGGCGCCGAGTCACGCCGCGCGAGTGGCGCGGCATGGCGCTGAGCATGGCCGGCCTCGCCGGCCTGTTGCTGCTGGCCGCGCCGACGCGACCACGCAGCGAGCTGACCTCCACGCAGATCCTGCTCCTCACCCTCGCCGTCGTCGCGCTGACCGCGGTCGCCATCGCGGGCGCGGCCCGGCTCCCACTGCGGCCGGTCCGGCGCAGCCTGCTGTTCGCGCTCGCCGCCGGCGCGACGTTTGGGGTGTCGTCGGCGCTGACCCAGACGGTGACCATCCGGGTCAGCGACTCCGGCATGTCCGCCGCCCTGCAGCCGGCCAGCGCCGTGGTGCTGGTGCTGGCGGCGACGGGGCTGCTGCTGGCCCGCCGGGCGTACCGCGGCGGGCTCGGGGCCCCACTGGCCACCGCGACCATCGTCAACCCGGTGACGGCCTCGGCCATCGGCATCGGGCTGCTCGGCGAGCGGTTCACCGGCGGCCCGGTCGAGGTGACGCTGTCGGTGGCGGCCGCGCTGACCGCCATGGCCGGGGTGGTGCTGCTGGCGCGCGGCAGCCGGGCGCCGGTCACTCGCCCGACGCGGCCCGAACAGGTTCCGGTGACGCCGTGACCTCGGCCCGGTGCGCTCGCCACCGCGCCGACAGTGTGTCCATCTGCGTGTACATGAAGCGGTAGAACTCGCGCGTCTCGCGGACCCGCCGGCGACCGGCGCCCGGCGCCAGGACGCCCAAGCCGCTGGTGAGCAGCACGTCGATGTGGCGGAACATCGGATCCTGCCGCTCGATGAGCGTCGACCACACATCGTCGCTGTAGACGCGGTAGTGATCGGACCGTTCGCCCGGGACCCGCTCGCGCACCAGGACCCCCATGTCCATCAGCGGCCGCACCGCCCCCGAGATGGCCGCCGGGCTGACCTGCAGGCCGTCGGCGAGCTGGGTCGCGGTGTGCGAATCGGCGTCGGAGGCCAGCACGTAGGCGAACACGCGGGCCGGCATGCGCTGCATGCCGGCGTCGTTGAGCACCATCGCGAACTGCTCGACGAACCGGCTGCGCGCGCGCTCGCGATCGTCAGCGGACACTCCGGACCACCCCCTGTGCACCCGACCATAACTGACTTAAAGCAATTCACAAAACTGTGAAGAGTGTGTAGTGTCGCCAGCATGACAACTGCGATCGACGTCGCCGGCGTCGTGAAGACCTTCGGCACGGTCCGCGCTCTCGACGGGCTCGACCTCCGGGTCTCCACCGGCGAGGTCCACGGTTTCCTCGGCCCCAACGGGGCCGGCAAGTCGACGACGATCCGCGTCCTGCTGGGGCTGCTGCGGGCCGACTCCGGCACCGCACGACTGCTCGACGGCGACCCCTGGGACGACGCCGTCTCGCTGCACCGGCGGCTGGCCTACGTCCCGGGCGACGTGAACCTCTGGCCCAACCTCACCGGCGGCGAGGCCATCGACCTGCTCGGCCGGCTGCGCGGCGGGCTGGACGAGAAGCGCCGCCAGGAGCTGCTCGAGCGGTTCGACCTCGACCCGACGAAGAAGGGCCGCACCTACTCGAAGGGCAACCGGCAGAAGGTGGCGCTGGTCGCGGCGCTGGCCTCCGACGTCGAGCTGCTCATCCTCGACGAGCCGACCTCCGGCCTCGACCCGCTGATGGAGGCCGTCTTCAACGAGGTCATCGACGAGTGGAAGGACGACGGCAAGACGGTGCTGCTGTCCAGCCACATCCTCACCGAGGTCGAGAAGCTGTGCGACCGCGTCAGCATCATCCGCGCGGGCAAGATCGTCGAGAGCGGCACGCTGGCCGAGCTGCGTCACCTCACCCGCACGTCCATCCACGCCGAGACCGAGCGGTCCGTCACCGGCATCGACCAGCTGCCCGGCATCCACGACCTCGTCGTCGAGGACCACCGCGTCACCTTCGACGTCGACACCGCTCAGCTCGACGGCGCCGTCCGGCACCTGAGCGGGTTCGGCATCCAGACCCTCACCAGCCAGCCGCCCACGCTGGAAGAGCTGTTCCTGCGCCACTACGGCGACGAGCTGGCCGCCGAGGGCGTCGCGGCCGAGGCGGGTGCCTCGTCGTGAGCGTCACCACCGCCGACCGGCCTCGTCAGCACGCCGCTCAGCGGCGCCAGGGCGGGTCCACGCTCACCGGCACGGCGACGATGATCCGGTTCATCCTGCGCCGCGACCGCGTCCGGCTGCCCATCTGGATCGGCGCCATCGTCCTGCTGGTGGTCGGCAGCCTGCCGACCTTCCCCGAGACCTACCCGACGCAGGCCGACCGGCAGGCCCGCGCCGACCTGCTCGACAACCCCGCCACGGTCGCCCTGACCGGTCCCGCCTACGGGACGGACAACTACACGTTCGGCGCCATGACGGCGAACGAGCTGCTGCTGTGGGTCGCCATCACCATGGCGCTGATGAGCATCCTGCTCATGGTCCGGCACACCCGCGCCGAGGAGGAGACCGGCCGCACCGAGCTGCTGCGGGCCGGGGTCCTCGGCCGGCACGCCGGCACCACGGCCGCGTTCACGGTCGTCGCCGGGGCGAACCTGCTGATCGGCCTGCTGCTCGGCCTGCTGATGCCGAGCGCCCTGGACGAGCTGTCCACGTCCAGCTCGCTGCTGTTCGGGGCCGCCGTCGCCTCGGTCGGTCTCGTCTTCGCCGGCGTCGGCGCACTGACGGCGCAGGTCACCGAGCACGCCCGGACCGCGACGGGGCTCGCCGCCGCCGCGCTGGGCGTCGCGTTCGCGCTGCGCGCCATCGGCGACGTCGGCGCGGAGTGGCTGTCCTGGCTGTCGCCCATCGGCTGGGCGCAGCGCACCCGGGTCTACGTCGACGACCGGTGGTGGCCGCTGCTGATCGCGGTCGCCCTCACCGCGGTCCTGATGGCCGTCGCGTACGCCACCACCAGCCGCCGCGACGTCGGCGCCGGCCTGGTGCAGCCGAGCCCGGGCAGCCCGCGCGCCGGCAAGGACCTGGCGTCGCCGCTGGGCCTGGCCGTCCGGCTGCAGCGCGGCGGCCTCATCGGCTGGGGCGTGGGCCTGCTGGTGTTCGGGGTCGCCTACGGCAGCCTCGCGCCGTCGATCGAGGAGTTCGTCTCCGACAACTCCACCATCCAGGACTTCCTGGGCGACGCCGGCAGCCTGATCGACGGGTTCATGGGCATGGTCGTGATGATGATGGCGCTGCTCGCCGCCGCCTACGGCCTGACGTCCATGCTGCGGCTGCGCACAGAGGAGACCTCCGGCCGCGCCGAACCGGTGCTGGCCACCTCGGTCTCGCGCACCCGGTTCGCCGCCAGTCACCTGATCGTCGCGCTCGGCGGCAGCCTGCTGATCATGCTGGTGGGCGGCCTCGGCCTGGGCATCACCGGCGCCCTCACGCTCGACGACGGCAGCATGGTCGGCAAGCTCCTCGGGACCGCGCTGGCGCACGTGGTGGGCGTCTGGCTGGTGGTCGCGATCGTCGTCGCGCTGTTCGGGTGGGCGCCCCAGCTGGTGCACCTCGGCTGGGTGGTGCTGACCTTCGGCGTGGTGGTCGGTGTGCTGGGCGGATTCTTCCAGTTCCCCGACTGGGTGACGAAGATCTCGCCCTTCGACGCCGCATCTACTCTTCCAGGAGGAGACCTCGACACGGCAGCGGTTGTCATAATGGGTGTGCTAGCGGTCGCCCTCATCTGGATCGGTCTGCTCGGCTTCCGCCGGCGTGACCTGACGACGACCTGAACCTGTACTGGGGGAACCAGGGTGGCACATCCGTCGCTCGTGGACGAGCCGGCGCGGGACACGCCCGCGCCGGCGCCTCCGCGTACCCCGTCCGATCTGTTGCGGTGGGTCGTCCGCCACATCCGCACGCCGCGACGCCCCATCCTCATCGTCGAGCTCGGCATCCTCGTCGCGTTCTACGCCGTGTACTCCGTCATCCGCAACAGCGTGCCCGACGACCGCGCCCGCGCCGTCGCCAACAGCGTCCGTCTCTGGGGCACCGAGCAGAGCTTGAGCATCGACTTCGAGCTCTGGCTGAACCACACCGTGCACGCCGTGCAGTGGCTGACCCTCACCGTCAACTACTTCTACGTGTCCCTGCACTTCGTGGTCACCGGTGCGGTGCTGATCTGGCTGTTCGTCCGCCACCCCGGCCGCTACCGGGCGGCCCGCACCGTGCTGGTGCTCACCACCGCGCTGGCGCTGTTCGGCTACTACCTGTACCCGCTCGCGCCGCCGCGGCTGCTGCCGTCCGGCCTGTTCTACGACACTGTCGCCATCCACCAGACCGTGGGCGCGCTGACGTCCGGTGACCTCCAGAGCCTGTCGAACCAGTACGCCGCCATGCCGTCCATGCACGCCGGCTGGTCCATGTGGTGCGGCATCACCCTGTTCCTGTTCGCCCGCAACAAGTGGCTGCGCACCCTCGGCGTGCTGTACCCGCTGGCGACGGTGCTGGTCATCACGGCCACCGGCAACCACTACGTGCTCGACGCGGTCGGCGGCTGGCTCACGCTGGCGGCCGGGTTCGGGCTGCAGCGGCTGCTGCACGGACGGTCGATCCGATCCTTCACGCAGCACGTGCGCGCGGTTCCGTAGGCTCTGGGGGTATGGGCGACTGGGAGGGCGTGCGGCTGCACGTCGTCACCGGGAAGGGTGGCACCGGGAAGACGACCGTGGCAGGGGCACTGGCCATGGCGCTGGCGGCAGGCGGGCGCCGCGTGCTCATCGCCGAGGTCGAGGAGCGGCAGGGCCTGGCCCAGCTGTTCGACGTGCCACCGCTGGCGTACGAGGAGCAGCGGGTGGCCTCCGCGCCCGGTGGCGGTGAGGTGTATGCGCTGGCCATCGACGCGCGCGAGGCCATGCACGAGTACCTCGCGATGTTCTACCGGCTGGGCCGGGCCGGCCGTGCGCTCGACAAGCTCGGCTTCGTCGATTTCGCCACCACCATCGCGCCGGGCCTGCGCGACGTCCTGCTCACCGGCAAGGCGTACGAGGCCACCCGCCGGCGCACGGGCGACCACTTCGCCTACGACGCCGTCGTGCTCGACGCGCCGCCGACCGGCCGGGTGGTCCGGTTCCTCGACGTCACCACGTCGGTCTCGTCGCTGGCCCGGGTCGGCCCGATCAACCGGCAGGCCAACTCCATCACCGACCTCATCCACAGCCCGCGCACGGCCGTGCACGTCGTGACGCTGCTCGAGGACATGCCGGTCCAGGAGACGTCCGACGCCGTCACCGACCTCCACGCCGCGGGCATCCCGGTGGGCGCCGTCGTCGTCAACCAGGTCCGCCCTCCGCACCTCGCCGCCCGGTCGCTGCCCGCCGCCCGGCGCCGCCGGCTCGACCACGACGACGTGCTGGCCGGGCTGCGCGCGGCGGGGCTGCCCGCCACCGACGCCGTCGTCGGCCTCCTCACCGGCGAGGCCGCCGACCACGCCGAGCGCACGGCGCTGGAGCAGACCCAGCGGGCCTTGGTCGACGACCTCGGCCGGCCGGTGTACGAGCTGCCGCGCGTCGCCGACGGCATCGACCCCACCGCCCTCTACGAACTGGCCGACGCGCTGGCCGAGCAGGGTGCCGTGTGAACCCCGGACCTCGGGCCGCGAAGCCCGCCCACTTCGACGTCGACCGCCTCATCGACGACCGCCGCATCCGCATCGTCGTCACCTGCGGCTCCGGCGGCGTCGGCAAGACCACCACGGCGGCGGCCATCGCGCTGCGCGCCGCCGAGCGGGGCCGCAAGGCCGTCGTCCTGACCATCGACCCGGCCCGGCGGCTGGCGCAGTCGATGGGGCTGTCCGAGCTCGACAACACCCCGCGCGCCGTCAAGGGTGTCGACGGCGCGGCCGGCGGCAGCCTCGACGCGATGATGCTGGACATGAAGCGCACGTTCGACGAGGTGGTCGAGGAGCACACCACGCCGGACCGCGCCAAGCAGATCCTGGCCAACCCGTTCTACCAGGCGCTGTCGTCGTCGTTCGCGGGGACGCAGGAGTACATGGCCATGGAGAAGCTGGGCCAGCTGCGGGCCCGGTCCGACTGGGACCTCATCGTCGTCGACACCCCGCCGGCGCGGTCGGCACTGGACTTCCTCGACGCCCCGGAGCGGCTCGGCTCGTTCCTCGACGGACGGCTGATCCGGCTGCTCGGCGGCACGGCGCGGGCCGGCGGGCGGACGTACCTCAAGCTGCTGCACGCCGGGTTCAACGTCGTCACGTCGGCACTCACCAAGATCCTCGGCGGCGAGCTGCTGCGCGACGTGTCGACGTTCGTCAACGCGCTCGACACCATGTTCGGCGGCTTCCGGGAACGGGCTGAGCAGACGTACGCACTGCTCAAGCGCCCCGAGACCGCCTTCGTCGTCGTCGCGGCCCCCGAGCACGACGCCCTGCGCGAGGCCTCCTACTTCGTCGACCGCCTCGGCCGCGACGCGATGCCGCTGGCCGGCCTCGTGCTCAACCGGGTGCACGCCTCCGAGGCGGCGGGCATCGGCGCGGAGCAGGCGGTGGCCGCGGCCGAGCGGCTGGAGTCGTCCGGATCGCACGCGCTGACGGCGGCCCTGCTGCGCCTGCACGCCGACCGCCTCAAGCTGGCCGCCCGCGACGAGCGGATCGGCGAACGGTTCAGCGGGGCGCACCCGGAGGTCCCGGTCACCCGCATCCCCGCCCTCGCCGGCGACGTCCACGACCTCGACGGTCTCCGCCAGATCGGCGCCCTCTTCGACGCCCGCCGCTAACCGATGCACTCCTCCGGCCGGCCGGATCCGCCGCCGGCCGACAGTCGCTCAACGGTGACGGGCGCTGACGACGAAGGAATCGTGAATCCGAACCAGGCGTAGGACGGACCCGATACACCCAGCGCCGGCGCACCGAACCCAGGCACGTACGCAACGACGCGGACGTCATCTGGCCGCTCGGTCATCGAGATCAGCCTGCTGCCCTGGACCGTGAACAGCAGAGCGTCGACGTCCGCCTCCTCGAGCGGTCCGTCGTCGCGCAGCCGCTCCAGCTTCCCGCGGACGATCTCGGCGTGCCGGGCCTGGTCGTCCCGAGCGTCGTCTTCGCCCTGCCGCCAGTCGCGCCAGACCATGACGGCGAACGTCGCGACGACGAGGACCACAACGGCAAGGACGCCCGCCAGCACGGACCAGACGCGCCTGCGTCTGCTCCGGGCCATGGCGGGCGTCCGGCCGCGCTAGTTCGCGGGGAGTAGCTCGCCCGGCAACAGCTCGCCCGGTGAGAAGCCGTCGCGCCAGCCGTCCTCGCCACCGCCTTCACCGTCTTCGTCGCCGAAGTTCGGCGGCTCGGTGGGGATGCCGATGGTCGGCTCGTTGGACGGCTCTTCTGGCTCGCCGTTGCTGACCGTGATCGCGATGCTCGAACCCGAGCCGACCTCGGCGCCGGCACCTGGCTCGGTGCTGACGACGAGGCCTTCCTGTAAGTCTGAGTTCACCTCGCCGGCCACCGAGGCGCTGAACCCGGCCTCCTGAAGCGTCTGGATGGCCTCGTCGGTGCCCATGCCGCGGACGTCGGGCACCGGGACGGTGACGCCGCGGATGGTCTCGGGGTCGGGCGCGGTGAAGTTGACCTTCTCGGCGCCGTCGAGCGCGCGGTCCATCATCGTCTTCCAGATGGGACCGGGGATGCAGCCACCGCACGCCTCGCCGATGCGCTCGCCGTTGTACGTGCGGCCATCGAGCGACTGCTGCGGCGCCTCGACGTCGGCGACGGCGACGGCGGTGGACAGCTGCGGCGTGTAGCCGACGAACCAGACGGCGATGGCGCCGTTGGTGGTACCGGTCTTGCCGGCGGCGATGCGGCCGTCGTCGAGCCGCATGCGGTTGCCGGTGGCGCCGGAGTTGTGGACGACGCCCTGCAGGACCGAGTTGACGGCGTCGGCGACCTCGGGCTTGACGACCTGCTCGCAGGTCGGCTGGGTGTGGTCGACCAGCACGTTGCCCTCGCTGTCGAGCACCCGGGCGACCGAGGTGGTGGGACAGTGCGCGCCGCGGTTGGCGAACATCGCGTAGCCCGCGGCCATGGACAGCGGCGACACCTCGTTGGCGCCCAGCGTGAACGACGGCACCTGGCTCAGCGGCTGCACCGCGCCGTCCTCGTCGAGGTCGGCGCGCATGACGCCGGCGCCCTGGGCGATGGTGGCCGGCAGGCACAGCCCGGTGCGCTGCTCGAGCTGGGCGAAGAACGTGTTGACCGAGCGCTCGGTGCCGGTGCGCAGGTTGAACGTGCCGCTGCCGGTGGAGTTCTTCGGCGACCACGTCTCGCTGCTGCGGATGCGGCCGTCGCAGGTGCTGAACGAGTTGACCCGCAGGTTGACCTGCTGCGGCGAGTTGATCGACGTGTTGAGCGGGATGCCCTGGTCGATGGCGGCCGCCAGCACGAACGTCTTGAACGTCGAACCGGACTGGATGCCGCTGCCGCCGCCCATGACTTCGTCGACGGCGTAGTTGAGGTTGCTGACGCCGTCGCCCTCGACGCCGAAGTTGCGGGAGTTGGCCATGGCCCGGATGTAGCCGTTGTTGGGCTGCACCGTGGCGAGCGAGCCGATGACGGAGTCGGTGGGCGCGACGCGGTCGGACACCGCGGCCTGGGCCGCCTGCTGCGCGGACGGGCTGATGGTGGTCTCGACCCGCAGGCCGCCGCGCTCGAGCATGGCCTCGCGCTCTTGGCGGGTCTCGCCCAGCTCGGGCATGGTGAGCAGTTCGCGCCGCACGTAGTCGCAGAAGTAGCCGGCGTAGGACGCCACGCAGCCGTTGGGCGTGGCGCTGAGGTTCAGCCCGAGGTCGGTCTGGCGCGCCTCGGCGGCCTCCTGCTCGGTGATGCGCCCGGTGGCGGCCATGCGGTTGAGCACGACGTTGCGGCGGCCGAGCGCGGCCTCTGGGTCGTTGGTGGGGTCGTAGGCGACCGGCTGCTGCACGATGCCGGCCAGCAGCGCGGCCTGCGGCAGCGTCAGCTCCGCGGCCGAGGTGGAGAAGTACGTGCGTGCCGCCGCCTCGATGCCGTACGAGCGGGACCCGAAGAAGGCGATGTTGAGGTAGCGCTGGAGGATCTCGTCCTTGCTGAGCTCCTGCTCGACCTGGACGGCCATGCGCAGCTCTTCCAGCTTCCGGCGGTAGCCCTCGGTGCCGGTGCTGGCCTGGACCTCGGCGACCTCCTCGGGCGTGGTGGCCTGCGAGACGCGCACCTGCTTGACGTACTGCTGAGTGAGCGTGGAGCCGCCGCCCTGGGTCTCGCCGGCCTCGACGTTGCGCAGCAGCGCGCGCAACGTGCCCTGGATGTCGATGGGGCCGCGCTCGTAGAAGCGGTCGTCCTCGATGGCGAGGATGGCGTCCTTCATGACCGGTGCGATGGCGTCGAGCCCGACCTCGACCCGGTTCTCTTCGAAGAACGTGGCCAGCTGCGCGCCGTCGGCGTCGTACATGTAGGACGTCTGGGCCATGGGGCCGGGCTCGAGGTCGGCCGGCATGGCCGCGAAGGTGTCGGCGCTTTCGCGCGCGGTGAGGCCGAGGCCCGCCACGACGGGCAGGGCGAGGCCAGCGAGCAGGACGCCGCACAGCGCGGCGACGCCCGCCACGAGGAGGACACGGCGTACCGTGGCAACCACGGCGGAGGGACGTATCGCCATGGACGGCAAGCTTACGTGCTTATGCCACACTGGCTCTAACCGACAGTCGGCGCGCCGGGAACTACCAGAAGTTCGAGGTCCCCGCCATCGTCCAACCGGTTGATATTAGTTTCGGTCAATCAGGGTCTGGTCATGACCCTCGTGTTTGCATAGCGTCACGTCATCGGGGTGAACTAGAGAGGGTTTGGTGTGTTCACCAAGTTGACGGGGGTGACAGCCGGATGACATGGATCGATGACTGGACCAGCTTGGCGGCGTGCCGGAGCAGCGAGCCGGACGAGCTGTTCGTCCAGGGCGCGGCGCAGAACCGGGCCAAGGCCGTGTGCCTCGGCTGCCCGGTGCGCACCGAGTGCCTGGCCGACGCGCTGGACAACCGCACTGAGTTCGGCATCTGGGGCGGCATGACGGAGCGAGAGCGTCGCGCCCTCCTCCGCCGTCGGCCCGAGGTCGACTCGTGGCGTGGGCTGCTCGAGGCCGCACGCGACGAGTACGCCGTCAAGGCAGGCTGACACCACGCACAGAACGCTGAGGCCCCGGGCGCCGAGCCCGGGGCCAGCGTATGTTCAGGCCCGGTAGTCGCCGATGAGCGTCCGGTGCCACCACGCGCCGGTGTCGCGACGCTCCCGCCGGTCGGTGAACCGGTACCGGTAGAGCCGCGCCCGCACGTGCGCGGGCGGCAGGTGCGGGTACGGGTTGTGCCGCAGCAGCGCCACCACGTCGGGGTCGTTGTCGCGCAGCTTCGCCAGCAGCACCGGGAACCACGGCTGCGCGTAGGCCGGTGCGATCGCGGCGAACCACATCAGCCAGTCCAGCCGCAGGTGGTACGGCGCCACCTGTGGCGGCCGCCGGCGCACGTCGCCCGGCTTGGCGCGGAACCCGTACTCCTGCCAGACGGTGTCCGGCCCCGGCACCGGGTCGGAGGTCCCCTCGATGACGACCTCGCGCCGGACCCGCGTGATGCTGCCGAACGCGCCGTACGTGTTCACCAGCAGCAGCGGGTTGAAGCTGGTGTTCATCACCTGCCCACGGGAGAGCAGGTTCCGCACCGGCCAGTAGCTCATGACGACCAGCGCCAGGGCCAGCGCGACGACGGCGACGGCGTACCAGGCGGGCGGGTCGTCCAGCCCGGCCGGCGGGCCGACCGGCAGCAGCGCGCCCCACAGCCCGCCGCCGGCCGCCGTCGTCGCCACCACCATCGTCAGCACGTTGAGCCAGGCGAAGTTGCCGCTCAGCACCAGCCAGCCCTGCGTCACGATGACGACGACGGCGGCGACCGTGCGCACCGGCTGCGGCGCGAACAGCAGGAACGGGACGACCAGCTGGGTGACGTGGTTCGCCGCCGCCTCCGCTCGGTGCGCCCACCGGGGCAGCCGGTGGAACCACCAGCTCAGCGGGTTCGGCAGCGGCTGCGTCTCGTGGTGGTAGTACAGGCACGTCAGGTCGCGCCAGCAGGGGTCGCCGCGCAGCTTGATCAGCCCGGCGCCGAACTCCAGCCGGAACAGCACCCACCACAGCGCGACCAGCACCAGCAGCGGCGGCGCCACGTCCGCCGGGCCGAGGAAGACGGCCAGGAACCCGACCTCGCACAGCAGCGACTCCCAGCCGAAGCCGTACCAGACCTGCCCGACCTGCACGATCGACAGGTACAGCGCCCACGGCACCAGCCAGGCGAGCAGGTTGGCCCACACCGGCAGGCCGTCGGCGAGACCGAGCAGGAGAGCGGCCGACCACGCCACGCCCAGCCACGCGACGGCGGCGAAGAAGCGGTCGGAGTAGTGCCACTGGAACAGGCTCGGCGCCCGCCGGAACGGCACCCGCGCCACGTACCGCGGCACCGGCGTCAGGCCGTGCTCGCCGATCAGCGCGCGGAACTGGCGGACGGCGCCGAGGAAGGCCAGCAGGTACACGACGGCCAGAGCCCGCTGGAACACCAGCCGGCTCAACCAGTACCCCTCGGCGGCGAACCAGTCCATGTCACCGAAGGTGTGCCCGGCGGTGGGCTGATCAAACCCCCTGGCAGCATGGACGCGTGGCCGACCTCGACTTCGCGGGCGCACTGGTCTACGCGATCCCGCTGCGCACCCGGTTCCGCGGCATCACCGTCCGCGAGGGCGTGCTGATCGAGGGCCCGGCCGGCTGGGGCGAGTTCTGCCCGTTCGCCGACTACGACGACGCCGAGTCCGTGCCCTGGCTGCTTGCGGCCGTGGAGCAGGCGACGCGGCCACCGCCGTCGCCGCTGCGGGACCGGATCCCGGTGAACTGCACGGTCCCGGCGGTCGGTCCGGAGCGGGCGTACGAGCTGGTCGCGGCGTCGGGGTGCACGACGGCGAAGGTGAAGGTCGCCGACCACGCGGACTCGCTGGCCGACGACGTGGCGCGGGTCGAGGCGGTGCGTTCCGCGCTCGGGCCGGGCGGTCGGGTCCGGGTCGACGCCAACGCGGCGTGGGACGTCGCGACGGCGGTGCGGTCGCTGCGGCTGCTGGATGGGTCGGCGGGTGGGCTGGAGTACGCGGAGCAGCCGTGCCGGACGCTGGACGAGCTGGCGGCGGTGCGGCGGGCGGTCGACGTGCCGATCGCGGCCGACGAGTCGATCCGCCGCGCCGACGACCCACTGCGCGTCGCCGTCGCGGGCGCTGCCGACGTCGCCGTCATCAAGGGGACGCCGCTGGGCGGGGTGCGTCGGGCGTTGCGGGTCGCCGAGGCGGCCGGCCTGCCGTGCGTCGTGTCGTCGGCACTGGAGACCAGCGTCGGGCTGGCCGGTCAGCTGGCGCTCGCGGCGGCACTGCCGGAGCTGCCGTACGCGTGCGGCCTCGGGACCCTCTCGCTGTTCACCGGCGACCTCGTCGGCGACGACGTCAGCCTGCGGCCCGTGGGCGGGTCGCTCCCCGTCCCGCAGCTGCCGCCGTCGCCGCACCCCGCGCGTCTGGAGGAGTACCGCCTGACCGACCCCGCACGCGAACGCTGGTGGCGCGAGCGCCTGGCCCGCGTCCGCGCCCTGGCCTGATGCAGGCGAGAGCGTCCCTTTGCAATGAGCACCCATACGCATCGCGGGCTGTGCGCCGGCACCGATGCGTATGGGTGCTGATTGCAAGGAGGACGGGGACAACCGCCGGGTGATCAGCGGCCGAGGGCGGCGTGACCCTGGCCGAAGAAGCCGTCCGGGTCGTAGGCGGCCTTGACGGTGCGCAGCCGGGCGTAGTCGGCCGGGGTGTAGGCGGCCGCCGTCCGGGTGGTGTCGGCGAGGAAGTTGAGGAACGCGCCGCCGATGCCGTGCGGACGCAGCCGGTCCACGAACTCCGGCGTCGGCCGGTCGAGGATGACGCTGAACGGCACGCCGCGGTGCGAGACCGGGCCGGCGCCGGGGCCGGGACGGGCGGTCGCGCCGCCGTAGTTGCGGATCTCCACCGCCGACCCCGCCTCGGCGGCCTCGACCACGGTGTCGACGACGTCGTCGCCGAGGGCCGGGAAGAAGTCGAAGAACCGGGCCGGCGTGCCGCCCATCGCGGCGTCGGCGTACTCCATGCTCCGGTAGCCGTCGACCAGCGCCGGACCGGCGGCCAGCCGCAGCGGGCGGAGCAGCCGCTCGGCGTCGTCGGCGCGGCCGGCGTACAGGGCCTTGACGCCCAGCGCACGGCGCCCGCGCAGCTCGGCCGGCACGGCCTCGACGTCCGGGATGGTCGTCAGCACGACGGCCGAGCTCATCTCGTCGGGCGCGGCGGCGGCCCAGTCGCGGTAGACCCGCAGCGCGTCGCCGGCGCGGGACACGTCGAACCAGGAGATGCCGCCGTAGACCTGCGCCACCGGGTAGACGCGGAACTCCAGCGACGTCACGACGCCGAAGCCGCCGCCACCGCCGCGGATCGCCCAGAACAGGTCCGGGTGCCGGTCGGGCCCGACGGTGAGCAGCTCGCCGTCGGCGGTCACGATGTCGGCGGAGAGGACGCTGTCCGCGGCGAAGCCGTGCTTGCGGGCCAGCCAGCCCATGCCGCCGCCGAGCGTGTAGCCGGTGACGCCGACGGCCGGCGACGAGCCGGACAGCGGCGCCAGCCCGTACGGCCGGGTCGCGGCCAGCACGTCGCCCCACACGGTGCCGGGGCGGACGCGAACGACCTGCCGGGCCGGGTCGACGAAGACCGACGACATCGCCGTCGTCTTGAGCAGCAGCCCGCCGTCGTTGGGGACGTAGGTGCCGTGGCCGGTCGCCTGGACCGAGAACGCCAGCCCGTGCTCGCGGGCCGCACGCACGGCGGCCTGCACGTCCGCCGTCGACCGCGCCTCGACGACGACGTCCGGTCGCGGGTCGAGCGTGGGCAGCAGCGGCTTGCGGTGCGCGTCGTACCCGGCGTCGCCGGGCTCGTGGACGGCGCCCGCGATGGCGCCGCGCAGGGCGGTGGCGGCGGTGGTCTGCTGGTGCTGGATCGTGATGGTCATCGTCGTCTCCCTCTGGGCGTCTCACCCGGTACGTCGATGCCTGGGGCGGGTTCTCGACATCCGCGGCGAACTTTTTTGCGATGACTTCACGATCGGGCCGCGGGGTGGGTCCGGACATCCGTGCCGACCACGGATCGACCACGGAAAAGACGCTCAGTGGGCGAGGAGGAGGCTGCGTTCCCACTGGTAGCGGCAGGCGGCCGCGTCGAGGGTCTCGGCGGCCGCGAGGACACCGTCGCGGTCGCCGGCGGCCAGTGCGGCGGCGCGGTCGACGATCGCGGCGGCGACGACGTTGTCGGTGGTGAACGGGCGGGCGCGGGCGATCCGCTCGCCGGCGTCGGGCAGTTCGGCCAGGACGGCGGCCTCCGCCCAGAGCGCCGCGTACCAGGGCCGCCAGATCAGCTCGAACCAGCTGCGGAACTCCTCCGGCGGCCGGTGCAGGACGGCGACGGCGTCGGCCGGGCGGTCCAGGTGCAGCGCCTCGAGGGCGGCGAAGAAGCTCTCGACGGAACGCTGGTCGTGCGGTCGCCGTTCGGCCGAGCCGATGCCCACCTCGACGTCGCGCCAGGCGGCCTGCGCGGCGGCGTCGCCCCAGGCGCCGTGCACGGACGCGAGCGCGGCGGCCACCCGGCGCAGCGACGGGATGCGCGGCCGCCCGGCCCGCTCCCAGCTCTCCCGGAACAGCTCGCCGACGGCGACCGCCTCGTCCCAGTCCCCCGCCAGCACGATGACGACGATCAGCCGGGCGGCGCCCGCGTGCGCGACCTCGCGCTGCGACGGCAGGTCCCGCAGTGTCTCGGCCGCCTGCCGGGCCTGCCGGAGGTCGCCCGCCGCGATCGCCGACTCCGCCGCCATCCCATAGGCGTCGGACAGCTCGAAGCCCTGCTCCGGGTCGGGCGAGCCGGCCAGCAGGGCGGTCCGGCGCAGCGCGCTCTCCAGGGCGGCGCGGGCCTCGCCGCGAGCGAGGCGCAGACCGGTCAGCTGGTCGAGGGCGGCGCTCTCGACGACCGGGTCGCCGCTCTCGCGGGCCAGCTCGATCGCCTGCTCCGTGGCGGCGGCGGTGCCCGGCTGGTCGTCGGCGGCGGCGAACGCCTCGACGACGGCGCAGCGGGCCAGCGTGCCGGGATCGTCGGCGAGCGTCTGGGCGGTGGCCAGCCAGCCGGCGGCGGTCGCGGCGGGCGGGACCTCGGCGAGGATGCCGGCGGAACGGTGTACCAGCTCGGCGGCGTGGGCGTACTGGTGGGCGGCGAGCACGGAGTCGCCGGCGCGCTGCGCGGCCTCGGCGGCGGCGAGGTGCAGCCGCAGGGCGTCGGCGCCGGCCAGCCGGGCCCGCGCCGACCCGGTGGCCAGTGTCAGGGCCGCGGCCCGCCCCGCGTCGTCGGCGGCGAGGGCGGCGGCCTGCTCGAACCGGCGCTGCGCCTCGGCCGGCAGCCCCCGCCGGTGACACAACCGGCCGACGAGCAGCGCCGTCTCCGCGGCGGCCGAGGCGTCGTGCGTCACGCTCCAGTTGAGCGCGGCATGCAGGTCGTCGGCGAGGCGGTCGACCTGAGCGCGCCAGCCCGGGGCGGACGGGTCCGCGGCCAGCAGCGCGGTCCCCTCGTCGGTGCACCAGCGCAGGTGCGCGACCCGGACCGACTCGTCCTCGCCGGCCTCCACCAGGCGCTCGGCGCCGTACTGCCGGATCGTCTCCAGCGCCTGGTACCGCGTCGCGTCGCCGCCGGCCACGGGCACCAGCAGGCTGTCGTCGGCCAGGGCGGCCAGCGTCGCGGCGGAGCCCCCGGCCACCACGGCGGCGTCGGAGGCCCGGAACGGCGCCGCGAACACCGACACCCGCCGCAGCACCGTCCGCCCGGACTCGTCGAGGAGGTCGTGGCTCCAGTCCAGCGCCGACCGCAGCGACCCGTGCCGCCCGCCGCCGCGGCGCGCACCGTCGAGCAACCGGAGCCGGTCGCCCAGGCCGCTCTCCAGCCCGTCCAGCCCGACGGCCGGCAGCCGGGCCGCGGCCAGCTCGATCGCCAGCGGGTTCCCGTCGAGCGCCGCGCAGATCGCCGCCACCCGCGGTTCCGACTCGGACGGCAGCGGCGCACCGGCCGCGCGGGCCCGCTCATCGAACAGCGCCACCGCGTCGGCACCGAGGCCACCGACCGGCACCACCCACTCGAACGGCAGCAGCAGCCGCGACCGGCTGGTCGCGAGCACCGTCAACCCGGGCGCGGCGGCCAGCAGCGGCTCGACGAACCCGGCGACGCCGTCGAGGAGGTGCTCGCAGTTGTCCAGGACGAGCAGCGCGGACCGCCCGCGAGCCCACCCGGCCACCGTCTCCGGCACGCCGCGGCCGGGCTGCTCGCCCAGGCCCAGCGCCGCCGCGACCGCGGCCGGGACTGCGTCGCCGTCGGGCACGGGGACGAGGTCGGTGTACCAGGCGCCGCCGGAGAAACGGTCCGCGACGTCGGCGGCGACGGCCAGCGCGAGCCGGGTCTTGCCGACGCCCCCGGGACCGACCGCCACCACCAGCCGCCGCTCCGTGACGGCGGACAGCAGCGCGGTCCGCTCGGCCTCACGTCCGACGAACGAGGTCAGCGCCGCGGGCAGCGCGGGCGCGGCGGCGCCGGCGGACACCACGGACGGCGCCAGCGCGGCCAGCGCGCGCCGGTCGCTCGCGCCGAACTTGCGCAGCAGCGCCGACACGTGACTCTCGACGGTGCGTACGGAGATGACGAACCGGGCGGCGATCTCGGCGTTGGTCAGGTGCTCGCCGAGCGCCGCGAGCACCTCGGCCTCGCGCGCCGAGATCTCCGGGGCCACCACCCGGCCATTGTGGCGCAACCTAGGGTGGTGTGGATGACGCCGCACCCCGACTTCGACGCCATCGTCTTCGACATCCTCGGCACCATGGTCGACGAACCCGGCGGCATCCGGCGGGCCCTGCGCGCGGCGCGACCCGACGCCGACGACGCGGCGGCCGCCGAACGGTGGGCCGCGCACGTCGACGAGCAGCAGCGCGCGATCGTCGCGGGCCGCCGGCAGTACGCCGCCAGCAGCGTCATCGACCGCGAGGCGGCCGCCGCCGCGATCGGGACCGCCGAGGGCGCCGACGCCGTGGCGGCCGACGCGCTCCGGCTGGATCCGTGGCCCGACTCCGTCGCCGCGCTGGACCGCCTCGCCGCCCGGTTCCCCGTCATCGGCCTGTCGAACGCCGACGCGTCCGCGCTGACCCGCATCGGCGCGCACGCCGGGCTGCGCTGGCACCAGCTGCTGTCCGGCGAGGACGCCCGCACCTACAAGCCCGCCCCCGAGGTGTACCGGCTGGCGAGCAGGGCCACCGGCAGCGCGCCCGAGCGCCTGCTCATGGTCGCCGCCCACGCCTGGGACCTGCGCGGCGCCCAAGCGGTCGGCATGCGCACCGCGTACGTGGCCCGCCCGGTCGGCGACCCACCCGCGGCAGACGACGCCTTCGACCTGACCGCGACCGGCCTTGACGACCTCGCGAGCCAGCTGGGCTGCTAGATGAGTGAGTCGTATTGATCTTGCGGATGTGTCGTTGCCGGTACGGCGAGGACGTGGTCAGGCGGCACGTCCTGGACCCGGCCGGCCCGTCGCCCGCCGGGAGTACTGTTCCGGCGCGGTGACACCAGCGCCAACTGTTGGCACGAGTGTCGCCCCGCCGCACGCCCACCACCCGGGGGCCCGCAGCTGATCTGCACCACCGAGGGCATGCCCATCATCTGGGGCCTGGCCGCCCCAAGATCGGCGAACGCGACCCCACCCGCGCACTGCTGGAACACGACCATCTGGCACAACGCACACCGGCGCCCCAACCAAACGCCATCACCGCCGACGACCACTCACGATCAAGAGGACTCAGTCGTCTAGGGAGCGGCAGTGCTCTCCCGCGTGATCAGGCTGGTGGCCAGTTCGATCCGCAGCGGCTCGTCGGTGCCGGGCGGGTCGAGGACGGTGCGGATGGCGATGCGGGCCATCTCCATCAGCGGCTGGCGCACCGTGGTGAGTGCCGGCGAGACCCACTCGCACAGGGCGACGTCGTCGAAGCCGACGACGCTGAGGTGGTCGGGGATGCGCAGCCCGCGCCGGTGCGCCTCGGCGTAGACGCCGGTGGCCTGCAGGTCCGAGCCGGCGAAGACGGCGGTCGGCGGGTCGGGGAGGTCGAGCAGGGCGCGCGCCTGCGCCTCGCCGCCGTCCGGGCGGAAGTCGCCGTAGCGGACGAGCGCGTCGTCGGACGGCAGCCCGGCCCGGCCGAGCGCCGCGCGGTAGCCCTCGACCCGCTGCTGGCTGCAGACCAGCTCGGGCGGGCCGGTGATGACGCCGATGCGCCGGTGCCCGAGGCCGATCAGGTGCTCGGTGGCCGCCAGCGCGCCGGCCCAGTTCGTGACGCCGACGGTGGGGATGGCGGCGTCGAACCCGCCGACGGGGTCGACCAGTACGAACGGGATGCCGGCCGCGGTCAGCCGGCGCGCGCCGCCGGCCGGCAGCGGCGCCAGCGCGAGCAGCACGCCGTCGGAGCGGCGGGCGGTGACGCGGTCGAGCCAGCTCGCGTCGTCGCGGCCCTCGGTGGCGGTGACGACGACGGCGGCGCCGGCGCGGCGGGCCTCCTGCTCCGCACCCCGCAGCACGTCCATCGACCACGGGGTGTTCAGCTCGGAGATGACGAGGTCGATGAGGCCGGTCCGCTCCTCGACGCGAGTGCCGCGACGCTCGTAGCCGCGCGCGTCGAGCAGGTCCTGAACGCGGGCGCGGGTGGCGGGCGCGACCTCCGTCCGGCCGTTGAGCACCTTGCTGACCGTCGCCTCGGAGACCCCGGCCTCGCGGGCGATCTCGGCGATCGTCACCCGGGTGGTCGTCACGGCGCCGCACGCAGCCTGACGTCGTCGCGGGCGTCGACCAGCCACGACATCGCCTCGACGCCCTCGACCACCGGGTTGGCCAGCACGCCGACACCGCCGACCTCGATGCGGACGACGTCGCCCGCCCGCAGCGTCCACGGCGCGGCCGGGACCAGGCAGGTGCCGGTGGACAGCACGGCGCCGTCGGGGAAGACGTCGGCGCGCACCAGGAACGACACCAGCTCGTCGAACCGGCGGCGCAGCTGCGACGTGCTCGCCTCGCCCGACCAGTCCTCCGCCCCGGACCGGGTGATACGCATCGAGACCGGCAGCGCGTACGGGTCGGGCACCTCCCACGCGGGCCGGACGCCCGGGCCGACGGCGCACGCGCCGAGGTAGGCCTTGGCCTGCGGGAGGTAGAGCGGGTTCTCGCCCTCGATGGTGCGCGACGAGACGTCGTTGCAGACGGTGTACCCGGCGATCTCGCCGTGCGCGGTGACGACGACCGCGACCTCCGGCTCCGGGACGTCGAGGTGGGAGTCGGCGCGGACGGCGATGGGCTCGCCGTCGCCGACCACCCGCCAGGCGACGGACTTGAAGAACAGCTCCGGCCGCTCGGCGTCGTAGACCTGCTCGTAGACCGACGCGGCCCGCTCGCTCTCCTCGACCCGCGCCTCCTCGGACACCTTGTACGTGACGCCGCAGGCCCACACCTCGGTGGCACCGTCGACGGGCGGCAGCAGCGACACGCCGTCGACGGGGAACGCCGGCCCGGACGCGCCCTCGACGACGGAGCGCAGCGACGCCAGCGGCAACCGCCACAGCTCGCCGAGCGACCCGGCCGCGTCGAGCGTGGTGACGGTGTCGCCGTCGAGCACGCCGACGCTCGCGACCGCCGACGCGGACGTCGCGAACCTGACCAGCAGCACCATGAGACTCCGTTCGCCGAAAGTTTCGGAACCGCCACCGTAACGAGGGTCACAGAACGACGTCAATGACCCACGTCCAGCCCTTGCGATGCCATTCGGCCCAGGCCTAGGGTGGCGTCACACGCTAGAAACTTTCGGCTGGAGGCCGCGCTCATGAACGACTACACCCCCACCCGTGAGGACAGGTTCTCCTTCGGCCTCTGGACGGTCGGCTGGGAGGGCGTCGATGTGTTCGGCGGCGCCGTCCGCCCGCGGCTCGACCCCGCGCACGCCGTGCACAAGCTGGCCGAACTGGGCGCCTACGGCATCACGTTCCACGACAACGACGTCATCCCGTTCGGGGCGTCGCCGTCCGAGCGCGACGCCGCGCTGAAGCCGTTCCGCGCGGCCCTCGACGAGACCGGCCTGCAGGTCCCGATGGTCACCACGAACCTGTTCTCGCACCCGGTCTTCCGCGACGGCGGGTTCACCAACAACGACCGCGACGTGCGCCGCTTCGCCGTCCGCAAGGCCGCCGACCAGATCGACCTCGGCGCCGAGCTGGGCGCCAAGGTGTTCGTCGCCTGGGGCGGCCGCGAGGGCGCCGAGTCGGGCGCCGCCAAGGACATCAGGGCCGCGCTCGACCGCTACAAGGAGGCGTTCGACCTCCTCGGCCAGTACATCCTCGACCGCGGCTACGACCTCAGGGTGGCCATCGAGCCGAAGCCGAACGAGCCGCGCGGCGACATCCTGCTGCCGACCATCGGCCACGCCATCGCGTTCATCAACGAGCTCGAGCACCCCGAGCTGGTCGGCCTCAACCCCGAGGTCGGGCACGAGGAGATGGCGTCGATGAACTACGCGCACGGCATCGCCCAGGCGCTGTGGCACGGCAAGCTCTTCCACATCGACCTCAACGGCCAGACCGGCCCGCGCTACGACCAGGACTTCCGGTTCGGCGCCGGCAACGCCCGCGGCGCGTTCTGGACCGTCGACGTCATCGAGTCCGGCGGCTACGACGGCCCGCGGCACTTCGACTTCAAGCCGCCGCGCACCGAGGACATGGACGGCGTCTGGGCATCGGCCGCGGGGTGCATGCGCAACTACCTGATCCTGCGCGAGAAGACCGCCGCGTTCCGCGCCGACCCGGAGGTCCAGGAGGCGCTGGCCGCGGCCCGGCTGGACCAGCTGGCCACGCCCACGGCGGCGCCCGGCGAGACCGTCGACTCGCTGCGGGCCGACGTGTTCGACCCCGAGGAGGCGGCGCAGCGCGGCATGGCGTTCGAGCGGCTCGACCAGCTGGCGCTGGACTACCTGTACGGGGTCCGCTGAGATCGAGGGTGAGCTGGTTCCTGCTCGGCGCCCCGTGGGACTGCTCCGCGTCCGGACGGGGTGAGGCGGCGGCGCCCGCCGCGTTGCGGGCGGCCGGACTGACGTCGCTGGTCGAGGCGGACCTGGGCGACGCGGACACCGTCATCGCCGGCGCCGTCCGGGACCCGGAGACCGGGGTGCTGGCGCTGCCGTCGACCATCGCGGCGGCGCGGGCGCTGACGGCGTCGCTGACCGCCGCGCTGCGGGGCCGGCCCGGTTCGCGGCCACTGGTCGTGGGCGGCGACTGCAGCCTGCTGCTCGGTGTGGTCCCGGCGCTGCGCCCGGACGGGCTGTGGTTCCTCGACGGCCACCCCGACTACCTGGACGGCGCCGCGTCGGACACCGGCGAGACCGCCGACATGGAGCTGGCGATCCTCACCGGGTCCGGCGCGCCGTCGCTCATCGCGCTGGGCGAGACGGTGCCGATGCTGGACCCGTCCGCCGTCGTCCTGCTCGGGCACCGGACCGAGGACCTGGACCCGGCGTCGGCCGCCGAGGTGGCCCGGCTGCCGGACGCGATGCACCGGATCGCGGCGCCGGAGCTGCTGGCCGACCCGGCGGCGGCCGGCCACGCGGCGCGCGACCTCCTCGGCGGCGCCGGGATCTGGCTGCACATCGACCTCGACGTGCTCGACCCGTCGGCGCTGCCCGCGGTGTCGTACCCGCAGCCGGGCGGGCCGTCGTCGGCACAACTGGCCGACGCGCTCGCGCCGCTGGCCGCGTCACCCCGGCTGCTCGGCATCAGCGTCGCCGACTTCCGAGCCGACCTCGACCCGTCCGGCGAGTACGCAAAACGCATCGTGAAACTGCTGCACGGGATCGTACGATGAGCGCGAACCACATGGAGTAGATCAGTGGCAGATCGCCTGGCTGGGACCGGGAGGGCGCAGGTTCGAGTCCTGCCTCCATGTCGAATGCCGGCCGACCGGACGGGGGTCTCGTGGGCGGTTACGCCTTCGGCCGGTTCCGCCGCGCGCTGCGGATGGCGGTCGAGCACGACGACCCGGCGGTGCGGGAGCGGTCGCTGGCCAAGGCCGGGCGCTGGCACGCGGTGCTCGACGGGATGGCCCGTGGCCGGCTGAGAATCGGCTCGCGTACCCCGGTCGCGGACGTCCCGGCGTGGGCGACGCTCGAGGTCGTGCACGGCGGCTTCGCGACCGGCCGGCTGCTGGCCGAACGGCCGGCCGGTGAACAGCCGAACCGCTGGTATCTCGGCGACGAGGGGCAGGCCGAGTTGCTGGCGCTGCTGGAGTCCGGCCGGTACCGGGTCGAGCTGCCCGAGGACGCCGCGCTGCCGACGGTCGCCTGGCTGCTGGCACACGGACACCACGAGGCCGCGCTCGACCTCGTCGCCGAGCTGTGGCCCTGGCTGGACCGGCTCCGGTTCACCCCGCCGCCCGCCGCGACCGCTCCTCCGGACGGGACGGCGGTGCACCTGGAGTCGGCCGGCGCGGTCCAGGCGGCGCTGCGCTCGCGGCGGGTGCCGCCGCAGATCGACGCGATGCGCGCGACACTGGCGGCCGCGCCGTTGGACGACCGGCTGGTCGAGCTGTGGTGCGACACGGTCGAGGGGCCGCTGCCCGAACTGGACGGCGACGGCGTGGTACGCGGCGGCTGGCCATGCCGCCGCTGGCCGGACGACTGGGCCGAGCGTCGCGCCGGCTGGCTGGCCGACGCCGCCGCACTGCCGCCCCGGCACCCGAAGAGCAACGCCGCCCGGCTGCGGGCCGCGCTCGAACGCTGCCCCGACGACAGCTCGTCGCTCACCGGCCGCGAGGTCGGCTGGATCCGGCGCGCACTGGCCAACACCGTCACGGCGCACGGCGCGCCCGGGTCGCCGCGGCGGGCCGCGCTGCGCGCCGTCCAGGCCGACGTCGCCGCCCGGCCGACGCACGCCGCGATCGCGCACGTGCTCGCCGACCGGCTGGAGCCGTACCCGGCCGACGACGGCGTGCCGTCCGTGGACACCGTCACCGAGGGGCGGCCGGTGCCGCGCGGGCTGGCCGCGAAGGTCGAGCGGGCCTGGGCCGCGCCCGCCGAGACGCTGGTCGACCGCGGGATCATCGGCTCCGGCGACGTGCTCGCCGGCGTACTGCCACAGCTGACGGGGCCGCTGCTGGCCGCCGGGTTCGACGATCCCGCCCTGCGCCGGCTGTACGCGCAGACCTACGCCGCGTTCCGTCGCCGGCGCGGCCTGCTGCTGCTGAACCTGGAGCACCAGGTCCGGTTCGAGGAGCTGCCCTGGGTGAGCGCGCTCGCGCCGCTGCGGGCGCCGGTGACGGAGGCCGCCCGGGCGACGCTGCGGCGGACGGCGCTGCTCGCGCTGACAGCCTTCCCGCAGGCGATCCTGCCGAACCCGCTGGTGCGCGAGCTGAGCGCGCTCGCCGCGCACGCCGATGTCCGGCTGCCGCTGGTCGAGGAGGTCGCGGCGGACATCTTCATGGGCACGTTCGCCCGCAAGTGGCACGACGCCGCCGCGCTCGCCAGCACGGAACTGGCCGGCACGCTGTACGCCCGGTACTACGACCTGCCCGACGCGGCGTTCTGGCGCGCCCACGAGCCGCCGCCGGACCCGCCCGAGCCGCCAGGCCCGGACGCCCGCCCCGTCACCGCCGACGCGTTCGCCGCACTCTGCGCCGAGCGCGCGGCCGAGGCCCGTACCGGCGGCGGCAGCCACGTCGCCGCCAACGGGACCGTGATCGAGCAGAGCCAGATTCTCACCACGCACAACCTCGCGGCCCTGCTGCGCGTGCTGGACCCGCACGCGCTGCGGGGCGCCGCGCCCGATCTGACCGGCCGCGCCTTCGCCTGGCTGGTCCGCCGGCTGGCCCGGCCCGCGCCCGGCCACCACGCCGCGCTGATCACCGTCAAGAACGTGGCGTACGCGTGGCGGCAGGCGATCTTCTTCGCGTCCTTCTGCGACGCCGCCGAGCAGCGCGCCGCCGTCGGCCGCCTGCGCACCCTCGTCGACGCCGCCGGGCTGACCCGCTTCGCCCCGGCGGTCGACGGCCTCGCCCACGTGGTGGACGGCGGACGGTTCGGCGCCGACGGGACGACAACCGGCGGCGGGCGGCGGCTGCTCGGCTGGGCCGCCGGCCCGCACTGGTACCTCACCGGCTGAACGCGGCCGCCCGAACCAGGGCGTCGATGCCGCGGGCGACGTCGGCGTCGTCGGTGGACCAGTTGCTCACCGAGATGCGCAACACCTCGCGCCCGCGCCACCGGGAGCCGGTCATCCAGACGGTGCCGTCGGCCATCAGCCGCCGGCCGACCTCGCGCGTACGGGCGTCGTCGCCGAAGGCGAGGCAGACCTGGGTGAACACGACGTCGTTGAGCACCTCGGCGCCGGGGACGTCGCGGCGGATGCCGTCGGCGAAGGCGGTCGCGTGCCGGCACAGACGGTCGACCAGCTCGGCCAGCCCGGACCGGCCGAGCGAACGCAGCGCCGCCCACACCGGCACCGACCGCGCCCGCCGCGACAGCTCCGGCACCCGCTCGTAAGGCTCGAGGTAGCTCGCGTCGGTGACCAGGTAGTCCGCGTGGTAGCTCATGGCCGAGCGCAGGGCCGCGGGGTCGCGGACCGCGACGATGCCGCTGTCGTACGGCACGTTGAGCGTCTTGTGCGCGTCGGTGGCCCACGAGTCGGCGGTCTCGGCGCCCGCGAGCAGCCCGCGGGTCCGCCCTGACGCGCCCGCCCACAGCCCGAACGCGCCGTCGACGTGCACCCAGGCGCCGATGGCGTGAGCGGCCGGGATGATCTCGGCGAACGGGTCGAAGCCGCCGGAGTGGATGTTGCCGGCCTGCAGGCAGACGATGGTCGGCGGGCCGTCCCGCAGCGCCTCGGCGCACGCGTCGGCCCGCATGCGGCCCTCGTCGTCGACGGCGACGGTCTCGGGCGCGCCGAGCCCGAGGTAGCGCAGCGCGGAGTCGACGGAGTCGTGCCGCTCCCGGCCGACCAGTACCCGGACCCGCGGCGCCCCGGCCAGCCCGTGCTCGCCGACGTCCCAGCCGGCCCGGGCCAGGACGAAGTCGCGTGCGGCCGCCAGACCGGCGAAGTTCGCCATGGTCGCGCCGGTGACGAACCCGACGCCCGCGCCGGACGGCAGCCCCAGCAGGTCGAGCAGCCAGGCCGCCGCGATGTCGTCGACGGCGGTGCCGGCCGGGCTGGCGGCACGCAGGGCGGCGTTCTGGTCCCACGCGCTGACCAGCCAGTCCGCCGCCAGCGCGGCCGGCAGCGTGCCGCCGATGACGAAGCCGAAGAACCGCCCCGACGGCGTCGCCACCAGCCCCGGTTCCGCCGCGTCGGCCAGCAGCCGCACCACCTCGGCCGGGTCGGACGGCCCGTCGGGCAACGACGTGCCCAGCGCCGCCCGGACGTCGTCGGCGCCCACCTCGGCACGCACGATCCGCTCGTCCAATCCGTGCAGCCAGGCCCGGGCGCGCGCGCTGGCGACCTCCAGGGCGGCGTCGAAGTCATCGCGTGGAGCGCTCATGACAGTCCAGTGTCCAGCGCGGCGAGGTGCAGCGCCACGGGTCCGGCGGTGAGGACGCCGCTGCCGGCCCCGGCCAGCTCGCCGGCCGCCGGCGCCAGGGCGGCCCGGGCCCGGGCCGCGAGCGCGTGGTCGCCTGCCTGCAGGGCGGCCCGCCCGGCCAGGCACCAGGTGGCCTCGACCAGCAGGTCGCGCGGCGGCTCGGGCAGCACCCGCAGTGCCGCGGCGGCGTCGGCGCGGCGGCCGCGGGCCAGCAGGAGCAGCGGCCGGGCCCAGGGCGCGTACGGGCCCCAGTCTGTGTCGTCGGGGAAGGTCAGCGGCCGATCGCGCCAGACCCGCAGGCAGAGCAGCGCCAGCGGCAGCAGCCCGCGCTCCAGGCCGGGCATGCCGGCGCCCTCCAGCCGGGCTGCCGCCGCGCGGTAGGCGGCCTCGGCGTCGTCGACGGCGTCGGCACCGCCCGTGGACGCCAGCCGCACCGCCCGGTACCAGCGGGTGAACACGTCGACCAGCGGCCGCTCGTGCCGGCGGCCCAGCTCGTCGGCCGCGGCGGCGTGCTCGTCGGCCGACGCGAAGTCGCCCAGCGCGGCCCGCGCCTGCATGCGCACCAGCCGGCCGAGGATCTCGAACGCCGACAACCCGTGCGCCGACGCCAGCGCGACCAGCTCGGCCCCGATGGCGTCGCGCGCCGGCGCCAGCCCGGCCCGCTGGAACGTCTGCAGGAACGCCGCGTTCAGCGCGAACGCCAGCAGCGCGGGGTCGTGCAGCTCCCGGGCGATCCGCTCCGCCTCGGCGGCCTCGGCCGGACGGGGTGAGCGGGCGCCGCGCGACTCCATCGCGACGGTCGCCAGCAGCCGGGCGCGGGTCGCGGGCGGGGCGGACGGCGGCAGCGCGGCCAGCGTGCGCTCGGCCGCCGCGACCACGCGGGCCGAGCGGTCCGGATGGTCCGACCGGGTCCAGACGCCGGGCACGTCGTAGCTGCCGATGACCCGAGCCGTCAGCTCCGGATCGCCCAGCTGCTCGGCGGCGGCGACCGCGGCCACCCGCTGCTCCTGCGCCGCCGCGAGCCCGTGACCGCCGGTGAGCGCGAGCACCCGCAGCAGCCCGACGGTCGACTCCAGCCGCCCGGGCGCGCCCGCGGCCACCGTCTGGTCGTACGCCGCGGCGGCGTCGGCCCACACCCGGCCGACGGCGTCGACCGGCACCTCCTGGCGGAGCAGGTCGGTCTCCAGTTGCCGCAGCCGCGGCCCGGGGTCGACGCCGAGCTCGTCGCCGAGCAAGGACCGGGCCCGCCGCAGCACGTCCAGCGCGTCGGCCTGGCGCCCGGTGCGGTACAGCGCGAGCGCCAGCAGCCGCCACGCGTCCTCGCGCCACGGGTGCTCGGCGACGTGCGCGTCGAGGTCGGGGACGGCGTCGGCGGGGCGGCTCAGCGCCAGCAGCGCCTCGGCCCGCCGCTCGACCGCCGTCAGCCGCAGCTCGGTCAGCCGGGTCCGCTCCGGCGCCGCCCAGGCGGCCGCGGCGAAGTCGGCGTAGGCGGGGCCGCGCCACAGCGCGAGCGCGTCGTCCAGCAGCGGCAGCGCCTCGGCCGGCGCCGCGCCACCCGCCGCGTCGACCGCCGCCGCGAACCGCCACGCGTCGACGGCGTCCGCGGTGGCCCGCAGCGCGTAGCCCGGACCCTCGGTGACCAGCAACGTCGCCGGAGAGCGCGGTGCGCGGTGCGGCTCCAGCGCCCGGCGCAGCGCGGCGACGAACGTACGGACCGCGACGACGGCGCCGTCGGGCGGCGACTCCCACAGGTCGGCGACGATCCGCCGCACCGGGACGACGCGGCCGCGCGCCACGATCAGCCGGGCCAGCACCTCGCGGTGCCGCGGCCCCTTGAGGTCGACGTCCTGATCGCCGGACCACGCCGCCACGGGGCCGAGCACGCCGAACCGGGTGCTCATCGAACGCTCATCGGCGGGCCGGACGCTGGGAGACACACACCCCAGGATCACCCAGAGGAGAGCCATGACGCCCACCATCGCCGACTTCGAGTACCGGCGGGTGCCCGGCGACGGCGACGTCACGCTGAACGTCGCCCTCGGCGGCAGCGGCCGTCCGGTCGTGCTGCTGCACGGGTTCCCGCAGACCCACCTGATGTGGCGGCACGTCGCCGCCGACCTGGCCGCCGACCACACCGTCATCGTGCCCGACCTGCGCGGCTACGGCCGCAGCGACAAGCCCGTCGACGGCTATGCGAAGCGGACCATGGCCGCCGACGCCGTCGCGCTGGCCGCGCACCTCGGGCACGAGCGGTTCGCGCTGGCCGGCCACGACCGCGGCGCGCTGGTGGCGTTCCGGGCCGGCCTGGACCACCCGGACCGCGTGACCCACCTCGCGATCCTCGACGTGCTGCCGACGCTGGACATGTGGGACGTGCTGCACGGCGCGTCCGCGGCGGTGGCGTTCCACCTGTACCTGATGGCGCAGCCGCCGGGGCTGCCGGAACGGCTGATCGCCGGGGCTCCGGACGAGTTCTTCGGCTTCTTCCTGGACCAGTGGGGCGCCGATCCGGCCGCGATCCCGGCCGACGTGCGGGCCGAGTACCTGCGGGCCTGTGCCGCTGCCGTCCCGTCGATCGTGGCCGACTACCGCGCCTCTGCCGGCATCGACGTCGAGCACGACGCGGCGGACCGGGCGGCCGGGCGGCGGCTGGCGATGCCGGTGACCGTCGTCCAACAGGACTGGGGCGCGGCGCTCGGCTACGACGCGGCCGGGCTCTGGAAGGCGTGGGCGGACGACCTGCGGCACAGCACCACGACGGCCGGGCACTTCATGGCCGAGCAGGACCCGGCCGCGGTCGTCGCCGAGCTGCGGGCGCTGCTGCGCCGCTAGGGGGTGTCTGACGGATATTGGTGGATGCGGGCGGCGTCCAGGTGCAGGTCCAGCAAGGCGGAGGAGGAGTTCGATGCTGTGCCATCGGGCGACGACGACAACGCAGCTGGTCGGTTCCTGGGCGTCGATCCGCGCCGCCGAAGATCCGTCAGACACCCCCTAGGGCTGTCGGTGCCGGGCACTACCGTGCCCGGCATGACGACCGACCTGTGCTGCCCCATCGTCGAGCTGCGGCAGTACACCGTGCACGCCGACCGCCGCGACGACCTCGTCGCGCTGTTCGATCGCGAGTTCGTCGAGTCGCAGGAGGTGCTCGGCGCCCGGCTGATCGGCCAGTTCCGCGACCTCGACGCACCTGGCCGGTTCGTCTGGCTGCGCGGTTTCGCCGACATGGCCACCCGGCACGAGGCGCTCACGGCGTTCTACCACGGCCCGGTGTGGGCCCGGCACGGCGCGGCCGCCAACGTCACCATGATCGACTCCGACGACGTCCACCTGCTGCATCCCGTGGACGCCGGGTCGGGCTTCCCGCTCCCCGGCGTCGGCGGCGCCGTCGACCGGCCGCCCGCCGCCGCGACGTCCGCGCTCGTGGCCGTCGAGGTCTACCCCGTCGCCGGCGACCTCCGCGAGTTCGCCGAGTTCTTCACCACCGAGGCCGAGCCCGCCCTGGGCGCCGCACCGGTGGCTCGCCTCGAGACCGACTCGTCGCCCAACACCTTCCCGGCGCTGCCCGTGCACGACGACGCCAACGTGTTCGTGTGGGTGGCGCGCTTCCCCGACGCCGACGCGCATGCGGCGCACCGGGCCGGGTGGACCGAGCGGCCCGGCCTGCGCGCCGAGCTCCGCCGACGGCTGTCCGGGCCGCCCGCCGTGCTGCGGCTGGCGCCCACGGAGCGGTCGCTGCTGCGCTGACCTCCGTTTGGACCAGTTGCCGCCCTCAGAGATACAAAAGCCCGTGGCCTGCGGCATCGCCGCCGACCGCAGCCCCGCCACTGGTCTACTCGGGCTTCGCCGACGCCCTGGTGCGGTTCTGCGGCACGGACTATAAAGGTGCGCACCTCACCTCATGTCGAGGAGCTCACACCATGGCGAACGACGGCTTCGGGTCCGCGACCGGCAAGGTCGCGCAGGTACGCGGTCGCCTGCTGGAGCTCATCGACCACGGCGACGAGGGTGTCGCACTCCCGTCGGAGCGCCGGCTGGCGCACGACTGGGGCGTGGCCCGCATGACACTGCGGCGGGCCCTCGACGACCTGGCGACGGCCGGGCTCGTCGTACGCGAGCACGGCAGGGGCAACTTCGTCGCGCGACCGAAGTTGACCCGCCGCCTCGCGATGACCTCGTTCTCCCAGGAGATGCGCAACCGCGGACTCGTGCCTGGCAGCGTGACGCTGGAGTTCCGGCGGCTGCCGGCCGGTCCGCGCCAGGCCCGGACGCTGCGCATCCCCGTCAACACGACGATCGTCCGGTTCACCCGGCTCCGCACCGCCGACGGCGACCCCATCGGCGTGGAGACCACGTGGGTGGCCGACGACATCGTGCCGGACCTGACGCCGGCGGACCTGAACGGGTCCTGGTACGACCTGCTCGCGGACCGCTACGGCATCCCGATCCTGACCGGCCGCACCATCATCGAGCCGACCCTGCTCGACGAGCGGATCGCCGCCGTGCTGCACACGGAGCCGGGACGGCCGGCGTTCCAGCTCGACGTCGTCACGTTCGGCCCGAACGGGCGGGTCGTCGAGTGCGGCACCGACCTGTTCCGCGGCGACCGCTTCCAGTTGACCGCCGAGCTCCGGCCAGTGCCCGCCCCGGCGCTGCGCAGGCATGCCCGGCGTTCCGCCTGACCTTCCGCTCCGCCCGTCCGGGCGGACCGACGAAAGCGAGCAACCCATGAGCGTACGAGCGCGCGCCCGCGTGGTGCTGATCCCGGCCGCGGCCGTACTGGCGGTCGCCGCCGCCTGCGGTTCCGACGGCGGGTCGACCGGCGGCGACACCATCGAGCTGACCTACTGGACGCACACCCATCCGCCGATGACGGAGCTCAACGAGCAGCTCATCGCCGAGTACGAGGAGGCGAACCCGAACGTCGACATCACCTACGAGACCATCCCGAACAACGACTTCGGCACCAAGATGCTGACGTCGCTGAGCAACGGTTCCGGTCCGGACATCATCAACATGGACGACAGCGCGCTGCGCGGCGAGTACATCCCGAAGGAGTTGCTGGCGCCGATCGACCCGGCCGCGTTCGGGGTCGAGTCCGCCGAGGAGCTGGAGGCGCTCTACGTCGACGGCACGCTCGACGGCGCGAAGGGCGACGACGGCACCCTCTACGGCGTCCCCAGCGAGTTCAATGCCACCGCGTTCGCCATCAACACCCAGCACTTCGCCGACGCCGGCCTCGACCCGGCGAGCCCGCCGCAGACCTGGGACGACGTGTCCGAGTACGGCCAGCAGCTGGTCGCGGCCGGAGACGAGGGCTTCAACTTCGTCTACCTGCACTCCGGCTGGTACACCCAGCAGCTGCAGACGTTGCTGAACGAGACCGGCGGCTCGATCCTCAACGAGGACGGCACCGGCTCGGCGCTCACCGAGCCCGAGTCCGTCGAGGCGCTGCAGATCTGGCACGACCTCATCCGCGAGGACCAGGTCGGCAACGCCGACACCGCCTCGCGCGAGGCGACGTCGCCGTTCGAGGACTTCGCCTCCGGCCGCCGGTCGATGACGATGATCTACCCGTGGGCGGTCGAGCAGATCGCGCAGGACAACCCCGACACGTTCGAGAACCTGGCGGTCGTCCCGCTCCCGCAGGTGGACCCGGCGAACCCGTCCGGACGCTGGTACGGCTACTACTTCGCGGTGAACAAGGCCTCCGAGCAGCAGGAGGAGGCGTGGAAGTTCATCGAGTACATGACGTCGCAGCACGAGCGCTGGCTCACCGACGTCAACTTCGTCCAGCCCCTGCAGGGCTGGGAGCAGTCCGAGGCCGCCGCGAACATCCCGTTCCTGGACGTGTGGTCTCAGGCCTACCAGCAGGGCAAGTTCGACGAGGTCGGGCCGCACTGGAGCGAGGTGCAGGACGCGATCAAGGCGGCCGTCGAGCGGTCGGTCTTCGACGGCCAGCCACCGGCGGAGAGCCTCGAGGAGGCCTCCGAGTCGGTCGACCAGAGCGTCTCGAGCTAGCGCATGGCCCTGACCCGAACCGCACCGGACCGGGCCCGCGTCGCGCGGGCCCGGCCTCCGGGCACCGGCCGGGCCGGCTGGCGACGCCGCCGCGACGCCGTCGGGCTGGTGTTCGCGCTGCCGGCGCTGGCACTGTTCGCGGCGTTCGCGATCTACCCGATGCTGCGGGTGTTTCAGCTCAGCCTCTACGACTACAACCTGACCAGCGCGCCGGTCTGGGTGGGGCTGGACAACTTCCGCTTCCTGTTCGGCGACGAGCGCTTCCTCGCCTCGCTGGGCGCGTCGCTGTTCTACGTCGTCGTCACGTACGGTCCGGCGGTGCTGCTGGCGCTGGTGCTGGCGCTCGGCCTGAACACCCGCATGCGCGGCAGCGCGCTCGTCCGGCTACTGTACTTCGCGCCGGTCGCGACGTCCTGGGTCGCGGTGTCGGTGATCTGGCGCCTCGTCCTGCAGCCGGAGGGCCTGCTCAACCAGACGCTGAACACCGACATCCCGTGGCTGACGTCTTCGACGTGGGCCAAATGGGCGATCGCGATCGCGGCGATCTGGAAGGAGGTCGGCTTCTTCCTCATCATCTTCCTGGCCGGGCTGCAGAACATCCCGAAGGACCTGCAGGAGGCGGCCGCCCTGGACGGCGCCGGGTCGCTGCGCCGGCTGCGCTACGTCACGCTGCCGCTGCTCAAGCCGATCACCGTCGTCGTCCTGGTGATGGCCGTGATCCGCGGCTTCCAGTCATTCAGCCCGCAGGTCGTGCTCACCGGCGGCAGCTTCGGCACCGAGGTGATCAACCTGTTCGTGTACAAGACGGCCTTCGCCAGCGCCCGCATGGGCCGCGCCTCCGCCGTCGCCGTCCTCATGTTCGTCCTGCTGCTCATGGTGACGTTCGTGCAACTCCGCGCGCTACGGAGGTCGGCATGAGCGCCGGGGTGGTCGCGCGTCCGGCGGCGCCGTCGCGCAGGCGCCGGCCGGTCGGCCGAGTCGTCGTCTTCGTGCTGCTGCTGGCCGGCGGTCTGGTGTTCGCGTCGGTGTTCGTCTATGCGGCGCTGTCGGCGGTGAAGCCGGCCGACGAGGTGCTGGCCAGCCCGATGCGGTGGCTGCCGACGCAGTGGCTGTGGGGCAACTTCACGCTGCCGTTCGAGCAGGCGCCGTTCCCGCGGTACTACCTCAACAGCACCGTCGTGGGCGTCTCGGTGACGCTGCTCAACGTCGTCACCTGCACGCTGGCCGGGTACAGCTTCTCCAAGTTCGCCTACCGCGGCCGGAACCTGCTGTTCTTCGTCGTGCTGGCGACGCTGATGGTGCCGCTCGAGGTCATCTACGTGCCGCTGTACGCGCTGGTCTTCGACCTCGGCTGGGTCAACAGCTTCGCCGGCCTGATCATCCCGTCGGCCACCAGCGCGTTCGGGATCTTCCTGATGCGGCAGAGCATCGACGGGTTGCCGGACGAGCTGCTGGAGGCCGCGCGCATCGACGGCGCCGGCGAGCTGCGGATCCTGTGGAACGTCGTCGCGCCGATGATGGCCTCGCCGATGGCCGCGCTGGCGCTGTTCATCTTCATGACCAACTGGGACAGCCATCTGTGGCCGCTGCTGGTCGGCAACGACGAGGAGCACCGGACGCTGCCGGTCGGGCTGGCCGCGATGCAGGCCAACAACCTCGGCTCCGGCGGCATCCCGATGATGATGGCCGCGGCGCTGCTGGCGCTGCTGCCGACGTTGCTGCTGTTCCTCGTCCTCCAACGCAAGTTCGTCGAAGGGATCACGATGACGGCGGGGATCAAGTGAGCCTGGAGCTGGCCGTCGACGGCGGGCAGACGAATCTGCGGATGGCGTTGGTGCGCGACGGTGTCGTCGTCGAGATCACGCACGCCGGCGGGTTCGCCTACAGCGCCGAGACGGACCTGCTGGACAGCGTCGCCAACGCGGTGACCGAGGCGTACGAGGGGCTCGGGTCGCCGCCCGGGGTGCGGCGGGTCTGCCTCGGCCTGACGGCGGCGCCGCTGCAGCCGGACCGGCGCCGCCGGCTGGCCGCGCGCATCCACGATCGCCTCGGCGACCCGGAGGTGTGGCTCGGCCCGGACATGGTGACGGCGCACGCCGGGGCGCTCGGGGGCGCCCCCGGTGTGGTCACGACGGCCGGCACCGGCGTCGTCTGCCTGGGCATCGCCGCCGACGGCGGGGCGCACCAGGGCGACGGCCACGGCTACCTGCTCGGCGACTCCGGCAGCGGTTTCTCCATCGGGCGGGCGGCGCTGCGGGCGGTGCTGTCCGCCCGGGACGGCCGCGGCCCGGCGACCGCGCTGACGGAGGCCGCGCAGGACGCGCTGGGCGACCTCGCCGGGCTGTCGCAGCGCATCTACACGTCGCCGGCGCCGGTGCGGATGGTCGCCCGGTGCACGCCGTGGGTGGCCGCGGTGGCCCGGGCCGGCGACCCGGTGGCCCAGGGCATCTGGGCCGACGCCGTCGACGGCCTGGTCGCGACGACGGCGGCCGTGCTGGCCCGCTCGTTCCCCACCACGGCCCGGGTGCCGGTGTCCTACGCCGGTGGCCTGTTCGCGATGGACGATCTCGTGCGACAGCCGTTCACCGACGCCATCCGGGCCCGCTGCCCGGGCGTCGACGTGCGCGAGCCGCTGGGCAACCCGCTCGACGGCGCCGTCCGGCTGCTGGCCGGGCTCGGCCCCTACGAGCCGCTGATGCTGACCGCTGGGAGTGAAGCCCATGTCTGACACCGTGTTCCCGTTCCGCTCGATCGTGGTCTCGTGCCAGGCCGGCCCGGACAACCCGCTGCACGGACCGGAGCCGATGGCGCTCATGGCGCGGGCCGCCGAGGCCGGCGGCGCGGCCGGCATCCGGGCGAACGGCCCGGCCGACGTCGCCGCGATCAGCGCTGTCGTCTCGGTGCCGGTGCTCGGCATCAACAAGACCGGCGACCGCGACGGCGTCTACATCACGCCGACGTTCGAGTCGGCGGCCACGGTGGTGCGGGCCGGCGCGACGGTGGTGGCGCTGGACGGGACCGATCGGCCCCGGCCCGGTGGCGACCTCGCCGAGCTGATCGCCGCCATCCACGACCGGCTGGGCGTGCCCGTCATGGCCGACGTCGACACGCTCGCCGCGGGCCGGTACGCGCGGGCAGCGGGCGCCGACCTCGTCGGCTCGACGCTGTCCGGGTACACCGGCGGCGAGCGTGTCGACGGCCCGGACCTCGCGCTGGTCCGGACGCTGGTGGACGAGCTGGACTGCCCGATCGTCGCGGAGGGCCGGTACTGGACCCGCGACGACGTGCTGGCCGCCTTCGACGCCGGCGCGCACACCGTCGTCGTCGGGACCGCCGTCACGAACCCGATGGCGATCACCCGGCGGCTGGTCGAGGCGGTGCGGTGAGGGTCGGGCACGGGTCCGCGACGCTGGCCGTCCCGGACGGCACGCCGCTGGGCGGGTACGCCGCCCGGACCGCGCCGTCGGCGGGGACGCTGGCGCCGCTGCGGGTCGGCTGCGTATCGATCGCCGCGGAGACGAACCGATTCCTGCTGGTCGTCGCCGAGCTGGTCGGGGTGAACGCCGACCTGGCCGCCGAGGTCCGCCGCCGGCTGGCCGGCGTCGGCGAGGTCTGGCTGTGCGCCACGCACACGCACTCCGGCCCCGACGTCGGATCCGGGCCGGGCGGCGGGACGACGCCGTCCGGCTGGCTGTCCGCCGTCGCCGACGCGGCGGTCGCGGCGGCACGGGACGCCGTCGCGGCCGAGACGGACTGCGCCGCGAGCCACCACTCGGGCCGGCTGGACGGCGTCGGGTCGCGCCGCGGCGCCGACACCGGCGACCACCGGGTGCCGGTCGACGTGCTGCGCTTCGGCGCCGATCGGGTGGACGGCGTGGTGGCCGTCGTGCCGGTGCACCCGACCGTGCTGCCGGCGGCGTCGTCGGTGGTGAGCGGGGATCTGACGGCGTGGATCCGGGACGAGCTGCAGGCCCGGCTCGGCGGGTCGGCCTGGGTGGTCGTCGTGACGGGAGCGGCCGGCGACGTCAGCACCCGCTGGACCCGTCACGCCCAGACCGAGGCCGACGGCCGGAGGCTGGCCGCGCTGGCGGCGGACCAGGTCGCCGAGCTCGTCGCCGCGCCGGGCCGGGCCTGGACCGCCGACGACGGGATCGCCGCGGCCCACGCCACGCTGCCGCTGCCGGCCCGGCACGACGACGGCGACCGGCTGACCGGGTTGCGCACGGAGTTCACCGGCCGGCTGGCCGGCCTGACCGACGATGACCCGGCCGGGCGGGCTGCCGTCACCGCCCTGCAGGGTGTCGAGGCGGCCGCGCGCCGCGTGGGCGGCCCGGAGACGGTGCCGCTGGAACTGGCCGCGGTCCGGCTCGGCGGGCTGACGCTGCAGGGCATCGGCGGCGAGCCGTTCCTGTCGCTGCGCGACACCGCGGCGCCGTCGGTGCTGCTCGGGTACGCAAACGGCTACGCCGGCTACCTGCCCGCCGCCGCCGACTTCGCCAGCCCTGGCTACGAGGTGCTGATCTCACCGTTCCGTCCCGACGCCGCCGAGCGTGCCGCCGGGGTCCTGCACGAACTCGTCCACCGCACCATCCACGGAGGCTGACACGATGACCACCGACGCCGAGACGATCGACCAGAACGCCGCCGCGCGGATCCTGCTGGCCGCGGCCGACCGGCTGATCGCCACCCAGGCCGACGCGATCTCCGCGGCCGCCCGGCTGATCGCCGACGGACTGCGCGGCGGCGGGCTGATCCAGGCGTTCGCCACCGGACACTCCCGCTCGATCACGGCCGAGATCGTCGGCCGGGCCGGCGGGCTGGTCCCGGCCAACGCGCTGTCGATCAAGGACCTCGTCATGTACGGCGGAGCCGACCCGCGCGAGATCCTCGACCCCACCGTCGAGCGGGACCCGGCGCTCGCACAGCGCATCCTCGACCTCGCCGAGCTGCACCCGAGCGACGTCTTCGTCATCACGTCGAACTCCGGCGGCAACGGCTCGGTCGTCGAGCTGGCCCGGCTGGCCAAGGCCGGCGGGCACCCCGTCATCGCGATCACGTCGGCTGAGCACAGCAGGCAGATCACCTCGCGGCACCCGTCCGGCCAGAGGCTGTTCGAGCTGGCCGACGTGGTCATCGACAACGGCTCGCCGCGTGGCGACGCCACCCTGGAGCTGCCCACGGGCGTCCGCATCACGCCGACGTCCTCGCTGACCGGCGTGCTGATCGCGCAGCTGATGGTGACGGAGGTGTGCGGGCTGCTGCTCGCGGCCGGCGCGGATGTGCCGGTGCTGGTCTCGGCGAACGTGCCGGAGGGCGACGCGCACAACGAGGCGTTGTTCGCCCGCTACGGCTCGCGGCTGCGCCCGTCCGAGCCGTGATCAGTCGCTGAACGCGTCGACGACGATCTCCGTCGCGGCGGCGATCAGCGCGGGGTCGGACTCCGCCTCCGGATCGAGCCGGTTGGAGTAGACGGCGAGCACGATCGGCGCGGCGCCCGGCGGCTCGATGACGGCGACATCGTTGCGCCCGCCATGCGTCGCGGAGCCGGTCTTGTCCGCGACGACCCAGCCGTCCGGCACACCGGCCCTGATCAGCTCGTCACCGGTGGTGTTGGCCCGCATGGTGTCGTGCAGCAGCGTCCGGTCCTCGTCGGTCAGCAGGTCGCCGAGCAGCAGGTCCCGGAGGTTGCCGGCCATCGCCCGCGGCGTCGTGGTGTCGCGCTCCTCGCCGGGCGCCCAGTCGCTGAGGCCCGGCTCGATGCGGTCGAACGACGTGGTCTCGTCGCCGAATCCGCGCACCGCGGCCTCCAGCCCGTCCGGGCCGCCGACCTGCTCGAACAGCAGGTTCGCCGCGGTGTTGTCGCTGAGCGTGATCGCGGCCTCGATGATCTCCAGCAGGGTCAGCCCGACGCCGGCGGCCGGCTCGGTGACCGGCGACCAGCCGACCACCTCGGCGGGGTCGACCTCGATCAGCTCGTCGAGGTCCGCGGGCTCGGTGACCTGCAGCACCGCGGCGGCGGACAGCATCTTGTGCGTCGACGCGAACGCGAACCGCTCGTCGGGACGGTGCTCGACCACCTGGCCGGTCCCGGTGTCGATCGCGTAGACGCCGAGCCGGGCCGCGTAGTCGTCCTCCAGCGCGGTCAGGGCGGCGGCGACCGCCGGATCCGTCGTCGGCGGGTTCGTGGTGCTCGGTGCGGCCGGGCTGGACGCGGCCGGGGCCGAGGCCGGCGGGGCGTCGTCCGCGCCGCACCCGGCGAGGAGGGCGGCGACGGCCGCGAGGACCGGCAGGGCGGTGAGTCGCATGCGACCAGCCTCGCCGCCACTCACCATGCGTGCAAAGACGGATACGGACGATTCCATGCCGATCCGGCATAGTACGGTGCGGTCATGGACCTCGTCGCCGCCTGCGCCGCGTTCGTCGCGGTGAGCGAGCGCGGCAGCTTCACCCAGGGTGCGGCCGCCATCGGCATCCCGCAGCCGGTCGCCAGCCGCCGGGTCGCCGCGCTCGAACAGCACCTCGGCGGCGTCGTCTTCGACCGCACGACCCGCCGCGCCGCGCTCACCGACTTCGGCCGCACCATGCTGCCCGCCGCGCGCCGCGTCCTCGACGCCGCCGACGACCTGCGCGCGGGCGCCGCCCGGGCCGGCTCCGCGCCGGTCGGCCTCGCGCTGCCCGTCGACCTCCCGCTCGCCGCGCTGGTCGACCTCGTCGCCGACGCCCGCGACGCCGGGGTCGCGCTGGTCGTCGAGCACGCCGAGCCGGAGCGTCGGCGCGAGCTGGTCCGCGACCGCGCCGTCCGCGCCGCCGTCCTGCCGGTGCCCGAGCCCGAGGCGCGGTGGACGGTGCCGCTCGGCCTCGCGACGCTGCGGCCGTCCGGCGCCCGGCGGGTGTTCCTCGCCTCGCTGCGGCCGGCCCGCGACGCCGGTGTGCCCGACCGCCGCATCTGGCTGCGGCCCGAGGACGACGTGCCGCACGTCGGCGACGCGCTGGCCCGGCTCGCCGTCGCCGCTGGGCTGCGCCCGTCCCAGCTGCGGGTGTCGTCGTTGGCCGGTGCGGTGGCCGAGGTCATCCGCACCGACGACGCCCTGCTGTGCACGCCGCGCGAGGCGGCCGGTTGCGGGCTGACGTGGCGGCCGATCGGCGACGCCTCGCTGGTCCGTGGGTACGCCGTCACCGCCGCCTCGGTGCTCGACGCCGACCACCTCACGACGACGCTCGGGCCACTGCTGGCCCGCTGTCTGGAGGCGTCGTGACGTCCCTGCACGAGTGGCGCGACCACCTCGTCGACGCCGGGCTGGCCGGCTCGTTCCTCGTCCGCGACCTCGACGACGGCACCGAGCTGGCCCTCGACGCCGACGTCGAGCTGCCGATCGCGTCGCTGGTCAAGCTGCCGCTGGCGCTCGCGACGCTGGAGCGCGTCAGGCGCGGCGAGCTGGACGGCGCGGCGCCGGTCGAGGTCGCGCCCGGCCGCGTCGACACCCCCGGCCCGACCGGCATCACCCGGTTCCAGCACCCGGCCCGCGTCGCCGTCGCCGACCTCGTCTACCTGAGCACGTCGCTGAGCGACAGCGCCGCCACCGACGCGCTGTTCGACCTCACGCCGCCGGCGCGGGTGGCCGCGGTCCTGCGCGACCTCGGCATCGACGGGTTCTCGCTGCGGCACCGCATGGACGTGCTCATGGCGACGCCGGCCGAGGCGCTCGACGGCGGGTTGCGGCACGACCTCGCCATCGGCACGACGGGGCGTGGCGGCGGCAGCCCGATCGCCGAGCTGGACGTCGCGCGGGCCAACACCGCGACCGCGCGGTCGCTGGCCGCGCTGCTCGCCGCGTTGTGGACCGGCGACGCGATCGACCCCGGCGTGGCGGCGCGGCTCCGGCAGCTGCTGGCGGCGAACGTGCACCGCAACCGGCTCGCGCCGGAGTTCGTCAGCGACGCCTCGACGTGGTCGTCCAAGACCGGGACGCTGCTCAACCTGCGGCACGAGGCCGGCGTCGTCGAGCACGCCGACGGCGGGCGGTTCGCCGTCGTCGCGCTGACAAGGTCGAGGGTCGCGGCGGCGGCCCAGCCGGCCGCGGAGATCGCGATGGGCCGCGTCGCCCGCGGCCTGCACGACGAGCTCAGGTCCAGGTGAGCGCGGAGCGGCCGGCCCAGTAGGCCTCCGGGTCCTCGGCGACGTCCGGTAGGTCGTCCGCCGCGCCGCCGGCGAGGTTGCTGCGCAGCTGGTCGACGGAGGTCGCGCCGCTCAGCGCGACGTCGGTGAACGGCTGCGCGAGCACGGCGGCCAGCGCCAGCGCGTCGGGGCTCGTCCCGGCCGCGTGCGCCGCGGCACGGACCCCCGTGACGTCGCCGCGATCGGTGAGCCGCCCATTCGCCACGGCCTCCTTGACGACGACGTACCAGCCGGCGTCGTGGGCCCGGGTCAGCGCCGGCCCGGCCGATGGCTCCAGCAGGTTCCAGGTGGCCTGGACCGCGCGGAACGGCGCCCGGCCGTCGGCCGTCAGGGCCAGCGCCCGCTCGATGACGGCCCCCTGGTCCGGGCCGCTGGCCGAGAACCCGGTCGCGACGCCGTCGCGCGCGAGCCGCGCCAGCGCGGCCAGCAGCCGGTCGTCGCCCAGGGCCGGGCTGTCCGAGGTCAGGCTGTGCACGAGGTAGACGTCCGGCGGCCCGCCGAGCGCGGCCAGCGTCTCCTGCCACTGCCGCTCGAACGTCTCGAGCGAGTGGTCCTTGACCTCGTGCACGTCGGCGTCGACGCGCCACCCGGCGGTGTACGTGTAGCCCCACTTCGAGCCGACGGTCAACTCGGCGCGGCGGCCCGGATGCGCGGCCAGCCACTCGCCGAGGAACCGCTCCGCCAGGCCGTACGACCGCGCCGCGTCGACGTAGCGCACGCCGGCGGCCCACGCCGCGTCGAGCACCGCGTGCGTGCGCGCCCGCAGGTCGTCGACCGTCACGCCGTCGCGGAAGTCGTCGCCGTGGCCGAGCGTGAGGTAGCCGGGCCGCCCCAGCGCCGCCAGCCCGAGCCCGATGCCGCGCGCCGCCGGCCGCGTCCCCTGCGTCGTCACCCGGCCAGCGTAGCGACGACGGCGTCACCCCGGCGTCAGTGGCAGCGCCGCCTCGAGCCGGGTGCCCTCGCCGGCCGGGCTGCTCACCACGATGCTGCCGCCGAGCGCCTCGACCCGGTCGTACAGGCCGGTCAGCCCGGTGCCGCGGGTCAGGGCGGCGCCGCCGCGGCCGTCGTCGCTGACCAGCAGCCACAGCTCGCCGTCGCGCTCCTCGACGGCCAGCTCCACGTGCGTCGCGTCGGCGTGCTTGACGGTGTTGGTGAGCGCCTCCGAGGCCACGTAGTACGCCGCGACCTCGACCGCGTCGCCGTAGCGGCGCTCCAGCCGCAGCGTCAGGTCCACCGGGACCGGCGAGCGGCGGGCCAGCGTGCGCAGCGCCGGGCCGAGCCCGCCCTCGGAGAGGATCGCCGGGTGGATGCCGCGCGACAGCTCGCGCAGCTCGTCCAGCACCGCGGTGACGTCCTCGGCGAGCCGGCCGAGCGCCGCGCCCAGGCCGGGCAGCTCGGCCGGAACCTCCGCCTGGACGTTGCGCAGCTCCAGCGCGAGCGAGACCAGCCGCTGCTGCGCGCCGTCGTGCAGGTCGCGCTCGAGCCGCCGCCGGGTGGCGTCGGCGGCGGCGATGACCCGGGCCCGCGAGGCGGCCAGCTGCCTGCGGTTCTCGGTGTTGGCGATGGCGGCGGCGACGATCTCGGTGAACGCGACCAGCCGCTCCTCCGTGTCAGGCGGCAGCAGTCCGGTGCGTGACGCCACGCCGATGCTGCCCCAGCATCGCGACTCCACGATGGTCGGACTGGCCACCGTCGACGTGATGTCCTCGCCGGACAGGCTGGGCGGCTGCTCGCCGCCGTCGGTGTAGTCGATCCGGGCCGACCGTCCGGTGCGGAGCACCCGCTCGATCACCGACGGGGTCTCCGGCCGCCAGCGCGCGCCCGGTCCGCGGCGCCGCGTGTCGCGCCAGCCGCGCGCCGCGAGGTACGTCGCCGTCCCGTCGCTCTCGAACCGCAGCACCGACGCGCAATCCGCCCCCAGCAGCCCGCACACCTGGTCGACGACCGCCCGGAACACCGGACTCGGGTCGGCGCCGCCGCGCGCGGCCAGCGTCGCCACCCGGCGCAGCGCGGCCTGCTCCTCGGCGTTGCGCATCAGCTCCGCGCTGGCCTCGGCGTTCGTGATAGCCGTCGCCAGCAGCTCGGTGAAATGCAGGATCCGGTCCTCGGTCCCCGGCGGGAACGCGCGCGGGTGCCGCGCCGACACGACGACGACGCCCCACATGCCCCCGCCGGTGACGACCGGGCAGCCGATGGACGAGCGGATGCCCAGCTCGCGGGCCAGCGGGCCGCCGGCGCCATTGGTGGCCGCCGCGTCGGAGACCCGGACCGGCGCGCCGGTCCGCAGCACGTCCCGGGCGACACGCGTCTCGTCCACCGGGACTCGCGCGCCGACCGGCAGCCGCGCCGGTATCCGCGTCCACGCGGCGACCCGGACCACCGTCCCGCCGTCCTCGTAGCGCCCCAGCCGGGTGAGGTCGGCCCCGCAGAGCTCGCCGATCTCCCGCGTCACGGCCTCGAACAACTCCGTCGCGGGTACCCCTTTCGCCGCCAGCGTCGCGACCCGCCGCAGCGCCGACTGCTCGGCCGCCAGCTCCTGCGACCGCCGCACGCTCTGGCGCAGCCCCGCTGCCAGCCCGGCCACCACCGCCGCCGTCGCCACGAACACCGCGAACGCCACCACGGCCGTCCCTTCGCTCTGCGGCGGCGCGATGAGCAGCACGAACGTGATGACGCTCAACGCCGACACCAGCGCCGCGGGGCCCACGCCCCACCAGAGCGCCACCGGCACGACGGCCAGCAGGTACAGGATCAGCAGCGCGCGCGGCGGCAGGTGCAGGTTCAGGAACGCGACCAGGCCGGTGACCAGCCCGACGAGGCCGACGCCGATGATCGCCCCACCCACCCACCGCCGCAGCGGCGAGTCGGTCAGTGATCCTGACGCCTCATTGCTCTCCTGACGCCACCACATCTCGCACGGCCCTCGCCGAGAGATCGGCCTTCCAGACGAATCCCGCCGCCGGGCTGGCCGACACCAGCTCCGCGACGTCGTCCTCGCGGCGGGTCGAGATCAGGACCACATGCGGGCGGCCGAACGGGTCGGCCGCCGCGATCCGGTGGACGAGGTCGAAACCGCTCTCCGTACCGAGGGCGATGTCGACCAGTACGACGTCGGGTCGCACGGCGCCGATGAGTTCGAGTGCCTGTGTCGTCGTGGTCGCTGTCCCCACCACCTCCAGGCCGCCGCGTTCGAGGCTGGAACGCGCCACGGCCAGGAATCTCTCGTTGTCATCAACGATGACACAGCGCCGCACCACCGCACCAGCATTGCACCAGAGCATCGGTCCGGCATTGCTGCTAACGGGAAAACCGGCGAGGGCCGAAGGTCCGCTCCGCATGAAACTCCCGCATGGCCGCGGCGGCGTCGCGCAGCCGCTGCGCCAGGTGCAGCGCCTGTTCGACGTCCAGGTCGTATTCCCCCACCTCGCCGCCGTCCCCGGTCAGCCGAACCCGCAGCAGACCGGTGTGGTGTTCGCCGTGCACGGTCGCCGACAAGCGTGGGTCGGCCGTGGGGACGGCGGCGAGCTGGCCGGCTTCGAGGGGGGCGCCGGCCTGGGGTGAGCCGGCGCGGGGGTGGCCGGCTGCGGGGTCGTGGCGCCAGGGGTCAACGTCGGGGGAATCCGGCTTCCGGCCGGGCATCACGACATCAAGGGTGCGATCCGGACGGGCATGGGGCGCGACGGCCGTCGCCGGGCCGTGGAAAGCGTGGGCCACGCGGCTCATCGGGACCTCCTCACACTCGAACGGAACGCTTGCATCGAGCCTCGTCCTGGGCGGCGG